>NZ_BSBI01000003.1:0-688711 GCF_034961445.1 Streptomyces yaizuensis
CCTCGACAAAGTCGCCCACTACTGCCGACGAATCTCCGACTCAGGTCACTAGGTCGTTTCTTACGGATCAGGCTGGGTGAGGGAGCGGGGTCTGGTGCCGTGCATCGCAAGGCGGAGGAATGAGTCCCTGCGGAGCAGCGGCGATTGACGACAACGCGGCGAGGCGCGGTGCCAGGGCACGCGAGCCCCAGCAAGATCCGTAAGAGACGGCCTAGAGAACCTGGCCCGGGGCCAGCCGCTCCGGGAAACCGAAGAGCGGGAACCAGCGGTCCGTGTCCAGGAAGGAATTGATCCCGGCGATCCTTCCCTGCCGGATGTCCATCACCATCAGCGCCCACGGCGTGTGCCCGTCGCCGTCCTCCGCCAGGTGGTAGTGCGCGAAGGCCGGCATGCCGTTGGCTGTGGTCGGCAGCAGCCGGGAGCCGATACAGACCGAGCCCGTGCCCAGCAGCCAGCCCACGATGTCGTCGAAGCCCTGGAGCCACAGGTCGTACGGGGGCATGGAGAGCGTGGCGTCGTCGTGGAGGACCTGCTTCAGCGCCTCCATGTCGTACCCCTCGAAGGCGGCGACATAGCGCTCAAGGAGCGCCCGCTGCTCCTCGTCCAGCGGGTTCGCCGGGTCGCAGGCGGCGGGCGGTGATTCGGCCAGGGTCGCCCGGGCCCGCTGGAGTGCGCTGTTGACCGAGGCGACCGAGGTGTCCAGCAGCTCGGCGACCTCCGCCGCCTTCCACGCCAGCACCTCGCGGAGGATCAGCACCGCCCGCTGCTTCGGCGGGAGGTGCTGGAGGGCCGCGACGAACGCCAGCCTGATCGACTCCCGCTGCACCGCGCGCTCCGCCGGGTCCGCCACCGACGGCAGCACCCGGCCGTCCGGCACGGGCTCCAGCCAGATCTCCTCCGGGCGGGTCCGCAGCTGGGCCTGGGCGACCGGGGTGGGCGCCGACAGATCCATCGGACGGGCCCGGCGGTTGCCCGCGTGCAGCATGTCGAGGCAGACGTTCGTCGCGATCCGGTACAGCCAGGACCGCAGCGACGAACGCCTCTCGAACTTCTCCAGACCGCGCCAGGCCCGCACCAGCGTGTCCTGGACGGCATCCTCCGCCTCGAAGGAGGAGCCCAGCATCCGGTAGCAGTAACCGGTCAGCTCCCGCCGGTACTTCTCCAGCTCCGCGTCGATTCCGCCCGTCGCCAGATCACTCATCGGTCCACCCCATTCAGCCCCATGGCCACTGCGCCACGGAACCTACCGGAGAGGACTGACAACGGAGGCTCAGGTGCCGGGCTTCCGGCCGTATACGTACACCTCATCGCCCTTTTTGAGCAGGCTCCAGTACGACTTGGCGTTGGAGGGCGTCATATTGACGCAGCCCGCCGAACCGGGCGGGTTCCACATCGACTTGGTCACCGAGTGGAAGGCCTGGCCGCCGTCGAAGAACTGGGCGTACGGCATCTTCACGTCGTAGATCGAGGAGACGTGGTCGATGTTGCGCATATAGATCTTCTTGAGCCCGGTCCGGGTCTCGAACTTGTCCTTGCCGGTGCGCACCGGCACCGGGCCGAACTTCAGCTTCTTGCCGTCCTGGATCCAGCTGAGCTGCCGGGTCAGGTCCACACAGGCGATCCGGCCCTTGTTCACCGGGCACTTGCCGGCCTTGTTGGGGTTCTTCCCCGCCGCCTTCTGCTGGATCATCGTGTTCATGATCTGCCAGGTCAGCGGGCCCGCGTAGCCGGCCGCCGGGCTGACGCCGTGCTTCTTCTGGAACGCGCGGATCGCCGTGCAGTCGGCTGTGGACTGCTTGCCGTCGGCCTTGCGGCCGAGGAACTTCTCCACCTGCTTCTGGTGCGGGCCCGCCTTCGCCGTGCACGCGGACGCGGCGGCGGCCGGCGTGCTGCCGATCGCCAGGGTCAGCGGGACCAGCATCCCGGTCAGCCCCAGCACCACACCCGCCCGGCGCCCCGGCCCCCGTACCCCACGCATCAGATTCCCCACCGTTCTCAACTCCCCCTAGATACGCCGCCGGATTGCGGTCGCTCACACGGTAGGACGACGATACGGGACACTGCGTTGTGCGGAAATGTCTCGATACCGCTACAGCGGACGGCCCCGCTCAACCCCGCTCAACTCTGCGAACGGGAAGGTGGGGCCGGAGGGTTCAGCGGACCGCCGGGGCGCCGGCCACGACGAGTGAGCGCCGCTCCAGCCGCGCCACCCGGGTCCCGTACAGCGTGATCGAGACGACGCCGGTGACGGCCAGCAGCGCCAGACCCACCGTCCCCGGCCAGCCGCCCGCGTGGAAGGCGATCGCGCCGAGCGTGCCGCCGACGCTGCTGCCCAGGTAGTACGCGGACTGGTAGAGCGCCGACGCCTGCGCCCGGCCGGTGGTCGCCGTGCGGCTCACCGCCGCCGACGCGACCGCGTGCCCGGCGAAGAAACCGGCCGTGATCAGCACCAGGCCCAGCAGGACCGCCGTCAGCGAGTCGGACAGCGACAGCAGCAGACCGGCCGCCGTGGTCGTCACCGCCAGGTACAGCGCCCCGCGCCGCCCCAGCCGGCCCACCAGACGCCCGGCCGCGGCCGACGAGGCCGTACCGACCAGATAGACCAGGAAGACGGAGCCGACGACGCCCGGGGAGAGCCCGAACGGCTCCTGCGTCAGCCGGTAGCCGATCACCGTGTAGACCGCGCCGAACACCGTCATGAAGAGCGCGCCGATCGCGTACAGCCGCCCCAGCAGCGGATCGGCCAGATGCCCGCGCACGGTGCTCGCCAGCGCCCGGGGGCTCAGCGTCCCCGGTGTGAACCGCCGGGGCCGGGGGAGCAGCAGCCGGAAGGCCGCCAGACCCGCCAGCGCCAGCACGCCCACCGCGAACAGGCCCGCGCGCCAGCCCCACGCCTCGGCCGCCCAGCCGGTGACGATCCGGCCGCTCATCCCGCCGACGCTGTTGCCCGCCACGAAGAGTCCGATCGCGCCGACCAGCGCCGTGGGCCTGACCTCCTCCGCGAGATACGCCATCGCGGACGCAGGCAGCCCGGCCAGCGCCGCGCCCTGCACGGCCCGCAGGACCACCAGCCACTCCAGGCTCGGGGCGAACGGCACCAGCAGACCCAGCGCGACCGCGACGACGAGGGACGCCGTCATCAGGGTGCGCCGCCCGTACCGCTCGGAGAGCGCGGACAGCGGGAGGACGAAGAGGGCCAGCGCGCCCGTCGCGGCCGAGACGGTCCAGCTCGCCGCCGACGCGCTCACCCCGTAGCCGGAGGAGATCGCGGGCAGCAGTGCCTGCGTGGAGTAGAGGAGGGCGAAGGCCGCCACACCGGCGGCGAAGAGGGCGAGGCTCATCCGGCGGAAGCCGGGGCGGCCCGGGGCGAGGGGAGCGGGGTCGAAGGCGGCGCCCACCGTGGTGGACGCCTTGGTACTGGCAGCAGGCATGTTTCGAACGTAAACCCCTCCTTTTCATGCGTCCAATGCATGGAATGGCGATAATCGTTCCCATGGTGCATGACCGCAGCTCACAGCCTCGGCTGTCACACGGCAGTTACGCAGGACACGAAGATGTCATCGAAGACACAGCGCTGCTCCTGGCGCCTCGCCTCGCCTACTTCGCCGGGGTCGCCCGCCAGGAGCACGTGACCCGGGCCGCCCAGGAGATGGGCGTACCGCAGTCCACCCTCTCCCGGGCGATGGTCCGCCTGGAACGGGACCTCGGGGTCGCCCTCTTCGCCCGCAGGGGCCGCACCGTCTCCCTCACCCCCGCCGGGCGCACCTTCCTCGCCGCCGTCGAGCGCGCCCTCGCCGAGGTGGAGAAGGCCGCCGACGCCGTCCGCGCCGACGCGGACCCCCGGGCCGGGAAGGTCGCCTTCGGCTTTCTGCACACCATGGGCTCGGAGACCGTGCCCGCCCTGCTGCGCGCCTTCCGCGCCGACCACCCGAAGGTCCGCTTCACCCTCGTCCAGAACTACGGCGAGGCGATGCTCGGGGGCCTGCGCTCCGGCGATCTCGACCTCTGCCTGACCTCACCCGTCCCCGACGCGCCCGACCTCGTCGCCCGCCGCCTCGACGAACAGCGGCTGCGGCTCGTCGTCCCCGACGACCACCGGCTCGCCCGCCGCAAACGGGTCCGTCTCGCGGAGGCCGCCGACGACGTCTTCGTCACCCTGGAGCCGGGGTACGGGCTGCGCCGGATCACCGACGACCTCTGCGCCCAGGCCGGATTCACCCCCAAGGTCGCCTTCGAGGGCGAGGAGGCCGAGACCCTGCGCGGACTGGTCGCCGCCGGGCTCGGCGTGGCGCTGCTGCCGCCGCCGGCGGTGGCCCGGCCCGGGGTGGTGGAGCTGACGGTGACCGCGCCCCGCGCGGCCCGCGAGATCGGCGTCGCCTGGCTGGACGGGCATCCCGACACCGCCCCCGTCGCCGCGTTCAAGAAGTTCCTTCTCGCCCAGCGGGGGAAGCTGCTGCCGGGCCTTCCGGAGTGATCCCCGGCCCCGGCCCCGGCCCCGGCCCCGGCCCCGGCCCCGGCCCCGGCCCCGGCCCCGGCCCCGGCCCCGGCCCCGGCCCCGGCCCCGGCCCCGGGTCCGGGTCCGGGCCCCGGGCCTCCCGTCCGGTCGCCAGGATGCCCGGCGCCGCCCCGGGCCGTACCGCGCGGACCCTGCGCGCGCTCATGGCCGCAGCGACCGCCCGAACCCCGCCGCCAGCGGCATCCGCAGCCCCAGCGGCGGCGGCGCCGCCAGCGCGTCCGCCACCGGGCGGGAGTACGGGTGCGGCGAGAGCGACCCGAGGACGAAGTCCGTCGCCAGCGCCAGCACTTCGGCGTGGTGCTGGCGCAGCGCGTTCCCGTCCGTGTGCACCTCGAAGCGGCATATGTTCCGGTTCACTTTCTTCGCCCGCTCCGCCAGCCGGAACGACAGGTCCGGTTCCGTCCGCCGGTCGTTGGTGCCGTGCACGATCAGCACCTGCCGTCCCACCAGCTGCTTCACCGGCTCAGGAGCGACGGCGGCGTCCCGGGCCCCGGGCAGCCAGGGCGCCAGCGCCAGCACCGCGCCCACCGCCGGATGGTCCGCCGCGTGCAGGGCCGCCCGGCCGCCGAAGCCGTGGCCCGCCAGGCAGACCGGTACGTCCCCGTACCGCCGCACCACCTCGTCGACGGCCGACGACGCGTCGGCGGCGAGACGGGCGTCGCTCCCGTTCCACCCCCGGGAGCGGTAGCGCACCGGATGCACCACCAGCCCGTGCGGGCCGCCCGCGCGGGCCAGCGCCCGGCCCAGCGGCTGCGCCAGGGCCAGGGCACGCCGCGACGGGCCCCGGTCCGAGTGCGGCTCCCCGTCGGGCAGCAGCACCACCACCCCGGCCACCATCGCATCCGCGCCCGGCGCCGGCGCGGGGCCCCGGAACGCCCGGCCCAGCCGCTGTTCCCCGCCCCCCTCCGCCGCTGTCCGCGTCCCTGCCGTATCCCGCTCCTGACGACGCCCCCACCACCGGGGCAGTACACGGTGTGCCATGGCAGAACAGTGGCAGAAGCGATACCCCGCGCCACCCGTATGCGCGGTCTTTGTTACGGAGCGCGCGAGGTGGGCTCTACCCGCGTAGGAATAGAGTGCGCAAATGGAGATCAAGCCTCTGAACAGCCCCACCGCGGAGCAGATCCGCCGTGCCCCGAAGGCGCTCCTCCATGATCATCTCGACGGCGGGCTGCGCCCCGGCACGGTCGTCGACCTCGCCCGCGCGAGCGGCTACGGCGATCTGCCGGAGACCGAGCCCGACCGGCTCGGCACCTGGTTCCGGGAGGCCGCCGACTCCGGTTCGCTGGAACGCTATCTGGAGACCTTCACCCACACCTGCGCCGTGATGCAGACACCGGACGCGCTCTTCCGGGTCGCCGCCGAGTGCGCGGAGGATCTCGCCGAGGACGGGGTGGTGTACGCGGAGATCCGCTACGCCCCCGAACAGCATCTGGAGGGCGGGCTGACCCTCGAAGAGGTCGTCGCCGTGGTGAACGAGGGCTTCCGGGAGGGGGAGCGGCTGGCGCGGGAGAGCGGCCGCCGGATCCGGGTCGGGGCCCTGCTGACGGCGATGCGGCACGCGGCCCGCTCCCTGGAGATCGCCGAACTCGCCAACCGGCACCGGGACTCGGGCGTCGTCGGCTTCGACATCGCGGGCGCGGAGGCCGGTTATCCGCCCACCCGCCATCTCGACGCCTTCGAATACCTCAAGCGGGAGAACAACCACTTCACCATTCACGCGGGGGAGGCGTTCGGGTTGCCGTCGATCTGGCAGGCCCTCCAGTGGTGCGGCGCCGACCGGCTCGGCCACGGGGTGCGGATCGTCGACGACATCTCCGTCGCCGCCGGCGGCGAGGTCCGCCTCGGCCGGCTCGCGGCCTATGTGCGCGACAAGCGCGTACCGCTGGAGCTGTGCCCCACGTCCAATATCCAGACCGGGGCCGTCGGCTCCTACGCGGACCATCCCATCGGGCTGCTGCGGCGGCTCCACTTCCGGGCCACCGTGAACACCGACAACCGGCTCATGTCCGGGACCAGCATGTCCCGGGAATTCGAGCGGCTGACCGAGGCCTTCGGATACTCGCTCGACGACCTCCAGTGGTTCACCGTCAATGCGATGAAATCCGCGTTCATTCCTTTCGATGAACGGCTGGCGATGATCAATGATGTGATCAAGCCTGGATATGCCGAGCTGAAATCCGAATGGCTGTTCTCGCAGACCGCCACGACCAGCCGGTCTGCCCCACCGGAAAGCTGAAGGACCCGGCCCGGGGAGAGCAGCGGAACACCGGAAAAGGCGAAAATATCGACGGCGCCGGGTATTTGCTTCGGCCCTGCTGGTGTGGCTAGCTTGCGGAGCCGCCGTTTTCCCTCTTTGTTTCCACGGCTGTTCCCTGTCATTCCCTTTCCGAGGACACATCCCTGATGAAGCAGTCTGCCGCCAGGACCCTCGGCGTCGCCGCGCTCGGTGCCGCCTTCGCAGCCGCCGCCGCGGGTACCGCCGTCGCCGCGCCCGCGCCCACTCCCGCGCCCTCCCTCGAAGAAGTCACCTCCCTCGACGCCGTCACCAGCGCGGTGCCGGTGCAGAAGGTCGTCTCCAAGCTGCCCGCCGGCGCTCCCCAGACCCTGGCGGGCGCCCAGGCCAGCACCCAGGGTGCCCTGGTCGAGAGCGCGTCCACCGTGCCCGCGACCCTCGGCACCGCCGCCACCCGGGCCGTCGCGCCCGGCGCCCCCCAGGAGGTGCTGGGCTCCCTGCTCGGCGGCCTCCCGGTGGGCGAACTCGGCAAGCTGGCCCCCGCGCCGCTCAACCTCACCCCTCAGCTGAACGCCAGTTCCCAGCCCCTCTGACACCGACCGCCGCCCGCCGTCACTTCCCCTCCGTACGGCGCTCCGGCAACACGGCGTGGGGCGCGCACCGCACACGCGGCGCGCGCCCCACGCGCGTACATCGGCACCCGGGACGGGCGCTACCAGGAGGTGGCGGCCGACTTCGACTGGCCGGGCAGCAGCGCCCAGAGCGCCAGATAGAGCAGGATCTGCGGGCCCGGCAGCAGGCACGAGACGGCGAACACCGTCCGGACCACGCCGGCCGAGGTGCCGAAGCGCCGGGCCAGCGCCACGCACACGCCACCGATCATGCGTCCCTCGCGCGGGCGGACAAGTGCGGCCATCACGGTCTCCTCTTCACAGGCTTCACAGGCTTCACAGGCTCGGGCTTCATGGGCTCGGGCTTCACGGGCTCCACCGGCTTCAGGGGTCCTCCGGGGGGCCTCCGGTGGCCGCCCGGCCCGGCCGGACGACGTTCTCTGTCCCTCCATGGTGCCCCCGCCTACCGGGATGAAGCGTCCCTCTACGGGGCGATCCCGACCCTGGAAATCCTCGGGGTCGGCCCCGGGGGACTCCCCTCCTCCCGGAGGAGCGGACCGCCGCCGGACCCGGGCCGCCGCACGGGCGACGGCATCAGCGGCGCCATCGGGGCCGACTGGGCCACCGCCCGGAACCGGGGCCGGGGCTGCGCCGATGAGGCCGCCGGGGACCGGTCCCGCAGCCGGGCCCGGCGCCGCCGCAGCCGGGCCCGCGCCGACGGCACCACCAGCAGATGCGCCAGCATCACCCCGGCGGTGTTCAGCAGCAGTGAATCGACGTCGAGGACCCGGCCCGGCACCCCCGTCTGCAACAGCTCGATCGCGAGCGAGATCAGCGCCCCCGCTGTGACCGTCCGCGCCAGCGACCCCACCGGGGAGACCATGAGCCGGCCGCTCACCAGCGGCAGCAGCACACCCAGCGGCGCCAGCAGCAGCAGCCCCCCGCCGAGCCGCAGCGCCGCGTCCCGGGGCGGCAGCTCCAGATCCGCCCGGATGCCGGCCAGCAGCTCCAGGTTCGCGGGCGTCACCCAGGGCACGTCCAGCGGGCGCAGGGTCAGCCAGCAGACGAGCAGCAAGTGCGCGAGGAGGAGGAGAACCCCCACCGCACGCAACCGGTTCGCGGCACTGCCGCTCTTACCTTGACACCGCACGGCACACAAGACGCGCGCCACCCGGGGAACGGTTCCGCCGGGTCCCGGGAAGGGTCCGCGGAGCCGTCCTGACGGCCCTCAGGGCCCCGGAAACGGCCCCGATGTCCCCCGGGTGTCCCCTCAGCGGCCGCACGGCGCCCAGGTCACCGGAGCACGCTCCCCGACAGCTGCGGGGCCGACGGCGCCGACGGCTCCGGCTCCGGCGACGGCAGCGGCGACAGGGTCGGCACCGGCTCCGCCGGGCGCTCCCGCACCCGCTCCTGGCAGCTGTAGCCCCGCGGCGGATACTCCCCGGGACCGCCGAGGACCACCGCGCCGCCCGCCACCGCGGCCTGGCTCTCCGCGAAGGTGCACACGATCTGCGCGAGCGCCGTCGGCGGCAGGTCCTCCGGCTGCCGGCTCAGCCGCAGCGTGCCCGCCGGATCCCCGGGCCGCGCCCCGCCGACCACCACCGGATCGGGCACGTCCGTCGTGAACCCGGCCTCCCGCTCCGTCTCCGACGGCTGCCGCCGCAGCTCCGCGAGGAGCGCGCCGGCGACCCGTACCCGTCCGTCGTGGGCGCTCTCGGCGGGCAGCTCCACCACCCGGTCCACCGGCTTCAGCCCGGACGCGCACACCAGGTACACCCGCACCGGGAACCCCTCGGCCGCCGGGGCGCCGCTCACCGCGCACGGCGGCCTGGACGGCGCGGGGCCGTCGTTCACCGGCACCTGGGTCGTCCTGATCCCGCACCCGGAGAGCAGCAGGACACCGCCCGCCAGCGCCAGGGCGCCCCACCGCCCGCGGACCCCGCTCCTCACCGCTCGCTCCCCTCGTCCCGCACCCCGCCCGTCCCCTCGTCCGGGCCCGCTCCGCCCGACCCCGGCCCACCGCCTGCCGGATCGTCCGGATCGTCCGGATCGACGGGATCCACGGCGCCCACGGCGTCGATCGGGTCGTCGGCGTACCCCTGGGGCGCGGACGGATCCTGGGGCAGCCGCAGCACGAACACCGCGCCGTCGCCGTCTGGCGAGTTGGCGGCGGTGATGGTGCCCCCGTGCGCGAGCGCGTTCTCCATCGCGATCGAGAGACCGAGCCCGCTCCCCTCGGACCGCGGCCGTGACGCGCTCGCCTTGTAGAAGCGGTCGAAGACATGGGGCAGCACCTCGGCGGGGATCCCGGGCCCGTGGTCCCGTACCTCGATCACCAGCCCGGCGCCCTCGTCCAGCCGCACCGACACCCGTACCGGCGAACCGCCGTGCTTGAGCGCGTTGCCGATCAGATTCGCCAGGATCACATCGAGGCGGCGCGGGTCGAGCCGCGCCATGATCCCGCGCTCGGCGTCCAGCTCCACCGCGTCCAGCCAGGCCCGCGCGTCGATGCACGCGGTGACCTGGTCCGCGACGTCGACCGTGTCCAGGACGACCTTGGCGGTGCCCGCGTCGAAGCGGGTGACCTCCATCAGGTTCTCCACCAGATCGCCCAGCCGCCGGGTCTCGCTCACCACCAGGGTCACCGCCGGGGCGATCATCGGGTCCAGGGTGTCGACCTCGTCCTCCAGCACCTCGGTCACGGCGGTCAGCGCCGTCAGCGGGGTCCGCAGCTCATGCGACATGTCCGCCACGAACCGGCGGCTGGACTCCTCCCGGGCGCTCATGTCGGCGACCTTCTTCTCCAGCGACTCCGCCGTCCTGTTGAAGGTCCGCGCCAGCTCGGCCAGTTCGTCGGTGCCCGACACCCGCAGCCGGGTGTCCAGCTTGCCCTCGCCCAGCCTGCGCGCCGCGTCCCCGAGCCGCCGTACGGGCCTGAGCACGGTCGTGGCCGCCGCCTGCGCCAGCAGCGCCGAGCCGACCAGGGCCAGCGCCGTGGCGATCCCCAGCGACCAGGCCAGCGTGATCAGATCGTCGCGCTCCTGCTCCAGCGACTTGAAGACATAGCCCGTCGGGCCGCCGCCCGTGATCCGGGCGCCGCCCACCAGATACGGCTCGCCCGCCACCTCCGTGCGCTGCCAGTACAGGTGGTACTGCGCGGCCCCGTCGGGGCCCGTGTCCTGCCGCTTGTTCACGGCCGTGCGCAGCGCGTCCGGCACCCGGTCCAGCGTGTAGAGATCCTGGTCGGACGTGCCGACGACCGGCTTGCCCGCCGCGCGCTCGCCCAGCAGCAGCACCCCGTACCCCGCCTGCCCGTTCGCCATCTGGAGCGCGGTCTGCTCCAGTTCCGGCTGGGTGGGGCGCAGCGGCAGTGCCGCCGCCCGGTTCTGCATGTCCTTGCGGAAGCTGTCCAGCGCGGAGTCCTGCACCCGGGTCAGTACGGCCTCCCGGTTGAGCCAGTAGGCGATGCCCGACGCGGACACGGCGGCGGTCAGCGCGACCACGGCGAAGACGACGACCAGCCGCAGCCGCAGGCTGGTCCAGCGCAGCCCGGCGAGGAGCGCGCGCTTGGCGGCACCGCTCACCGGGCGGCGCCCTTCGCGACCGCTGCGACGCAAGCGACGGCGGTGGTGATGGTGACGGTGGCGCGTGCGCTCACTGCGGGGCGTCCAGCCGGTAGCCCACACCGCGCACGGTACGGATCAGGGTCGGCGAGGACGGCACGTCCTCCACCTTCGCCCGCAGCCGCTGGACGCACGCGTCCACCAGCCGGGAGTCCCCGAGGTAATCGTGCTCCCACACCAGCCGCAGCAACTGCTGCCGGGACAGCGCCTGCCCCGGCCGTCGGCTCAGCTCCAGCAGCAGCCGCAGCTCGGTCGGCGTGAGCTGAAGATCCTCACCGTTCTTCGTCACGGTCATGGCGGAGCGGTCGATCACCAGCGAGCCGAAGGTCGCCGAGTCGGTGGCCTCCCGCTCGCCCCGGCGCAGCACCGCGCGGATCCGGGCGTCCAGCACCCGGCCCTGCACCGGCTTGACCACGTAGTCGTCGGCGCCGGACTCCAGCCCCACCACCACGTCGATGTCATCGCTGCGCGCGGTCAGCAGAATGATCGGCAGCTGGTCGGTGCGCCGGATCCGGCGGCACACCTCGAAGCCGTCGATCCCTGGCAGCATCACATCCAGCACGATCAGATCGGGCCGCTGCTCCTTGAGCAGCTTCAGGCCGTCCTCGCCCGTCGCCGCGGTGGCCACACGGTGGCCCTGGCGGGAGAGCGAGAGTTCGAGGGCCGTGCGGATGGCGTCGTCGTCCTCGATCAGCAACAGGAAAGGCACAGGGGCCATTCTGGCCCATGGCCGCGCCGGAGTACGACCGGTGGATCCCGGTGATCGGGCGGGACGGGTCCCGGCCGGGCCGGCCGCGCCACCGACGCCAGCCCTGTCACACCCGTCACTCCACTGCTCTCCCTTTCCCTGTGACAGGTCTGTGACAGTCGGCGGACACCGCCATGAAACTGCCTGGGCAAGCTGTGTGGCACACGGACGGAAACGAACTCCACTCGACGGGGGGCGCGGGATGAAAGCACTGCACAGCACCACCTCAAGCGCAGTTGTCACGCGTCTTCACGACGTCGGGCGGGCTCTGGAGAAGTCCGGTGCCGTGAACGGGCGGGGGTGCGTTCGCGGCACCGGGCGCCAGCACAAGCCGTCGTACATGACGGTCGTCGACGCCACCACCACGGGGGCTGTCACCACGGGTGCCAACGCCACGACGACCGTCGGCCCGGGGGCCGCGTACCGGGAGAACGGGGGACGGCCGAGCCTGACCGAGGCGGAGTTCACCGCCTATGTGCAGGAACGTCGTTCCTCCCTGTACGCGACCGCCTACCACCTGACCGGAGACCGGTTCGAGGCCGAGGACCTGCTCCAGAGCGCCCTCTTCTCCACCTACCGGGCCTGGGACCGGATCAGCGACAAGGCGGCCGTCGGCGGCTATCTCCGGCGGACCATGACCAATCTGCACATCAGCGCCTGGCGCCGGCGCAAGCTCAACGAGTACCCCACGGAGGAGCTGCCGGAGACGGCGAGCGACACCGACGCGATGCGGGGGACCGAGCTGCGCGCGGTGCTCTGGCAGGCGCTGGCCAGGCTGCCCGAACTCCAGCGGACGATGCTGGTCCTGCGCTACTACGAGGGCCGCACCGACCCGGAGATCGCGAAGATCCTGGACATCAGTGTCGGCACGGTGAAGTCGAGCATCTGGCGGTCGCTCCGCCGGCTGCGCGAGGACCAGGTCCTCAGCTTCGGCCGTGACGAGGAGGAGTCCTTCGGCGAGCTGGTGGCCTGAGGGAACGGGGGGTCCCACCAGTAATACGGGACACCCCACGGGGGAACGAGGGGGGCCGTCGTTCGGGGGAGCGGCGGGCAAGAGGGGGGCCACAAGGGTCGGGGGACCCGCGTGGAGCACGGGGGGAACGGGGGAGAGCGGGATCGGACGGGCCGGGGGGTCTTGTCCGGTCCCGCTCTTCATGCGTGCCCCTAGGGGGCGGCGGTACGGGCAGGGCGCGCCCGGTCAGCCGGACTGACGGGCCGGGGGCCGCGCGGCGGTGTTCCCGCCCGCCGCGACCGCCAGCCGCCCCAGCGCCTCGTCCCGGCCGCAGGGGTGCGCCCCCAGCCGGGTCTGCCGGGCCACGATCGAACGCTCCGAGCGCATCAGCCGCCACCCCCGCCGCAGCAGCACCGGCACCGACTTGCGCCCCTCGCGCAGATCACGGGCGAGCCGGCGGCGGAAGGTCGTCGAGGGACGCCCCCGCAGACAGAGCGCGTCCGCCAGCAGCCCCAGCTCGCGGCAGCGGGTCACCAGCTCCGCCGCGAAGATCCCCTCCGCGATGAACAACGGCGCACCACCGGTCTCGAACGCGGTGCTCCCGCTCCGGGAGCTGGTGGCGATGTCGTACACCGGGACGTCGGTACGCCCGGTACGGCACAGCGCGGCGATGGCCGCGACCGCCGTCTCCGTGTCCCAGGACAGGGGCGAGTCCCAGTCGGTGGCCGTGCCCCCGGCGACGCGCGGCAGCGTGGGGTCGTCGTGCTCCTTGTAGAAGTCGTCCAGGCGCAGCACGGGCAGTCCCGAGAGCGCGGCGAGGGAGGTCTTTCCGGAGCCGGAGGGGCCCGCGAGGAGCACGACACGCGTGGGCGTGGGGGAAGCAGTCACGGGACACCAGTGTGAGGCATTGACTCGTGAAGGGGACCCTCCGGGGAGAGCGGTGGAGGGAGAATCACATCTCCACTACGCTCGGTGTCCTTGTCGTCACCCAACTGGACTGCGGTCCCCGTCACCCGACTGGACCGCCGTCCGGATCGCTCGTCAGGCGGGAGCCCTCATCCCATGGCACGTCACGCATCCCACCCGTCCCGGCGCTTCGCCCTGAGCGCCGGTCTCACCGTGGCGGCGGTGGCCGCCGCCGTCGGCGCGGGGGACACCGCGCACGCGGCACCGGTCCCCCCGGGGCCCCTCGACTCCGTCGCCTCGACCCTGGCCGGGCCCACCGGCGGGCTCCCCCTGGCGGGGGCGGTCACCAACTCGGTGACCGGGCTCGGGGAGCTGACCCGGCTCCAGCTGAACCCGCTGGCGAAGACCGGGGTCGACCCGCTGGCCAACGGGGCCGCCGCCCAGGTCGCCGACTTCAAGCCGATCTCCACCCAGGCGGCCACCGGGCCGCTGGCCCAGGGCGACTCGCTCAGCGAACTGCCGGTGCTCGGCCCGCTGGTGCAGGGCCTGCCGCTGTAGCGCCCGTGCGACACGACGCCCCCGCCGTCCGGTCGTGGACGGCGGGGGCGTCGTCATGCCGCTCAGTAGGAGGAGCCGGCCGCGCCCAGCGCCCCCGTGGGGTGCCAGACCGTCTTGGTCTCCAGGAACGCGGTCATCCGCCGGGTGCCCGGGTCGGCCGCCCACTCCTCGGCGCCGGGCCGCAGCACCCGCTTGAGGTTGTCGGCGGCCGCCGTCTCCAGCTCCACGGCCAGGGCCGCGTCCGCGCCGGTGAGGTCGATGGCGTTGACGTCCTGGTGCGCGGCGAGCGGGGCCGCGATCTCCGCCGTACGGCCGGAGAGGACGTTGACCACACCGCCGGGGAGGTCGGAGGTGGCCAGCACCTCGCCGAGGGAGAGCGCGGGCAGCGGGGCCCGCTCGCCCGCCACGACCACGGCCGTGTTGCCGGTGGCGATCACGGGGGCGATCACCGAGACCAGGCCCAGGAAGGACGAGTCCTGGGGCGCCAGCACCGCGACCACGCCGGTCGGCTCCGGTGTGGAGAGGTTGAAGAACGGCCCCGCCACCGGGTTGGCGCCGCCGACCACCTGGGCGATCTTGTCGGTCCACCCGGCGTACCAGACCCACCGGTCGATCGCCGCGTCCACCTGGGCCGCCGCCTTCGACTTGGACAGGCCCTCCGCGTCCGCGACCTCACGGACGAACTGCTCCCGGCGGCCCTCCAGCATCTCCGCGACGCGGTAGAGGACCTGGCCCCGGTTGTACGCGGTCGCGCCCGACCAGCCGCCGACCGCCTTGCGGGCCGCGACCACGGCGTCCCGGGCGTCCTTGCGGGAGGCCAGGGGCGCGTTCGCCAGCCACTTGCCCTTGACGTCCGTCACCTCGTACACCCGGCCGCTCTCGGAACGCGGAAACTTCCCGCCCACGTACAGCTTGTAGGTCTTGAACACGCTCAGTCGTGCAGTCTCAGACATCGAGGTACGCCTCCAGGCCGTGGCGACCGCCCTCGCGGCCGAAGCCCGATTCCTTGTAGCCGCCGAACGGCGAGGTCGGGTCGAACTTGTTGAACGTGTTGGCCCAGACGACACCCGCCCGGAGCTTGCCCGCGACCGCGAGCATGCGGGAACCCTTCTCGGTCCAGATGCCCGCCGACAGGCCGTACTGGCTGTTGTTGGCCTTGGCGACGGCCTCGTCCGGGGTACGGAACGACAGCACCGACAGCACCGGGCCGAAGATCTCGTCACGGGCGATCGTGTGCGCCTGCGTGACCCCGGTGAAGAGGGTCGGCGCGAACCAGTAGCCCGCGGACGGCAGCTCGCACGGGGCGGACCAGCGCTCGGCGCCCTCCGCCTCGCCGGACTGGGCGAGCGCGGTGATCCGGGCCAGCTGCTCGGCGGAGTTGATCGCGCCGATGTCGGTGTTCTTGTCCAGCGGGTCGCCCAGGCGGAGCGTGGACAGCCGGCGCTTGAGCGCGTCCAGCAGCTCGTCCTGGATGGACTCCTGGACCAGCAGCCGGGAGCCCGCGCAGCAGACCTGGCCCTGGTTGAAGAAGATGCCGGTGACGATGCCCTCGACGGCCTGGTCGATGGGCGCGTCGTCGAAGACGATGTTGGCGCCCTTGCCGCCCAGCTCCAGCGTGACCCGCTTGTCCGTGCCCGCCACCTGGCGGGCGATGGCCTTGCCGACCGCCGTGGAGCCCGTGAACGCCACCTTGTCGATGCCCGGGTGCGCGACCAGGGACGCGCCGGTGCGGCCGTCGCCGGTGACGATGTTCACCACGCCCCGGGGCAGCCCCGCCTGGCGGCAGATGTCCGCGAAGAAGAGCGCGGACAGCGGCGTCGTCTCGGCGGGCTTGAGGACGACCGTGTTGCCGGCCGCCAGCGCCGGGGCGATCTTCCACGCCAGCATCAGCAGCGGGAAGTTCCACGGGATGACCTGGCCCGCGACACCCAGCGGCCGGGGGTTCGCCCCGAAGCCCGCGTGCTCCAGCTTGTCGGCCCAGCCCGCGTAGTAGAAGAAGTGCGCGGCGACCAGGGGCAGGTCCGCGTCCCGGGTCTCGCGGATCGGCTTGCCGTTGTCCAGGGTCTCCAGCACCGCCAGCTCACGGCTGCGCTCCTGGATGATCCGGGCGATCCGGAAGAGGTACTTCGCCCGCTCGGCGCCGGGCAGCGCGGACCACTTCTCGAACGCCTTGCGCGCGGCGGCGACCGCGCGGTCCACGTCCTCCGCGGTGCCCTGCGTGTACTCCGCGAGGACCTCCTCGGTCGCGGGGGAGAGGGTCTTGGCCATCTCCCGGCCGCTGGACTCCGTGAACTCGCCGTCGATGAAGAGGCCGTAGGAGGGGGCGATGTCGACGACCGCGCGGGATTCCGGCGCGGGCGCGTAGGCGAACGGGTCGCCCGCCACTGTCTTGGTCATGTCGCTGGTCATCTCGCTCAGTCCACAGTCACGTAGTCGGGGCCGGAGTAACGGCCGGTGGCCAGCTTCTGGCGCTGCATCAGCAGATCGTTGAGAAGGCTGGACGCGCCGAAGCGGAACCAGTGGTTGTCCAGCCACGCCGGTCCGGCGGTCTCGTTGACCAGGACGAGGAACTTGACCGCGTCCTTGGTGGTGCGGATGCCGCCGGCGGGCTTCACGCCGATCTGGATCCCGGTCCGGAGCTTGAAGTCGCGCACGGCCTCCAGCATCAGCAGCGTGTTCGCCGGGGTGGCGTTGACCGCGACCTTGCCGGTGGACGTCTTGATGAAGTCGGCCCCCGCGAGCATGCCGAGCCAGGAGGCGCGGCGGATGTTGTCGTACGTCGACAGCTCACCGGTCTCGAAGATGACCTTCAGCCGGGCGGGGCCAGCGGCCTCCTTGACGGCGACGATCTCCTCGTACACCTTCAGATACTTCCCGGCGAGGAAGGCGCCCCGGTCGATGACCATGTCGATCTCGTCGGCCCCGGCCGCGACGGCGTCGCGAGTGTCGGCCAGCTTGACCCCGAGGGCGGCCCGGCCGGCGGGGAAGGCGGTGGCGACGGACGCGACCTTGACGTCAGCGCCCCGCAGCCCCTCCTTGGCCGCGGCGACCATGTCCGGATAGACACAGACGGCGGCGGTGCGCGGGGTGGTCCGGTCGGTCGGATCGGGATGCACGGCCTTGGCGGCGAGGGCCCGGACCTTGCCCGGGGTGTCGGCGCCTTCGAGCGTGGTGAGGTCGATCATCGAGATGGCCAGATCGATGGCGTACGCCTTGGCCGTCGTCTTGATCGACCGCGTCCCGAGGGAGGCGGCGCGCGCTTCGAGCCCGACGGGGTCGACCCCGGGGAGCCCGTGCAGAAAGCGACGGAGAGCCTGATCGGAGGCCGTGACCTCCGGGAGGGCGGATGCGGGTGCGATGGGCATGCTCACCAGCGGAGCATATCTACGCGCGTAGCTGCCTGTACAGGGGGGTGCGGTGACGGGCCGCACCCGGGTGTCCTGAGGGCCTTTCCGTGCCGCGCCGCGCGCCAGCCCGGGGTCTTCACCGGCCCGGCGGCCCCTCCGCACCGGTGGGCGGAGGCGGCCTCCGTCGGCGGTGGGGCAGAATCGTGGGTATGAGCAGCTCGCAGTCGCCCGTGGAACCCTCGTACGCGGATCGGGCCTTCCGATCCCCCGCCGGACTGGTGGGCGGCGTGCTGCTGCTCGGCCTGGGCCTGTGGCTCGGTGTGGACGCGATCGTCCGGGGCCGGGGGGACACGCCCTGGCTGGCCATCGCCTGGCTGATGTTCCTGGTCCCGCTCGTGGTGGCGTTCACGCTGCGGCCCGTCGTCCTCGCGAACGAGGACCGGCTCCGCATCCGCAACCCCTTCCGCACCATCGACGTCCCCTGGTCGCAGGTGGACGAATTCCGCGCCGAGTACTCCACCGAGCTGCTGACCGACGACGGGAAGAAGTACGCGCTCTGGGCCGTGCCCGTCTCGCTGCGGCAGCGCAAGAAGGCGACCCGCCAGGAGATGAAGGCGGCCCGCACCGCCGGGACCGGCGTGGAGCCGGTGGGCGAGATCAAGCGGGCGCAGGTCGACCAGACCATCCGCGAGCTGCGGCTGCTGTGCGAGAACAACGAGGGCCGGCCGGGCGCCAAGGGCGCGGTCGCGATCCGCTGGGCGTACGAGATCATCGCGCCGGCCGTGGTCGGCGGGGCACTGCTCCTGGCCCTGTTCGTGGCCGCGTAGCCGGGGCCGCCGGCCGCCCGGGGCGGCATTGACAGGCACCGTGATCGGCGCCACGGTGAGGGGTCCGCTGTGACCCGAGACCGGAGGTCGTCCGTGGCCGGTTCGTCAGCACCTGGTACCGATACCGATCTTCTCGCACGCGTCCGTGAGCTGCGTCCGCTCATCCGCTCCCACTCCGCGCGCGCGGAACGGCGACGGAGGGTGACGGGTGAGGTGGCCGAGGCCCTGCGGGACTCCGGGATCCTGCGGATGAACGTCCCCCGCCACTACGGCGGCTACCAGACCCCGCTGCGGACCCAGATCGACGTGCTCAGCGAGGTCACCGCCGCGTGCGGATCGGCCGGATACACGGTGATGATCCAGGCCGGGACCGCGTTCGTCGCGTCCCTGTTCCCCGACGAGGCCCAGGACGACATCTTCACCGGCCCCGACGTACGCGTCAGCGGCACACTCGTCCCGGGCGCGCAGGCCGTACCCGTGGACGGCGGCTACACGGTGACCGGGAAGTCCCCCTTCGCGACCGGCTGCCAGGACGCCGACTGGCATCTGCTCACCGCGCTCGCCGACACCCCGGACGGCCCGCCGGAGCTGCTGTGGCTGGCGATTCCCATGGCCGACCTCGACGTACTGGACGACTGGGACGTCACCGGCCTGACCGGCAGCGGCAGCAACACCGTCGTCGCCCGGGACGTCCATGTGCCCGCCCACCGCGTCCTGCCGGTGGAGCCGCTCATGGCCGGGACGTTCCCGTCGCTGCGCAACAACGCCGACCCCTTCTACAGGATGCCGGTGATGCAGCTGTTCTCCGCGTGGACGGCCTCGACCGCCCTCGGCCTGGCCCGGGCGGCCCTGGCCGAGTTCCGGGACCGCATCCACCAGCGGGGCATCACGTACACCTTCTACGAGCGGCAGAACGAGGCCACGGTCACGCACCTCCAGTTCGCCGAGGCCGAGATGAAGGCCCGTTCCGCCCGGCTGCTCGCCGCCGACCTCGTGGAGCTGATGGAGTCCAAGGCGGCCAGCGGCGAGCCGTACACCACGGAGGAACGGGTCCGGATCCGGGCACAGGCCGGATATCTGGCGCGGCTGTGCAAGGAGGCGGGCGACCTGATCGGCTCCGCGTCGGGGGCGTCGTCCCTTTACCACGAGGTGCCGATCCAGCGGATCGTGCGCGATCTGAACGCCCTGAGCCTGCACGCGTTCGTCACTCCCGCGACCAACCTGGAGCTGTACGGGCAGGTGCTGTCGGGGGTCGACGTCAGGACGCCCTTCGTCTAGGACGCCCTTCGTCCAGGGCGCCTTCGTCCAGGGCGCCCGGTGGGTGTGCCGATGCCCGGCGCACCCACCGGGGCCCGCCGGATCAGGACGGGTTCAGCTTGAGGGAGAACCCGTTGAAGATGGACCACACGTCGACCCAGCCCACCGCGGTGGTGCAGATCTTGTTGGCGTCACAGCCCCATCCGGCGCTGACGATGCCGTTGAGCTGCCGGGATTCCGGATCGTTGAGGTAGATCACCGGGCCGCCGCTGTCCCCGCCCCGGACGACCACGCCGCCCGCGTGCGGCACACCGTAGCTGCCCCGTATCGGGCCGGTGCCGAAGTTCCAGACGGCATTGCCCGCGTAGACCGTCCGGATATTGCAGACGACCTTGGAGTTGTAGCCGAGCTGGCAGGTGAAGTCGCCGACGGCGACATTGCGGACGCCGTTCAGATAGCGGGTGTAGCCCGTCGCGTCGACACCGTCCCAGGTGAAACGATTCGTCCGGGTCTCGATGAGGGCCGCGTCGAGGTCGGCCCGGTTGTACTCGACCCGGCCCACGTTGTTCCCGCCGGCCGTCGTCACCTGGGTGCCCACGCCGTAGCAGTGTCCGGCCGTGACCAGCCACTGACGGCCGTCCCAGGTGCTGATGGCGGGAATCCCGCTGGTGCAGTACGACTGCGCGCCCCAGCCCGGTCCGAGGGCGGCCCCCGCGTAGAACGGGGGGATGTCGTTCCACCGGGTCACAGGCGTCGCGGCGGACGCGGGTGCCTGCCGGACCCGCACGGGCGTGGCGGACGCGGCTGCCTGTCTGCCGGTGAGCCAGCTCCGGGCGGCCTGGGGCTTGTCCACGGACAGTTCGATCGTCCCGCCGTCCGTCGACGTTCCCGCGAGGGAGACCTCGAACGGCAGGTCGGAGCGTTCGGTGAGTTGGTCGACCTCCTTGTTGAGCGCTTGCCGGGACTTCTTGCCCTGAACGATGTCGATCAGCCCGGTGTCCGCCTTGGGGCTGATCCGGCGCACCTCGGCGATGAACTGGCCGCCCTGGCTGATATCGGTCAGATAGACGTTGACCGCGCGGTAGTCGGAGGCCATCTCGACCTGGGTGTAGATGTCCGTACGTCTCTCCAGGCCCACTCGGATCGCGGCGTCGGCGACGAGCCGCAGCGGCTCCAGCACCTCCGCCTGCCGCTCCGGGCTCATCGCGGCCACTTCCGCCACGGAGAGCGGGCCCGGCGGCTTCGCCTCGGCCGAGACCGCCATCAGCGGCAGCAGCGCGAGCGCTCCCCCCAGGGCGATGGAACGTCGGATCGCGTTCTTCACGGTTCCCCCTCACCGGCCCCGCGGGCGCGAGGCCGCAGCGAGGGGAACGTACTGCGGGAGTTGTCCGCCCACAGGGGGGAGAGTGGCCATTGCCCCGTTGATTTCGCGCCATGGTGGGACATATGGCGCGGGAGATGCCTCTGTCTCTTTCTCTGCCGTACGGGGCTGGTGACACTTCCGGTCATGGCGGAAAAGGATGTTACGGCGGGCCCTCCCACACCAGCAGCATGTACGCCCCCGACCACGCCGACAGGGCCGTCGCGGACACCAGCACCACCGCCACCGTCACCGGCCGCGCCCCCGCGAGGGCCCGCGCGGCCGGCAACAGCAGCGGGAACGCGGGCAGCAGGAACCGCGCCCGGGGGAAGTAGACGCCCGCGCTGCCCAGGACCACCAGCAGCAGCACCCCGCTGAACACCAGCAGCGGCAGCGGCTGCCGGTCCGCGAGCGACAGCACGTACAGCACCGACGACACGATCAGCACCGCCGACACCAGCAGCAGGAACAGCGGCGGACGGCTGGCGTACAGCAACTGCTGACGCAGCTCCAGCAGCGTCGCCCGGCCCCCGTCCCACTCGTTCTTCCACAGCCGCTGCACCGCGAAATAGCCGTCCGGGCGGCCCACCCGCAGCCCCACCCAGGCCACGTACCCCAGCCAGCCCAGCGGGGCGAGCACGGCGGCCGCCGCCTTCCGGCCGTACGGGCCCCGGCGGCACGCGACCAGCGCGGCCAGACAGACGGCGGCGGCCACCGCGACACCGGTGGGGCGGGCCAGCCCCGCGAGGCACGCCAGCGCGCCCGCCGCGATCCACCGGCCGCTCACCACCGCGTACAGGGACCACGCCGCCACCGCCGTGAACAGCGACTCCGTATAGCCCATCCACTGCACCTGCGCCACGGGCAGCGCCCCCCACAACACCACGAGCACCGTGCCGGTCCGCCGCCCGTACAGCCGGTCCCCGACCGCGAACACCCCCCACGCGGCGACCAGGGAACAGCCCACCGCGAACACCAGCGCGACCGTCGCGGGCGCCCCCGGGACGACCGCCGCGAGCGCGCGCACCAGCAGCGGATACAGCGGGAAGAACGCGAGATTGTTGGCGTTCACCCGCGTACCCAGCTCGTCCGCGTAGCCGTGCGCCGCGATGTCCAGATACCAGCGCGAGTCCCACGACGCCGCCAGCACCGGCCACACCCCATGCCCCTGCGCGTGCGCCAGCCGCGCGACCACCAGCAGACCGCACAGCCGTACGGCCACATACGCCGCGAGCGCGGGCGCGGCGCGGCGCAGCGCTCGCGGCAGCCGCCCGGTGTTTCCGCGCCCGGGGCCGCGGGGGTGGCCGCGGGGGCGGCGGGACGCCGGGACGAAGGGGTGTGTGCGCGAGGTCGTGGCGGGCAACGGTCGCAGCTCCTGGGGTGTCGGGGGTGGCGGCTCCCCCGCACCTTCGCCGTCCGGCGCGGGGGGTGGTGCGCACGGCTGTGGGCGCGGGCGCAGGTTCACCCTGTTGGGGGTGCGGGTGGTTCGTTTGTGCGCCCCGGGGCGGGGTGCGGGTCCGTCCTCAAGCGCCGGACGGGCTTTGTTTGTGCGGGTCCGTCGTCGGGGACCAGTCCCCGAACCCCTGCGCCTCAATCTCCCCCAGACTCCGTCCGGGGGGACCCCCAAGGGGCTGGTTTTTGTGCGGCCTGTCCCGGCCCGGGGTGGTGGTGCGGGTTGGCGGGGCCTCCGGGCTCACCTCCTCGGGGTCGGCGAGCGTGCTCACGGGGTTGGGTGCGGGTCGGCCTCCGCCGATCCCCTGCGGGGGCGACCCTGCACCCCCGCCCACGCAGCCAGTGCACGTGGGCGGTACCCCCGGCGGGGGGAAGGAAGGTGCGGGACCCCGTACCGACGCGGGCCACGCAGGGCCGGGCCCCGGACGAGCGCACCCCGCCCGTATCGACGCGGGTCGGGCAGCGCGAGGCCCCCGGCGGGGGAAAGAGGGGTGGCCCCGGTCGTCCCAGTGCGGGGGCGTGTCCTCGGTGGTTGCGGTGTACGCCCGCCGCGTCGTCGGGCAGCCAGTAGGGTGCGCGGGGTGAACAGTTCCTCCCCTTCCCCACGCGCCTTCCGCCTGATTGTCACGGGGGGAGGGACCGGTGGTCATACGTATCCCGCCCTGACCGCCGTCCGGACGCTGAAGGCCCGGCTCGCGGCGGACGGCGGAGCGCTGGACGTGCTGTGGATCGGCACGGCGGACGGTCTGGAAGCGCGGGTCGCTCCGGCCGAAGGGATCCCTTTCACCACGGTGGCCACGGGCAAGATCCGCCGCTCCGCCAATCCGCTCAGGATGGTGTCGCCCGCGAACATGCGGGACATGGCGCGGGTGCCGCTCGGCGTCGCGCAGGCCCGGAGGATCGTCGCTGATTTTCAGCCGGACGTCGTGCTCGCCACCGGCGGGTACGTCGCTGTTCCCGCAGGTCTGGCCGCCCGTATGTGCCGCCGTCCGCTGGTGCTGCACGAGCAGACCGTGCGTCTGGGCCTGGCCAACCGGAAGCTTGCCGGCTCGGCGACGCGCATCGCGCTCTCGTCCGAGTCGTCCCTGCCGCTCCTGCCCGAGCCGATGCGGGGTGCCGCGGTGGTGACGGGCAACCCGATCCGCCCCGAGGTGCTGACCGGGCACGCGGACAAAGCGGTCGAGGCACTGGGGCTGCGGGGCTTCGACCCGCGCCTGCCGACGGTGTACGTGACCGGTGGCGCCCAGGGATCGCAGCAGATCAACGATGTCGTACGAGACGCGCTCCCGTGGCTGCTGGAGCGCGCGAACGTGATCCACCAGTGCGGGCCGGACCATGCCGAGGGCCTGCGTCAGCAGGCCGCCGCCCTTCGCACGGAGTCGGCCCGCCGGTACTACCTGACCGGGTTCGTCGGCCCGGAGCTTCCTGACGTCCTGGCGCTGGCCGATGTCGTGATCTCCCGGAGCGGGGCCGGTACGCTCGCGGAGCTGACCGCCCTCGGCAAACCCGCGGTGTTCATCCCGCTCGCCTCCTCCGCCGGGAACGAGCAGGCGCACAACGCGAGGCACCTTGAGGAGGCAGGCGCGGCGGTCGCCCTGCTCGGTGACGTCAACGCCGACGGTCTGCGCGGCGCGGTCGGGCCGCTCCTCACGGATCCCGCGAGGCGAGAGACGATGGCGGAGCGGGCCCGGGCGCACGGACGGCCGGACGCGGCGGACAGGCTCGTGGACGTGATCCTCTCCGCCGCATCCGGGTGACCGGTGCGGGACTACGGCCGGTGCTCCGTGCTGTTGTCCGACAGCGTCCGGGTCCAGTCGCTTCTGTCACCCAGGGAGCCGTTGTCCCGGCTGTAGTGCGTCACTGCCAGGGACCCGTCCTGCCCCCTTGGAGTGATCCTGCCGAGGAGCGGCAATGTGTCCGAGATGAGGAGTTCTGCGTGGCGCATGGTTCGCCTCCACACGTCCTCCACCTCGTCGATGTCCGGCCAGATGGAGAACAAGGCCTCCCCGAGGACGGGCCCCGAGTCGATACCGCCATCGATGATGTGGATCGTGACGCCGTGCAGATGTTCGCCGTTGCGCAGTGCCCAGTTCACCGGCCGTACTCCCCGGTACTGAGGAAGCCGCCCGGGGTGGCAGTTGATGAGCATGTCGGTGGAGTTGATCAGCCCGGGGCCGATGATTCTGTCGTAGAGGACGCTGAACACGAGGTCGCACCTGCCCGGTTCCAGGTCCCGCCAGTCGCCCGAGCGGAGAATACGGACGTCGGGCCACTGCTCGGCCGCATGCTCCGACAGACGAATGTCCCAGTCCGGTTCGGAGGCATTGGGCACCACGGTGTCCAGGATCGTGTCCGGCAGTTCCGCGATCGTCTCGCACGAGTGCACGGCCAGCCGGCCCTTCCCGAGCACCGCCGCCCGCCTCACCGCAGGGCCCCTTCCAGCGCCGACACGACCGTACGGACCTCGTCCGCGCCCATGAGCTGGTGGAACGGGAGCGTGAGGATCTCCTCGCCGATCCTCTCGGTGACCGGCAGCGGCCGATGCCAGCGGGCGAAGGCGGGTTGGAGATGGTTGGGCGGGTAGTGCACACCCGCGCCGATGCCGCAGGCCTGCAAAGCATGAAAGACACGGTCCCGGTCCGGTACCCGCACCGCGCACAGGGAAGGCACGGACCGGTCCACATCCACGTCCACCAGGCGCACGCCGCTCACACTCGTGAGCGCTGACTCGTACTGGCGCCACAGCTGTTTGCGCTTGGCCTCCAGCACGGGAAAGTTCGCCAATTGAGCCAGGCCGATCGCGGCATTGATCTGCGACAGGTGGGCGCGGACTCCGAAGCCCTCAACACGATACGACGCGCTGCGAGCACGTTCCGCCGGTGACTCGGCCATTCCCAGCAGACGCATCCGCCGCACCCGCATGGCCTCTTCCGGGGTGCGCGGGACGAGCGCGCCGCCCTGGCCGCAGGTCACGTTCTTGATCGGGCCGAAACTGAAACAGGTCAGCAGGCCGGCGGCCCCGACGCGCCCGCCTCCGTAGCGGGACCCGAAAGCGTGTGCGGCATCCTCCACGATCGCGATGCCCCTGTCGGCCAGCGTTTCATGGATGTCCGAGAGATCTGCCGCCCGGCCGCCGTAGAGGACGGGCACCACCGCGCGGGTCGACGGGGTGAGCGTGTCCATCACGTCTCGGCCGGTGATGCACAGCGTGTCCGGGGAGACCTCGGCGAACCGCGCCCGCGCCCCGCAGGCCCGGATCGCCTGGACGGTGGCGCAGAACGTCATGGACGGCACGATCACCTCATCGCCGGGGCCGATGTTGGCCACCGCCAGCGCCATGTGGAGTGCTGCCGTACCGGAGGCGACGGCGACCACATCAGGAACGCCCAGGAGATCCGCCACAGCGCGCTCGAAGTGTTCGGTCACCTCTCCGTGTCCGTACTGACCGCTGTCCAGTACGGCAGCAACGGCGTCCAGCTCGCCGCCGTAGAGGAACGGCCTGGCGTTCTGGCTGAAGGGCAGCCCGTTCACAGGGTTCAGGTCACGCATGGGCCGTGTCCCTCCTCCGCACCCGGAGCGGGCCGGTTCCTGGGCGGGTACACATGCGGGTGACGCAGGAGCGGCGCCCAGTGGCCGGGGTTTCTCCGATACCAGTCCGCAGTCTCGGCGAGGCCGTGGGCGAGGTCCTGAGTGGGCCGGTAGCCGAGTGTGTCGGCGATCTTCGTCCACACCATGGAATAGCGGATGTCGTTCGCGCGACGATCGGGCACATAGGTGACCGAGTCCCAGTCGGCGCCGCACACGCGCAGGAGCGCACCGGTCAGCTCCTTGTTGGTGAGATCCAGGCCGCCGGCGATGTTGTAGATCTCGCCGGGGACACCGTCGCGCAGGACCAATTCGATCCCGGCGCAGTTGTCTTCCACATGCAGCCAGTTGCGGACGTGTTGGCCATGGCCGTGCAGGGTGACCGCCTCGCCCTTGAGGAGCCTGGTCACGAACAGAGGGACGATCTTCTCCGGGTGCTGGTACGGGCCGTAGTTGTTCGAACTGCGCGTGACGCATACCGGAACGCCATAGGTGTGGAAGTAGCTCAGCGCCACGAAGTCGCCGGCGGCCTTCGAGACGGCGTAGGGCACCGTGGGCCGAGCCGGGTATTCCTCGGTGGCTGAGCCGTCCGTGAGCGGTCCGTAAACCTCGTCCGTGGAGACCTGCACGAACTTCCGGACGCCATGACGCATGGCTGCGTCCGCGAGCGTATGAGTGCCGAGCACGTTCGTCGACAGAAACGCTCCGGCAGCGGAGAACGAGCGATCGACGTGGGATTCGGCGGCGAAGTGGACGACGGCCGTACTCTTCTCCATCAATGCGTCCACCAGGCCACCGTCGCGGACATCGCCGTGGACGAACGTCAGTTTCGGGCTGAGGAATGCCTCGCCGAGATTTCCGATGTGCCCTGCGTACGTGAGGGCGTCGAGCACAATCACCCCGGCGATGTCCTCGCCCCGAAGAATGCGTTTGACGAAGTGCGAGCCGATGAACCCGGCCCCGCCTGTGACGAGCACTCTGTCCATGGTTGCCTCCGGTGGGAGTGCGAGCGGCGAGACGGCCGGGTCACCACCCGTCCGCAGGGCCATCGTGTCGGCCCGGCAGGTGCGCCGGGGCCGACAGCGGACGCATCCGCACACGATGTGCGGAGCCCGCACGCGGTGTGCTTCCGCACGCCCTGCCGGGCCGGGGCCAAACACGGCTAGCGTCGTCCGCCCCGTCAGTGCGCGCAGGAGGCACCCATGGGCCACAGCCCGGAATCGGAAGACCTGGGCGCCGTCATCCGCGGCGCCCGCTGCGCGGCCAGACTCACACAGGCACAGCTCGGCCGGGAGTGCGGATACTCGGCGTCAGCGATCTCACGGATCGAGTCGAACAAGCTGCGACCGGACCGTGCCGCCGAGCTGCGCATCGCCGCAGCACTCGGCATCCCACCCGAGCGGCTGGGCAGGTCTGCTGTCCCGGACGCGCCCGCGATCGCTACGGTGGCGATCAGTTCGCTGTCGGACGAGGAGGACGCGGTGCGCCGTAGGAAACTGCTTACCGGGACGCTCGCAATCGGGGCGACGGGCGTTGTGGGCCCGGGGCCGGCAGCGGCCGCGACTCCGCAGACAGACCGGCACGGGCTGGAGGAGATCCTGTTCCGGCTGCCGGCCGCCGAACCGGTGGCACTGCCCCGCCTCGCCGAACAGTCGGCCACAGCCCGGAGCCTCTTCCGCAGCGCCCGCTACAACGATCTCGGACGGTCCCTGCCGAGGCTGCTCGCCACAGCGGAAGCAACCCGCGACGCGACTGCCGGACGCCAGAGGGAACAGGCGTGTGCCGTACTCGCCCGGGCGTACGTCCTCGCTTCGGAACTCGGCTCGAAGCTGCACTCGGACGCGGCATGGGCAGCCGCCGACCGGGCACTCGCCGCCGCCCGCGCGAGCGGCATGCCGGTGCCGATCGGGGAGGCGACCCGAGTGCTGGCGATCACCATGCGGCGATCCGGGCGCTCCTCCTCCGCCGTGCATCTGCTCACCCGGCAGGCGGCGGAGCTGGACGCCGTGCAGGACCGCACCGGTGCCGTACGGACGACGCTGCTCCTGACCGCCGCGTACTCGGCCGCCACAGGCAGGGACCGCACGACGGCGCTGGCTCTGCTGGACGAGGCCCGGGAGGACGCCGAGCGGCTGCCCGAGGTACCGGGGTTGTTCACCGTGGGTACCAGCCGGGCACAGGTGGACGTGTATCGCATCGGCGTGTTCAACGCTCTCGGCACTCCGGACGAGGGTGTGAAGGTCGCGGCC
Source organism: Streptomyces yaizuensis (assembly GCF_034961445.1). Taxonomy (NCBI): domain Bacteria; kingdom Bacillati; phylum Actinomycetota; class Actinomycetes; order Kitasatosporales; family Streptomycetaceae; genus Streptomyces; species Streptomyces yaizuensis. The sequence continues at coordinate 28,228 of NZ_BSBI01000003.1, forward strand.
AACCTGGATACCGACCGTTTGCCGACGGCGGAGCGTCGAGCCCGGGCGTGGACGGACATCGCCCGTATGTGGCACGCCCTCGGCGACGGCGAGCAGACGTTCGCAGCACTGCGCCGGGTGGAGCAGGAGGCTCCACAAGAGGTGAGGCGACCGGCCCTGCGGGCCTTGACGTCGGATCTGCTGTACGGGCCGACGCGGGTGCGGGGGCTGCGAGAATTCGCCGTTCGCATCAATGCGGTGGTTGTTTGACCGGGGGTGGGGGTGCGGGTGGTTGTTTGTGCACCCGGGGCGGGGTGCGGGTCCGTCCTCAATCTCCCCCAGACTTCGTCCGGGGGGACCCCCACGGGGCTGGTTTTGTGCGGGTGGTCGTCGGGGGCCAGCCCCCGAGGCCCCCGCGCCTCAAACGCCGGCGGGGCTGGTTTTTGCCGGGTGATCGTCGGCGAGGCGGGTTTGTGCGGGTGGTTCCGGGCCCCGGTGGTGGTGCGGGTTGGCGGGGCCTCCGGGCTCACCTCCTCGGGGTCGGCGAGCGTACTCACGGGTTCAGTTCGGGTCGGCCTCCGCCGATCCCCTGCGGGGGCGACCCTGCACCCCCGCCCACGCAGCCAGTGCACGTGAGTGGTACCCCCGGCGGGGGGAAGGAGGGTGCGGGACCCCGTTCCGACGCGGGTCGGGCAGCGCGAGGCCCCCGGCGGGGGGATGAGGGGTGGCCCCGGTCGTCCCTGTGCGGGGGGCAGTGGCGACCGGGGCCGGGGAGCGCGAGGCGTGGGGCGCTCCCCCTTCCTCCCGGGTGCGGGCCGGGAGGGGACTGGGGGTTTTAGTGCCAGCCGTGCGGGGGTATCAGGGGCGGCTCCCACGCGAGGCAGAGATAGCCGACGCCCAGCAGCGCGACGGTGATGCAGCAGCGGATGCGGCTCACGCCTACACCCCCAGCCGGCTGTTCGCGTTCCGCTCCGCCAGCGCCGGGGTGAGCCGGTCGGTGGTCGTGGCGCGGCGGGTGTTCTCCCGCAGGGCGTCCCATTCGATCCCGCCCTGGGGCGGGCGGAGCGCGTAGTGGGTCTCGTAGATCTCCATGACCTCGCCGAGCGCCCTCGTCACGGTGTCGAACGCAATTTCTCCCACGCGGAGTTCGTCGTTCGTGGCAGGCACAGTGGTTCCTCTCCGTAGTGTCTCCACCACCAAGTGCCGTCAGCGTGGACCACCTGACGGCGTGTCTTCAACCTGCATTTTTTGCTTGGGGAGTTAGGTGGTGGCCGTTGAACAGGAAAGAGCTGGACCCCGAGAAGTCACCCAGCGCAGCATTCGGTATGCGATTGCGCACGCTGCGGGATGGGCGCGGCTGGACACAGGACGAGTTGGCGAAGCGGATGGAGTGCTCCTCGACGCATATCTCCGCCGTCGAAACTGGTCGGCGTCCGCCGACTGCCCGCTTCGCGAAGACCGCGGACCGGGTGTTCGGCACCGGGGACCGGCTTGAGCGTCAGAGCCTCGCGGTGCGGTACACGGCGCTCATCGAAGGGCTCCCGGAGTACCTCGGCTATGAGGCTCGCGCGGCAGAAATCAGGCTCTACGAGGTCGGCGTCATCCCCGGCATACTGCAAACGCCGGAGTACACATCGACCCTGACCGCGCGTGCCGTTGAGCGCGGGGCGATCACGCCCGAGCAAGGTGAGGAACGGAACGCGCTCATCCAAGGGCGTCAGGCAGTGCTTCAGCGGACGCCGCCGCCCCTGCTGTTCGTGGTGCTGGACGAGGGCTGTCTCAGAAGGCCTGTCGGCAGTGCCGACACCATGGAGGGGCAGCTGGCGCGGCTGGTCGAATTCGCTTGCCTGCCGAACATCGTGCTCCAAGTGGCCCCGTTCGAGATGGGGGACCGTCGTCCTCTCAGTCTGCCGCTGTATGTCCTGACCATGGAGAACCGCTCTCTGATCTCCTATGCGGAGTGCGCACACCGTGGGCAGATCGAACGGGAAACCTCCTCCGTGGTACCCCTGTTGACCGCCTACCACCAGTTGCAAGCCGACGCGCTCTCACAGACGCTATCCGTAGCCATGATCGAGCAGTTACGAAAGGGCACCCAGTGACGACCACGACCGACTCTCTCCGCTGGATCAAGTCTTCGTACAGCGAAAACGGCGGCATCTGCGTCGAGTGGGCCCCGGAGTACGCGTCCGGCACCGGCATCGTCCCGGTCCGGGACAGCAAGCGGACCGACGGCCCCGTCCTGATGGTCTCCGCCACCGCCTTCACCGGGCTGGTGGCCATGGCCCGTGAGGCCGCACGGTAACGAGCGCACGACAGCCGCGCCCCCCGGATCCGAGACCCGGGGGGCGCGATGTTTTTCCCCCGGCACGGGGTACCGGCCGCCCGCGCCTTGGACGAGGGCGGGGGTGCAGGGTCGCCCCCGCAGGGGATCGGCGGAGGCTCGCCCGCACGGGACCTGGTGAGTACGCTCGCCGACCCCGAGGAGGTGAGCCCGGAGGCCCCGCCAACCCGCACCACCACCCGGACCCGGGACCACCCGAACAAAACCAGCCCCGCCGGCGATTGAGGCGCAGGGGTTCGGGGACTGGTCCCCGACAACGACCCGCAGGTCAGCTCGACGGAAGACCCGCCGCCCCCGCCAGGTCCCGCTTCAGGGACGAAAGAACCTCCGCCGCCCGCGCCCGAGCGCCCGGCAGGGCCGCCGCCTCGGACACCGGCACCACGACCTCCAGATAGCACTTGATCTTCGGCTCGGTTCCGCTCGGCCGCACGATCACCCGCGCCTTGTACGTACCGTCCAGGTAATACCGCAGACCGTCCGTCGGCGGCAGCGCCGCGCTACCCTCCGCCAGGTCCTCGGCCGAGGACACCGAAAGCCCCCCCAGCGAGACCGGCGGAGCCCCCCGCAGGGTCCGCATCGCGTCGGCGATGACGCTCAGGTCCTGGACCCGGACCGAGAGCTGGTCGGTCGCGTGCAGGCCGTGCTCGACGGCGAGGTCGTCCAGGAGGTCGAGGAGGGTGAGGCCCTCCTCCTTCAGGGCCGAGGCCAGCTCGGTGATCAGCAGCGCCGCCGTGATGCCGTCCTTGTCGCGGACGCCCTCGGGGTCGACGCAGTAGCCGAGGGCCTCCTCGTACCCGTATCGCAGGCCCTCGACGCGGGCGATCCACTTGAAGCCGGTGAGGGTCTCCTCGTAGCCGAGACCGGCGGACTCGGCGATCCGGCCGAGGAGGGAGGAGGAGACGATCGACTCGGCGAGGACACCGCGCGCGCCGCTGCGGACGAGGTGCGCGGCGAGGAGTGCGCCGACCTCGTCGCCCCGGAGCATGCGCCAGCCGGCGTCGGTGGACGGGTCGGGGACGGCGACGGCGCAGCGGTCCGCGTCGGGGTCGTTGGCGACGATGATGTCGATCCCGGGGCCGGCCGCGCGGGCGGTCGCGAAGGCCAGGTCCATCGCGCCCGGCTCCTCCGGGTTGGGGAAGGCGACCGTGGGGAACGCCGGGTCGGGTTCGGCCTGCTCCGCCACCGGGACCGGGGCGGGGAAGCCGGCGCGGGCGAAGGCGGCGTTCAGGACGGAGGTGCCCACCCCGTGGAGCGCGGTGTGGACGACGCGGGCGGTGCGCGGGGAGCCGGGGGTGAGGACCGCGTCCGTACGGGTGAGGTAGGCGTCCAGGACGTCGTCGCCCAGGGTCTCCCAGCCGGACTCGGCGCGCGGCACGTCGGCGAGGGCGCGGATCGCGTCGATCTCCGCCGCGATCCCCGTGTCGGCGGGCGGCACGATCTGCGAGCCGTCGCCCAGGTAGACCTTGTAGCCGTTGTCGCGCGGCGGGTTGTGGCTGGCGGTGACCTCGACGCCCGCGACGGCCCCCAGCTGCCTTATGGCGAAGGCGAGGACGGGCGTGGGCAGCGGGCGCGGCAGCACGGCGGCGCGCAGACCCGCGCCGACCATGACGGCCGCCGTGTCCCGGGCGAAGTCGGCGGACTTGTAGCGGGCGTCGTAGCCGACGACGACCAGCCCGTCGCCCCGGCCCTGCGCCTTCAGATACGAGGCGAGGCCGGCGGCGGCGCGGATCACCACGGCCCGGTTCATCCGCATGGGGCCCGCGCCCAGCTCGCCCCGGAGGCCGGCGGTCCCGAACTGGAGGGTCCCGGCGAACCGGTCCGCCAGCTCCGCCGTGTCGCCCGCCTCGATGAGTCCGGCCAGCTCGGCCCGGGTGTCCGGGTCGGGGTCCTCGGCCAGCCATGCTCGGGCCCGCGCCATGAGGTCCTGGTCCTGGTGCACGCTCGCTCCGCCTTTCGCGCCGTCGTGTGGGTGCGTGTTCCTGTGTGGGGGGATCCCGCCCGGACAACGCGAACGTCCGGGCGGGATCCCCCCACCCGGACGTACCCGGTCGTCCCGGCGCCGCTGTGCCGGTACCCCCGGCGGTGTCACCGGCGGTGTCACCGGCGGTGCCACCGGACGGGGGTACCGCCGCGATCAGATGCGGGCCAGTACCCGGGTCAGCAGCTCGCCCATGTGGGCGGCCGAGTCACGGCCGGCCTGGAGCACCTCTTCGTGGTTGAGGGGCTCGCCGCTGAGGCCCGCGGCCAGGTTGGTGACCAGGGAGATGCCCAGCACCTCGGCGCCGGCCTCACGGGCCGCGATGGCCTCCAGGACGGTGGACATGCCGACCAGGTCGCCGCCGAGGACCCGGACCATGTTGATCTCGGCCGGGGTCTCGTAGTGCGGGCCGGGGAACTGGACGTACACGCCCTCCTCCAGGGAGGGGTCGATCTCCTTGCAGATCGCGCGCAGCCGCGGCGAGTAGAGATCGGTGAGGTCGACGAAGTTCGCGCCCACGATCGGCGAGGCGGCCGTGAGGTTGAGGTGGTCGCTGATCAGCACCGGCTGGCCGGGGCGCATGCCCTCGCGCAGACCGCCGCAGCCGTTGGTCAGGACGACGGTCTTGCAGCCGGCGGCGACGGCGGTGCGCACCCCGTGGGCGACGGGGGCGACGCCCCGGCCCTCGTAGTAGTGCGTACGGCCCAGGAAGACCAGGGCGCGCTTGTCACCGATGCGGTACGAGCGGATCGTGCCGCCGTGGCCCGCGACCACCGGCGGCGGGAAGCCGGGCAGTTCGGTTACGGGGAACTCGGCCTCGGGAGCGCCGAGGGCGTCCACGGCCGGGGCCCAGCCGGAGCCCATCACGAGGGCCACATCGTGTGTATCGGCGCCGGTCAGCTCGCGCAGCCGCGCGGCGGCCGCAGCGGCCGCCCGGTGGGGGTCGGCGCTGGCGCCGTCGAGGTCCGGATTCACATGTGCGTTCACGCGAATGAGAGTAACCGCTGATTCCCTACGCGCGTAGACCTGGCGGTACAAGGTCCCAGGATCGTTGTCTTGTCGTTTCCGACGAATGCCCGTCGCGGATCTCCGGGAAGGGGCGGAAGAGGGGGAAGGAAGAGGGAAGGAAGAGGGAAGGAAGGGGGCGGGAAGGCTCTCGGAAGGTTCCCGGAAGAGGTCCGGAAGACGCGCCGGAAGGGCCCGGGAATTGACCGGAACGGCCCCGCGCACGGCCCGGGAAACACACCCCCCACCGCCCACAGCCGGCCCCCAGGGGAGCGAACAGGGCGCAAAAGAGGAGCGGCCCGGCGCGAATAACGGCGCGTTCGCGGCGCTCGCCCTTTCGGCAAGGTGTCGCGGGGCCGCGCGAGCCGGGACCGGCGGGCCCCGCCCGGGTCAGCAGGGGCGCTTTCGCAGCTCCATCACATAGTCGTGCGGCGCCCCCGCCGACTCCGCCGCGTCCGCCAGCTCCCCCAGATAGCGGGCGGACGGCAGCCCGCCCTCGTACCCGTTCAGGACATACACCCAGGCGGGTTCCTCGCCGTCCAGCGTGTGCACCCGGACCCGCATCCGCCGGTAGATGTCGAGCCCGACACCCTCCCAGCGGTCCATCGAGTCCTCGTCCATCGGAGCGATGTCGTAGAGGGCGACGAAGACCTGCGAACGCGGCGCCTCCACGATCGTGGCGAGCGCCCCCTCCCAGCCCAGCTGTTCGCCACCGAAGGTCAGCCGCCAGCCGTTGAGCCAGCCCGTGCCGCGCAGGGGGGAGTGCGGTGCGCGGCGGGTCATCAGCCGCGCGTCGAGGTTGCCGGCGTACGCGGCGTAGAGCGACATGGGATCGAGGGTACGGGAGGGGCGCACGTGCAGGCGCGGTTCCGCTCTGTCATCCGGGCTCGGTTCGCCTCCGGGGCGCTGGTGCGCGTGTCGACGGTCGATCGTGCTCGACCGCTCGTTCCTCACGGCCTCCGCGCGTTCTCCCTTTCGACACCCGCGGCGCCCCTTCGGCTCACTCGCACGGGGGCCGAGGTCACGGGGCTGAGGTCACGGCGCCGGGGCGGCCGTACCGGGCGCGTTTCCGGGCCCCGCCAGGGCGGCCGGGCAGGGTCCGGAAGGGCTCCTGACCGCATCATGGGACCCGGGAGCGAGAAAGTTGAAGCGTGCGGGACAATGGGGTACGTACTCCAGCCCACCAGGGGCACTCAGCCCAGCGGGACACCCCCGCAGCAACGAGAGCGCGAGGCGTAACCCCAGTGACCCGAATCGTGATCATCGGCGGCGGACCCGGAGGATACGAGGCGGCCCTGGTGGGCGCCCAACTCGGCGCGGAGGTGACCGTCGTCGACTGCGACGGCCTCGGCGGCGCGTCCGTGCTGACGGACTGCGTACCCTCCAAGACCCTCATCGCCACGGCCGAGGTGATGACCACCTTCGACTCCTCCTACGAGGAGCTGGGGATCATCGTGGCCGACGACACCCCGCCCATGGAGACCGCCGCGCGTGTCGTCGGCGTCGACCTCGGCAAGGTCAACCGCCGGGTGAAGCGCCTCGCGCTCGCCCAGTCGCACGACATCACCGCCTCCGTCACCCGGGCCGGTGCCCGGGTCGTACGCGGCCGCGGACGGCTGGAGGGCGGGCAGGCCGCCGACGGGTCCCGCAAGGTCGTCGTACGGGCCGCCGACGGCACCGAGGAGACCCTCGTCGCCGACGCCGTGCTGATCGCCACCGGCGGTCACCCCCGGGAGATCCCCGACGCCCTCCCCGACGGCGAGCGGATCCTCAACTGGACCCAGGTCTACGACCTCGACGAGCTGCCCGAGGAACTGATCGTCGTCGGCTCCGGCGTCACCGGCGCCGAGTTCGCGGGCGCCTACCAGGCCCTCGGCTCCCGGGTCACCCTGGTCTCCTCCCGCGACCGGGTGCTGCCCGGCGAGGACCCCGACGCCGCCGCCGTCCTGGAGGACGTCTTCCGCCGCCGGGGCATGAACGTCATGGCCCGCTCGCGCGCCGAGTCCGCCAAGCGCGTCGGCGACCGCGTCGAGGTCACCCTCTCCGGCGGCCGGGTGATCTCCGGTACGCACTGTCTGATGGCGGTCGGCGCGATCCCGAACAGCGCCGGCATGGGCCTGGAGGAGGCGGGCGTCAAGCTCAAGGACTCCGGCCACATCTGGACCGACCGGGTCTCCCGCACCAGCGCCCCCGGCGTCTACGCCGCCGGTGACGTCACCGGCGTCTTCGCGCTGGCCTCCGTCGCCGCGATGCAGGGCCGGATCGCGATGTACCACTTCCTGGGCGACGCGGTCACCCCGCTGAACCTGAAGACCGTCTCGTCCAACGTCTTCACCGACCCGGAGATCGCGACCGTCGGCTGTACGCAGGCCGACCTGGACGCGGGTCTCATCGACGCCCGGGTCGTCAAGCTGCCGTTGCTCCGCAACCCCCGCGCGAAGATGCAGGGGATCCGCGACGGCTTTGTGAAGATCTTCAGCCGTCCGGGTACCGGAATCGTCGTCGGCGGCTGTGTGGTCGCCCCCCGCGCGAGCGAGCTGATCCACCCGATCTCGCTCGCCGTCGACAACAATCTGACGGTCGAGCAGATCGCCAACGCCTTTACCGTCTATCCCTCGCTCTCGGGGTCGATTGCCGAGGTGGCGCGCCAGTTGCACACCCGTAAGACGGCCGGCGAGGGCTGACGGTCACGTACCGTTCCCGGATCGAACGACTGGGGCCCGGCCGAACGGCCGGGCCCCAGTCGTTCGAAATCCAACAACCGCCGACAAGCGCCGACAACCGGACGAGAACCCGCGGCCCCGTTCGCTCATACCACTTGATGGCCCTCGGTGAGCGCACTACTTATTATTCGGCGCATACTGCTGAAAACTATCGGCCGGTCAGGTTACTGTCAGTTTCGTGTTCGCTGCAGAACGTCGCCAATTGATCCTTGAAATGGTGCGCGCCAACGGAGCCGTGTCCCTCCGTGAGCTCGCCCGCGTCGTCCAGACCTCCGAAGTGACCGTACGGCGGGATGTGCGGGCGCTGGAGGCCGAAGGACTCCTCGACCGCCGGCACGGCGGTGCGGTATTGCCGGGCGGGTTCACCCGCGAGTCCGGCTTTCCGCAGAAGTCCCTGTCCGCCACCGCGGAGAAGACGGCGATCGCCGATCTCGCCGCGGGCCTCGTCGAAGAGGGCGAGGCCATCGTCGTCGGCGCCGGTACCACCACGCAGGAGCTGGCCCGGCGGCTCGCCCGGGTGCCCGGGCTGACCGTCGTCACCAACTCCCTGCTCGTCGCGCAGGCCCTCGCCCACGCCAACCGGGTCGAGGTCGTCATGACCGGGGGCACCCTGCGCGGCTCCAACTACGCGCTCGTGGGCAGCGGGGCGGAACAGTCGCTCCAGGGCCTGCGGGTCTCCCGGGCCTTCCTCTCCGGCAGCGGGCTCACCGCCGAACGGGGCCTGTCCACCTCCAACATGCTCTCCGCCAGCGTCGACCGGGCGCTCGTGCAGGCCGCCGCCGAGGTCGTGGTCCTCGCCGACCACTCCAAGCTGGGCGCCGACACCATGTTCCAGACCGTGCCCACGGATGTGATCACCCGGCTGGTCACGGACGAGCCGCCCGCGCACGACGAACGGGCGGCGACGGAGTTGCAGGCCCTCGCGGACCAGGGGGTGCAGATCACCGTGGCCGGTGGCCCGCCGGGGCAGGTGCCGCCCGGTGCGGTGGGCCGGCCGGGCGCGTCCGCCGACGAGGACGGGAAGGTCCGGCCGCAGCGCCGGGAGGTGCCCCTGCCGGGCCAGCGGCGCACCCGGGGCGGTGCGGGGCCCGGGCCCACCCGGCTGGGCCCGGCGGGCGGCCTGGAGCCCGGCAGCGCCCCGGGGCCCGGCGGCGCCATGGAGCGCACGGCTCGGATGGCGGACCTCCGCCGCCGCTGACCCGGACCGGAGCAGCGCCAGAGCGGCACCGGGGCGGCATGGAACGACACCAGGGGCCGGGGGCGTCAGGCGGGACCCAGGCCCCGCAGGGTGAGATTCAGAAGGCGGTCGGGCAGCGCGGGGTCGTCCGGGTTCTGCTCGGCGGCCAGCGCGATGGCGTTGGTGAGCTGCATCAGATCGCCGGTCGACACCTCGTCGCGCACCGCCCCCGCCTCCCGCGCCCGTGCCAGCAGCCGGTCCCCGGCCTCGTACAGCGGCACACAACACGGCGAGAGCGCCGAACTCGCGTCCCGGGAGGCTGACATCAGCGCCCGCGCGATGCCCCGGTACTCACTCGCATGAGTGATGAGGGCGCGCAGCCACTCCATCAGCGCCGCACAGGGGCGCTCCGCGTACGCCAGCTCACGGGAGTGGTCGAGCAGGGTCTCGGCCGCCTCCCGGAAGACCGCGTTCATGATGGCCTGGCGGTTGGGGAAGTGCCGGTAGAGCGTGCCGATGCCGACGCCCGAGCGGCGGGCGATCTCCTCCAGCGAGGCGTCGGTGCCCCGTTCGGCGAAGACGGTACGGGCCTCGGCGAGCAGCCGTTCGTAGTTGCGCCGGGCGTCCGCCCGCATGGGACGGGCCGTGCCCGCTGTCGTCGTCGCCATCGCGCGGTCCTCCCTGGAGCTCTCCGGGTCCTCCCGGTCAGGGGACAGGATGCCATCGCGGGGGCCGCGCCACCCCGGGTAAGCCGAAGTAGCCGGAGTAAGCAGCCGGAGTCCGTTCCGTGCGCCCCCGGTCGTGCCCCCGTCGTGCCCCGGTCACGCTTCGGCCGTGCCCCGGTCGCGCTTCGTCGGCCGGCTTTTCGGTACGGGGCCGGGAACGGGACAGCGGCCCGGCACCCGGGAACACCGGGCGGCCGGGCCGCTGTTCGGATCCGAGGAGACCTCCCGGCCCCTCCGGACCGGTCAGTCCTTGATTTCGCAGATGGCGGCGCCGGAGGAGATGGAGGCGCCGACCTCGGCGCTGAGGCCCTTGACGGTGCCGGCGCGGTGGGCGTTGAGGGGCTGTTCCATCTTCATCGCCTCCAGGACGACGATCAGGTCGCCTTCCTGGACCTCCTGGCCCTCCTCGACCGCGATCTTGACGATGGTGCCCTGCATGGGCGAGGCGAGGGTGTCGCCGGAGGCGGTGGCGGAGGACTTCTTCGCCGCCCGGCGCTTGGGCCGGGCGCCGGCGGCGAGGCCGGTGCGGGCCAGGGTCATCCCCAGCGAGGAGGGCAGCGAGACCTCCAGGCGCTTGCCGCCGACCTCGACCACGACGGTCTCCCGGCCGGGCTCGTCGTCGGTGTCGGGCGCCGCCGGCACCGTGAAGGCCGGGATCTCGTTGACGAACCCGGTCTCGATCCAGCGGGTGTGGACCGTGAACGGGTCGCTGGTGAACGCCGGGTCCCGCACCACCGCGCGGTGGAAGGGGATCGCGGTCGCCATGCCCTCCACGGTGAACTCGTCCAGCGCGCGGGCGGCGCGCTGGAGCGCCTGCTCGCGGGTCGCGCCGGTGACGATCAGCTTGGCGAGCAGGGAGTCCCACGCGGGGCCGATGACGCTGCCGGACTCGACGCCCGCGTCCAGGCGGACCCCGGGTCCGGTGGGCGCGTTGAAGGCGGTGACGGTGCCGGGCGCGGGCAGGAAGCCGCGGCCCGGGTCCTCGCCGTTGATGCGGAACTCGAAGGAGTGACCGCGCACCTGCGGGTCGTCGTAGCCCAGTTCCTCGCCGTCGGCGATGCGGAACATCTCGCGCACGAGGTCGATGCCGGCGACCTCCTCGGTCACCGGGTGCTCGACCTGGAGGCGGGTGTTGACCTCCAGGAAGGAGATCGTGCCGTCGAGGCCGACGAGGAACTCCACCGTGCCGGCGCCGACATAGCCGGCCTCCTTGAGGATGGCCTTCGACGCCCGGTACAGCTCGGCGTTCTGCGCCTCGCTCAGGAACGGCGCCGGGGCCTCCTCGACCAGCTTCTGGTGGCGGCGCTGGAGCGAGCAGTCACGGGTGGAGACGACGACCACGTTGCCGTGCTGGTCGGCCAGGCACTGGGTCTCGACATGGCGGGGCTTGTCGAGATAGCGCTCGACGAAGCACTCGCCCCGGCCGAAGGCGGCGACGGCCTCGCGGACCGCCGAGTCGTACAGCTCCGGGACCTCTTCGAGGGTGCGGGCGACCTTCAGGCCGCGGCCGCCGCCGCCGAAGGCCGCCTTGATCGCGATGGGGAGGCCGTGCTCCCGCGCGAAGGCGACGACCTCGTCCGCGCCGGAGACCGGGTCCGGGGTGCCCGCGACGAGCGGGGCCCCGGCCCGCTGGGCGATGTGCCGGGCGGCGACCTTGTCACCGAGGTCGCGGATCGCGGACGGCGGCGGGCCGATCCAGGTCAGCCCGGCGTCGATCACGGCCTGGGCGAACTCCGCGTTCTCGGACAGGAAGCCGTAACCCGGGTGGATCGCGTCCGCCCCGGAGTCCCGGGCGGCCTGGAGCACCTTGGCCATGTCCAGATAGCTGGCGGCCGGTGTGTCACCGCCCAGGGCGAACGCCTCGTCTGCCGCGCGGACGTGCAGGGCGTCCCGGTCCGGGTCGGCGTAGACCGCCACGCTCCCGATCCCCGCGTCCCGACAGGCGCGGGCGACGCGAACAGCGATTTCGCCACGGTTGGCGATGAGCACCTTGCGCACGATGGCTCCCTCCTGGAAACAAGCTGAGTTTAGGGACTACCGACACGGCCTTTCGACCCGTCCCCATTGGTGAGCTTGCCCACACGGAGCGTGATTCGAGGCTCGCGCAAGTCGCGAAATCCCTTGTCGCAACGGAGTGCGACGGGCTTCCTCCTCGCAGCGTAGCCCGCTGGAGCGGTGCGGGTCTCTGTTAGGGAGCCCAGCGGCCCGACGTGTTTCTTTGTGGAGTGTCTACGAATGACACAGGGGCGTATTTCTGCCGCTCCGGCGCTTTCGGACGCGCGGCGGGCAGGTGTTCCGCCCCCTGTCGTGACAGGTACCGGCCAGTAGCCGCCCTGGCCTCCCGGCCCGCCCTTACCGGCGGTACGGGCCGTGGGCGGCGGGGCGGGGCGGGGGAGGGCCGGTGGAGGGGGCCGGTGGAGCGGGACGGCGCGGGTCAGACCCAGAAATCGGCCACCGAACGCCCGTGCTCGCCCAGCAGCCTCCGCAGCAGCGGCAGCGACAGGCCGATGACATTGCCGTGGTCGCCCTCGATCCCCTCGATGAACGGACCCGACCTGCCGTCCAGCGTGAACGCGCCCGCGACGTGCAGCGGCTCGCCACTGGCCACGTACGCGGCGATCTCCGCGTCCGAGGGCTCACCGAACCGGACCGTCGTGGACGCGGTCGCCGACGCGATCCGCCCGGTCCCGGTGTCGATCACGCAGTGACCGGTCTGGAGGACGCCGCTGCGGCCGCGCATCGACTTCCAGCGGGCCGTCGCCTCCTCCGCGTCCCGCGGCTTGCCGAGGGCCTCCCCGTCCAGCTCCAGGACCGAGTCGCAGCCGATGACCAGCGCCCCGGAGACCTCCGGCAGCGCGGCGACGACGGCCGCCTTCGCCTCGGCGAGGACCAGGGCCAGTTCGGCGGGGGTCGGGGCGGTCAGGGCGTCCTCGTCGACACCGCTGACGATCACTTCGGGCGCGAAGCCCGCGTGCCGCAGCAGACCGAGACGGGCGGGGGAGGCGGACGCGAGCACCAGGCGGGGGGTTTCGGCGGTCATGCCCGCCATGGTAGGTCGCGGTCAGCGCAGACCGATCACGAACATCCCCACCAGCATGGCCAGCGCGAGCAGCAGCCCCGCGCGGCGCATCATCGCCTGCGTCTCGCGCAGTTCCTCGGGGGGCTCGTTGTCGGGGTCGGACCACAGCATGATTCCGATGGTGGCGCTGCCGGCTGTCGTGCCGCCTGAGTACGGGTACTCAAGCCGCGCGGGCCCTTCGTCACACCTGCCGGAGGACATGCGGTCGCGGGTCCGGGCACAGGGGCGGGAAGGCGGCCAGTCCCGTACCGGCCATCGGGCGATGACCTGCGCGAAGGGGCCGCTCCACCCGTCGGCGGGCTACCCGGGCCAGTAGGTCCGCGCCCAGGCCCGGGGCCCCGGCCGCGGGCCCGGCCGGCGCGCGATCCGCGCCGGGTCGGACCACTGCTCCGGTCCCGGAGCACCGCTCCCGAAACTGTCCGCGCCGCTCGCGGACGCCACCGCGCGGGCGCGGACCACCGCGAGCGCGGCGGCCAGCTCCTCCGGCGTGGGATTGCCCCGTACCACCCTGATCATCGTCTCGCCCTTCCGTTCCGGCTCCCGTTCCGGTTTCTGCTCCGGTTTCTGCTCCGGCTCCCGTTCCGGGGGAGGTCCGCTTGCGGCAGCGGCAGGCCCGCTCACAGCGGGATGTTGCCGTGCTTCTTCGGCGGCAGGCTCTCCCGTTTGGTCCGCAGCTGACGCAGCCCGCGCGTGATCTGCGCCCGGGTGTCGGACGGCAGGATCACCGCGTCCACGTAGCCGCGTTCCGCCGCCGTGTACGGGTTGAGCAGGGCATCCTCGTACTCCCTGATCAGCTCCGCGCGCACGGCCTCCCGGCTCTCGTCGTCCCCGGCGGCGGCGATGGTGCGCCGGTGCAGGATGTTGACCGCGCCCTGGGCGCCCATGACCGCGATCTGCGCGGTCGGCCAGGCGAGGTTGAGATCCGCCCCCAGGTGCTTGGACCCCATCACGTCGTACGCGCCGCCGAACGCCTTGCGGGTGATGACCGTGATCAGCGGCACCGTGGCCTCCGCGTACGCGTAGATCAGCTTGGCGCCCCTGCGGATGATCCCGCCGTACTCCTGGTCCACGCCGGGAAGGAAACCGGGGACGTCGACGAAGGTCAGCACCGGGATGTTGAACGCGTCGCAGGTGCGGACGAACCGCGCAGCCTTCTCGGACGCGTTGATGTCCAGACAGCCCGCGAACTGGAGCGGCTGATTGGCCACCACGCCGACCGGATGCCCCTCCACCCGGCCGAAGCCGGTGAGGATGTTCGGCGCGAACAGCGCCTGGGTCTCCAGGAACTCGCCCTCGTCCACCACATGCTCGATCACCGTGTGCATGTCGTACGGCTGGTTGGCGCTGTCCGGGATCAGGGTGTCCAGCTCCGCGTCCTGTGCGGAGGGGCGCAGATCGGCCTCCTCCGGGTAGGCGGGCGGCTCGGAGAGGTTGTTGGAGGGGAGGTAGGAGAGCAGCGACTTCACATACTCGACGGCGTCCTTCTCGTCCCCCGCCAGGTGATGGGCCACGCCCGAGGTGGTGTTGTGGGTGCGGGCGCCGCCCAGCGCCTCGAAGCCGACGTCCTCACCGGTGACCGTCTTGATCACATCGGGTCCCGTGATGAACATGTGCGACGTCCGGTCCACCATCACCGTGAAGTCGGTGATGGCGGGGGAGTAGACGGCGCCGCCCGCGCACGGGCCCACGACCAGGGAGATCTGCGGGATCACCCCGGAGGCGTGGGTGTTGCGGCGGAAGATCTCGCCGTACATCCCCAGCGCGCTGACGCCCTCCTGGATCCGCGCGCCGCCGGAGTCGTTGATGCCGATCACCGGGCAGCCGGTCTTCAGCGCGAAGTCCATCACCTTGATGATCTTCTGGCCGTAGACCTCGCCGAGGGCGCCGCCGAAGACGGTGAAGTCCTGCGAGAAGACGGCGACCGGGCGGCCGTCGACCGTGCCGTAGCCGGTGACCACGCCGTCCCCGTACGGGCGGGTGTTCTCCAGGCCGAAGCTGGTGGAGCGGTGGCGGGCCAGCTCGTCCAGTTCGACGAACGACCCCTCGTCCAGGAGCAGTTCGATCCGCTCGCGCGCGGTCAGTTTCCCCTTGGCGTGCTGCTTCTCCACCGCGCGCCCGGAGCCGGCGTGGACGGCCTCGTCGATGCGGCGCCGGAGATCCGCGATCTTCCCGGCGGTGGTGTGGACGTCGATGGACTGCGGGATCTCCTGCGAGATCTCCGACGGGACCTTTTCCGGCTCGGACATCGGGATGCGGCTCCCCTGGCTGGCTCGTCAGCGCCGTCGGCGGCTGAGCTGCGTGCGTCGGTGCGGCTGGGCGTCTCTGCTGGTGCTGGTGGTGCGGCGGATACGGGCGGTGTCCCGGCGGGCGGTCCCCGAGCTGGTGCACTGCACCGGTGTGCGGGTCGCACGTGTGCAGGTCACAGGGGACGGAGAGACCCGGAATCATGCCGTCCGGACCGGCTCCGGCCCTTGCTACCGAGTCGTAGAGTATCGGCGCCCCTACTGTTCGGCAGTGCGGTGTTCACCACACCTACTCTGGCTTGCATGACGCCAGACAACGCGCCAAGGAAGCCGGGGAACACGCCTGGGAGTACGCCGGGGAGTGCGCCGGGGAATACACCGGGAAGCGTGCCCGGGGACAAGCCGGGTGACGTGCCGGGGGCGGTGCCAGGTGCGGTACCGGGTGGCGTGACCGGGAGCCGCTGGTCCGACCTGGACCGGCCGCCGCTCCGGGCCGCCGCCCTGCGCCGGGCCCTGCTCCGCCCCGGCGGGCTGTGGACCTCCTTCGACGTGGTCCCCACCACCGGCTCGACCAACTCCGACCTGACGCGCCGCACCCCGCCGGCCGAGGGCGCCGTACTCGTCGCCGAGGAACAGACCGCCGGGCGCGGCCGCCTCGACCGCTCCTGGACCGCCCCGCCCCGCTCCGGCCTCTTCTTCTCCGTGGCCCTGCGCCCCGGGCCCGCCGTCCCCGTCGAACGCTGGGGCTGGCTGCCGCTGCTCGCCGGTGTCGCGGTCGCCACCGGGCTGAGCCGGGCCGCCGGCGTCGACATGTCCCTCAAATGGCCCAACGACCTCCTCGTCACCGTCGGCGGCGAGGAACGCAAGACCGGCGGCATCCTCGCCGAGCGGGCGGGCGACGACACCGTGGTCGTCGGCATCGGCGTCAACGTCTCGCTGCGCGCCGGTGAACTCCCCGTGCCCACGGCGGGCTCGCTCGCGCTCGCGAACGCCGTCTCCACCGACCGCGACCCGCTGCTGCGGGCCGTCCTGCGCTCCCTGGAGCAGTGGTACGGGGACTGGCGCGCGGCCGGCGGCGACCCCGTGGCCTCCCGGGTCCAGGAGGCGTACGCGGCCGGGTGCGCCACCCTCGGCCGTACCGTACGGGCCGAACTCCCCGGGGACCGCTCCCTGACCGGCGAGGCGGTGGCCCTGGACGGCGACGGACGGCTGGTGCTCGCACGCGCGGACGGCGGGCGGGAGGCGGTCGGCGCGGGCGACATCGTGCATCTGCGCCCGGCGGGGTGAACGGGGGGCGGGCGGCCCCGGCGCCGCCCGCCGGGGCCCGGGGCGCGGCGGCGGGCCGGTGCCGGGTGGGGGGCGCGGGCCGTCACGGCCCCCGGTGAACCTCGCCCGTCGCCAGGACGTGAGCTAGGGCACACCTGCCGTATCGTTGAGGCGGTCGGGCACGGATGCGAGAAACGGCAGGACAGTGGGCAGGGAACGGGCAGGAGGCGGCTGGTGACCGGCGACCACACCACGTCCGGCGAGGGCGTGCCCGGTGGGTCGGGCCGGTCGTCGGTGCATCCCACGCCCCACCACGCGGTCGACCACACCGCCGAGCCCACGGACGACCCCCTCGCCATCCGGCTGGAGCAGCTGATCCTCGGCGCCGAGCGCCGCTACACCCCCTTCCAGGCCGCGCGGACCGCCGGTGTCTCGATGGATCTGGCCTCCCGTTTCTGGCGGGCC
Organism: Streptomyces yaizuensis; assembly: GCF_034961445.1. Taxonomy (NCBI): domain Bacteria; kingdom Bacillati; phylum Actinomycetota; class Actinomycetes; order Kitasatosporales; family Streptomycetaceae; genus Streptomyces; species Streptomyces yaizuensis. The sequence continues at coordinate 45,212 of NZ_BSBI01000003.1, forward strand.
ATGGGCTTCGCCGACATCGGCCAGGCGAAGGCCCTGACCGAGGCGGACGTGCTGGCCCTGCGGCGGCTCGCCGGTCTGGTGGAGGCCGGGCTGCTCAGCGAGCCGATGGCGATCCAGGTCGCGCGCTCCACCGGGCAGACCACGGCCCGGCTCGCCGAGTGGCAGATCGACTCCTTCCTGGAGGGCCTGACCGAGCCGCCGGAGCCGGGGATGACCCGCACGGAGGTCACCTATCCGCTGATCGAGCTGCTGCTGCCGGAGCTGGAGGAGTTCCTGCGGTACGTGTGGCGGCGCCAGCTCGCGGCGGCCACCGGCCGGGTGGTCCAGGCGGCGGACGACGAGGAGATGGTCGACCGCCGGCTCGCGGTGGGCTTCGCCGACCTCGTCGGCTTCACCCGGCTCACCCGCCGGCTGGAGGAGGAGGAGCTGGGCGAACTGGTCGAGTCCTTCGAGACCACGGCCGCCGACCTGGTGGCCGCGCACGGCGGCCGGCTGATCAAGACCCTGGGCGACGAGGTGCTGTACGCGGCGGACGACGCCGGCACCGCCTCGGAGATCGCGCTGCGGCTGATCGACGCGATGACCCAGGACGAGACGATGCCCGCGCTGCGGGTGGGGATCGCGTTCGGGACGGTCACCACCCGGATGGGCGATGTCTTCGGGACGACGGTGAATCTGGCGAGCCGGCTGACGTCGATAGCCCCGAAGGACGCGGTCCTGGTGGACGGGGCCTTCGCGGAGGAGCTGATCCGTACCGGCGACGCGCCGAAGTCCGAGGCGCAGGCCGCCGAGGACACCCTCGCGGCGGAGAAGGAGGGCGAGCCCGCCCCCTCGTACCGCTTCGCCCTCCAGCCGATGTGGCAGCGGCCCGTGCGCGGCCTCGGCGTCGTCGAGCCCTGGCTGCTCTCCCGCCGGCACTGACGGCCCTTTCTCCCCGCTCCCTCCTCACCCACTCCCTCCCTCCTCGCCGGGGTGTCCCCGCGTGGGCCTATGATCCGAGGGGATGGTGAACCGTCGTTAACGCGTCAGCCGGGAGGGTGTCCCCATGTCGGTGTCGTCTGTGTCGTCCGCGTCCGAGCAGCGGTACGGCGAGTACGTCCTGGTCCGTTCCCACGGCCACGTCGCCGAGCTGGTCCTCGACCGGCCCGCCGCCATGAACGCCGTCTCCACAGCGATGGCCCGGTCGATCACCGCCGCCACCGCCGCCCTCGCCGCCGACCCGGCCGTCCGCGTCACCGTGCTGACCTCGTCGGGCGACCGCGCGTTCTGCGTCGGCGCCGACCTCAAGGAGCGCAACTCCTTCTCCGACGCCGAACTGCTGCGGCAGCGGCCCGTGACCCGGGCCGCGTACACGGGTGTCCTGGAACTGCCGATGCCCGCCATCGCGGCGGTGCACGGCTTCGCCCTCGGCGGCGGGTTCGAGCTGGCGCTCGCCTGCGATGTCATCGTCGGCGACGCGACCACGGTGGTGGGGCTGCCGGAGGTGTCGGTGGGCGTCCTGCCCGGCGGTGGCGGGACCCAGTTGCTGCCCCGGCGGGTGGGCTCCGCCCGCGCCGCCGAGCTGATCTTCACCGCGCGCCGGGTCGCCGCCAAGGAGGCCGGCGAACTGGGCCTGGTCGACCAACTCGCCGAGGACGCCCGCACGGAAGCGCTCGCGCTCGCCGCGCGCATGGCCGGGAACTCCCCGGTCGGGCTGCGCGCCGCGAAGCGTGCGCTCCGCCTCGGCCAGGGTCTCGACCTCCGCTCCGGCCTGGAGGTGGAGGACGCGGCCTGGCGCTCGGTCGCGTTCTCCGGCGACCGCGCGGAGGGGGTCGCCGCGTTCAACGAGAAGCGGAAGCCGCAGTGGCCGGGGGAGTGACGTCCGGGGTGCGGGTGTCTGTGCCCGTTCTGCTGTGAGACCGGGCTGATCTGCCGGACGGCCGCGGCACTGTTCCGCTCCGCCACTGTTCCGACCGGGCGTGCTCCGTCGCCGGGCGGCTCCCGTCCGGGGTACGGGCAGGGGTTCCTCGGGTGGTGCCGTGCCGTGCTCCGGGGCGCTGGTCGACACCACGACGTGCTCGGGGCACGGCTCCCGGAGGCCTCGGGCCGGCTCCGTGCGTACGGTCCGTCGACGGCCCGGGGTGTTCGCCCCTGCGCGGTTCGGGTGCGGCTTTTTGCGCCGGGGTACGGGTTCCCGTGTTCCGGCGCGCGAGGTGCGGAGATGTCCGGGGTACGGGGGTGGCGTGGCGGGGTGTCCGTGGGCACCGCCCAGTCGGCGGCGACGGCCCGGGGTGTTCGCCCCTGCGCGGTTCGGGTGCCGCTTTCTGTGCCGGGGTGCGGGTTGCCGTGTCCGGCGTGCGGGACGGTGCAGCGGGTGTCCGTGGGCACGTCCGGTCGGTGGCTCTGCGGTCTTCCGGGGCGGTCCGGGTCCAGGCTCCAAGCGGCTCGGGTACGGGTTGACGCGTCCGGCGCGTCCGGCGCGTCCGGCGCGTCCGGCGCGTCCGGCGCGTCCGGCGTGGAGGCGCCGGGGGTACGGGGGTGGCGTGGCGGGGTGTTCCGGGCCGCCGACCGGGGTCCCGGCGCCCGCGCGGCTCGGGTGCGGCTTTGCGCCGGGGCGCGGAGGCCCCCCGGGGTGCTGGGCGCGGGGTCCGTCAAGGCGCACCGGGTGCCCTGAACGCGTTGTCGGGCGCTCTCCCCGGAGCGCCCGCGCTCCTGCCGCAGCCGGCGCGGCGGAGCGTCCGGGGGCCGGAGCGCGGCCCCGTCCCGCCCATGGCCACCGCGTCTGGCGGGCGGCCCCGCGAGTGGGCGTCCCCGGTGGGGGAGAACGGATTCCCGCCGCCGATCACCGATCAAAACGCGCCAATCCTCCCTAAGCTGGTTTGATGGCTGAGGATCGGCGGCTGCGAGCCGTGGTGGCACTGGCGCAGGCGATGGCGGCGGCACAGACCCCGCGCGAGTTCTGGCGGGCCGCCGCGCTCGGCGCGTGCTCGGCGCTCGGGGGTTCGTTCGCCGCGCTCTCCGTCTGGGAGCGCGAGCGGGGCAGACTCAAGGTGCTGGTCAACGCGGGCGAACGGGCGCCCGGCGAGGAGGAGTTCCCCGAGGCCGAGACCTATCCGGTCAACCGCTTTCCGGAGATCACCGAGTTCCTGCACGAACGCTGGGCCGGTGGCGGCGAGCCGGACGCCTGGGTGGAGACGGCCGCCCCCGGGGCCCCGCACCCCGGCCGGCCCCCCGGCGCGGACACTCCCGGCACGGACACCCGGGGCCCGGGCACCCGGGGCACCGGCGCCCGGGTGGGGCGGCCCGTCGTCGTGGAGAACCCCGTGCAGGGGTACCGGCACCCCTCCGCACCCCCCGAGGGGCGGGCCGCCGCGCTGCGCCGGCGCGAGCGCGGATGCTGCGTCGTCGCCCCGATCGTGCTGCACGGACGGGCCTGGGGCGAGCTGTACGTCGCCCGGCCGCTCGGGGCGCCCGTCTTTGACGGGGAGGACACGGATTTCGCCACCGTGCTCGCGTCCGTCGTCGCCTCCGGGATCGCCCAGACCGAGCGGCTGGAGGAGGTCCGCCGGCTGGCGTTCACCGATCCGCTCACCGGTCTCGCCAACCGCAGGGCCGTCGACGCCCGGCTCGACGAGGCCCTGGAGCGCCATCGCGCCGACGGCTCCGTCGTCAGCCTGGTGGTCTGCGACCTCAACGGGCTGAAGCAGGTGAACGACACCCAGGGCCACGCCGTCGGCGACCGTCTGCTGGAACGGTTCGGCTCGGTGCTCTCGTTCTGCGGGGCGATGCTCTCCGGGGCCCTCGCCGCCCGGCTCGGCGGGGACGAGTTCTGTCTGCTGTCCGTGGGGCCCTCCGCCGACGAGGTCGTCCGGGTCGCGGACGAACTCTGCGTCCGGGCGGCGGCGCTGGAGCTGGGCGAAGGGGTGGCCTGCGGCGTCGCGTCCACCGGCGACCCGATCGGTCAGATCCGCACCGCCCGGCGGCTGTTCCGGCTGGCGGACGCCGCCCAGTACCGGGCGAAGGCCGCCCGCGCGCCGGGCCCGGTGGTCGCGGGCCGGGACGGGGCCGTGCTCCGGCTGGCGGACACCCCGCCGCGCCACCCTCAGCAGGAGCGCCGCGCGTTCCGGGGAGTGGCGGCGCCGGACACCCCCGCGCCCCCCGCGCCCTCCGCCACCCCCGACGGCCCCGGCGAGCCGTGGAGCGACGAGCCGTAGCGGCCGCCGGGCGCAGAACCCCGTACCGCGTGCGCAGTCCCTCGTACCCCGCCACCCGGGAGCGGTCCCGAAGTCCTGCCGGAGCCCTCCCGGAGCCCCGCCGAAGCCCTTCCGAAGCCCTGCCGGAGCCCCGCCAAGGCCCCCTGGACCGGCCCCGTTTCCCCTGCTGTTCCCCTGCCGTCCCGCTGATGACATGCTGCAATTCAATCCGTACGCTGCTGAATATGGATATGCATACCGTCGTGGTGGGGACGTCCGGTACCACCGCCGAGGACGTCGTCGCCGTGGCCCGCGAGGGTGCCCGGGTCGAGATCTCCGCCGACGCCCGCACCGCCCTGGCCCGCGCCCGCGCCGTCGTGGAGACCCTTGCAGCCACCCCCGAACCCGTCTACGGCGTCTCCACCGGCTTCGGCGCGCTCGCCACCCGCCACATCGGCCCCGAGCTGCGCACCCGCCTCCAGCGCAACATCGTCCGCTCGCACGCCGCCGGCATGGGCCCACGGGTCGAACGCGAGGTCGTCCGGGCCCTGATGTTCCTCCGGCTGAAGACGGTCTGCTCCGGACACACCGGAGTACGCCCCGAGGTCGCGCGGACCATGGCCGACCTCCTGAACGCCGGGATCACCCCCGTCGTCCACGAGTACGGCTCCCTCGGCTGCTCCGGCGACCTCGCCCCGCTCTCCCACTGCGCCCTGGCCCTGATGGGCGAGGGCGACGCCGAGGGCCCCGACGGCGAGGTGCGCCCCGCCGCCGAACTCCTCGCCGAACACGGCATCGCCCCCGTCGAACTGCGGGAGAAGGAGGGCCTCGCCCTCCTCAACGGCACCGACGGCATGCTCGGCATGCTGCTCCTCGCCCTCGCCGACCTCCGGCGCCTCTACCTCTCCGCGGACATCACCGCCGCGCTCAGCCTGGAGGCCCTGCTCGGCACGGACCGCGTCCTCGCGCCCGAACTGCACGCCATCCGCCCCCACCCCGGCCAGGGCGCCGCCGCCGCCAACATGAGCGCCGTCCTCAAGGGGTCCGGGCTCACCGGGCACTTCCAGCAGGACGAGGCCCCCCGGGTGCAGGACGCGTACTCCGTGCGCTGCGCCCCCCAGGTGGCCGGCGCCGGCCGGGACACCATGGCCCACGCCCGGCTGGTCGCCGACCGCGAACTGGCCGCAGCCGTCGACAACCCCGTGGTGCTGCCCGACGGCCGGGTGGAGTCCAACGGGAACTTCCACGGCGCCCCGGTCGCGTACGCCCTGGACTTCCTGGCCATCGCCGCCGCCGACCTCGGCTCCATCTGCGAGCGCCGCACCGACCGGCTCCTCGACAAGAACCGCAGCCACGGCCTCCCGCCCTTCCTGGCCGGCGACCCCGGCGTGGACTCGGGGCTGATGATCGCCCAGTACACGCAGGCCGCCCTGGTCAGCGAGATGAAGCGGCTCGCCGTCCCGGCGTCCGTCGACTCCATCCCGTCCTCCGCGATGCAGGAGGACCATGTCTCGATGGGCTGGTCGGCCGCGCGCAAACTGCGGACCGCCGTCGACGCGCTGGGCCGGATCGTCGCCGTGGAGCTGTACACGGCGGCCCGCGCGATCGAACTGCGCGAAGGGCTGACCCCCGCGCCCGCCTCCCGGGCCGCGATCGACGCGCTGCGGGCCGCCGGGGCGAAGGGCCCAGGACCGGACCGGTTCCTCGCGCCCGAACTGGCGGCGGCCGACGCCTTCGTCCGGGGCGGCGGACTCGTCACGGCCGTGGAGCGGGTCACGGGCCCGCTGGCCTGAGCGGCCTTCCGCCACCCCGCGCCCGCCAGCCCCCGCGCCACTGCCCCCGGCCGGGCCGTCCCCCCAAGGACGGCCCGGCCAGGGGCGTCACAGCGGCTCGGAACCGCGCCTGCGCACCGCGTACGACACGAAGCCGATGCCCACACCGAGGAAGGCCGTTCCCCCGATCAGGTACGGGGTGGTGTCGAAGCCGCCGGACTCCGCGAGCCGGGGTTCCTCCTCGATCCCCGCGGTGGCGACGGCGGCCACGGAGACCGTGCCGGCCTGCCCCTGTCTCTCGGTGCCGCCCTCGTCGGCGGAGGCGTTCGCCGAGGGGACGAACCACAGGGCGCACAGAAGCGTGCCCGCGGCGGTGGCGGTCAGAAGCGGGCGGCGTGCGGCGGACACGGACACGATCTCCCTTGAGGCGTCCTGGAGTTGGCCGGATGCGCAGATGCTAGTGAGAGGTGCACGTCGATGAGAAACCGGGGACCACCGCCCCGGCCCATGACAGCAGAACCGTGCCATGCAAGATGGTGGGGCAGAAAGGTTGATCGGATACAGACACCGGGAGAGTGGCGTTCTTCACATCGCCCGGGAAATGAAACCGTGGGCCCTGTCACAGGTGTTCATGTAAGTAGTTCGGTCAGGGCAGGGGAGCGGCGACGATGGAGAAGCTTGTGATGACGGACGGCAAGCGGCGCAGGGGCCTCGCGGCTGCGGCGGCGGTGCTCAGCAGTGTGCTCGTGCTGTCGGCCTGTAGCGGGGACGGCGAGGACAAGGGCGGGGACGACAAAGGCGGGAAGCAGTCCCAGCAGCAGGTCGACAAGGCCGCCGCGGAGAAGGCCTCGAAGGCGCGAATAGCCATCGCGCCCAAGAACGGCGCCACCAACGCCAGCATCAACAACGCCGGCAAGGTCACCGTCACCGAGGGGACCCTCACCGAGGTCACGCTCACCACCGCCGACGGCACCGCCGTCAAGGGCACCCTCGCCGCCGACGCCAAGAGCTGGAAGCCCGACGCCCAGCTGGAGCGTTCCACCTCGTACAAGCTGGCGGTCAAGGCCAAGGACGACGCCGGGCTGACCGCCCACGAGAACAGCTCCTTCACCACCGTGGCGCCGGGCAACAGCTTCATCGGGAACTTCACGCCCGAGGCCAACAGCACCGTCGGCGTCGGCATGCCCGTCTCCATCAACTTCAACAAGCCGATCGCCGACCAGAAGGCCGTCCAGTCCGCGATCACCGTCTCCTCCAGCAGCGGCCAGGAGGTCGTCGGCCACTGGTTCAACAGCCAGCGCCTCGACTTCCGCCCCGAGCAGTACTGGAAGGAGAACTCCACTGTCACCCTGAAGCTGGCCCTGGACGGGGTCGAGGGCGCGCCCGGCGTCGTCGGCGTCCAGCAGAAGACGGTGAAGTTCACGGTCGGCCGCAACCAGGTCTCCGTCGTCGACGCCGCCAGCAAGACGATGAAGGTCCAGCAGGACGGGAAGACGATCCGGACCATCCCGATCTCCGCCGGCGCCCCCGCCACCCCCACGTACAACGGTCAGATGGTGATCTCCGAGAAGTTCAAGGAGACCCGGATGAACGGCGCCACGGTCGGCTTCACCGACGCCAACGGCAAGGGCGAGTACGACATCAAGGACGTCCCGCACGCCATGCGGCTCTCCACGTCGGGCACCTTCATCCACGGCAGCTACTGGGGCAAGGGCGTCTTCGGCAACTCGAACACCAGCCACGGCTGTGTCGGCCTGGAGGACGTGCAGGGCGCCAACGACCCCAGCAAGCCCGGCGCCTGGTTCTACGACAACTCCCTGCTCGGCGATGTCGTGATCGTCAAGAACTCCAAGGACAAGACCATCGCCCCGGACAACGGCCTCAACGGCTGGAACATGGACTGGGCGCAGTGGAAGCAGGGCTCCAAGGTCTGAGCCGTCGCCCCGACGCTTCCCCTGTCCTTCCTTTGTCCTTCCTTGTCGCCGGAGGCGGCGCTCCCCGGTGCGGGGAGCGCCGCCTCCGGCGTTTCACCGGGAGGAGTCCGTACGGTGGTCGGGGGGTTGGGCCGGGCCGGGCCGTCGGACAGGGTGGGGCCATGACGATTCTGGACTTCACCACCGTCCCCGCGTACGCCGCGCCCCGCGCCAAGGCACCGCTGGAGCGCGTCACCGTGCCCCGCCGCCCGGTGGGCGAGCACGACGTACTGATAGAGATCGCGTACGTGGGGATCTGCCACTCGGACATCCACCAGGTGCGCGACGGCTGGTCACCGGGCAGCTACCCGATGGTGCCGGGCCACGAGATCACCGGCCGGGTGCTCCAGGCCGGGCCCGGCGTGACCCGTTTCGCCGTCGGCGACCGCGTCGGGGTCGGCTGCCTCGTCGACTCCTGCCGCGTCTGCGCCAACTGCCGGGCCGGCCGGGAACAGTACTGCCGGCGCTGCGTCAACACCTACAACGACCACGACCGGAACGGCGAACCGACGTACGGGGGCTACTCCACCCATATCGTCGTGGACGAGGCGTACACCGTCCGGATCCCCGACGGGCTGCCGCTCGACACCGCCGCGCCCCTGCTGTGCGCCGGCATCACCCTGTACTCCCCGCTCGTCCACTGGGGAGCCGGCCCGGGGAAGCAGGTGGCCATCGTCGGCTTCGGCGGCCTCGGACACATGGGGGTACGGCTCGCGCACGCGATGGGGGCCGAGGTCACCGTGCTCAGCCAGTCGCTCCGCAAGAAGGAGGACGGGCTGCGGCTCGGCGCCGACCACTACTGGGCCACCGCTGACGGGGAGGTGTTCGAGAAGCTGGCCGGGACCTTCGACCTGATCGTCTCGACGGTCTCCGCGCCCCTGGCCCTCGGCTCCTACCTGGGGCTCCTCGCCGACGACGGCGTCCTGGTGAACGTGGGGGCGCCGGAGGAGCCCGTCTCCTTCGACCTGGGCCGGCTGCTCCAGGGGCGGCGGAGCCTCGCGGGCTCGATGATCGGGGGGATCGCGGAGACGCAGGAGATGCTGGACTTCTGCGCGGAGCGGGGGATCGGCGCGGAGATCGAGGTGATCCGGGCGGAGGAGGTCAATGGGGCCTTCGAGCGGGTGCTCGCGAGTGATGTGCGTTTCCGGTTCGTGATAGACGCGACGACGATCTGAGCCGTACGGGTGGGGGTGGCCCAGGGCCGGGCCGCCCCACTCGGTATCCATTCGGTAGCCGCTCAGCAGCTGTCGTCGCGGAACCGCATCCCGTACCCGGAGCCGAGCCGGTACTCGCCGGCCCGCTCCACGGTCAGCCGGGTGTACTCGCCCTCCTGGCGCAGACAGGCCCCGTCGGCCCGCAGCCACGGCGAGTACGCCACCCGTACCGTCACCGAACCGGCCGACGGCATCCGTACCAGGAGGCTCCCCGCGTCCCCGCCGACCGCCGCACCCGGCGACGACACCAGCGGCACCGCGTCCCGCACCCGGAAGATCGTCCAGCCCGCGTCGGACCAGACCCGCTCCAGCCACTCCGGCTCCGAGCGCACGATCTCCGCCTCGCCCTCGGCGGGCCCGTCGATCCGGCCGTGCGGCAGCACCACCAGCCCCACGGCCCACCGGTCCAGCCACTGCCGGTAGCTCTCCTCGCTCAGCGAACCGTCGTAGAAGAGCCGCCCGCGCTCCTTGTCCAGCTGACGGTTCCAGCCGCGCGCCATGTTGATGTGCGGGGCCAGGACCGTCGCCTCGCGGTGGTTGCGGGCGGGGACGACCTCGACCCGCATCCGGTCGGCGCCCAGCCGCTCCAGCTCCCGTACGACCCCGTCGGTCTCCTTCGCCCACGACGGGACGACCGTGGAGACGGCGAGGTCGTCCTCGGTCTTGTCACCGAGCCAGGACACATTCACCAGCAGCACCGCCACCAGCAGCAGCCGGGACAGACCCGCCCGGGAACGCTGCCACCACGCGGACGCTGGCACCCCGTCGAAGACGGTCAGCACGGCGGCCAGCAGCACCACCGGCCCCGCCAGACCCGCCAGCCGCTCCACATTGGTCCCGATGGGGGTGGGGATGAGATACGTCAGCACCACGCCCAGGCCGTAGATCCCGGCCCCGTACCGCACCACCCGCCACGCGCGCTCACGCGGCGCCGCCACCGCCACCGTGGCGGAGACCAGCAGCGGCAGCCACAGCTTCCCCGACGGCATCGGCATCTCCCCGGAGAACGGGAACAGGACCGTGGTCGCCCCCACCACCAGCGCCGGCGGCACCAGCAGCGCGGCCGCCCGCGCCCAGCGCCGCTCCAGCAGCCAGGCCGCGCCCATCACCACCAGGAAGAGACCCGCCACCGGGCTCGCCAGCGTGGCCAGGGCCGCGCCGAGGGCCGCCAGGGCGGGCCTGCGGACGTACAGCAGCGCGACCAGCCCGATGGCCAGCCCCAGCGTGAACGTCGTCCGGCCCGACGCGATGTTGCACCAGATCACCGCCGCACCCATCAGCGCCGGCCACACCGGCCACCGCACCCCGCTGCGGACGACCAGCCGGGCCATCGCCCACGTACCGACCAGCGCGGCGGCGACCGAGACCGCCCGCACACCGAACACCGCCATCAGCGGGGGAGCCAGCACGCTGTAGTTGACGGTGTGCATACCCCCGTACCAGGACAGGTTGTACGCCGACCCCGGGTGCTCCCGCGTGAACCCCGTCCACGCGAACTGCGCGGCGAGGTCACCACCGCCCGTCGCCAGCCAGAGGGCCCACACCAGATGGAACGGCAGGGCGACCGCCGTCACGATGAGCGGGACGCGCCACCAGACCGGTGCCACGTCCCGCTCGGACGGCTGTACGACGGAGGGTCTCACCACGCCCGGCCCGGGAACCACCTCCGCGGGCACGACCGAGCCCAAAGCCCCCTCGGGCTCCGCCGCCCCCGGTCTCTCGCGCTCCGTCGCCGTGCCGGACCTGCTCATCTCTGCCTGCCGCTCGCTGCTCCCCACGCCGACAACCCTACTTGCGGCCCGCCCGGGCCCCGGGGCGCGCCACCGGGTCACCTCCACCCGCCGATGCGCGCGGGCGCGCCCCCCATGGGGGGCGCTCACAGAAACGCACCACATCGAGCGGGGATCCACTGCATCCCGCCGTGCCTGGCCCGGCCGGCCCAGCCTTTCCGCCACCTCGCGCTCGGATGCTGGTGGATCAGTGCGGTCCGCTCGGTCGGCTGTCCGACGCGGACCGCGCCGATCATGACGTGGTTCACTCTTCAGGGAGTCCCAGCTCGCGGGCAAGGGCCTGAAGCTGTTCCGGTGGCTGGGGACTCATGGCCTGGAGGTCTGTGACGAGCTGCTTGACCGTCGGCTTGGTGTGGAACAGTTCGGGGGCGGCGTGAAGGACCTTCTCCAGCGTGGAGACGGCGTCGTCGACCTGCCTGCGCTGAGCGTGTGCCTTGGCCAGGTCGATGCCGAAGCGGGCCTGTCGCTCCGGTGACAGACCGGAGATGTCGATGGCTTGCGCCGCCCGCAGGGCGAGGCCCGCGTCACCCAGGTCGACGGCCACGGAGACCTCGTGCAGGGAGACGTTGGTGGGGCCGAACTCGGTGTTGTGGTCGTTGCGGCCCTCGCCGATCCGGTCGGCCAGCTCTCGGGCGTGCCGTAGGTAGGCGTAGGACTCCTCGGCGCGGTTCAGTCTGCCTGCCGCTACGGCACGTTGCAGGGTGAGTGCTCCGCGCAGGGCCACCGCTTCGGGCCGGCCCGTCTCGGCGAGGGGCGCCAGTGCGTCGGCGGCGCTGCCGGAGACCTGGGGCGGATTCGAGCTGCGGGACCAGTTCCTCCAGCAGTTCGACGAGGTCTGTGTATCCGCCTTCGTGGGTGAGCGACCGGGCGCGGGCCACCCCGGTCCTCAGCGCGGGGATGTCCGGCGGCCCGGACGGGCCGAGGACCGCTCTCAAGGAGTGCGCCGCGCTCAGCATCAGGCGCAGCCGTGACGCGCCGGGAATCTCGCGGTCGGCCACCGCTGCCATGAGCGGGGCTTCCGCGGCCAACTCCGAGACGGGTACGTCGAGGACTTCGGCCACCCTCTTGCGGCCGAGTGCCTTCTCGTACTGTTCAGTGCTCAACGCCAACACCCTTACCGGATACAAGGTCCAGGCGGTCGACCTCGGTCGAGGACAGGTACCGCTCACGCTCGGCCAGGAAGTCGATCACGTACTCCTGCGATTCGTGGGTCTCGAAGGCAGCGGCGTCGCGGTAGAGCTCGTAGAAGATCCGCTGAAGCGGCTGCCCGTCAACGCGGTGGGTCGTATAGATCACCGTGCCCGGCTCGTTCGCACGGATGTGTTCACCCGTCCGTGCCACCAGGTCGTCGAACGCGGCTGCTGCTGACTCGTCCTTGCAGGTGAAGCGCACCATCAGCCCGAACATGGCGGGTCCTCTCCGTTGGCATCGCGACTGTGCACCGGGTCGGCGCAAACGCTAGGGGGGCGCGACCCGCACGAAAAGTACGGCGCCACACTCCATCAACGCCGGGGAAGGGACGACCTGAATTCGGCGCGGTGCACGCGCTGCGTCAGCGACCGGCGATGGCCAACGTGCTCTGCCAGGTCTGCGGCAAACCCGCCGACCAGGACGAGCGCGGAGTCCTCTGGCTCCTGGGCGAAACACCCGACGCCCCCGGCTCATGGCCCCAGGGCCTGGAGACCGCACACCCACCGGTCTGCCGACCCTGCGCGACACTGGCGACGAAGGCATGCCCCCACCTCAGGCGCCAGAGGAGTGACATGGCCCGTACCACCCGTACCGAGTACTACGACGACCCCGGCGCCCCCGAGCCGAACAGTCTCGTCGTCGCCGCATCCGCCGTCGTGACCGACGAACAGGGGCACATCCTGCTCCAGCGGCGCCGGGACAACGATCTCTGGGCGCTGCCCGGCGGTGGCATGGATATGACCGACTCCCTCCCCGGGACGGCGGTGCGCGAGGTCCGGGAGGAGACGGGGCTCGATGTCGAGATCACCGGGCTGGTCGGGACGTACACCGATCCGCGTCATGTGATCGCCTACTCGGACGGGGAGGTGCGCCGGCAGTTCAATGTCTGTTTCACAGCCCGGGTCACCGGAGGGCAGCTGGCGATCTCGGACGAGTCCACCGAGCTGCGGTTCATCGACCCGGACGATCTCGCCGACCTCCCCATGCACCACACCCAGCGGCTGAGGATCGGGCACTTCCTCGACCGCCGGGACCGGCCCTATCTGGGATGACTACTTCTGCTCGGGGTCCGGGGCCTTCGCGACGCCGATCGGGCAGCTCACGCCCGTGCCTACCAACGTGTATCCATGTGACCCATGAAGTCCACCATAGGCAAGAGGCGAGCGGCGATCTACTGCCGGATCAGTCAGGACAGGGGCGGAGCGGGATTAGGCATCGCACGCCAGGAGGAGGACTGCCGGGCTCTGTGCGCCCGCATCGGCTGGCACGTGGTGACCGTGTATCCGGACAACGACGTCAGCGCGTACTCCGGGGCTCCCCGCCCGCAGTGGCAGCAGATGTTGGAGGCGATCGACCGGGGCGAGGTCGACGCGATCGCGGTGTGGCACGTCGACCGGCTCACACGGACGCCCCGGGAGCTGGAGGACGTGATCGATCTTGCCGACCGGCGGGGGATCGAGCTGGCCACCGTGAGCGGAGAGATTGATCTCGCCACCCCCACCGGGCGCATGATCGCCCGCATGCTCGGAGCGGCGGCACGCCACGAGGCAGAGCACAAGGCGGAGCGGCAGAAGCGACAACGCCGTCAGGCCGCCGAGGCGGGCCGGATCTCGGGTGGGGGGAAACGGCCGTTCGGATACCAGGACGATCACCTCACGGTGCACGAGGAGGAGGCCGTGATCATTCGCGAGGGCGCCCGGCGCGTACTGGCGAACGAAAGCCTTTCGAGCGTCTGCCGGGACTGGCAGGAGCGCGGCATCGTCAGTCCGGCAGGGAAGCCGTGGAAGCCCACCGGGCTCCGGCGGCTTCTGGCCTCCGCACGTATCAGCGGACGGAGGGAGCACACTCCGCGTGACGCGTGGGAGGGCACGCGTCCGCTGCTCGGAGAGATCGTCGCGGATGCGGTGTGGCCCGCCATCATCAGTCAGGAGGACTCCGACCGCTTGCGCAAGGTGCTCAGCGACCCGGCACGGCGACGCCATGTCGAGGGCGAGACGAAGCGCAGCTATCTGCTGTCGGGCATCCTTCAGTGCGCGAAGCCCAGGAAGGACGGCACGCCCTGCGGGTGGGGCCTGATAGGCCGTCCCCGGAGCGGAGTCCCCCGGTACGTCTGCCCGAACACGCCGGGGACGGACGCGTGCGCCGGTACGGCCACGAACGCCGGTCGTACGGACGACCATGTACGGGACATGGTGCTCGCCGCCTTGGCATCCCCCGGGTTCACAGCCCGGCTGCGCACCCAGGACGACACGGGTGACGACCTTTATGACGAGATCAGGACCGACGAGCAGGAACTTGAGGAACTTGCCGAGGACATGGGGGAGCGGCGCATCACCCGTAAGGAGTGGATGGTGGCACGCCAGCCGATCGCCGACCGCCTGGCACGGAACCGGGTGAAGCTGGGACAGGTGTCCAGCACGGCGGTGATCATGAGTTTCGTGGGGACGTTCGAGGACATGCGGGCGCGTTGGGAGCGGATGAACAACTCGCAGCGCCGAGCTGTCGTCAAGGCGTGTGTCCGGTCGGTCGACGTTCGTCCCGCCGATCCCCGGAAACGGTGGGACCCCGACCGCTTCGTCTTCGACTGGATCGCGTAGGGACCGGGTCCCCGGCGGGCGGCTCAGGCTCGACCAGCAGGAAGAGCCGGGCCGCCCGCTCGATGACGGCAAGGTCCTCGATGACCGGGGGCAGCCCTTGCAGGGCTCGGGAAGCCAGCACTCTCGCCCGGATCTCATCGGGGGCCAAGGGCGTCCCCGATCCCGTCGGCCAGCGCCCGCCGGTTGGCCGCGACATCGTCCGCGATCCCGGCCGCGATGAGGGCGGCGCCGGGGGTGTGACCGGAGTCGAGGTAGCGCCAGTGGCGTTCCGTGAGTGCGTCGACGGGGGCGCTGTGGCCGAGATGGTCGGCACGACCGGCACGCAGGGCCGCGTAGGTGGTGGAGTACGCGCGGGACTTGGTGAGGATGTGGCCGCGATAGCCGAGGGTGTGGGCCCAGGCGCGAAGGCGGAGGGGCGCGTACTCGGGAAGGGCACCGAGCCGCCAACAGGTGTACATGAGGGTGCGGGCGTGCTTGGTGGCGGAGACGGCGTCGATGTCGGCGCGGTGGCGGATCGGGTGGTCCACTCCGGACCCGGCGTCCCGTGCGCCCTTGGTGACGTACTTGGCGATGTAGGCGGCCACCGCGTCGTCGCTCGTACCGCCGTCGGTTTCCGTGACAGTGCGGACATCGAGTTGCGAACCCCAGCGCAAGGCCCGCTCGCCGACAGCGAGACTGTAGGGGGCCCGGACGGAGACGAGGCGGGCGGCCGTTCGCACCGCTTCCGTGAGGTTGTCTGCGGTACCCCAGGCGGGTGGGTGGTCGTGCGGGCCGCCGGGGCCGTCGAGGCGTACGACGGCGTGGACGTGCACGGCGGCCCGCCGCTGGTACTCCGCGATCTTGGCGAACGAGAGCCGGGCGTGATCGTGGAACCGGGCCCGGGGGATGCCGGCCGAGGTGGCGAGGTGGCGCCGGACGCCACGGGTGAAGCGGTCCCAGAGCTGTCCGGCGTGGGCGTGCCACAGGACGTGGGCGGGGTAGTCGTAGCAGTCAGCGCACAAGGGCTGTCCGGCCCGGGGGTCGGCGCTCGTGTGCCGGGCGGCGCAGCCGAAGGGCCGCCCGTGGTCGCAGGTTCCGGGGTCACGGCGCGGGCGACAGGGGGCACCGTCCGTGGCCCGATGTACGGGGCCGAAGGAGGTGGCGGTGAGAGTGACGAAGAGGCGGGGCCGGTGCCGTACGGATGCCGGTACGGTCTTGCCGCCCGTGAGACCGGCGCGGACGAGGTGGTACGTGTCGCCCGCGTGGAGG
Organism: Streptomyces yaizuensis; assembly: GCF_034961445.1. Classification (NCBI taxonomy): domain Bacteria; kingdom Bacillati; phylum Actinomycetota; class Actinomycetes; order Kitasatosporales; family Streptomycetaceae; genus Streptomyces; species Streptomyces yaizuensis. The sequence goes on from NZ_BSBI01000003.1 coordinate 61,169, forward strand.
CGGGAGCAGGGGGCGCAGACGGTGGCCCGGCGGTTTCCGCACCGGACGAGGAGACGTTCGCCGGGCTCGTCGCAGGTGGAGTAGTGGTGCAGGATCTCGCCGGTTGCCGCGTCCCGGGTGATGGTGGCGCCGGAGAGGTGGACCGGGTGGGAGCACCCGCCGGTGGCGGTGACCTGTTCGAGCCAGCGGAAGAACTTCGGATCCCGTACGAGGCGGATGGCGTCGCGGTCCGCTTCGGTCAGGCGGCGCAGGCGTGCCGAGCGGTCGAGTTCGGCACGCCTGCCCGCCGGGGTCGTGTGATCGGGGGTGGTGATGGTGGTGCCCTTCCGGGGTGGGCCGCCGAGGCGGCGTGGAGCATGGTTGTGGGTGCGCGACGGTTCATGGGTGCTCCCTGGTGGGTTGTGGGTGGAGGGTGGATCAGCGGACGGTTCCGGAGCCCCGGCAGCAGCGGCAGCGCCGCAGACGTCCGGTGCGGGATTTGCGGTGGCGCTCCCCCTTGCAGATGGGGCAGCGCACGGGACGCATGGGCATGAGGGCTCCTGTCAGCTCGTGATGAAGCCGGAGACGGTCCAGGTGACGACGGAGTCGACGGTGAGGACCACCGGGGTCTGACCGAGGTAGATCCCGAACAGAGTGATGACGACTGCCTGCCACGCCCGCACGTCGCGTGAGCGCACGAGGAGGACGGAGACGATCCCGAAGAGCAGAGCGAAGGGGATGGACGCGTACTCGCTCATTCCTCTTCCCCCTCCCGCATCCCGGCGAGGGCGCTTTCGAGGGTGGGCAGGTGGGGAGTGCGAGAGGCGTGGCGGGCCACGGTGCCGGCGGTTTCCTCGGGGGTGAGGCGGTGGGAGCGGGCGCGTTCCCAGCCGCCGTCGGGGCCAGTGCGGATCGCCACCCCCGGTTCCTCCGTGGTGATCGACTGAGCAGCGGCCACGGCATCCTTGTCGAGGTCCCCGAGGGTCATCTCAGCGGTTCCGGAATCATGGACGCGGTGGCAGATCCTGCCGCCGAGCTGCGCCCGCAGGGCGGTCACCCCGGGGCCGAGGTCGGAGCCGACACGCTGCCCGGCCACCACCAGATGCAGACCGAGCGCGCCCCCGAGCTGGACCAGGCGCAGGAGCATCGCGGAACACTGCTCCGACTCGGCACGACCGGCGCGGGTGCCGTCCGAAAGGTACAGCTCAGCCACTTCGTCCACGATGATCACGACCGGGACGGGACGCAGCTTGGGCGACAGTTCCCAGATGGAACGGGCGTCGTGGCCACGGCACAGCCGCATCCGCTGGTGCAGTTCGATGAGGAGCCCACCCAGAAGGGCGACCGCTTCCCGCCGGGAGGCAGCCAGCGCGGACAGCCGGGGTGCGAAGGGCCCCAGCTCCATCCCGCCCTTGCAGTCGATCCCGACGAGCGCCACGTCCTGCGGCGAGAGTTCGGCGATCAGCCGGGCGAGGAGAGTGGACTTGCCCGACCGGGTGGCCCCGGTGACCAGCCAGTGCGGTACGTCCAGCAGATCGATCACCCAGGCCCCGCCGGACTCGCCGATGCCCACCAGGGCGGACAGCAGTGTCTTGGGGGCCATGGCGAGTCCTGGGCTTGCCAGTGGATCGGACGCGAGGGCGGCGATCCGGACCATGCCCCGCTCCGGGGATGTCACGCGGACCGCGTGCACCTTCCACGCATGCGTGAAGGCTTCGGCGGCGGCCCGGTAGACGGCCGGGGTCTGCCCCGGACACATCCGGACCGTCACGGTCAGCCCCAGCCGAGTCGCCCGGGGAAGGGAGGCTCGGGGCACGACCGGCCGCAGTGCGTCACCTATCACCACCAGCCCGCCCAGCAGTGCACGCGGCGGGCGCCTGTTCACCGTCAGGTCGTTGAGGAGCGCCACCCGGCGCCACGTCGACCACACCCGCAGCGCCGCCGACGGGTACCCGGCGATGTACCAATGCCCGACGGGGCAGCGGCGGCGTAACAGCTCCCCTCCGCCCAGGGCCCACAGGAGCACAACGGTTCCCAGCGCCAGGAGCACGGTGCTCATGCGACGCCCCCGTTCTTGGCAGGCGTCACCGGCATCACCGGCGTCACGGCATCGGCACGGAAGCTGATCCCGTGCCGGTCACCCATCGCCCAGGCGAACGCGACCAGCCCGGTGATCCGGACCTCCGCTCCCTCGACGACGCCCTTCTGTTCCCCCGGAACAGCGATCTCGATCACCGAGATACGACGTCCGTCCTGCCGGACCGTGACCGCGATGGTGTACACGGGGTTGCCGTCCCGGTCCTTCTTGATCTCTTTCGTCTCCGCGTTGCTGTACTTCACTTCCGGCGCGATGGCGCACCGGAGTACGCCCAGTCGTGCCGTGTCCACGGGGATGGACTGCATGGGTGGCGGCCTCCTTGACTATGAACGCCAGTACACCTGACGTCACTCGTGCTTACGAGTGACGACTATGTATGTCTTGACTCGGAGAGGCAACAACTTATGCTGACGAGTGACGTGAGTAACTTGGGTGGCGACACCCGCGAACCGACAAGGGAAGGCCGAGCGACATGGCAGGCATCGAGCGCCCCGGACCCCTGTACCAGCAGGTGGCCAACGCGATCCGGCAGGGCATCGCGAACGGAGACTTCCCGCCCGGCAGCCCCCTCCCGTCAGAGGCGCAACTCATCGAGCGTTACGAGGTCAGCCGCCCCACCGTGCGTAACGCGATCTCCGCACTGCGGTCGGAAGGGCTCATCGAGGTCCGCCACGGCAAGGGCAGCTTCGTGAAGGGTGCTCCGACCCCGCATCTGACCATCGAGCGCTCCGTCACCCGTACCGGAGCCGCATTCGCCTTGGGTGGCCCGCCGTGGCAGGAGGCCCACGAACCCACCGCCCACCGGACCAGAACCACGGCTGAGACCGGGCCGTTCCTCGAACTGGCCGAGGGGGAAGCGCTCTTCGGGGTGGACCGCACACTGACCGACCCGGCGACGGGCGCCCGCGCGCTGCACCGGCTGCTGCTCCCGTTCGCCACCGCTGACCAGGCGCCGGCCCTGGCGGATAACCCCGGCGCTCCGGTGGAGGCGATCTACTCGGCCCTGGCGCGGGCAGGACACGAGCTGACGTGGTCGGAGACCGTACGGGCCCGGATGCCCCAGGGTGACGAACGCGCGGCCCTCGAACTCCCCGACGCGACCCCGGTGATCCACGCGCTCCGCGTCACACACGGCACGGACAACGCCCCGCTCCTGCTGGAAGAACTCCGCACCAGCGGCAGCAGGGCCCAGCTCAACTACCGCATCAGCCCCGGCGCCAGCCGCAGCCCGCAAGCTGTCCGGAGCTGACCGGGCCACCGGTCGAAACTTTCTTTACTTCCTCAAGGCGCCTCGCTCCGCTCGCCGCGCCCGGCCCGGCTCCCCGCCGGGCCCCGCCGCTCCTGCCTTCGGCCCGCTCCGGGCCCGGCACCGCTGGCCGCGCCAGCGCCCATTGCTCGTGGGGAAGAACCCCTCTGTGGCTGGGGCGGTCGGCTCCACGGCTTTAGCCACCTCCCCGGTCCGGGTCCCGCGTCGAGCAAGACCAGGGGGCCACTCGGACACATTGCGGGCAGGAGGCAAGCCTGCCCGAGTTGCTGGCCAGCGTACGGCCCCCTGATCATGCTCGACCCCAAACCGGGCAGGACACCGGCCAAACCCGCTCCACCGGCCTACTGCGGATCAACGCCAGGAATAGTCGGGTTTATCAGCCCTTGCGAACGAGAGTAATGAACCAGCCAGCCTTTCGACGTAATTTCAATCGACCTCCTGCGCTGATCCGTTTCCTCTCGGCTGCTCGTAACCAGACCGTACCGCTCAAGATCGACAACATTTTTGCGCATGTGCGTTCGATCGTTGAAGCCCAGGACCAAGTGGTCCCCCGGCGAGCATGAACCTCCGATCCCGGCCAGATCGTCCAGTAGTTTCCACATCCTTGGTTGAAGCCGAATATCTCTCTCGTATTTCATGGCCAGCTCGGCCAGCCATTCTTTCGCCGCGTTCTCGATCCTGGCTTCATTGCTCTGGAGGAAGAATTCTGGATCCAGGCTGAAAGAGAAATCTTGGGCGTAACTGAGGGAGTCGCGAAGATTTTGATGGCTTACTTCGTAGATATGCTCAAAAGTCTTGGCGGAAACCGGAGCGACAGCGTCCCCCCTGACGGCGTAGCGCTTAAGTCGAGCGTCAATCAAATGTGGAATGAATTCGTCAGGCACCGGAGAGATGTCGATTGGATCCGATAGGACGCCATTCAGTCGAGGGGTCGCCGCCACGCTCCGTGCGATCCCCCGAGCTCCGCATATAACCCAGCGCGTTCCCGGAAGCTGAAGAACTGGGTCTCTAACTTCCTCCATTACCCCCTGAGCGGCACTTGAGATATCAATTAGCTCCAGATTGTCAATAAGGCCAACAAACCCACCAGATCCGTCAGGGAAGGCGTCACTTAGCCACCTTCTGACCGCAGCTCGAAATCCAGCTTGCGTGTAACCTTGCGAGGAGTTGGCCGATGCGCTCGCCGACCCTGTAAGCCCTCCGAAGGGGCTCGTGATGCCGCCGCCGCGCGTACGCAATATGGGCGAATCCAGCCAGAGTCTAAGGTCCTTTATTCGTGGAACTGAACGCCCTGCACGCTTAAGGGTGTCTTCATACTCAAGGAAAGCTCGCGCAATCGCAAAATAGCACGCACTCACGAACTCTTCCGAGTCTTCTTTAACTTGAAGAGGCTCAAGGAGGGGGAGATAGAGCTGCTGACTATCGCCACTCCTGAATTCCTCACTGGCAACCCACGCAGCTACCAGGACAAGGCTAGTCTTGCCTACCCCATTTGGCCCCTCCAGGACGACATGCATATCGCTTTCGCGCATTCTTCGCAGCAAGGAACGGAGTTCAGCATCCCGTCCGACGAGCAGCTCTCGTCCATCCTCGTTCCCGGGCAAGGGCTTGACGATGTAGGGGTTGCTCTTGAAGCCTAGGCTCAGCCAGAAGTCCAACGCCGCTTACCTCCAGGACAGATGGGCCCCCATCGTACGCCGATCCAAGAAGGAGACTTGGGTTCAGCGTCGATCAACTCTGCTATCTCGTTGGCTAGTTCATGCCAGACCCGTGTCAGATTGGTCGGCGAATCACGGTCAGTGAAAGATCCAAGGCGAGGAGGCAACATAGCCTGAAAGGTATTTACCCTGGTCAGGGGCTGGAGGTCCCTTGATTCTCAAGCTCATGGCTCGTTCCTCTGGGCGGTGCACCGACCAGACTGCCTCGAACCGGCCACCCCCGACTCGCCCCGCTTCACTGCTCCCTCCCTGATCACACGCGCCATGGAGAAGGCCGTCTCAGCGGGAAGTGACAACCGCAGCAGCCCCGACCCATCCGGAGCCGCGTCAGCCGTCGCCGTCATCCCCGACGTGTCGATGCCGGCCGCGTCCATCGCGGCAGCCAGCCCCGCCGCCGCGTCCCTCGCGCGTCGCCACCCCGCCAGGTAGTCGACCCCTTGCGTCCACACCCAGGCGTCCGGGTCCAAGACCTCGTCGCCGTCGACGCCCGGGTCTATCGGCTCGTGCTGCACAGAACGTCCCCTCAGGAAGCTGAAGTTCAGCACCTGGGCCGTAGCTCCGCTGATCAGCGGCATGGCTGCGGCCCCAGTACCATCGGCACTGGGGTCCGCGAGGGCTCCGGGCCGGATCACCCCGGTAGCTGTCCAGGCGAGGGGTGGTCCGGTCTCGACGTGTGGTGGGTCAGCGGGTGTTCAAGTCGCTGAGTAGGGAGGCGGGTACGAACACCGCCAGCCAGGAGATCAGCACCAGTGCGTGGAGCAGGCGTCGTCTCATGGGCGATCCCCATCAGCGGGGACCACGCGCCAGGGGCGGGCAGCCATTTCGAAGTAGCGCAGGTGCGTGGGGTTCGCGTCGGTGTGGGCGAAGGCCCAGTCCCGTGCGGCATCAAAGTCGCCCTGGGCGCCAGACGCGACTTCGCACGTCGTGCAGACCAGTTCGTGGATCATCTCCGGTGCGTCCCTGACGGGATCCGGGCGCATGATCCACCGGGCGGGGTGTAAGCCGAAGCGCCTCACAGGGCACGCACGCTGTTCGCGTTCCGTTCGGCCAGCTGCTTCCGGAGCCGGTCGGAGGCATCGGCCGGCTGGACGTTCTCCGGGGAGGCGTCCCACTCCAGGCCGCCCCCGGGCGGGCGCAGCTGCACATAGGGGCCGACATGGCCCATGACCGTACCGACTCGCCTGGTCACCGAATCCAGTGCCAGGGTGCCCACTTCCGGGGCGGAGTTGTTCGTCATACGGGGAGGATCAGGCCGGTCGCCAGGACGGGGATACCTCCCCCAAAACCCATTTGGGGACGTCCTGGGTGCGGTAGAACGTCCCTAGCAACGTCCCCAGCTCCAGGGAGAGACTGCGATGCCGAACGAACGGCTCCGAGCAGCCATGGCAGCCGGTGGGTGGACCTATGCCACTCTCGCGACGAAGGCAGAGGTCGACCCCAAGTCCGTTGAACGGTGGGTCAATCTGGGCCGCACGCCACGTCGAACCACGGCCCTGCTCGCGGCAGAGACCCTAGGAGAAGACGTGCACACCCTGTGGCCCGCACTGAGTCAGGCTCGTGCCGCCCGCGCGGTCAGCCCGGAACTGGTCGCCCTCTACGAGAAGCGGGCGGACATCCCGGTGTCGGTCTTCACCGACATGTTCGCTCAGTCCCGCGAGCACATCGACGTGCTTGTCTACGCCGCGATCTTCCTGCACGAGGCGTACCCGCGCCTCAACGAGTTGTTGCGGGAGCGCGCCGCCGACGGCTGCACCATCCGGATCGCTCTCGGGGACGCCGACAGCCAGAACGTCCGGCAGCGTGGCGAGGAAGAGAAGTTCGGGCACGGCATCGAGTCCCGGTGCCGACTGGCCTTGATGCACTACCGGCCGCTGATCGGGGTGCCGGGAATCGAGGTCCGGACCCATGGGACGACGCTCTACAACTCCCTCTTCCGGGCAGATGATCAACTGTTGGTCAATGCCCACGTCTGGGGAGTGAACGCCTACGGAGCACCCGTCTGGCACCTCAGGCGCAACGGTGCCGGAGGGATCTTCGACACCTACGCACAGAGCTTTGACGCCGTATGGGCGATGGCGTCCCCGATCCGCGAGGAGTGACCGTGGCCCGTACCGAGTACTACGACGATCCCGAGGCCCCCGAGCCGAACAGTCTCGTTGTTGCCGCGTCCGCCGTCGTGACCGACGAACAGGGGCGCATCCTGCTCCAGCGGCGCCGGGACAACGATCTCTGGGCCCTGCCCGGCGGCGGCATGGATATGACCGATTCCCTCCCCGGTACGGCGGTGCGCGAGGTCCGGGAGGAGACGGGCCTGGACGTCGAGATCACCGGGCTGGTCGGTACCTACACCGACCCCCGTCATGTGATCGCCTACTCGGACGGCGAGGTGCGGCGGCAGTTCAACATCTGCTTCACGGCCCGCGTCACCGGCGGCGAACTCGCCATCTCGGACGAGTCCACCGAACTGCGGTTCATCGACCCGGACGACCTCGCCGACCTCCCCATGCACCACACCCAGCAGCTCCGCATCGGGCACTTCCTCGAACGCCGCGACCGGCCCTATCTGGGATGACAGGGCCGGATGACGAGGGCTGAGGACTACTTCTCCTCGGGGTCCGGGGACGCCGTCAGGCCCGTCGGGCAGGACGCGCCCCCGTTCGTCTCGAACGGGTCACCCAGCTTGACGCCCGTGCCGCCGATGCCGCAGTAGCCGCCGGGGTTCTTGTCCAGGTACTGCTGGTGGCCCGCCTCGGCCGGGTAGAAGGGGCGGCCCTCCTCGGGGAGGATCTCCGTCGTGATCGTGCCCTGGTGGCCGGCGGCCGTCAGTACCCGCTGGTAGGTCTCGCGGGACGCCTCGGCGGCCGCCGCCTGGGCGGGGGAGTGGGTGTAGATCGCGGAGCGGTACTGCGTACCCACGTCATTGCCCTGGCGGAAGCCCTGCGTCGGGTCGTGGGACTCCCAGAACAGCTTCAGCAGCTGCTCGTACGAGACCACCGACGGGTCGTAGACCACGCGGACGGCCTCGGTGTGGCCGGTGCGGCCGGAGCAGGCCTCGTCGTACGTCGGGTGCGGGGTGTAGCCGCCCTGATACCCCACGAGGGTGGTCCACACGCCGGGGGTCTGCCAGAACTTCCGCTCGGCGCCCCAGAAACAGCCCAGGGCGAAATCGGCGGTCTCCAGTCCCTCCGGATAGGGCCCCAGCAGCGGATTGCCGAGGACCGTGTGACGCTCCGGGACGGAGAAGGAGGGCTCGGTGCGGCCCCTCAGCGCCTGCTCGGGGGTGGGGAGCTGGGGGGAGCGGGAGGACAGGAACATGCTGGGCTCCTTGGGATTGCCGGCCTAGGGAGAACGTACGGGGACGCGTCCGGAATTCCCGCCTCTCCCCCATCTCCCCGGACACTCCGAGGCCGCCCGCTCAGCCGCCCGACAGATTGATCGCCATGTCCCGGAAGGCGCAGTACGCCGCCGCCGGGTCGGACGACTCCGTCCACGGGAACGCCCCCACATGCCCGTCCACCCGCCGGAACTGCTCCAGCGCCGGCGCCGCCCGCCCCTGGCGGACCAGGAAGTAGGCCAGGACATGGCGGGCCTCGGCCAGATAGGGATGGTCCGGGTCGGCGGCGGAGGCGTCCTCGTGGAGGCGGTCCACCGCGGCCAGGACCCCGCGTTCCCTGAACGGCCGCGCGTCCCCGTCGGCGGGCCGGTGGTGGTCCCACCACGCCGTCAGCCACAGCGAGCTGAGCAGCACCCCCGGCGGCGCCGCGAGCCCCGCCCGCTCCGCGAAGGAGAACGCCAGCTCGGGGGAGCCGTGCCAGCGCGCGGACCAGTACTGGAGGGCGCTGCGGTGCGCCATCAGGTGGTACGGGTCGAGGGCGACCGCGCTGCCCCACAGCCGGTGCATCTCCGCGTGCGGACGGTTCAGGCCGATCCCGCGCCAGATGTCCGCGACATAGGGGGAGGGGTCCCGCGCGTCCAGGTCCTTCGCGCGGGCGATGTCCCGGCCCGCGCGGCTCAGGATGCGGAAGAAGCCTTCCGACTGTTCGGGGGACATCCGTCCGTCCCCGGCGCCGCCCCGGATCTCCCAGGCCAGATCGGTCATCGCCTTCGCCTGCACCGCCGCGGCCCCCGCGTCCTCGGGCTGGTGGGTGCGCCAGCGCTGGAGCCAGACGTCGTCCCGCCGGGCCGCGCCCGCCAGCTCGCCGATCACGGCGGTACGGAGTTCCCACCGCTCCCCGGTCGCCGCCAGCAGCTCCGCGCCCGGCCGCCAGTCGCCCGCCCGCGCCGCCGCGACCACCCGGTCGAGCCCGGGGTCGGGCGCGGCCCGGCCGGTGTTCTGGCGTTCCCTGGGCAGCAGGCCCAGCGCGGCGATCCGCTCGGCGCTCACCGGCCGGTCCGCCCGTCGGCCGAAGCGCAGACCGAAGCCGGAGCGGGGGAGGGAGTGGGAAACGGAGCCGAAGCCGGAAGGGGAGGCGGATCCCGGGCGGTCCACCGGACCGGGGCCGCCGCCGGTGGCGTCCTTCGGGCGGCGCGAGAAGAGGGGCATGAATCCGGACCTTTCCGTGGCCGCGGAGGCACGCCCCTGGGCGGCTGCCCCCCGGATTGGCCCCGCCGGACAGGACCGCGGTGTGGGCGCGGCGTGACGAAGGCATGGCGAACGTGGCGAAGGCATGGCGAAGTGGTGCGGGGGAGTCGGAGTATCACTCCACGTACCCCCCACTGGCAACCACGCCTCCGGGCCGCTCGCCCACCCTGGGGCAGGATCGCGCCACCGGGTTCCCCAGGCCGTGCCGAGCGCGCTCCGCGAGCGCCCCGCGACCGCCGCCGGCCGGGAGTCCCCCTGGCGCCGGGGCGGCCCACCGTGGCGTTCCGCCCCCGCTCCCCGGCCCGCCCCCGGCCCGTCCGCCGCCGCGTCCCGCCCGGACCCCGGATCAGGGCGCCAGCGTCGCCGGGCTCCCGCCGTTCGCCTCGTACCCCGCGACGGCCAGATTGCGGTGGAGCGTGTACTCCGCCGCCGGGTCGGGGCTCTGCGTCCACGGCAGCGCGCCCACATGGCCGTCCACCCGTACCAGCTGCTGCATCGCCTCGGCCCAGCGCTCGCCCCGGACCAGGAACCAGATCAGCAGATGGCGGACGTGCGGCAGGACCGGGTCGCCGTCGCGGGCCGAGTGCGCCGCGTACAGCGCGCCGTCCATCGCCTTGCCGACCACGGCCGTGCCGTAGAAGTTCTGCACGACGACGAGATCGGGGATGTGCTCGTACACCGCGAAGAGGGGCAGCGCCGCCAGCAGGGAGCCCTGCGGGGCCCGCGCCGCCGCCGTCGTCGCGAAGTGGTCCGCTTCCTGCCGGCTGCCGTGCCACTTCTCGCACCAGTAGTGCAGGGCGGCCAGATGCGCGCCCATGTGGTGCGGCGCGCGGTCGATGACCTTGGCCCACACCTGGTCGAACTGGTCGTGCGGATAGCCGAGGCCCCGCGCGATCGCCAGTTCCACGATGTACGGGATGGGGTCGCCGGGAGCCAGCAGGGCCGCATCGGCGCAGGCCGTGCGGGCCTCGTCCAGGATGATCCGGAAGTCGTCCGACCCGACGGCGGAGGAGCGCCACGCCTGCTGCACCAGGAACTCCGCGTGCACCTGCGCGCCACCGGCGTCCTTCGGGGACTCCAGCCGCCAGGTCCGCAGCCAGGACCCGCCCGCGCCGGGCTTCTGCGCCAGCTCCAGCGCGGCGGCGCCGGCGAACGCCTGCACCCGCTGCCAGCGCAGCTCGCCGCTCTGGGGGGTGCCGGCCAGCAGCTGCGACGCGGCCCGCCAGTCCTGGGTCCGCTGGACGAGGTCGAGGACGTCGACGAGGTCCTGGTCGGGGCCGGGCAGCCGGATGTCCTGGAGTTCCTGGCGGAGGAACCCGTAGCTGACCGGGTCCGCCGCGTCGGGCGCGTCGGGCGCGACCTGGCGGATGCCCACGGCCCGCCGGCGCAGCGCGAACGGGAGCAGGACCGCCGTCAGCATGCCCAGCGCGATCAGGAACCAGAGAATCTCCATGGGCCCATTCTCCCGGACGCCGCGATTCTTCCGGACGCCCCCGGTCTCCCGGACGCCGTCATGTTTCCGGACGCCCGCCGGTCCCCCAGGCACGCGCCCGCCTTCCGGACGCCCCCTGTCTCGGACCGCTGCCCCCGGTACGGCGGGGGCCCGCCCGGCACCGTCCGGAATCGGCCGAAGCGACCGCTCCCCGGCGGCGGGCCCCCGACCCGCGCGGCTACCCTCGGGCCATGAGCCACCAGGACATCAGCAGCTCCCAGCACCTCGAAACCCTCGCCATCCACGCGGGGAACACCGCCGACCCGCTGACCGGCGCGGTCGTCCCGCCCATCTACCAGGTGTCCACCTACAAGCAGGACGGAGTGGGCGGGCTGCGCGGCGGCTACGAGTACAGCCGCAGCGCCAACCCCACACGTACCGCTCTGGAGGAGAACCTGGCGGCGCTGGAGGGCGGCCGGCGCGGACTCGCCTTCGCCTCCGGTCTGGCGGCCGAGGACTGCCTGCTGCGGGCGCTGCTGAGCCCCGGCGACCATGTGGTGATCCCCAATGACGCCTACGGCGGTACGTTCCGTCTCTTCGCCAAGGTCGTCGCCCGCTGGGGCGTCGAATGGTCCGTCGCCGACACCTCCGACCCGGCGTCCGTGCGCGCGGCGCTCACCCCGGCGACCAAGCTGATCTGGGTCGAGACCCCGTCCAACCCGCTGCTCGGCATCACCGACATCGCGGCCGTCGCCGACATCGCGCGCGGCGCCGGTGCCCGGCTGGTCGTCGACAACACCTTCGCCAGCCCCTACCTCCAGCAGCCCATCGCGCTCGGCGCGGACATCGTGGTGCACTCGCTGACCAAGTACATGGGCGGCCACTCCGACGTCGTCGGTGGCGCGCTGGTCGCGGCGGACGCGGAGGTCGGCGAGGAACTGGCGTACCACCAGAACGCGATGGGCGCGGTCGCCGGGCCCTTCGACTCCTGGCTGGTGCTGCGCGGGATCAAGACCCTGCCGGTACGGATGGACCGGCACAGCGAGAACGCGGGCCGGATCGCGGAGCTGCTGACCCGGCACCCGAAGGTGACCCGTGTCCTGTACCCGGGGCTGCCGGACCACCCGGGCCACGAGATCGCCGCCAAGCAGATGAAGGCGTTCGGCGGGATGGTGTCCTTCCAGGTCGAGGGCGGCGAGGAGGCGGCGGTCGCGGTCTGCGACCGGGCGCGACTCTTCACGCTCGGCGAGTCCCTGGGCGGGGTGGAGTCGCTGATCGAGCACCCGGGCCGGATGACCCACGCGTCGGTCGCGGGCTCCGCGCTGGAGGTGCCGGCCGACCTGGTGCGGCTGTCGGTGGGCATCGAAGCGGTGGACGACCTGCTGGCGGACCTGGAGCAGGCGCTCGGCTGAGCCGGGGCGATCGGGACCATCGGGGCCATGAGGGGAACCGGCCGTCGTCCCGGCCGGTTCCTCTCGCTGCTTGGGCCCGGGACCTTCGCGTCCCGCTGTTCAGGCCGGGACCTTCTCGTCCTCCAGCATCCCGCGGATCTGCTGCCGCAGTTCGGCGCTGTCCTCATGGCCATGCACCGAGACGGCGTGCTCGGTGGCGGCCCGTACGACCTCGTCCTCGCGGCCCGAGATGGTGAGGGTGCAGCCCGACTCGCTCGGGAACTTCCGGCAGTCGGCGACTTTCCTGGTCATGGCGACCTCCTCGGTGGGTAGGTGCCGCTTCCTTCCAGCGTAGGCCCGGTCACCACCCGTCACCACCCGTCACCACTGCTCACCATCCGTCCACGCTGTCCACGCTGTCCACGCGGGGTGTGACCCCGGCCGGGGCGGACTCCCAGGGCCGGGCCGCGTTCGCCCACAGCGTGAACGCGACCGCCGCCGTCAGCAGCAGCGCCCCGAGCACCCGGCGGAGCCCCCGGCGGTGGCGCCGGATCCGTTCCCCCCGTTCCTCCGCGCGCTCCGCCAGCCCGGCGGGCACCGGCGCGGGCCCTCCCGCGAGCATCCGCCGCACCTGTTCCTCCTTGCGGCTGGGCGGACCGCTCACCTCCCCGCCTCCGCGACCGGACCCGGCCCTGCCGCCGGTCCGGCCACCGGCCCTGCCATGGGCCCCGGCCCGGTGCCCGCGTCCGCGCAGAGCCTGGCCACGGCCCGGCGGGAGATCAACCGGACCTGTTCCACCGGCAGTCCGGCCAGCGCGGCCGTCTGTTCGTCGCCCACCGATTCGTACAAGCGCAGTACGACGATCAGACGCTCGCGCGCGGTGAGGATACGCAGGACTCCGTCCGGGTCCGGACACCCGCCGGCCCTCCCGCGGCCGCGGAAGCGGTGTGTCCACAGCCGCTGGCCCCGGGCGAAGCGGGTGATCAACTCCTCGCGGGCCAGGCTGTACGGGTCCTCGCCGCGCAGCCGGTCCCAGCGGGCGTACGTATGGGCCAGTGCCTCGGTCACGAGCCGGCGGGCACGGGGGTCCGCCCCCGGCGGCTCGGCCGTGAGCAGGTTCGCGACGTGCAGAAGTCGCCCCGCCGCGCCCGTGACGAACTCTTCGAACTCACGGGCACGGCGGGATGCCGCCACCGCCCGTCGCGCGTTCACGCCCTCATCTACGGGCAGTTCGGCGGCCGGGGTCAAGAGGCGGGCAGCGGAAAGTGGTCCCGGACGCCGTGAGGCGCCCGGGACGGCGGCCCTGCTGTTGGACGGTCGGCCCGGGTGGTCGGCGTACCAGGGTCGTCCGTCAGAAGTCGTCCGTCAGGCGTCGTCCGTCAGGAGTCGTCCGTCAGAAGGGGCAGGGAGGGAGTGGGGAGTCGGGTGGGACGCCGTACGGCCGTCGGGCTCCGCTACGGCGCGGTACGGCTACGAGGCCCCGGTCTGTTCCAGTGGCAGCCCCGTCTGCCGGGCCGAGAGCGCGGTGTTGAACCGGGTGAGCAGCAGGCAGAAGGACTCCCGCTCGTTCTCGGTCCAGCCGTCCGTCACCTGCTCCATGAGCGCGCGCCGCGATGTGCGGACCTCTTCGAGACGTGCCTGTCCGCGCGGGGAGAGTTGAAGAACGACCGCGCGGCCGTCCTCCGGGTGCGAGGTCCGTTTGACCAGGCCGGTGTCGACCAGGGGCGCGACCTGCCGGGTCACCGTGGACGAGTCGATGCCCATGCCTGCCGCCAGTGCTTTCACCCCCATCGGGCCTTCGCGGTCGAGCCGGTTGAGCAGGAGATAGGCGGCGCGGTCCATCGAGTTGCGGACCTGGCCAACCCCGCCGAGACGGGTCTGTTCCGCGCGCCGGGCGAACAGGGCGACCTGGTGCTGGAGAGCATCGAGGAGGCCAGGGTCGAGATGTGTCGTCATGTCCTGGGAAGTGGGCATGGCCAAGGGCTCTCTCGTGCGGTGGTCAGATTTGTGGGGGACACAGTACGCGGCCGTGGCGCGGTCCGGACGAGGTTGGGGAAACCCATAGGAAGGGGATCGGGGCGTCGAACGCCGGGCGGCCGCCACCCGTGTGAGCTGCGAGACTTGAGGTCATGAGCTTCAGCACGCCAGACACCTTTCGCCCGGTGATCCTCGACGATGTCCGCGGGGCACAGAAGATGCTCTCGGGGGTCGCCCGCGTCACCGCGCTGGAGGGCAGCCGGCACCTGACCGGTCTGGTCGGTGCGCCGGTCCGGCTGAAGTGCGAGAACCTTCAACGGACCGGGTCGTTCAAGCTGCGCGGCGCCTATGTGCGGATCTCCTGCCTCCGCCCCGAGGAGCGGGCGGCCGGGGTGGTCGCGGCCTCCGCCGGCAACCACGCGCAGGGTGTGGCGCTGGCGTCGTCGCTGCTCGGGGTGCGGTCCACGGTCTTCATGCCGGTGGGCGCCCCGCTGCCGAAGGTGGCGGCGACCCGGGAGTACGGCGCTGACGTACGGCTCCAGGGCCAGATCATCGAGGAGACACTGGACGCGGCGCGGGAGTACGCGGACCGGACGGGCGCGGTCTTCATCCATCCCTTCGACCACCCGGACATCATCGCGGGCCAGGGGACGGTCGGCCTGGAGATCCTGGAGCAGTGCCCGGAGGTGCGGACCATCGTCGTCGGCGTGGGCGGCGGGGGTCTCGCGGCCGGGATCGCGGTGGCGGTGAAGGCGATACGGCCCGACGTCCGTGTGGTGGGGGTGCAGGCGGCGGGCGCGGCCGCGTATCCGCTCTCGCTGGCGGCGGGGCACCCGGTGTCGCTGGTGTCGCCCGTGACGATGGCGGACGGCATCAGGGTCGGCCGGCCCGGGGACGTCCCGTTCCGGATCATCGAGGAGCTGGTGGACGAGGTCCGCACGGTGTCGGAGGACGAGCTGTCCAGCGCGCTGCTGCTCTGTCTGGAGCGGGCGAAGCTGGTCGTGGAGCCGGCCGGGGCGGCTCCGGTGGCGGCGCTGCTGAGCGATCCCCGGGCCTTCGCGGGGCCGGTGGTGGCGGTGCTGTCGGGCGGCAATGTGGATCCGCTGCTGCTCCAGCGGGTGCTGCGGCACGGGATGGCGGCCGCCGGGCGCTATCTGTCGCTGCGGCTGCGGCTGACGGACCGCCCGGGGGCGCTGGCGGCGCTGCTGGGGTCGCTGTCGGTGCTCGACGCGAACGTCCTGGACGTCAGCCATGTGCGGACCGATCCGCGGCTCGGGCTCACCGAGGTGGAGGTGGAGCTTCAGCTGGAGACGAAGGGGCCGGAGCACTGCGGGGCGGTGGCGTCCGGGCTGCGGGACGCGGGGTACACGGTGACGGTGATCCACTGACCGTCGCCCGCATGTCCGGCTGGTCGCCCGGGGACGATATATCGCGTCGTGATGGCGCGTACGCCCGTACTGGGCGCGGATACGGCACCGGCACGGGTGACGGTGGTGGCGCGCGAACCGTGGTGATACGCGATCTATCGCGTTAGGGTGCTGTCCCCCGTCGTCGCCGTGCGGTGCCGCGTCCCGGACGCCCCGCCCTGCCGCCGCCAAATAATGAGAAACGGGACTAAAGGCAGCAAGATGGGCATCTTCGGGCGGTCCCGCGCGACCCGTGCGCCACCACCACCGAACCGACCTGTCTGCCA
Organism: Streptomyces yaizuensis; assembly: GCF_034961445.1. Taxonomy (NCBI): domain Bacteria; kingdom Bacillati; phylum Actinomycetota; class Actinomycetes; order Kitasatosporales; family Streptomycetaceae; genus Streptomyces; species Streptomyces yaizuensis. Next base: position 77,306 of record NZ_BSBI01000003.1, read on the forward strand.
CACCCTGGGAGATCCCTATGCCGGGCGCCATTCACGCCGAAGGCCTGGTGAAGACCTTCGGCGAGGTCAAGGCACTGGACGGCGTCGATCTCGACGTCCCCGAAGGCACGGTCATGGGACTGCTCGGCCCCAACGGGGCCGGGAAGACCACCACCGTGCGCGTACTGACCACACTGCTCCAGCCCGACCGGGGAAAGGCCCTGGTCGCGGGCATCGACGTACTCAGGCACCCCAACGAGGTCCGCCGCTCGATCGGGCTCTCCGGTCAGTTCGCCGCCGTCGACGAGTATCTGACCGGCCGGGAGAACCTCCGGATGGTCGGGCAGCTCTACCAGCTGAGCGCGCGGGACGCGAAGCGGCGGGCGGCCGACCTGCTGGAGCGCTTCGGCCTCACGGAAGCCGCCGACCGGCCCGCGAAGACCTACTCCGGCGGCATGCGCCGCAGGCTCGACCTGGCCGCCGCGCTGGTGGTCTCACCGCCGGTGATGTTCATGGACGAGCCCACCACCGGCCTCGACCCGCGCAACCGCCAGCTTCTGTGGGACGTCATCCAGGAGCTGGTCAGGGGCGGTACGACGCTCCTGCTCACCACCCAGTACCTGGAGGAGGCGGACCGTCTCGCCGACACCATCTGCGTCGTGGACCACGGCCGGGTCATCGCGCGCGGCACCGCCGACCAGCTCAAGGCGCGTACGGGCGGCGAACGCGTCGAGGTCGTCGTGCACGACCCCGCCCGGATCGCCGCCGCCCGCGAGGTACTGCTCGGATTCGGCAAGGGCGAGGTCGCGATCGAGGAGCACACCCGCCGGCTGACCGTCCCGGTCGCGGGCGGGGCCCGGCTGCTCGCCGAGGTCATCCGCGAGCTGGACGGCCAGGGTGTGGAGATCGACGACATCGGGCTGCGCAGGCCCACGCTGGACGACGTCTTCATCGCGCTCACCGGCCACGCGGCGGAGCAGGCGGCCGCGGCGAAGAACAAGAATGACGGCGGCGACGGCGGCGACGGCGGCAGCGGCGGCGGCAGCAGCGGCGCGAAGGACGCACGGGACGCACGGGACGACGACGGCACCGACCGCAAGGAGGCATCCGTATGACCGCGACGACCGAGACCGCCCCGCTCCCGGTGCCCCGGCGGCACGGCAGGTTCGTGCAGTCGATGGGCGACTCGCTCGTCGTCGCCCGGCGCAATCTGATCCGTATGACCCGCATCCCGGAAATGGTCATTTTCGGCCTGATCCAGCCCGTGATGTTCGTGGTCCTCTTCACCTATGTCTTCGGCGGCTCCATCCAGGTCGGCGGCACCACCTCGGCACAGGCGTACCGGGAGTTCCTGATGGCGGGCATCTTCGCCCAGACGGTCACGTTCGCCACGGCGGGCGCGAGCGCGGGCATCGCCGACGACATGCACAAAGGGCTGATCGACCGCTTCCGCTCGCTCCCCATGTCCCGGGGCGCGGTCCTCACCGGCCGCACCTTCGCCGACCTGGTCCAGACGACCCTGACCCTGATCGTCCTCGCCGGCGTCGCCCTCCTGGTCGGCTGGCGCACCCACACCAGCTTCGGCGAGGTCCTCCTCGGCTTTCTGCTGCTGCTCCTGCTCGGCTACGCCTTCTCCTGGATCGGCGCGCTGATCGGCCTCTCGGTCCGCACCCCGGAGGCGGCCACCTCGGGCGGGCTGATCTGGCTCTTCCCGCTCACGTTCATCTCGAACGCGTTCGTGGACTCCAACCAGATGCCGACCTTCCTGCGGCACATCGCGGAGTGGAACCCCTTCAGCGCGACGGTCCAGGCCTGCCGCGAACTCTTCGGCAACCTCCCCCCGGGCTACGAGGCCCCGGCCGCGTGGCCGATGCAGAACCCGGTCCTCGCGTCGGTCCTGTGGTCGGTCCTGATCCTGGTGGTCTTCCGCTCCCTCGCGGTCCGCAAGTACCGCAGGGCGGCGGGCTGACCACCGCTGTGCCGAGGCGCCCGCCGCGTTCACGGGGACGCGGGGGGCGCCTCGTTTTCCAGCCGTACGGGAGGATGCGCCGGGCCGGAGCGGGGGCGGGTTCGCCGACGGGCTCCCCGGGTAGCGCCCCTGTGAGTCGTCGGACGACCACAGGAGGCGAGGATGCCACCGCACGAGGAGGACGCTGTCGAACCGGGCAGGAGACAGACCACGGGGCCCGAACGGTTGCGGATGCTCAGAGCGGGCGGCACGGGGACACTGCCCGGGGAACGGGTCGAGGTGACCGGAGCCGGACTCGAACCGGCACCGGCCGATGTGGCCGCCGCACTCGGCGTGGCCGAGGGCACGCCGGTCGTCCGGCGCCGGCGGCGCTATGCGGACGAGCGGGGGCCGGTCGCCCTGTCGACCTCCTGGCTCCCCGGCTTCCTCGCGGACGAGGCACCGGAACTGCTCTCTCCCGAACCCTTGCCCGCCATGACCTTCGGCCTGGTGGAGGAGCGCACCGGACGCCGGGTCGTCCGCCGCCGGGACGCGATCTCGGTGTGCCGTGCACCCGACGACGTGGCGACGCTGCTCGGTGTGGCGGCCGGGGAGCCCGTGCTGCTGTGGAGCAATCTCTACTGGGACCAGCACGGTGACGTGACGGAGTACGCGACGGATTTCCTCGGCCCGGGGCGTGAACTGGCGGCCGAGTACGACATGCCGTGAGGAAAGGAGCGCCGACGATGACCGATCGGTGGCAGCCGGTGCGGCGACACGGCATCACCCGGCTCGCCGCCGACGGCTGGCGCGGTGGCCGGTCCGTGTGGGAGAGCGAGGCCGAGGGCCGGGAACTGGTCGTCGACCAGCTCGTCGTCGGGGAGGAGACCGCCGGTGAGCGCATCGCCGGAGTGCTGGGGATCGAGCCCGGGGCCGCCCTCTGTCTCCGGTCGCGGCGGTACGTCCTCGATGGCAAGCCCGTCATGCTGGCCACGTCCCACCTGCCCGCCGAACTGGTCGCCGAGTCACCCGTCACCTGGGGGGACCCGGGCCCTGGCGGGATCTACGCCCGGCTCGCGGACCTCGGCCACGCCCCCGTCCACTTCCGCGAGGAGGTACGGGCGCGGATGCCCTCGCGGGAGGAGGCCGGGCGGCTCGGGCTCGGCAGCGGGACGCCCGTCGTGCTCATAGCCCGTACCGCGTACACCGCCGCCGGGCGGGCCGTCGAAGTCAACGAGATGACGCTCGACTCGGCCGCCTACATCCTGGAGTACGGCTTCGGGGCGTGACCCCCGGCGCGCGAAAAGCGTTCGGACACGCGAAAGCCCCGGGGAGGTCGTCCCCGGGGCCCTCGAAGTCGTCGTCCCGCTCAGGCCGTGTACGGCTTGGCCGCGAGGATCGTCACCGACGCCCGGTTGCCGTTCGGCAGCTCGTACTCCGCCGTGTCGCCGACCTTCTTGCCGTTGACGCCCGTGCCCAGCGGGGACTGGGGGGAGTACGTCTCGATGTCCGAGCTGGCGTACTCGCGCGACGCCATCAGGAACGTCAGCGTGTCGTCCTCGTCGCCGTCGAACGCGATCGTCACCACCATGCCGGGCTCCACGACGCCGTCGTCGGCCGGCGCCTCGCCGACCTTCGCGCTCTCCAGGAGCTGGGTCAGCTGGCGCACGCGAAGCTCCTGCTTGCCCTGCTCCTCCTTGGCCGCGTGGTACCCGCCGTTCTCCCGCAGGTCCCCCTCCTCGCGCGCGGCCTCGATCTTCTTGGCGATCTCGGTGCGCGCGGGACCAGACAGGTACTCCAGCTCGGCCTTGAGCTGGCTGTACGCCTCCTGGGTGAGCCAGGTGACGTTCTCGCTGGTCTGGGTCACAGGTGCTCCTCGTAGGTACTGGGAATACAAAGCATCGCCCTCCCCAGAAGCATGCAGCCATCACGGATGGGCGAAACCACGAGCCTAACAATTTCGCGGCAGAAGGGGGAGGACAAAAACCATGAGAAATGCGTCAGTGCAGGTCAGCGCCGTGCTCCAGGACGCAAGGGGGATAAACGGACTAGCGGGCGGAGCAGCCCACCAGCTCCGCGCTGGTCGCCTGGGCCGTCGTGCGGACCCTGACGATCTCGTCGATCCGGCTCCGGCCCGTCCCGTCCACCGCGACGTCCACCCGGCCGACCTCGGCGCCGTCCTTGGCCCGGGAGCGGACCGTACAGCTGCCGGTGGTGTCCGCGCCCTTGCGGATCTCCAGATGCACCTGCACCTCGGAGGCCGACGTCACGTCGAACTTGATCACCTCGGCGCTGATGTCCTGCTCCGCGATGTAGTCGTAGCCGAACCAGCCGACCATCGCGAGGAAGCCCACGCCCAGCACCGAGCCCAGGATCTTCAGCCGGCGGTCCGCACGCTGATCGGCCGAGCGGCCGTAACGGCCCTCGGGCACCTGCTCGCGCTCGCGCACCGCGCTCATCGTCGTTCCTCTCGGCATCGGCCGGGACGGCACTGGATCTTTCCCGGCACTTCCCGACACCCCCGGACAGATCATCCCCGGTGATTCTCCGTGATGGCCCATCGCGGAGGGCACCCGGAATTTTCCACCCCCGGATTCGGTCACTATAGAAGCCTGCCTGCCGCCGGCCGACCGCCACCCCGCCCCGCGGGGCCGTTTCCGGTGGCCCGCGACGAATCACGAGTCACGAGGAACGAGTCTTGACTGAGCAGCTGCGACTGATGGCCGTTCACGCCCACCCTGACGACGAGTCGAGCAAGGGGGCGGCCACGATGGCCAGGTATGTGTCCGAGGGGGTGGACGTGCTGGTCGTGACCTGCACGGGCGGCGAGCGCGGCTCCATCCTCAACCCCAAGCTCCAGGGCGACAAGTACATCGAGGAGAACATCCACGAGGTCCGTCGCAAGGAGATGGACGAGGCCCGCGAGATCCTGGGCGTCGGCCAGGAGTGGCTGGGCTTCGTCGACTCCGGGCTCCCCGAGGGCGACCCGCTGCCCCCGCTGCCCGAGGGCTGCTTCGCCCTGGAGGACGTGGAGAGCGCCGCCGGCCCGCTGGTGCGCTCCATCCGCTCCTTCCGGCCGCAGGTGATCACCACCTACGACGAGAACGGCGGCTATCCGCACCCCGACCACATCATGACCCACAAGATCACGATGGTGGCCTGGGAGGGCGCGGCGGACGCCGAACGCTTCCCCGAGGACGAGTTCGGCCCGGTGTGGCAGCCGAGCAAGCTCTACTACAACCAGGGCTTCAACCGGCCGCGCACCGTCGCCCTGCACGAGGCGCTGCTCGCGCGCGGCCTGGAGTCCCCGTACGGGGAGTGGCTGGACCGCTGGAAGGAGTTCGAGCGGGTCGAGCGCACGCTGACCACGTACGTTCCCTGCGCGGAGTTCTTCGGGATCCGGGACAAGGCGCTGATCGCGCACGCCACCCAGATCGACCCGGACGGCGGCTGGTTCCGGGTTCCGCTGGAGCTTCAGCAGGAGGTCTGGCCGACCGAGGAGTACGAGCTGGCGAAGTCTCTGGTCGATACCTCCCTCCCCGAGGACGACCTCTTCGCGGGCATCCGCGAGAATGCCTGATATGAGCGGAAGCGCAAACCTCGCAATGATGCACGCGGCCACGCTGGCCCAGGAGCTGGACAAGAACAAGGTCACCCCCGGTGTTCTCGGCTTCCTGGTCTTCGCGGCGCTGGCCGTGGGCGTCTGGTTCCTGATGAAGTCCCTCAACCGGCACATGGGGCGGATCAACTTCGAGGAGGCCCCCCCGGCGGGTGCGCCGAAGGTGGCGGGGCCGGCGGCGAAGGCCGTCAAGAAGGTCTGACGCAAGCGGCGGACCGGGCCGGCCGGGCGGAGATCCATCCGCCCGGCCGGCCGTCGTCGTGCGTTCGGCGCCGCCGCGTGGCCTGCCGTGGCCCCCGGCCCGTGCCCCCCCCGGAGCCGCAGCCCTCAGGCCCGTACCCTTCAGGCTCGCTCAGGCTCAGGCTCAGGCTCAGGCTCCGGCCCCAGATCCCGCGCCCGACCCCGGGCCGTCCAGCGGTACGCCCATGACCTCCCGCGCGTGCCGGTTCGGCACCAGCCCCAGCTGCCACGCCTGCCAGCCGTCCTCCAGCCGCACCCCCCGCTCCAGCACCACCGCCAGCGCCCGCGCGCACTCCGCCAGCCTGCCGTCACGGGCCGGGTGCTCCGCCCGCTCCAGCGCCGCCAGCTCCTCCTGCGCCACGGCCGTGCCGACCTCGGTGCCGCCCGGCGAGGCGTACGGCAGCAGGGTGCAGCGCAGGAAACGGGCCCAGTCGCCGCCGCGCTCGTCCCCGTACGAGGCGAACAGCGCCACGGCCTCGTCGCAGAGCGCCAGCGCCCGCTCCGCCCGGCTGTTGCCCGCGTCGATCAGGGCGAGTTCCAGGCAGGTCCACCCCTCCCCGTGGGCGACCCCGATCCGGCGGAAGTCGTTCCGGCACTCGACCAGCAGCTGACGGGCGAAACCGGAGTTGCGCAGACCGCCGGTCCGGGCCGCCTGTAGGTCGCGGGAGACCCGGCCCGAGTGGTGACGGGCGCACGCCAGCCCGTACCCGTCCCGCATCAGCGAGAACATCGTCCGCGCCCGCTCCAGCTCCCGCACCGCCTGGTCCAGGTCGCCGCGCTCCTCCAGCGCCTGCCCCAGGTAGTACAGCGTCCACGCCTCGCCGCGCGCGTCCTCGTTCTCCCGGTGGCGGGCCAGTGCCTCCCACAGCCCGTCCACGGCGAGCAGCGGATCGCCGTCCACCAGCCGGGCCCGCGCCAGCTGCGTCAGCGCCCACGCCTCGCCGCGCCCGTCGCCCGTACGCCGGTACAGCTCCAGTGCGCGGGACAGCTCCGACTCCGCCTCGGGGACCGTGCCCATCCGCAGGTACACCTGCCCGAGCTGGAAATGGGTCCACGCCTCGCCGTGCAGCGACTCGCCCTCGCGGTGCAGGGCCAGCGCCGTCGCCAGCAGCGACCGGGCCTCGGCCAGCTCGGCCCGGTCCCGGCGGACCGCCGCCAGCGCGTGCAGCGACCAGGCCCGGTCCTCCGCCTGCCCGGCCGAGGACTGGAGCGCGACCGCCTCGGTCAGCTTCTCCGCCGCCTCGGACAGATGGCCCTGGTGGTGCAGGGTGATCCCGAGGGAACAGAGCGCCAGCGCGGTGCCCGCGTCGTCGTGCTCGTCGCGGTAGAGGCCGACCACCGACGACAGCGTGGTCCGGGCCTTGTCCAGCTCGCCCAGCTGCCGGGCCGCGATCCCCGTACGCCACTGCACCGAATGCTCCAGTGACCCCCGGCCCACGGACTGCGACAGCTCGCCGATCTCCCCGAGGCGGTACAGGTCCCCCCGGAGCAGACAGTGATCGGCGAGGGCGCCCAGCAGCCGCTGGAGGGTCCGCTGGTCGACGCCCTCCGCGTACCGCAGCGCGGAAGTGATGAAGCTGGCCTCGTCGTCCAGCCAGCGCAGCGCCGAGTCGAGCGACGAGAAGCCGTGGGCACCGAACTGGCCGGCCCGGGTCGACATCTTGCCGTCCACCATCCGCACCACCGCGCCGGCGAGATCCGCGTAGTTCCGGATCAGACGCTCCTGCGCGGCGGTGCGCTCGGCGGCGTCCTCCTCGTCCAGGAGCCGGGCGCGGGCGAAGGCGCGGACGGCGTCGTGGAGGCGGTAGCGGCTGGCGCGTACGCGGTCGATCAGCCCGGCGTCCGCCAGTTCGGCCAGCAGTCTGCGGGCCTCCCGCTCCTCGGTGGCGAGCAGGGCAGCGGCGGCGGCCGCGCCCAGGGAGGCCCGTCCGGCGAGGGCGAGCCGCCGCAGCAGCCGGCGCCCCGCCTCGCCCTGTTCGCCGTAGCGGAGCCAGAGGGCCCGCTCGACGGGGGCGGCGTCCGGCTGTGCCGCGAGACCGTCGGCGAGTTGCCGGACGGTACGGGTCCCGAGCGCCGAACCGGCGATCCGCAGCGCCAGCGGCAGCCCGCCGCACAGCTCACGCACCCGGTCCTCGGACCGGCCGTCGTAGGGCGCTTCGGGCGCGGCGCCCTGCCGCCCGGCCACCTCGCGCAGCAGCTCCTCCGTACCGGCGCCGTCCAGGGCCTCGACGGGCAGGTGGTGCACCCGGGCGGGGAGGGAGTCCGGGAGCGTCAGCGGCCCGGTGGCGGTGACCAGGACCAGGCTGTCGGAACGCTCGGGAAGGAGCGTACGGATCTGCTCGGCCTCGTCGGTGTCGGCGGCGTCATCGAGGATCACGGTCACCGGCAGCCCGGTCAGATGCCGGTGGTACAGCTCGGCCAGCCGCCGCACCTGCTGCTCGGCGGAGGAGCCCTCCCGGAACAGCAGCTGCTCGCGGGGGGCGCCGAGCCGGTTGAGCAGATGGAGCAGGGCGTCGCGGGTGGGGAGGGGCCGGTCGCTCGCGCCGCGCAGATCGACCAGACAGGCGCCCCGGAAGAGGTCCTTCAGGTGGTGGGTGGCGCGCAGCGCGAGCGCGGTGCGGCCGGAGCCCGCCGGGCCGTGCAGGACGACCACAGTGGGCCGGGTCCCGGTCGCGGCGCGGGCGGCCCGTACCCACTGGGCGATCTGCTCCACGGCCTCCCGCCGGCCCGTGAACGGACCTTGCATAGTGACGGGTCGGGCGTCGCAGGGAAAGCCGAATGTGTGCATCGATCCGAGTACACCCATGGGCCCGGCTGTCGGACACGAGCGAGGACGGCTCCTTCAATCAGCGTCCTGACGGGTGGCGCGGGAGTCCTCCGCCCCGAACAGCTCGCGGTGCGCGGCCGCGATCTCCTGCTCGGTGAGCGCACCGTGTTCGGCCTCGTGCGAGGCGACGATCTCGTTGAGCCCGTCCATGGTGAGGCGGAGCCGGACGGCTTCGGTGATGTAGCTGGACACTCCCTGGCGTCCGACTCGTGAGGGCAGCTCACCGATCAGATCGGAAGGCATGGACACGGAGATGCTCCTGGTCGTCCCAGGTCGCGTCGGCTTCATGCCTCCAGCGTGCGGCAAGGTCTGTTACAGCGTGCGGGATTCTCCGCAGGAGCCCGCTCCCGCCGGTCGTGCCACGGGCCCCCGACATCCCGTGCGCGAGGAAGTGATCTTCCAGCGCTGTCAGACGGTTCCCAGGTCCACGGTTACGGAGAAGGGCGCGGCAGCCTTGATCACACCGGTGAACATCTCGCCGTCCCGGTAGACCTTGGTGGCGGGGTCGAGAACGTAGGTGTAGATGATCGGGACCCCGGTGGCGGCCTGTTCGACCCGCCAGTAGAAGGGGATGCCGGCCTTGGCGTACTGGTCCACCTTCACGATTCGGTCGGTGGTCTCCGAGCCGGGTGACACGACCTCGACGATCAGGAGTACATGCTCGGGGCGGGTCGGCGTGAGGTCGATGGTCTCCGCCCGGTAGACGGCGACGTCCGGGCGGCGGTTGGTGAGCGGAACGTCCTGGAGGCGGACGTCGAAGTCCGTGTCGGCGTTCCAGTCCGGGCCCGCGGCGGCGTCCAGGGCATTGGCCAGGATCCGGGCCAGCCGGTTGTGCCGCTTGGAGGTGCTCGGGCTCACCACGGCCATCCCGTCCACGATCTCGATGCCGTCGCACTGTTCCTCGGACCAGGAGTCGTACTGCTCCGCGCTGATCTGCGTATGCATCTACGCGGGTGCCACCACTGCGGCGGTCATGACGTACCTCCTCCGAGGAGCCTCGTACAGTTCCAGCGCTGCCGGGTCAGCCTACTGTCCCGTGGTGCCGGGGTGCCCGATGCCGAAGGCGCACTGCCTCCCCGGGGCGCCTGGGAACGGCCGGGCCGTGCCGCAGGAGCGTCCCCCCGCCCCCGTGCGCGAGGATGGGTCCATGCCCAACCGACTCGCCCAGGCCACCTCCCCCTATCTGCTCCAGCACGCGGACAACCCCGTCGACTGGTGGCCGTGGGAGCCGGCCGCGTTCGAGGAAGCCCGGCGGCGGGGGGTTCCCGTGCTGCTGAGCGTGGGGTACGCGGCGTGTCACTGGTGCCATGTCATGGCCCATGAGTCCTTCGAGGACGACGCCACCGCCGCCTACCTCAACGAGCACTTCGTCTCCGTCAAGGTGGACCGCGAGGAGCGGCCCGACGTGGATGCCGTCTATATGGAGGCGGTGCAGGCGGCCACCGGGCACGGGGGCTGGCCGATGACCGTGTTCATGACGGCGGACGGGGAGCCGTTCTACTTCGGGACGTACTTCCCGCCCGAGCCGAGGCATGCGCTGCCCTCGTTCCGGCAGGTGCTCGAAGGGGTCGTCGCGGCCTGGACCGAGCGGCGGGGCGAGGTGGACGAGGTCGCCGGGCGGATTCGGCGGGATCTTGCCGGGCGGGCGTTCGCGCACGGTGGGGAGGGGCTGCCCGGGGCCGGGGAGCAGGCGCAGGCGCTGCTCGGGCTGAGCAGGGAGTACGACGAGCGGTACGGCGGGTTCGGCGGCGCCCCCAAGTTCCCGCCGTCCATGGTGGTGGAGTTCCTGCTGCGGCACCACGCGCGCACCGGCTCCGACGGGGCGCTCCAGATGGCCGCCGGGACCGCCGAGGCCATGGCCCGGGGCGGGATCTACGACCAGCTCGGCGGCGGTTTCGCCCGCTACTCCGTTGACTCGGAATGGATCGTTCCGCATTTCGAGAAGATGCTCTACGACAACGCCCTGCTCTGCCGGGTGTACGCGCGGCTGTGGCGGGCCACCGGCTCCCCTCTCGCCCGGCGCGTCGCGCTGGAGACCGCCGACTTCATGGTCCGGGAACTGCGCACCGCCGAGGGCGGCTTCGCCTCCGCGCTCGACGCCGACAGCCCCGACAGCACCGCCGCGGACGGTAAGCCGACCGAGGGCGCCTTCTACGTCTGGACGCCGGAGCAGCTGCGCGACGTCCTCGGGGACGAGGACGGCGCGCGCGCCGCCGAGGCGTACGGCGTGACCGCGAGCGGAACCTTCGAGCACGGGACGTCCGTGCTGCGGCTCCCCGGCGACGGGCCCGGCGACGGGATCAGGGAGCGGCTGTTCGCGGCCCGGGAGCTGCGGGAGCGGCCCGAGCGGGACGACAAGGTCGTCGCCGCGTGGAACGGGCTCGCCATCGCCGCGCTCGCCGAGGCCGGCGCCTTCTTCGACCGGCCCGACCTGGTCGAGCGCGCCACCGAGGCGGCCGATCTGCTGGTGCGGCTGCACCTGGACAGCTCGGCCCGGCTCACCCGTACCTCCAAGGACGGCCGCGCGGGCACGAACGCCGGGGTCCTGGAGGACTACGGCGATGTCGCCGAGGGCTTTCTCGCGCTTGCCGGCGTCACCGGCGAGGGCGTGTGGCTGGAGTTCGCCGGGCTGCTGCTCGACATCGTCCTCGACCGCTTCACCGGGGAGAACGGCACCCTCTACGACACCGCGCACGACGCCGAACAGCTCATCCGGCGGCCCCAGGACCCCACCGACAACGCCACCCCCTCCGGCTGGACGGCGGCGGCCGGCGCGCTTTTGTCGTACGCCGCCCACACCGGCTCCGAAGCCCACCGGACGGCGGCCGAGCAGGCGCTCGGGGTGGTCAGAGCGCTGGGGCCGAGGGTGCCCCGGTTCATCGGCTGGGGGCTCGCCGTCGCCGAGGCCCTGCTCGACGGGCCCCGTGAGGTCGCCGTCGTCGGCGCGGAGGACGACCCGGCCGCAGCGGAGCTGCACCGTACGGCCCTGCTCGCGCCCGCACCGGGAGCGGTGGTGGCGGTCGGGACGCCGGACAGCGACGAGTTCCCGCTGCTGAGGGACCGGCCGCTGGTCGACGGCGCCGCCGCGGCCTATGTCTGCCGGGGGTTCGTCTGCCGGCGGCCGGTGACGGAGCCCGGCGCGCTGGCGGCCGAGCTGACCCCCGGCGATTGAGCGGACAGACCGAGCTGACCTCCGGCGGCTGAGCGGACCGGCTGAACGGACCGGCCGAGCGGCAGGCCGACAGGCAGCCGGGCGGGTGCCGGACGGGTCAGATGCGCAGGCCGCCCCGCAGCCGGCGCAGCGTCCGGTCCATCAGCGCCACCGGGTCCTCCCGGTGGCCCCCCGCCGCCCAGTGCACCATCACCTCGCGCAGCGCCCCCAGCACCGCCGCCGTGAAGACCCGTACCCCCAGGTCGTCCGGCGGCCGTCCGGCGCGTTCGGCCAGGGTGCAGGCCAGGGCCTCCGCCGTGGTCGCCGCCAGGGCCTCGGTCATCCGGGCCCGCAGGGCCGGGACCTCCACCATCAGCCGGGTGCGCTGGACGGCCTCCTCCCGGCCCTGCCCGATCGCCGCCGTCAGCCCGTCGGCGAGCGCGTGCCGGACCGAGTCCAGTGGTTCCTCGTCGAGCGGACGGGCCCGCAGCGCCGTCAGGAGGGCGGACCCGTACGCCCCGGAGACGACGATGTCCTCCTTGGCGGGGAAGTAGCGGAACACCGTGGACGGGGAGACCTGGGCCGCGTCCGCGATCTGCTCGACCGTCGTGGCCTCGTACCCCTGCTCGGTGATCAGCCGGTACGCCGCCCGCCGGATCGCGAGCCGGGTCCTGAGCTTCTTCCGCTCGCGCAGACCCGGCGGGGCCCAGGAGGCGGCGGGCTGGACGCCCGGCGGGACGTCCGACGGTGTACGGGCGGGAGCGGACATGGGGAAATTGTCCTGTATGTACGGCTTGGAAGTGCGGGATAGCGCCCCCGCCGTGCCGCACTCCCCGGCCCGGCGGTGTGCCGCACACCCGGGCCGGGGTCCCTCAACTCTGGTAGGCGACCAGCGAAATGCCGACGTAGTGCACCACGAACGCGGCCAGCGTGAAGGAGTGGAAGACCTCGTGGAAACCGAACCAGCGCGGTGACGGATTGGGCCGTTTGATGCCGTAGACCACGCCGCCGGCGCTGTAGAGGAGCCCGCCGACCACCACGCACACGAGCACCGCTATGCCGCCCGCGCGCAGGAAGTCGGGGAGGAAGAAGACGGCGACCCAGCCCATCGCGATATAGCAGGGCGTGTAGAGCCAGCGCGGCGCGCCGACCCAGAACACCCGGAAGGCGATGCCCGCGAGCGCCGCCGCCCACACCGCCCACATGAGCGGTGTCGCCGTGGAGTCGGGGAGCAGCAGCAGCGTCAGCGGCGTGTAGGTGCCGGCGATGATCAGGAAGATATTGGCGTGGTCGAGCCGGCGGAGCACCGCTTCGCCGCGCGGGCCCCAGTTCCCCCGGTGGTAGAGCGCGCTCACACCGAACAGCAGGCACGCGGTGAGCGTGTAGATCGCGCAGGCGATCCGGGCCTTGGGGGAACTCGCGAACGTGGTGAGGACCAATCCGGCGACCAGCACCGCCGGGAACATCCCGGCGTGCAGCCAGCCGCGCAGCCTCGGCTTCACCGGTGGTGGTTCTATCTCGGTCACTTCGGACGCGGCAGAGGTCATGGGTGGATGGTACCTACGGTTCCGTAGGTACGGGTCGGTGGCCGCCTTCGATCGCGCGCGCCGGAACCTCTCCCGCCCCGTGGGTGTCCTGTCGTGCCGCGGAGTGCCGCGCCGATGTCCACCGCCCGGTGCCGGACCGGTGGGCGGACGTTCGCTCGTTCGGGTGATGTCGGCGGCGGGCGGCCGACCGGTGCCGGGCCCGCGCGGCCCCGGTGCTCCACCCGGCGGGCCCGCTCCCCGCACCCGCGCCCATGCCATGACCACGCATCTTGCGGGAGGAGCTTCCGCGAAACGGTGTATACCAGGGCAACGGTCGCCTCGGCATGAGCGCGACACGAGTGGCGATGCTCACGTGAGAGCACCCCTGGACATATGCGCATCTGCCACGGATGATCAGATGAGTGCGGTCGGCACCGGATGAGCGGCTACGAAGTGTCCGGGTCGAGGCCCCCACGGGGCACCAGCAAGGCAAAACATCACAGGGAATCCCTCACCCCTTCCTTTAGGAGCGATCGTGGCGCGCGACAACGCGGCTCCCACCCTCACCGTCCCCACCGACCTCCCCACCGATCACAAGGCGCTGATCACCTGGGTGGACGAGATCGCGGCGATCACCCAGCCGGACCGGGTCGTCTGGTGCGACGGATCCGAGGCCGAGTACCTCCGGCTGTGCGAGGAGCTCGTCGCCAAGGGCACCTTCCGCAAGCTGGACCCCGTGAAGCGCCCGAACTCGTACTACGCCGCCTCGGACCCCACGGATGTCGCCCGTGTCGAGGACCGCACCTTCATCTGCTCCGAGAAGGAGGAGGACGCCGGCCCGACCAACCACTGGAAGGCCCCGGCGGAGATGAAGGACCTCTTCGCCGGTGACGAGGGCATCTTCCGGGGCTCCATGCGCGGCCGGACGATGTACGTCGTCCCCTTCTGCATGGGCCCGCTGGGCTCCCCGCTCTCCGCCATCGGCGTCGAGATCACCGACTCCGCCTATGTCGCGGTCGCCATGCGCACCATGACCCGCATGGGCCAGGCGGTCCTGGACGAGCTGGGCGAGGACGGCTTCTTCGTGAAGGCCGTGCACACCCTCGGCGCCCCCCTCGCCGAGGGCGAGCGGGACGTCCCCTGGCCCTGCAACTCCACCAAGTACATCTCGCACTTCCCCGAGTCCCGCGAGATCTGGTCGTACGGCTCCGGCTACGGCGGCAACGCCCTCCTCGGCAAGAAGTGCTACGCGCTGCGGATCGCCTCCGTCATGGCGCGCGACGAGGGCTGGCTCGCCGAGCACATGCTGATCCTCAAGCTCACCCCGCCGGCCGGCGCCGCCGCGACCCCGAAGTACATCGCGGCCGCCTTCCCCTCCGCCTGCGGCAAGACCAACCTCGCCATGCTGGAGCCCACCATCCCCGGCTGGACGGTGGAAACCGTCGGCGACGACATCGCCTGGATGCGCTTCGGCGAGGACGGGCAGCTGTACGCGATCAACCCGGAGGCGGGCTTCTTCGGCGTCGCGCCCGGCACCGGCGAGCACACCAACGCCAACGCCATGAAGACCCTGTGGGGCAACTCCGTCTTCACCAACGTCGCCCTCACCGACGACAACGACGTGTGGTGGGAGGGCATGACCGAAGAGGCCCCCGCCCACCTCATCGACTGGAAGGGCAACGACTGGACCCCGGAGTCGGCGGCTCCGGCGGCCCACCCCAACGCCCGCTTCACCGTCCCGGCCGCGCAGTGCCCGACCATCGCGCCGGAGTGGGAGGACCCGAAGGGCGTGCCGATCTCGGCCATCCTCTTCGGCGGCCGCAGGGCCAGCGCCGTCCCCCTGGTCACCGAGTCCTTCACCTGGCAGCACGGTGTCTTCCTCGGCGCCAACGTGGCCTCCGAGAAGACCGCCGCCGCCGAGGGCAAGGTGGGCGAGCTGCGCCGCGACCCGTTCGCGATGCTGCCCTTCTGCGGCTACAACATGGGCGACTACATGGCCCACTGGATCAAGGTCGGCCAGGACGCCGTCGAGCGCGGCGACGGGGAGAAGCTGCCGAAGATCTACTACGTCAACTGGTTCCGCAAGGACGACACGGGCCGGTTCGTGTGGCCGGGCTTCGGCGAGAACAGCCGGGTGCTGAAGTGGATCGTCGAGCGGCTGGAGGGCACGGCCGAGGGCGTGGAGACGCCGATCGGCGTGCTCCCGACGGCCGGCTCCCTCGACACCGAGAACCTCGACCTCTCCGCCGCCGACCTGGACTTCCTGCTCACGGTCGACCGCGAGGTGTGGCGCGAGGAGGCCGCCCTGGTGCCCGAGCACCTGAACACCTTCGGCGACCACACCCCCAAGGAGCTGTGGGACGAGTACCGCGCGCTGGTCGCCCGGCTCGGCTGACCGGCCACGGCACCACGAGGACGGCGCGGCGGACCCACCGGACATCCGCCCTGACCTGTGGGGTCATCAGGCCCGCCGCGCATGACAAGGCCCCGGAGTCCCCTCAGGCTCCGGGGCCTTCCCCTGGGGTGCGCGCTCCCGGGCGGGAACGGGGGACGACCCCGTCCGGGAGCGCGGCGTGTGGCGCCCGGTCCGCGTGCCTTCGCGGCCGTGGACCGGGGCCGTTCAGTGGGCGCCGACCAGCCGCTGGTCCGCCAGCGCCGCCGCGTGGGCGTCCATGCGCCCGGCGGCGAGCACGGCGACGGCGGTGTCGGCCCGGGAGGCGGCCACCACGAGCGCCCGCCCGGCCAGCGCGTGGGCGCGGCGGTGCAGGGCGGGGGAGGCGGCGCCGTCCTGCCCGGGGAGGCGGGCCGGGGGCGCCCCGCGGAGCCGGGTGACCTGGGCCGCGATCTCCTCGGCGGGCCCGGTCAGCGCCAGCTCGTCGGTCACGGCCAGCAGGGCGGACAGATGCCCGGCGAGCTGGATGTCCAGCTCCTCCTCGCGTGAGCGGTGGGGGTAGTCCGGGTGGTCGTCGGGGTCGGCCATCGTGTGCACCGACCTGGTGCGGATCGGCTCGTACATGGGATGGCCTCCTGTCCTTGGTCAGGAGACCATCCTACAT
Source organism: Streptomyces yaizuensis (assembly GCF_034961445.1). Lineage (NCBI taxonomy): Bacteria > Bacillati > Actinomycetota > Actinomycetes > Kitasatosporales > Streptomycetaceae > Streptomyces > Streptomyces yaizuensis. The sequence goes on from NZ_BSBI01000003.1 coordinate 93,652, forward strand.
TGGAACGAGTCTAAAGTTGAGTGACGTCAGAACTGGCTGGATACGGTCGCTGCGCGCATCGGCCCACGCACCGGGGGCCGAGCCGGAACGATCTGTTCCGACCCGGCCCCCGGGGGCTGCGGTCGAGGTGGCCGAGGTGGCCGGCGCGGTCAGTGCTGTCCGTAGCCGTCCAGGAACGACCCGATCCGGGTGACCGCGTCCGCCAGCTCCTTCGCCGCCGGCAGGGTCACGATCCGGAAGTGGTCGGGCTCCGGCCAGTTGAACCCCGTACCGTGCACCACCATGATCTTCTCGGCCCGTAGCAGGTCGAGGACCATCTGCCGGTCGTCCTTGATCTTGTAGACCTTGGGGTCGAGCCGGGGGAAGAGATACAGCGCGCCCTTCGGCTTGACGCAGCTGACCCCGGGGATCTGCGTGAGGAGGTCGTAGGCGACATCCCGCTGTTCCAGTATCCGGCCGCCCGGCAGCACCAGGTCCTCGATCGACTGCCGCCCGCCGAGCGCCGTGGCCACCGCGTGCTGCGACGGCATATTGGCGCACAGTCGCATATTGGCCAGGATGGTCAGGCCCTCGATGTACGAGGAGGCGTGCGCCGTGGGGCCGCAGACCGCGAGCCAGCCGGAGCGGTAACCCGCCACCCGGTAGTTCTTGGAGAGCCCGTTGAAGGTCAGCACCATCAGATCGGGCGCGATGGCGGCGGTCGGGGTGTGCGTGGCGCCGTCGTAGAGGATCCGGTCGTAGATCTCGTCGGAGCACACGATCAGCCGGTGGCGGCGGGCGATGTCGGTGAGCCCGCGCAGCATCTCGTCGTCGTAGACCGCGCCCGTGGGGTTGTTCGGATTGATGATCACCAGCGCCTTGGTGCGGTCGGTGATCTTTCGCTCGACATCGGCGAGGTCCGGCATCCAGTCGGACTGCTCGTCGCACCGGTAGTGCACGGCCGTGCCCCCGGCGAGCGAGACCGAGGCGGTCCACAGCGGGTAGTCGGGGGCCGGGACCAGGACCTCGTCGCCGTCGTCCAGCAGCGCCTGCATCGACATCTGGATCAGCTCGGATACGCCGTTGCCGAGATAGATGTCCTCGACGTCCAGCTCGATGTCCTTGGTCTGGTAGTGCTGCATCACCGCGCGCCGCGCCGCGAGCAGCCCCTTGGCATCCCCATAGCCATGGGCGTCGCCCAGATTGCGAAGGATGTCCTCCAGGATCTCGGGCGGGCACTCGAACCCGAAGGCCGCCGGGTTGCCGGTGTTGAGCTTGAGGATGCGATGGCCTGCCGCCTCCAGCCGCATCGCCTCCTCAAGGACCGGGCCCCGGATCTCGTAACAGACATTTGCGAGCTTCGTCGACTGGATCACCTGCATGTCCGTGAGCTTAAGGGGGGCGAAAGCGGAACGGCGGCTGTTTTCACCCCCGGCGGCCGTGTCCGGGAAGCACCGCGACCGGACCGGCGAGGACTCCGGCTGGTCACAGGGGCGAACTCCCTTGGAATGCCGGTGCCCGCCGGGGCCGCGGCCTGCGGATTCCCCGGTCCGGCGGGGAAGGCGATGCCGGGATGTTGCCCTCGTCACGCCCCGGGCGGGATGTGTGCCGGCTCCTCCGTCCGAGCGGCCCGGGGCCGGGGAGGGGTGATCCCCGGTGGGGCTTTCCGGGAGGTCGGCGGAGATTTTCGGTCCTCGCGCACGGCCCCGACCGGTCGGCAAATTCTCCGCACCCGGCCCTGTGTCCCCTATTTCTTTCCGTCGGCCGCTCAATGCGGGTGAAATTCATTCAGAAAAGGGGAAACCCCGGGATCTGCTTTCGCATATCCCGGGGCGATGGAATTCTGACACCTGGTCAGTCATCCGGGTCCGGCCGGCGGCCGGCGGGCGCCCAGAGCAGGTCAGGCGTTGACGCAGGTGTTGCCGAAGGCCGGGTTCAGGATGCCGACAACGTTGATCGAGTTGCCACAGACGTTCACGGGAACGTGCACGGGAACCTGGACGACGTTGCCGGACAGGACGCCGGGGGAACCGACGGCCGCGCCGCTCGCGCCCGCGTCGGCCATCGCCGGAGCGGCGGTGCCCAGTGCCATGATGACGCCCGCGGCGACCGCAGCAGCCTTCTTGTGGTTCATTCTTGATCCTTTCAGCGGTGGGTGCGTACGCAGTCACGGCCTTCGCGCTGCGTCGACAGATCCCTGTGCATGGCACCCCCGCAAGCCTGGTAACGATGGGGTTCCCGGTAGGAAACCGTCGTATGGCCGCCCGTTCGAAATGTCACCCGTATGCAGCACGGTGAATTATCGCGGCGAGCGGAATATAAATCACTGGATTTGCCATCGGATTTTCATCCCGCGGTTTTCCGGAACCGGAGCCGGGAATTCAGCGACGGGTGCCCGGGCACCCGGATCCCGCCGGCTCCCCGGCGTCGTCCGCCGGGGGCGGGCCGGTCGCCGGGCGGGCCGGCGGTCCGATGGTGCGAGCGGCGTGCCCCCGAGCACAGCGGGACGGCTCAGGGGCGCGCTCGCGCGGCGGTGCCTCAGTTGTTGCCGGCGCCGTTGCCCGACAGGATCGGGATGTTGCTGAGGATGTGCGACAGCGGCTCGTCGCCCTTGGCCTGGGTGGAGTTCTCGGTGCACTGCTGGTTCTGCGGCGACGACAGGATCGGGATGTCCTGGACGGTGACCGGGATGAGGCCGATGAGCGAGCCGACGTTCGCCTTCGCGGGCAGGCCGATGCAGGGCTTGTTCAGCGAGCCCTGGATCAGCGCCAGCTGCGGGCTCATGTCCCCGTGGGTGGTCGAGTTGCCGTACGCCTGGGTCGAGCCGTTCCCGCTGAAGGACGTGGTGCCGTTGTCGTTGCCGACGGCCATGGCCTGGGGAGCCATCGCGGCGCCCGCGCCCACCATCGAAGCGGTGACCGCCGCGGTGGCCAGAATCTTCTTGATCACGAGTGTTCCTTTTCGCTGTGAACGATCGATCGTGGAGCAACCTGATCAACTGCCCCCGGCCCGTTTGGTTCTGCCCGTTCACCCGATCGACGCAACGCCCGGACGGGTCGTGGACACCGCCCCGGTACAGGGCCGTTCGGGGGAACGCCCGGGCCGGGTACGGGGCCCGGCGGACGGCGGCCGCCGTCGGGTCGTGCCGGGGCAGCGCGACCACCCCGGCACCACGCGGGTGCCGGGGGAGTCCACGCGGCCGTCCCCGTGGCGCGGCCCGGCGCGCGGCCGGCCACGGAGAGCGGGATCACTGGTTGGCGATGCCGTTCCCGGAGAGGACCGGGATGTTGCTGAGGATGTGCGACAGCGGCTCGTCGCCCTTGGCCTGGGTGGAGTTCTCGGTGCACTGCTGGTTCTGCGGCGACGACAGGACGTTGATGTCCTGGACGGTGACCGGGATGAGACCGATGAGCGAGCCGACGTTCGCCTTGAGCGGCAGGCCGACGCAGGGCTTGTTCAGCGAGCCCTGGACGAGGCTCAGCTGCGGGCTCAGGTCGCCGTGGGTGGCCGAGTTGCCGTACGCCTGGACCGAGCCGTTGCCGCTGACCGAGGTGGTGCCGTGGTCGTCCCCGACGGCCATGGCCTGGGGAGCCATCGTGGCGCCCGCGCCCAGCATCGAAGCGGTGACCGCGGCGGTCGCCATAACCTTCTTGAGCATATTCCGTCCTTCTGTTTTGAGGATGCCCGCGACTGGAGCGCCCTGAGCAACTTCGCCCCGGAAGTTTGGTGACGCCGGTTCACTCCAATGGATCTGCCGGCGGTCCGGGCCCGGGGCTCGCCCGGGGGTCGGGGGCGCGGACGGCGGGTGGGTGCCCGTGCCGCGCCCCGCCGGGGTGTCCGCCGCTCAGCCGCCCACCTGGACGCCGTTGAGCAGCGGGGTGACGGCGCCGACCGTCTTCAGCAGGTGCCGGGGGGTGTCCCCCTTGACCGGCGCCAGCTGGGAGGCGGTGGTGGACAGGTCCTGGGCCAGGTCGCCGGTGCCGCCGTTGAGCAGCGGGGCCTGCTGGAAGACCTGGTCGATACCGCCGTTGAGGCTCGTGGCGGTCGGCGCCGGCGCGGTCGCCGCCGACGCGGGCGACGCGGCTCCGAGTACCGCGACCGTCCCGGCGATGAGCGCGGCGACCCTCGTGTACTTCATGACTGCGGATCCCTTCTGTGGCGACGGTCGTCGCCGTCCGCCTGGTTAACGAGGGCCCCGCGACGGGGAAACCCCCGCCGCGATTCTCGTACGGGCCGATGATCGGATCATCGGTGCAAGGGGGCCGTTGGGTGATGCGCCCGCCACCGAAAGGGCTATTCCCCGCGACCCGGGAGGGGTAAGGCGCCGGGCGGCGAAAGCAGCCGATTACGAGGGCGGGGGACGGGAGTTGTCGGCGGTGGATACGGGTACGGCCCGGGAACGGCACGGGTCCCTGTCCGGAAAAGGGACCGAAAAGCGGACGGCATCCATCGGGAGAGGAATCGGGCGGGCAACCGCCGGATGGGTCACGCGCGAGTCTTACGTGTTTTCCAACTAGCTTCTGACAAACTGCACTCCTGCTTTTGTCATGTTGTCGAGCATGGAGAGCACGGAGGGCCAGTCATGCCGAAGCCGACCCGTTTCGCCGCCCGGGGCGTTCTGGGAGCGCTGTCCCTCCTCGCCCTCACGGCGGCGCCCATCGGGGCCGTCGACGTATCCGGCCAGCCTGAATCGGCGAGCATTCCCTTCACCCAGCGCTATCAGGCCGTCCAGCGCGGTGGTGTGGTCCGTACCGCGAACTCCTCGATCACCTGCACCGCGCCGAATTCGGAGAACGCCCCGAGCTGTTCCGCCGCCCGGAGTGGCGGCCCCGGGGCCAACGGCGACTTCGAGATGTACTACATCGACGAGGACGACGACCTCAACACCTACAACTCCAGCCGCGCGGAACTCGTCCTCCCCCGAGGGGCCAAGGTCAGCTATGCCCGCCTCTACTGGGGCGGCAATCTCCTCGCCGGTGAGCAGAAACCCGCCGAGGACAACGGGCGGGTCCTCATCGCGGAGGAGGGCGGCAGCTACAAACAGGTCCTCGCGGACACCCGTATCGCCCACCACGCCGCCGGCGGAATCGACGCGTTCCAGGCGTCCGCCGATATCACCCCGCTGGTCCGCGAGGCCGGTTCCGGTCTCTACACCGTCGCCCAGATCAATGTCGCCATGGGTCATTCGGTAGCCGGTGCCTGGGGCGGCTGGACCCTTGTCGTGGCCTATGAGAACAGCGCCGAACCACTGCGCCAGATTTCCGTGTGGGACGGATTCGAGACCATCGACACCGCGCGGAAGAACCATGAGATCACCCTCGACGGACTCCGCATTCCCGAGCGGGCCGGCGGGCGCGCGGGATTCGTCGCGTACGACGGGGACCGGGGCCGTACCGGTGACACGCTCACCGTCCGCGCGGGCGCCGGCGAGCGGGAACACACCGAATTCGGGCTCACCGACTCGGCGAATCCCGCCGACGACATCATGAATTCGACCATCACCGGACCGGGGAAGGCGGCCCTCACCCGGAAGCCCGCCCACACCAACACCCTCGGATACGACTCCGACGTCTTCGACATCGGCCCCGCGCTGGCCCCCGGGGGGACGAGGGCGACCTTCCGTTTCACCGCCGAGAGCCGCTCGTACAGCGTCGGCGTGCTCTTCGTGCAGGCGGACACCCGCCGCTGACGCGACCCCGCCGACCACCGCCGCCCCGCCGACCACCGCCGCCCCGCCGACCACCGCCGCGGTGCCGCTCACCCGAGCCGGATCCACCGTCCCCGTACCAAGAGAGCCGCACGTGCCGCAACCGAGCCGGACCGAGCCGAGCCAACTGACGATTCTCCATCTGGTCCAGCCCGTCGACGGCGGGGTGCCCCGGGTGGTCACCGACCTGGTCCGGGCGCACACCGCCGCCGGGGTACGGGCCGTCGTCGCCTGCCCGGCCGACGGCGAACTCGCCGGGCTGGCCGGGGCCGCCGGGGCCGAGGTCCACCACTGGAGCGCCGCACGGGCCCCCGGCGCCCGGCTCCCCCTCGAAGTGCTCAGCGCCGCCCGGATCGTCCGGCGCAGCCACCCCGACCTGGTCCACGCGCACAGCGCGAAGGCCGGTCTGGTGGCCCGGCTCGCCGTCCGGGGCCGGGTGCCGACCGTCTTCCAGCCGCACGCCTGGTCCTTCCACGCCGTCACCGGGCGGGCCGCCCGCGCCGCGCTCGCCTGGGAGCGGTACGGCACCCGCTGGTCCACCCGCACCCTGTGCGTCAGCGAGAGCGAACGGCTCGACGGCGAGCGCGCCGGGATCGCCGCCCGCTGGGCCGTGATCCGCAACGGTGTCGACCTCACCCGGTTCGCCCCCGGGAACCGGGACGGGGACGGGGACGGGGACGACCGGACGGGCGGCACCGGCGGCCCGGACAGCACGGACCCCGTCACCGGGGGCGACGAGGACACCCGCGCCGCGCTGCCCCTCCTCCCGCCGCTCCCCGCCGGCACCCCCCTCGCCGTCTGCGTCGGCCGCCTCTGCCGCCAGAAGGGCCAGGACGTCCTCCTCGACGCCTGGCCCCGGGTCCGCGGCCATGTCCCCGGCGCCACTCTCGTCCTCGTCGGCGACGGCCCCGACCGGGCCCGCCTCGCCCGTACCGCGCCCCCCGGGGTGATCTTCGCGGGCGCGGTCGCCGACACCGTCCCCTTCCTGCGCGCCGCCGACGTCGTCGTCCTCCCCTCCCGCTGGGAGGGCATGGCCCTCGCCCCGCTGGAGGCCATGGCCTGCGCCCGGCCCGTCGTCGTCACCGACGTCAGCGGCGCCCGGGAGAGCCTGCCGCCCGGACACGACGCCCACAGCCTCGTACCCCCCGACGACGCCCCGGCCCTCGCCGCCGCCGTCACCGCCCTGTTCCGGGACGCCCCCCTGCGGACCGCGCTCGGCGGCCAGGCCCGCGCCCATGTGCGCGTGACCGGCGACGCGGAGCGGACGGCCGCCGCCGTCCTCGGCCTCTACCAGGACCTTCTTCTTCCGCCCCAGCCCCTGACGAGGAAGAGCGCCACACGATGACGACGGAGAGTGTTCCAGCGCCCCACACCCGGTCCCTGACCGTCACCCCGGCGGCCGTCCGCCACCCGGTACCGCTCCGGCTCCGGCCGCTCGGGCGGCGCGGACCGGTGCCGCACGCCCGCACCGCCGGGCTCGCCGCCGCCGATGTGCTCGCGCTGCTGCTCGCCGTGGCCCTGCTGCCGCCGCTGGCGCCCCTCGCCCCCGTCCTCGTCCCGCTCGCCCTGCTCCAGCCCGCGCTGCACGCCTGCCGCGGCCTCTACCGCCCCCGGCTCGCCCCCTCCGCGCTCGCCGAACTCCCCACCGCCGCCGGGATCGCCCTCCTCCAGTGGCTGATCCTCGCCGAGGCGGCCCGGCTGTACGGGAGCGGAGCGGCCCTCGGGCCCCGCGAGGTGTTCCTCGCCGCCGCCCTCCAGGCCGGGTTCTGCTGCGCGGGCCGCGCCCTGGTCCACCGGGCCGCCCGGCGCTCGGCCGCCCGCCGGCCCCGGGCGGCGCTCGTCGCCGGCCAGGGACCCGTCGCCCGCCAGGTCACCGCCGCCCTCCAGGGCCGCCCCGAGTACGGTCTGCTGCCGGTCGGCCGGATCCGCGTCCCCGCCGACACCGCCACCGGCACCGAAACGACCGGAACGGTCCCGGTCGTGACCGCCCGTCACCGTCAGGAGGGCCCGCCGGTGCCGCCCGCGCTGATGGGCCCCCAGGAGATCGAACGGGCCGTCACCCGCGAGGACGTGCGGGACGTCCTCTTCACCCGGCCCCCCGGAGCCGACCCCGAGACCGCCGCCGTCCTCGGCCTCCTCGCCCGGCACGGCTGCCGGCTCTGGCTCGTCGACGGCGGCGCCACGACCGGGAACCTGTGGTGCCGCACCCCGGGCCACGACCAGCTGTGGGGCTTCTCCGTACAGCCCCTGCGGGACGGCCCGCACCGGCCCGCCGGCCGCGCCGTCAAACGCGTCCTCGACACCCTTCTCGCCGCCCTCGCCCTGGTCTTCGCCGCGCCCGTGCTCGCGGTGTGCGCGCTCGCCGTACGGCTCACCGACGGCCCCGGCGTCATCTTCCGCCAGGAACGCGTCGGACTCCACGGCCGCCCCTTCACGCTGCTGAAGTTCCGCACCCTGTGCCCCGTCGACGAACACGAGTCCGCGACCCGCTGGAACGTCGCCTACGACCGGCGCATGTCCGCCACCGGCAATCTGCTGCGCCGCACCTCGCTCGATGAACTGCCCCAGCTGTGGAACGTCCTGAAGGGCGACATGAGCCTCGTCGGGCCCCGCCCGGAACGCCCCTACTTCGTCGCCAAGTTCAGCCACGCCCACCCCGGCTACCAGGCCCGGCACCGGATGCCCGTCGGCATCACCGGCCTCGCCCAGATCCACGGGCTGCGCGGCGACACCTCCATCGAGGAACGCGCCCGCTTCGACAACCACTACATCGACACCTGGACGCCCTGGCGGGACGTGTGCATCCTCGCCCGGACCGCCGCGTCCCTCTTCCGGCTCGGAGGCAGCTGACCATGGCGGTGTCCCCAGCCGTACCACCCGTGTCCCCGTACCCGTCCCCGTACTCGTACGCGTATCCGGTCGTCTCCGCGGTACGGGCCGCCGCGCGCCGCCGGGTCCGCCGGATCGCGGACCGGGTCACGGACCGGGGCGCGGCCCTGCCCCTCGTCGCGATCGTCCTGCTGCTCGCGGCGCCCCTGCCCAGGGGCAGCGAGGCGGGCTCCGGCGGCGCCGCCCCCGCCGACCTCGCCTCCGCGCTGCTGGTCCTCTGGTGCCTGATCCGGGTCGTACGGGACCGCCGCCGCCCCCTCACCCCGCTGGCGGCCGTCCTGTTCGCCGTCCCGGCGGCGGCCGTCGCCGTCGCCGTCGTCACCGCCGCCGACCCCTGGGCGGCCCTGCCCGGACTCGTCCGCTACCTCCAGGTCTTCGTCCTCGTACCGTGCGCGGTCCTCCTGCTGCTCCGGGACGCCCGCGACTTCCGCGTCGTCACCGGCGCGCTCGCCGTCCTCGCGCTGGCCCAGGGCGCCGTCGGCGTCTGGCAGTACGCCACCGGCACCGGCGCGCTCTACATGGGGGAGACCATCCGGGCCGTCGGCACCTTCGGCCCCACCGACGTCATGGGCATGGCCACCGTCGTCGGGTACGGGCTGCTCGCCGCCGCCGCCCTCGCGCTCTGCCCGCCGCCCGGCGCGCCCCGGTGGCTGCGGCCCGCCGCGATCACCGCGACGGGCGCACTCGTCGTTCCGCTCGCGCTCTCCTTCAGCCGGGGGGTGTGGATCGCGACGGCGGCGGCCTGTCTGGTCATGCTCGTCCTCACCGGGATCGGCCGTGCGGTCCGGACGCTGCTGGTGCTCGCGGCGGCCGCGGTGGTCCTCGTCGGCGGTCTCGGCGTCGGCTCCGCGCAGATCAAGGAGCGGCTGACCAGCATCACCCAGGTCACGGCGGCCCCCGACCGGTCGGTCAGCGACCGGTACACCATGTGGGCCGCCGCCGTGGACATGTGGCGCGACGAGCCCGTCACCGGCGTCGGCCTCAAGGGCTTCCCCGCCCACCGGGACGGCCACGCGTCCATCGCGCTCTCCTCCGGCAGCGACACCGGCGGCGCGGGGCACGCCTTCCGGCGGCAGCCGCTGCTCTCGCCGCACAACATGTACCTGCTCATCCTCAGCGAACAGGGGCTGATCGGCCTCACCGCCTTCGCCGGCGGCTGGGCCGTCCTGCTGGCCGGCGCCGTCCGCCGGCTGCGCGCCGCCCGCCGCACCGGGTCCGCCCGCCGGGCCGCCGCCGACTGCGGGGTCGCGGCGGTGGGGCTGATGGTCTGGCAGACCGTCGACTTCCTGTACGCGGACATCGGCGGCCCCTCCACCGTGCTCACCGGAATCGTCCTCGGCCTCGCGGCCTGGTGGGCCCTGACCCCCGCCCGGGCGACCACCTGATGACGGGCACCCCGCCATCCGCGCACCCACCGGGGTACGACCCGTATCCCGTGCCTGCTTCCGGTACGGGCGGGGTCGTGGGGCCGGGTCCGGGTGTCACCGTCCCCGCGTGGCACCCGGCCGGACCCGGTTCGGACGGGAGACCCGCCGGTACGGCGCCGGGTGCTCCGCCGGGCGGGAACGCAGGGGCCGCCACGGGACTGGGCGCGGGTCCGGGTCCGGAGGTCCGTACACCGGTGGGCCCCGAGGCGGGGCCGCCGGCGGTCACCGGTGCGGGCGGGAGGTTCCTCGCCCGGGTCGCGGCCGTGTGCACGGGCGCGCGGGCGAGGGCCTTCCCCCGGTCCGGCGAGGCCCGGCGACGGGCCGTCACCCCGCGCGGTACGGGCGGCGCGAGCAGTACCGGTGAGCGGCCCGGGAGCCTCTTCGCCGGTGCCGGCCCCTCGGCGGGGAGGGAGCCGGGCGCGGGCGGTCCGCCCTCCCCGGCGTACCTCGGCGCGCCGGAGTCCCCGGTGCCGTACGGAGGGCCGGCGGGCACCGGTACGAGGCTGGCCACCGCCGGCGGACCTGCGGCGGACGGTGCCGGTGATCGGGCCGGGCGGAGTTTCGCGGGGTCCGTGCCGCCGGGAGCCGATGGGTGGGCGGTAGCCGCCGGGGCGACGGGTGCGGGCGGGAGCGACGGCTTCGGGCTGCCGGGCCGCGCCGGAGGATTCCCGGCGTCCGGGGCGGCCGGTGCGTCCACGGCTCCGGGTGCGGTCCGGGGCTTCCGCTCGGCGAACGGTACGTCGGCGGGTGCGGGGGTGGCGAACGCCGGCCCGGGTGTCGGCGGGGGTGACGGCTTCGGGCTGTCGGGCCGTGCCGGAGGGTTCCCGGCGTCCGGGGCGGCCGGTGTCACCCGTCCCGGTGCGGAGGCGGCTTCATCTCCGGCGCCGGGCAGCGGTGCCGGTTCGGCTGGTGACGGCGGCGGCGGAGGTGCCGGGGGCGGCGCCCGGGCCGGGTGTTTTCCGGGGGTGTCGGGGAGTGCCGGTGTCACGGGTGCCGGTTTGGCTGTTGGTGGTGTCCGCTCGTCCACGGTTGAGGGCTTCGGTCCGGGTGCCGGTCCGGGTGGTGGGGCGGCTGTCACCGTGCCGGGTGCGGGCGGGAGCGACGGCTTCGGGCTGTCGGGCCGTGCCGGAGGGTTCCCGGCGTCCGGGGCGGCCGGTGTCACCCGTCCCGGTGCGGAGGCCGTTTCATCCCCGGCGCCGGGCAGCGGTGTCGGTCCGGCCGGTGACGGCGGCGGCGAAGGTGGCGGGGGCGGCGCCCGGGTCGGGTGTTTTCCGGGGGTGTCGGGGAGTGCCGGTGCCTCCGGTGCCGGTTCGGGTGGTGGGATCCGCTCGTCCGGGGCGGCTGTCACCGTGCCGGGCGGGGGTGACGGCCTCGGGCTGCCGGGCCGCGCCGGAGGGTTCCCGGCGTCCGGCGCGGCCGGTGCCATCCGTCCCGGCGCGGAGGCCGTTTCATCCCCGGCCCCGGGCAGCGGCGCCGGTCCGGCTGGTGACGGCGGAGACCAAGGTGCCGCAGGCGGCGCCCGGGCCGGGAAGGCCTTCGCGAAGGCCGCGCCGCGCGGGGCCGGGGCCCTCGTCGGCAAGGACCCCGCCGACGCGACCGGCGCCCGGCCGGGGCCCGCCCCCGCCGACGCGGCCGGCGTCGCCGACACCGCCGAGGGGCGGCTCGGGAGTCTGCTCGCGCGGGCCGCCGCCGTCACCGCCGGGCTGACCGTCGCCGGGGCCGTCCTCGGGCTCGTGCGGGATCAGACCATCGCCCGGTTCTACGGCGCCAGCACCGACAGCGACGCCTTCCTCATCGCCTGGACCGTGCCCGAGATGGCCGCCACCCTCCTCATCGAGGACGCGATGGCGCTGCTCCTCGTGCCCGCCTTCAGCCACGCCCTCGCCCACCGGTCCGCCCACCGGTCCGCCCACCGGTCCGCCGCCCGGGCTGGGGAGACCGGCGCCCCCGACCCCGTACAGGAACTCGTCGCCGCCACCTTCCCCCGCTTCCTCGCCGCGCTCACCGCCGCCACCGGCGCCCTCGTCGTCCTCGCCCCCCACTTCGTCCGCGCCCTCGCCCCCGGCTTCCCCGACCCCGCTCTCGCCGTCGACTGCACCCGGCTGACCGCGCTCACCGTCCTCACCTACGGCGTCGCCGGGTACTTCAGCGCCGCCCTCCGCGCCCACCGCCGCTTCCTGCCGCCCGCCGCCGTCTACATCGCCTCCAACGTCGGCATCATCGGCACCGCCCTCGCCCTGGACTCCGTGTGGGGTGTGCGCGGGGCCGCCGTCGGAGTCGCCGTCGGCGGGCTGCTGATGGTCCTGGCGCAGCTGCCGTCCGTGCTGCGGCACGTCTCCCTGCCGCCGCGCCGCCGGCTGCTGCGGATCCCCGGGCGCCGGGCCGCGTCCCGGCCTGCGTTCCAGCCTGCGAGCGGGCCCGCGTCCGGGACGGCCCTCGTCGGCTTCGCGCTGCTCGCGCCCATCGTCCTCTTCGCCGTCAGCCGCCAGGCCCAGGTGCTCGTCGAGCGCTGGCTCGCCTCCTCGCTCCCCGGTGGCGCGATCTCGCACCTCAACTACGCCCAGAAGATCGCGCAGATGCCGATGGTGCTGTCGCTGATGTTCTGCACCGTCACCTTCCCCGTCGTCGCCCGCGCGATGGCCGAGGGGGACCACGAACGGGCCCGCCGCCGCATCGAGCACGACCTCGCCCTCGCCGGGCTCGTCGTCCTCCTCGGCACCGCGCTCATCATCGGCTGCGCCCCCCAGATCGTCGAAGTCCTCTTCGAGCGCGGCGCCTTCGACGCGGCGGACACCGCCACCACCGCGTCCGTCATGCGCGTCTACGCCCTCGGGCTCGTCGGCCACACCCTCGTCGGCGCGCTCGGCCGGCCCTTCTTCTCCTCCGGCCGCCCGACCTGGTTCCCGGCCGCCGCGATGGCCGCCGGGCTCGCCGTCACCGTCGTCGCCGGCGCCCTGGCCGTCGGCCCGTACGGGGTCCACGGCATCGCCGCCGCCAACGCCGCCGGCATCTGCGTCACCGCCGTGCTGCTGCTGCGCGGCCTCGGCCCCCGCGTGGTCGCCGTCAGGGTCCACGCCGTCAGCCGGTCCATCGCCCGGCTGGCGCTCGCCACCGCCGTCGCCGCGGCCGCCGGGCGGCTGGTCTGCCCGCTGGCCGGCCCGCCGCTGCCGGGGCTGCTCCTCGGCGCCGTGGCGGTGTCCGTCTCCTTCGCCGCCACCGGGTACGCGCTGCGCGCCCCGGAGGTCGTCCATCTGCTGGCCCTCGCCCGACGGAGGCTTCGCCATGTCCGCTGACGCGGTCGACAGGGCCGACACGGCCGCCCGGGCCCCCGCCACGGGCCGCCGGCGGCACCGGGGCACCCGCCCCTGGATCCTGATGTACCACTCCGTCGCCGACCCCCGCGACGACCCGTACGGCATCGTCGTCGCCCCCGACCGGCTCGACCGCCAGCTGCGGGCGCTGACCCGCATGGGCCTCACCGGCGTCGGCGTCGGAACCCTGCTGCGCGCCCGCGCCCAGAGACGCGACCGGGGACTCGTCGGCCTCACCTTCGACGACGGCTACACCGACTTCACCGAGGCCGCGCTGCCGGTGCTGCGCCGGTACGGCTGCACGGCGACCCTGTTCGTCCTGCCGGGGCGGCTCGGCGGCCGCAACGACTGGGACCCGGAGGGCCCGCGCCGCCCCCTCGTGGACCAGCGCGGGATCGCGGCCGCCGTCGCCGCCGGCACCGAGATCGGCTCCCACGGCCTCTACCACGTGGACCTGACCGCCGTCGCCGACGGTCTGCTGCACGAGGAGACCCGGCGCAGCCGCGGCTGGCTGCGGGAGCTGACCGGCACCGAACCGGAGGGCTTCTGCTACCCGTACGGGACGGTCGACCGGCGGGTGCGGGCGGCGGTGCGCGACGCCGGATACGCGTACGCCTGCGCCATCCGCCCCGCGCCCCTCGTCGCCGCCGACGTGCCCGTCGGCGAGCCGTACGCACTGCCCCGTACCCATGTCAGCCAGGCCGACGGAGCGCTGCGGCTGCGCGTGAAGCGGCTGCGCCACCGGCTGGGGGTGTGAGGCCGTCGATGAGGGCGCTGCACATCATCACCGGGCTCGGTGTGGGCGGGGCGGAGCAGCAGTTGCGGCTGCTGCTGCGCCGGCTGCCGCTGGAGTGCGACGTGGTGACCCTGACCAACCCGGGGCCGGTCGCTGACGGGCTGCGGGCGGACGGGGTCCGCGTCCACCACCTGGGGATGGGCGGCAACCGCGACCTGGGGGCGCTGCCCCGGCTCGCCGCGCTGATCCGGCGGGGCGGCTACGGCCTGGTGCACACGCATCTGTACCGGGCGTGCGTGTACGGGCGGCTCGCCGCACGGCTCGCGGGGGTCGCGGCGGTGGCGACCGAGCACTCCCTCGGCGGGGCCGAGATCGAGGGCCGCCCGCTGACCGGCGGCGCACGGGCGCTGTACCTCGGTACGGAACGGCTGGGTTCGGCCACCGTGGCCGTATCCCATACGGTCGCGGACCGGTTGCGGGCCTGGGGCGTCCCGGCGGACCGGATCCATGTCGTCCCCAACGGCATCGACGCCGTCCGCTTCCGTTTCGATCCGCGTACGCGGGCCGCCGCCCGGGCCGCCCTGGGTGTGCCGGCGGACGCGTTCGCCGTCGGCGGGGTGGGCCGGCTCGTGCCCGGCAAACGCTTCGACGAGGTCGTCCGGGCGGTGGCCGCGCTGGAGGACACGGTGCTGCTGCTCGCGGGGGACGGTCCCGAGCGCGGCCCCCTCGAAGCCCTCGCCGCCCGGCTCGGCGTGTCCGACCGCGTCCGCTTCCTGGGCGAGTGCGATGCGGAACCAGTGACTCCAAGAGTGGTTCCCCAGGGGTCGGCGGGGCCCCCGGTCACCGTCCCGGGGCTGCTGTGCGCCGTGGACGTGTTCGTGTCCGCCTCCCGCGAGGAGGCGTTCGGCCTCGCCGTCGTGGAGGCCCTGGCCGCCGGGCTGCCGGTGCTCTACGGCGTCTGCCCCGCCGTGGAGGACCTGCCCCCCGACCGGTCCCCGGGCGCCCGCCGCGTCGACGCCGCCGCCGGACCCCTCGCGGCCGCGCTCCGCCGCGAGCGGGCGGCCGGTCCCCGGCGGCTCGCACCGCCCCCGGCCGTGCACCACTACGACATCGCCCGCTGCGGCGAGCGCCTGATGGACATCTACGCCGGGGTCCTCGCCGCCCCCGCCCACCGCCCGTCCCTGACACCACCGACCTTCGCCCCGGCCATCGCGACACCCACGGCACCCACGGCACGCACAGCACCCACAGCATCTACGGCATCTACGGCAAAGAGAGCACGCACATGACCGACGACCCGACCGAGCAGAAGTCCACCGCCCCCCGCGAGAAGGGGCGCCTGCGCGCCCGGATCACCGCCGCGCTGCGCTGGTGGCCGGTGCCCGTCTGCGCGTTCGCGGGGGCGGCCGCCGGAGCCGCGTACGGAGTGGCCGTACCGCCCCAGTACGCCGCCACCAGCTATGTCGTCGCCGTACCCACCAAGGACGCCCCGCCGGGCGCCGCCCTCGGCTTCGCCCAGGCGTACGGGCGGATCGCCACCGGGGACTCCACCCTCGCGTACGCCCGCGTCGCCGCCGGACTCCCGGCCAAGGTGCTCCGTACCCGGGTACGGGCCGAGACCTCCCCCGACTCGCCGATGATCGCCATCACCGGCACCTCGCGGCGGCCCGCCGAGGCCGCCGACATCGCCAACGCGGTCGCGGACGCCGTCTTCGTGAGCGGCAATCAGGTCGCCAAGAGCACCGGGGTCCAGCTCGTCGGCTTCTCCCAGGCCATCCCGCCCCGGGAGCCCGCGTCGGCGGGGCCCCGGCTCGCCGCCGCCGTCGGGGGCGCGGCCGGCGGCCTGATCGGCGGTCTGGTGCTGCTGGTCCGCCCGCGCCGCAGGGCCCGACCCGCCTCCGTGTCGGTACCCGCCCCGGCCGGCGCGGGCGACGCCGTCGAACGGGAGATGGCCTGATGGGGCGAGTGGGGCGAGTGGGGCGAGCGCGGGCCGGGCTGGAGGCCACCCTCTGCCGTGACCCGCGCGCGTTCGCCCTGCTGCGGTCCGAGTGGGACGCGCTCCAGCGCCGCTGCTCCAGCGCCACCCCGTTCCAGAGCCACGCCTGGCTGGAGTCCTGGTGGCTCTCGTACGGCGGCCGGGGG
Organism: Streptomyces yaizuensis; assembly: GCF_034961445.1. NCBI lineage: Bacteria > Bacillati > Actinomycetota > Actinomycetes > Kitasatosporales > Streptomycetaceae > Streptomyces > Streptomyces yaizuensis. Next base: position 109,843 of record NZ_BSBI01000003.1, read on the forward strand.
CGGTTGCGGGTGGTCCTCGTCCGGCTCGACGGACGGCTCATCGCCGCCGCCCCCCTGATGCTGGTGCACCGGCCGCTGCCGCTGCTCGTCCTCCTCGGCGGCCCGATCTCCGACTACGGGGACGTCCTCGTCGACGACGGCCACCAGGGGTGCGCCGTCGCCGCCCTGGAACGCGGCCTGCGCCGGGCCGCCCGCCATGCCGTGGTCGACCTGCGCGAGGTCCGGCCGGGCGCCGCCGCCGAGCGGCTCTACGAGAGCTGGCGCGGCGGTAAGCGCCGGCTCCCCGACTCGGTCTGTCTGGAGCTGCCCGCCGCCCCCATGGACGAACTGGTCCAACGGCTCGCCGCCAAACCCGCCCAGCGGGTGCGGGCCAAGCTCCGCAGGATCGACGCGCTGCGGATCGAGGGCCGCGCGGTCCCGGAGGCGGAGGTCCCCGACGCCATCGGGCATCTGCTGCGGCTCCACGAACTCCAGTGGCGCGGCCGCGGGGTGACGGTGGAGCACCTGCGGCCCCGGTTCGCGGAGCATCTGCTGCGCGCGACCCGGCGCATGGTCCGCGACGGCGACGCGGCCCTCACCGAGTACCGGCGTGACGGGGAGGTGGTGGCGGCCAGTGTGGCGCTGCACTCCTCCGCGCTGACCGGCGGCTATCTCTACGGGGCCCACCCCGGGCTGCGGGAGGAGAAGGTGGACGTGACCGCGATGCTGCTGCGCCAGGAGGCGGAGCTGGCCGCGCGCACCGGGCGGCGGGTGGTGAGCATGCTCCGGGGCCGCGAGCCGTACAAGAGCCACTGGCGGCCGGAGGCCGTCGGCAACCAGCGGCTGCTGATGGCCCCGGCCGCGCTGGAGCCCGTCCTGCGGCTGCACACCGCCCGCGCGGCCTGGCGCGACCGCGCGGCGGGCGCCGTGGCGGCCCGGCTGCCCGCCGCGCAGGAGTGGCGGGCCCGCGTCAACGACCTGCGGGCCTCGCTCCACCGCCCCGGGCCGTAGCGGGCGTCACGAGCGCCACCAGGCGAACCCGTCGTCCAGGAAACGCGGGAGGTCGACGCAGACCGTGCGCCGGCCGAGCCACCGGGCCACCCACGGGCCGAGGTCCACGGGCGCGCACCACTGGCGGGAGTTCAGCCGCCGGGCCGGGACGGCGGGCCGCAGCGCCGGTGGGACGGGCTTGGCGGCCGTGGCGACCAGGGCGGGCGGCGCGGCGGCGGGCAGTGCCGTCGTCGCCGGCCTCGGTGCGGTCACGGACGGTGTCGTCGGGGCGGGCCTCGGCGTTGGAGTCGAGGGCGGTCCGGAGGAGGGCCGCCCGGTCGGCGCGGACGGCCACGCCGACCCGGTCGGCGGGGCCACGGGGACGGACGACGGCACGGGCACGGGAGCGGAGGAGCGGGTGGGTACCGGAGCGGGCACGGGAGCGGGCACGGGAAGGGACGGAGGCGCGGATGGCCGGACGAGCGGTGGCGCCGCGGTGCGCGTCGGCAGGGGCGCCGCAACTGATGTCGCCGTCGGTGTCGGACTCGGCGTCGGACTCGGTGTCGGTGTCGGGCTCGGCGTACGGGTCGGCGCGGGCACGGCCGCCGGCGTCACCGCAGCGGTCGCGGTCCCCGGCGTCCCGGAGGCGGCCGGAGCGCCCGGGGACCCCGTCGGGCCGGGACCCCCCGCAGCCGTCGGAGCCACCGAGGCAGCCGGAAACGGCGTCATCCCCGTCCCCGCCGACGGAAGCGCGGGTGACGGAAGCACCGGCGACGGCAGCACGGGCGACGGCACCACCGGGGCCACCGGCTCCACCGGTTTCACGGGCTCCACCGGCACCGGCTTCGCCAGCATGTCATGGAAGACTCTCGACGATTCGGGGTTGTCATCGCACTGCCAGACGCCGTGCGGACAGTAGTCCGTGATGGTCTGATAGAGCGGTTTCTGCCGCTCGATCCACTCCAGCATGCCCCGCATGTAGGCGGGGTTGTCGCCGTTCCGGAACAGCCCCCACTCGGGATAGGAGATCTCCTTGTTGTGCGCCCGCGCGAACGCCACCTGATCGTGGAGTCCGAACGGCGCCGCCGCCTGTTCCTCGAACGTCCGCCCCGGAGCCTGGTCGTAGGAGTCCATGCCGACGATGTCCACCACGTCGTCGCCCGGGTAGCAGAGGGTCCACGGCACGGCGTCCCGGCCCCGGTTCGGCGCGAAGTCGAACCGGAAGCTCTGCCCCGGCACCGAGCGCATCGCCGTGACCGCACGCCGCCAGTACGCCCGCCACGCCCGTGGATCGGGCCCGCAGCGGTGCGCGTACGTCGTGCCGTTCATCTCCCAGCCCAGCACGACCACCGTGTCCGGCACCCCGAGCGAGACCAGCCGCTCGCCCAGCGCGCGGAAGTGGTGGTCGAAGCGGCCCGCCGCGCCCGCGCGCAGCTTCCAGCGCACCAGCCAGTCGGGGACGCGCTCCTCGTTCCGGTCCAGCATCGGCACGTTCAGGACGAACATGCGGTCGGCCGCCCCCTGCCGCCAGCGCGCCCAGTCCGCGAGGAAGCCCAGGTTCGCGCCCTCGATGTTGCTCCAGCGGTCACCGGGCAGATAGGTGTGCCCGACCCGCAGCTCCGTGCCGCCCAGCCAGCGCGAGAGCTGGTCCATCCGGACCACCCCGGCCGGCCCGTAGTCGAGATACGCGCCCATCGCGACCGTCCCGGACGCGCGCGGGGCTGACCCGGCGCCCGGCGGGGTGAGCCCCGCCGCCCGGTCCCCGTACACGCCCCCGGTGGCCAGCAGACCGGCGGCGACCGATCCGGCACAGGCGGTGGTGAGACGGCGGCGGGGACGGCCCATGGTGTTCCTCCCTGAGAAAACAGCTGATGCGCTCCGAGCGGATGAGCCGTTGACACAACGGCACAGATACGACCGTAGGGAGTAAGTCCTACTTATCGGCAGATTGACAGCACGTCAGTACCCCATTCGCGTAACCGGCCGGATCCTTCCGGACCATCCAGGTGACCAGGTGAAAGGTTGTGACGCTGATGCCGCCCGTCGAATCCGGGGCGCCGGCCGGGCCGTTTCCCATCGAAGCCGGGGCCCGGGGCCGGGCCGAGGACCGGGGACCCGCGCGCGCGGTCGCGGACGCCGGGGTTCCCGCGCTCGTGCTCCGTCTCGACCGCAACCCCTTCCACCACGGGACCCTCGGCGCGATCAGGACGCTGGGACGGGCCGGGGTCGAGGTCCACGCCGTGGTCGAGTCCGCGGCCAGCCCGGTCACCCGCTCCCGCTATCTGCACACCGCGCACCCGCTGCCCCCCGGGGCGCCCGGCCCCATCGCCGCCGACGCCGTCGTCGACCTGCTGCACCGCGTCTCCGACCGCATCGGACGGCGCGCGGTCCTGATCGCCATGGACGATCTGAGCGCCGTCCGCACCGCCGCCGACGCCCACCGGCTCACCGGCCGCTATCTCCTGCCCGACCAGCCCCCGCAGCTGCCCGGCCTCCTCGCCGACAAAGCGGGGCTCGCCGGGGTCTGCGCGGCCGCGGACATCCCCCACCCGCCGAGCCTGCTGCTCTCCGGACCGGACGACGTCCCCGGGGCGGTACGGGCCCTCGGGCTGCCGCTCGTGGCCAAGTGGAGCCGGCCGTGGCTGCTCGGCAGCGGATTCTCCGCCGGGCTCCGCAGCACCACCGTGGTCCGCACCCCGGACGCCGTACGGGCGCTCTGCGACCGGGCGGGCGCGGCGGGCAGCGGCCTGCTCCTCCAGCGCTATCTGCCGGACGGGCCGGACACCGACTGGTTCTTCCACGGCTGCTTCGGCGGGTCCGGGGCGGACGGCGGCCCCGCGCTGCTCCTCGGCGGCAGCGGCCGCAAGGAACTGTCCTGGCCGCCGCGGGCCGGGCTCACCGCCAAGGGCCGCTGGGAGCCCCACCCGGAGGCCGAGGCCGCGGCTCTGCGGCTCGTCGCCCACGTCGGCTACCGGGGCATCCTCGATCTCGACTTCCGGCGGGACCGGCACACCGGCGCGATCCAGCTGCTCGACGCCAACCCGCGCCCCGGCGCGCAGTTCCGGCTCTTCGCCGGGCCGTCCGGCGGACCCGGCGGGCCCGAGCTGGACGTCGTGCGGGCGCTCTACCTCGATCTGACCGGCCGGCCCGTCCCGCCGCAGCCCAGCAGCCCCGGCCGGGTCTTCGTCGCCGAGAACTACGCGCTGCTCGCGGCCCTCGCCCCCGGCCGGCGCCCGGCGCGGGGGCGGCGCGGCGGCCCGCCCCGGCCGCGGGCCGGCGTGGAGACCGCCTGGTACGCGGCGGACGACCCGCGCCCCTTCCTCGCCATGTCCCGGGCCTGGCTCACCCGGGGCGCCGCCAAGGCCGCCCGCGCGGCCCGCCGGTCGGGCCGCGCCGCACCGCCGTGACCACCCCCGTACCCCCGTAGCCCCGTAGCCCCGTATCCCGTACCCCTGTGCACCGCCCCGGGTCACCGACCCGCGGCCCTCCACCCACAGCGAAGAAACGGACCCACCATGTACGACCTGGCAGTGATCGGCGCAGGCCCCTACGGGCTCTCCATCGCGGCCCACGCGGCCGCCGCCGGACTGAGCCTGAAGGTCTTCGGCCGGACCATGGCCTCCTGGCGCGACCACATGCCCGAAGGCATGTTCCTCAAGTCGGAGCCGTGGTCGTCCAATCTCTCCGACCCCTCCGGCGCCCACACCCTCGGCCACTTCGGCGACGAGCACGGCTTTGAAGCGGTGCACGGCCGCCCGCTGCCGATCGCCGCGTTCACCGAGTACGGCATGTGGTTCGCGGAACACGCGGTGCCCGGCGTCGACGAACGGACCGTCGTCCGGGTCGCGCCCGCCGGGAACGGCTTCGCCGTCGAGACCTCCGACGGCGAACGCGTCCTCGCGCGCACCGCCGTCCTCGCCGTCGGCGTGATGCCCTTCGTCACCCTCCCGCAGCAGCTCGCCGCCCTGCCCGCGTCGCATGTCTCGCACAGCAGCGGCCACCGGGACCTGAGCTGCTTCCGCGGCCAGGACGTCACCGTCCTGGGCGCCGGGCAGGCCGCCCTGGAGACCGCGACCCTGCTGGCGGAACAGGGCGCCAGGCCCCGGCTGATCGCCCGCAGGCCCCGGCTCAACTGGAACACCCCGCCCGAACCGCTCCAGCGCGGCCCCCTGAGGGCGCTGCGCACCCCGCACAGCGGCCTGGGCACCGGCTGGACCAGCTGGGTCTGGTCGGAGGCCCCCTGGGCGGTGCGGACCCTGCCCGGCCCGGCCCGCCAGCACATCGCCCGTACCGCGCTGGGCCCGGCGGGCGCCTGGTGGCTGCGCGAACGCTACGAACGCAGGGTGCCCGCGCTCCTCGGGCACGGGCTGCGCGGGGCCGAGGCCCGGGGCGGCCGGGTGCTGCTGCGGCTGACCACCCCCGGCGGCGCGGCCACCGCCGTCGAGACCGACCATGTGATCGCCGCGACCGGCTTCACCCCGGACCTGGCCCGGCTCGGCATGCTCGACGCGTCGCTGCGAAGGGCCGTCGCCACCACCCCGGGCGGCGGGCGCACCCCCGAACTGAGCGCCGGCTTCGAGTCCTCCTGCCCCGGCCTCTTCTTCGCCGGGCTGCTGACCGCGCCGTCCTTCGGGCCCTCCATGCGCTTTGTGCACGGCGCGACCTTCACCGCGAACCGGCTGGTCGCGGGGGTGCGCCGGCGGCTGCGCACCCGTACGGCGGTCCGGCTGCCCCGGCCCGCCACCCCCGCGTTCGTCACCCCGGGGTCGCCGGGCCCGGTCCGCAAGGGCTGACGGCGTGGACGGTTCCCCGGGGACGGCGGCGGCCCCGGGGGAGTGCCCCCGTTCCGGTCGGGTGGCTGTGTGTCATAACCGGTGGCGGGGCCCCGGGGTGCGGCTGAGCAGGTCGGGGTAGCGGATCAGTCGGGCCCATTCGCGGTCGGGTGCGCCGGGCAGGGTGCGTCCGGCGCCTGCCCGTTCGTGTAGCGGCCGTTCGTGGACGGTGTTGTCGCCCCCCGGGGTCGGGTCCCCGGGGGAGTGCCCGCGCTCCGGTCGGGTGGCTGTGTGTCATAACCGGTGGCGGGGCCCCGGGGTGCGGCTGAGCAGGTCGGGGTAGCGGATCAGTCGGGCCCATTCCCGGTCGGGCGCGCCGGGCAGGGTGCGGCCCGCGCCCGCCCATTCCCGTACCAGCCGTTCGTAGACCGGGTTGTCGCCCCGGGCCGGCTCACCGGCCGGGGCGGCCCCGCGCTGCGTGGGCACCGGCTGTGTCTCTACGCGCTGCCACCGGGCAGCGGAGGAAGTTCTCGCCATGCGTCCCCAACGCCCGCCGACCCGGTCGCGTCACCGGCCCGGCGGGGGAGACCGGAAGCGCGCGGAGGACCGGAGGCGCTCCGGTACGCGCCGGTGCGCCCCGGATCGTGCCCGGCGGTCGGGCCCCCGCGTCGGGCGCTCACCGCAAGCGCCCGACGCGCGCCCCCCTGCGGTTCCTCCGCCGCTCCCGGGTGGACCCTCCGGGCGAAACCGGGCGCGACACGGCCCCGAAGCCCCGGACCCGGCCGCCGGGGCGGTGAAGATGGCGCGGATGGCGTCGATAGGGCGTTGGGACAGGACGTCGATACGGAGAACGGACGGCTCCGGGCCCGCCCCGGACCCCGGTGGCGTGCGTGGCGTGCCCGGCACGGCCCGTACCCCCGTACCCCGGTGGATCCGCGGGACCCGCGAGGACCGGCAGGACAGGGCGGCCTGAGAGGGAGCGATGCGACGACACATGGCTTCGGCGCTGCTGGTGGCGGCGCTCGCGCTGGCGACGGCGGGCTGCCGGGAGTGGCCCGGCCGGGGCCCGGCCGACGCCCGGCCGCCCGCCCCCGCCGCCGTGCCCGCGCGGGAGGCCGCCCCCGCCTGGGTCGGCGACGCGGTGGACCTCGGCGGCCGCGGCTACGGGGAGCATCTGCGGATCGCCGTCCTCGGCCAGGTCGACCCCGCCGTCCCCGCCCGCGCCACCGCCGCGGAACCGCCCGCCGGGACCCGCCGGATCGGCGCCCGGCTCAGCGTCCTCAACTTCGGCGGCCGTCCCTTCGACGCCTCCCGCGCCCGCACCTGGGTGGAGGACGCCGACGGCCGCCGCCACCGCCCGGTCGCCACCGGCACCCTCACCACGGGCCGCCCCCTGGCCTGGAACACCCTCGCGGTCGGCGAGCAGCGCGACGGCTGGCTCGTCTACCAGGTCCCCGAACGGGCCAGGATCGTACGGCTCCACTGCGCCGCCGGTGGCCGGACCGTCTCCTGGCAGCTCCGCTTTCCCCCGCGCGGGTGAACGCCGGACCCGCCGCGCTCCCCCCGGGGCTAGGGTGCCGGACCATGACTCTTGCGCACTCCGCCGGGCACTCCGCCGGAAACTCCGCCGGGCATTCCGCCGGGAACCCCGTGCAGCGTGGCCACCTCGGCACCGTCTCCCTGCTCGCCTGGGCCGGTGACCCGGCGGCCGGCCACGACACCCCCTATCTGCTGCTCTACTCGCTCGGCGACGGCAGCGCCGGACCCGAGGCGACCGTCGCCGCCATGGCCCGGCTGATCACGGAGGCGGGGCTGCGCACGGGCGGCGGGCTCACCGACGCCACCGCCCCCGGCGCCACCTCGCCGCTGCGGCTGCTGATCGAGGGCGGGTACGCGGTGCTCAACCTCCCCGGCGTGAGCGCCCAGTGCGCCGCGCCGCCCGAGTGGCTCGCGGCCGTCGCCGTACGCGGCCACGCCCATGTGATCATCGGCAGCCTGCCCTGGCCGCAGGCCGTCCCCGGGTACCCCGTCAGCGAGGAGGCGCTCCACTCCTACGTGGGCCAGGAGGACATCCTGCTCGCCGCCGGGCACGCCCTGGTCCCGGTCGGCCGCCTGCGCTGACCCGCGCCGCGCCCCGGCGGATCCCGGCGCGCCCCGGCCCCGTGACGACCCCGGGCGACCGTGCTCCCCCGGCTGTCCGCAGCCCCGGGCGGGCCCCGGCCGCCCCCGCCCCGGGAGGTCAGCCCGGGGCGAACGGCAGCGACCGCACCCGGTTGTCGAAGCTGGAGTCCACCAGCCGCGCCGGGCCCGTCGCCCGCACCCCCGGCGCCCGGGTGAGCAGCGCCGAGAACACCGCCTTCAGCTCCTGCCGCGCCAGATGGGCCCCGAGACAGTGGTGCGGCCCCCCGCCCCCGTACCCCAGATGCGGATTGGGGTCCCGGGTGATGTCGAAGACGTCCGGGTCCTCGAAGACCCGCTCGTCGCGGTTGGCGGACGCGTACAGCAGCACCACTTTCTCGCCAGGCCGGAACACCCGTCCGGCCAGTGAGCATTCGGCGGCCACGGTCCGGCGGAACTGGATGATCGGGGTGGAGTGGCGCACGATCTCCTCCACCGCGCCGTCCGCGTACCGCCCGGGGTCCGACTCCAGCAGCGCCCGTTGCCGCGGATGGTCGGTCAGCAGCGTCAGCCCGTGCGCGATGGCGTTGCGGGTGGTCTCCACCCCGGCCACCAGCAGCAGCGAGAAGAACGCGCCCAGCTGGCGGGAGGAGAGCGCCTGCCCGTCGACGTCGGCGGTCACCAGGGCCGAGATCAGATCCCCGGCCGGCCGGCGGCGCCGCTCCCGGGCCAGGTCCGCCATCAGCCACTGGAGCCGGGCCAGCGACCGCAGTCCGCGCCCCGGCAGCCGCAGCCGCCGCCGGGCCACGCCCACGTTCTCCGACGCCCCGTCGACGCGGCGCGCGATGCCCTCCCGGTACGGCTCCGGAATGCCCATCAGGTCGCAGATGACCGTGAACGGCAGCCGGGACGCCACGGCGGCCACGAAGTCGCCCGGTCCGCCGCGCACCGCGTCCGCGACGATCCTCTCCGCCGCCGTGCGGACGTCCTCCTCCGCCCGGGCCAGCAGCCGGGGCGTGAAGGCGCGGGAGACGATCCGGCGCAGGGCCGCGTGCTCCGCCCCGTCCATGTTGACCATGGAGTTGCCGAAGACGGCCTTCGCCCAGCGGGCGGGCTCGGGGACGGTGACGCCGGGCGCGCTGGCGAAGTGCCGGGGCGAACGGCTCGCCTCCCGGACGTCCGCGTGGCGCACCAGCGCGTACCAGCCGGGCCCGGGGCCGAAGCGGACCGGCGCTTCCAGCTCGCGCAGGAGCGCGAAGGAGGCCAGCCGCCGGTCCCGGGGCAGCCGCCAGAACGCCGGGTCCCCGAGATCGACGGCAGCGGGTCGGGTGGGGGCGTACGGGGCGTGCACGGGCATGACCTCCTGTACGGGGGTGGCGGGCCGGACGGCGCTCCGGGCCCGGGGCGGCCATGCTGACCCGCCGGGCGGCCGGACCGCCCCCGGCGCGGCCCGGCGGGCGCGCGATTCACTCCGTTCACCCCTGTTTCCCTCGTCCGTGCGACTTGCGGGCGACCTCCGTGCGACCTCCGCGCGCCCGCGCACTGCTGCGGAGGGGGGAACTTTGCAGTGGTTGTGCCGTCCGGCTCGTTGTTGTTCGCGGAGGATCCCACCGTCGCGGTGGGACACCGCAGGACATACGCAGGACACAGAGGGGACAGAGGGACCGATGAAGTCGACCACCCGCGGGACTCTTGCGGCGGTACTGGCCTGTATGGCGTCGGCGGTGGGTGCCGCGCCTGCCGTGGCCGGCACCTCGGTGCCGGTCACCCTGCCGCTGGAGAGCCTGGAGACCGTCGTGCCGATCGAGGCGCCGAGCCTTGCCACCGGGGTGCCGGTGCCGGTGCCCGGTGCGCTGGAGGGGCCCCGGCACGCGCCCGGCCGACTGCTGCCGGAACGGATCCTGCCGCAGGTGCCGTTCACCGCCGAGCTGCCCCGGACGGTGGCCGCGCTGCCGCTGGAACACCCGCTGCGGGAAGGCAGGCTCGGGGTCGCGACGCTCGCGTCGGCGGCCGAGGACCTGCTGGTGACCACGCCCGGGGCGACGCTGGGGGCGCCGGTTTCGGCCCCCCGGCCGGAACTGCTCGGACAGCCCGAGCCGGTGCTGCCGCAGGCCGCGCTGCTCACGCCGCAGCTCACCGGGGCCCCGGGCGCGGCGCTGCTGTTCGGCTGACACCCGCCCCCGCCCGCCGGGTCGCGGGCCGTCCCGCGCCCCGGCGGCCGTAGCGTGACCCGGCGGGCCCCGGCCGTCCGCGTACGCACAGCACCCCGAAAGGACCCGGCGCATGCCCCTGCCCGTGCGGCCCGGCCGCCGTACCGCGCTCCGTGCCCTGTTCACCGTGTCGGTGCTCGGGGGCGCCGCCGGGGCGCTCGCCCCGCTCCTCGCCCACCGCGCCCGCACCGGGCGCCCGGTCCGCGAGGCCCCCGCGCTGGAGCGGTTCGCCGAGATGTACCGGGGCCGGCTCATCGAGGGCGGCACGGCCGTGCTCGTCCCGGCGGGCGCGGCCTCCGGCGGGGCGGCACCGGGCCCGCCGGGCGCGGAGGTCCGCATCGACGGCCGGCCGCTGCCGGTGCTGCGCCGCGCGGACGGCAGCTATCTCAGCACCGTCCACCACTACGAGTCCTTCCCGACGCTGCACGCGCTGGCCCGCGCGGCGGTGGACGAACTGGGCCCGGGGCAGCTGGCCCGCGTACCCCCCGGCGGGCACGGCCACTGACGCCACCCGACCCCCCTGCCCCCTGCCCCACGGTGGACGAACGCGAGGAGCGGACCTGGTGCACATCCGCAAGAACCAGCGGAATCTCACCCGCGACGAGAAGCGGCGGCTGGTGGAAGCGCTGCTGGAGCTGAAACGCCGGGGCGAGTACGACGAGTTCGTCCGCATGCACGGCGAGTTCTATGTCACCGACGCCGAGGCGCGGCCCCGGCCGGCCCATATGACGCCGTCCTTCTTCCCCTGGCACCGGCGGTACCTGCTGGAGTTCGAGCGGGCGCTCCAGCGGATCGACCCGTCCGTCACCGTCCCGTACTGGGACTGGACGGCGGACGACTCGCCCCGCTCCTCGCTCTGGGCGGACGACTTCCTGGGCGGTACGGGGCGGCTGGGCGACCATCAGGTGATGGACGGGCCCTTCGCATACCGCAACGGCGGCTGGCGGATCGAGTCCCGGATCACCGACGGCCGCTATCTCACCCGTGACCTCGGCCGCCCGGCGGCCCCGGTCGCCCTGCCGACGCGGGCGGACGTGGACCGCGCGCTGCGGCAGCCGGTCTACGACGAGCCGCCGTGGAACTCGACCTCCCGGGCCGGGCTGCGGAACGCGATCGAGGGGTGGAACGTGGACGGCGAGCGCTGGCGCAACCACAACCGGGTGCACCGCTGGGTGGGCGGTCTTATGACGGGCGCGACCTCGCCCAACGACCCCGTCTTCTGGCTCCACCACGCCTTCATCGACCTGCTCTGGACCCGCTGGCGCCGGGCGCACCCGAAGGCGGCGGCGTATCTGCCGGGGCGGCGGCTGCCCGCCTCCGACCCGCAGGCCGGGCGGATCTTCGCGCTGGACGACCCGATGCCGCCGTGGGACGTACGGCCCTCCGCGCTGCTGGACCACAGCCGGATCTACCGCTACGCCTGAGCCGGGCCGCGGCGAACCGGCCGCGGGAACGACCGAGGTCTCCCCCGTCCTGGGAGTGACGGGAGAGACCTCGATGCTCGGGGCGTGCGGTGCTCAGTGGCCGTAGGCCGGCTCCGTGGTCTCCGACGCGTTGATGCAGGTGTTGCCGAACGCCGGGTTGAGCAGCGCGATGATGTCGATGGTGTTGCCACAGAGGTTGATCGGGACGTGGACGGGCACCTGGACCAGGTTGCCGGAGAGCACACCGGGGGAGTTGGCGGCCACGCCCTGCGCCCCGGCGTCGGCCGTGGCCAGGCCGGAACCACCGACGAGGAGGGCGCCCGAGCCCACGATGACGGCGGCGGCCTTGGCGATACGCGACATCAAGTTCTCCTTGCACTTTCGGAACACCAGCCACAGGGGTTGCGGCCTTCACGGTGCTACAACGCGGTGATCCGCGAGCGGTAACGGCGATCTTCCAAAGTGACCGCCCATGCCGTAGCGCACTGGTGTCCACCGGGACGTGAACCCTGCGGGGGGACCCGCCCGCGATCCTGCCCGCGATCCCGCCGGCGATCCGGGCGTGACCTGGCGGGCGGACCGGGCGTTGCACAGCACATGATCCGTTCCCACCGCTACCTGTCCGCGGCCGCCGTCACGGCCGCCGCCTGCGCGCTGTCCCTGTCCGCCGCCGGTGCCGCCGAGGCGGCCCCCGCCGCGCCCCGGCCCTCCTCGTCGGGCGAGGTGGACCGCAATCTGATCAAGCCCCCGCCGGGCGGGGTGCTCGCGCCCGCGACCGATCTGCTCCAGCAGGTGGGCCTGGTGCCCATGCCCTGACCGGGCCCGCCGTCCGGACGGCGGAACGGCGGGATCACGGCCGCGTCCTCCGTGGTCTCGCCGTACCGGCACCGATGGCACCGCGTACGCGGTACCGGTCTCAGCCCGTGGGGACGCGGCGGACCGAGCGGCCCGCCAGGACGTCCGTGCGCACCCCGTCCTCGATGACGAACCGGCCGTCGATCAGGACATGCGGGATGCCGGTCGGCAGGGTGCGCGGGGCCTCGAAGGTGGAGCCCGCCGCGACCGTCTCCGGGTCGAAGAGGACCAGGTCGGCGCGGTATCCCTCGCGGACCAGGCCCCGGTCGGGCAGCCGCAGCCGGGCGGCCGGCCGGGAGGTGAGGTGGGCCACCGTCTCCTCCAGGGAGAGGATCCCCAGCTCCCGCGCGTAACGGCCCAGGTAGTGCGGGAAGGTGCCGTAGGCGCGCGGATGCGGCTTGGCGCCCTGGAGGATGCCGTCGCTGCCGCCGGTGTGCACGCGGTGGCGCATGATCTGCCGGACGTTCTCCTCGTGGCCCACGTGCTGGAGGATGGTCGAGCCGAGCCGGTCCTCGATCAGGAGCCGGCGGGCGGTGGTCCACGGGCTCTCGCCGCGCTCCCGCGCCGACTGTTCGATCGTCTTTCCCACATACCCGGCGAGCGACGGCTCGGAGACCCCGGAGATCTCGATCGTCTCCCACTCCATGGCCACGCCGTGGCAGCCGTCGGAGCCGATCTCCTCCAGGTGGTGGCGTATCCGCTCGGCGGTGGTGTCGTCGGCGAGCCGGGCCAGGAGCGCGTCCGGGCCGCCCTCGGCCGCCCAGCTGGGCAGGACGGCGACGAGCGTCGTGGAGCCGGGGGTGTACGGGTAGGTGTCGAGCGAGATGTCGGCGCCGTCCGCGAGCGCGCCGTCGAGCAGGGTCAGCAGATCGCCCGCCCGGCCCTTGTTCACGCCGAAGTTCATGGTGGCGTGCGCCAGGTGCAGGGCGCAGCCCGCGTCCCGGGTGAGCCGCACCATCTCCTCGTACGCCTCCAGGGCCCCGGCGCCGTACGAGCGGTGGTGCGGGCAGTAGTAGCCGTCGTACGCGGCCACCACCCGGCACAGCTCGGTCAGTTCGGCGTCCTTCGCGTACATGCCGGGGGTGTAGGTCAGCCCGGAGGACATGCCGACGGCGCCCTGTTCCAGGCCCTCGGCGACCAGCTGCTTCATCCGGGTCAGCTCGGTGTCGGTGGCGGGGCGGTCGTCCCAGCCGACCGCGTACATCCGGACCGTGCCCTGCGGGATCAGATAGGCGGCGTTGACGGCGATGCCGCGGTCGAGGCGGTCCAGGTACTCGCCGACGGTCCGCCAGTCGAAGTCGACGGAGTCGTCGCCGGGCCCGCCGCCGTTCCAGCCGTTGATGGCCCGGCGGACGCCCTCCAGGGTGCGGTCGTCGACGGGCGCGTACGACAGGCCGTCCTGGCCGAGGACTTCGAGGGTCACGCCCTGGGCGGCCTTCGCCTCGTGCGCCGGGTCGCGCAGCAGGGCGAGATCGCTGTGGGCGTGCATGTCGATGAAGCCGGGGGAGAGCGCGAGCCCCGACGCGTCCAGGGTGCGGGCGCCGGGGAGCGCGGGGTCGCCCTCGCGGCGGATCGCGGCGATCCGCCCGCCGTCCAGGCCGACGTCGGCGCGGTAGGAGGCGCCTCCGCCGCCGTCGATGACGCGGGCGTCGCGAATGACCAGATCCATGGTTCCCCTCGTCGGGTCGTCGGGTCGTCGTGCCGGTTCGCCGGAAGCGGCGGGCTCAGAAGAAGGTGCGGATGTAGTCGGTGACGGTGCCGTCCGCCTCGACCAGCGGGATCAGCTGCCACTTGTCGAAGGAGGTGCAGGGGTGGGAGAGGCCCATGCCCAGCCAGTCCCCGACCTTCAGATCGGTGCCGGGCTCGGTACGGACCCAGCCGTGCTGGTCGGAGAGGCCGCTGACGGTGATGCCGGTGGCGGGGCGGATCGCGCCGGTGCGGCCGTCGCGGACCACCTGCGCCTCGGGCAGGTCGAGGTCGTAGGCGGCGTCCCGCTTGCCCGCGTTGACGAACGCCTGGCCGTCCTCGGGGCGGGACACGACCTGCGCCCAGAGCCGGAACGCGCTCTGGAGCGTGCCCTCGTCGGGGACCCGGTTGAAGGGGGTGAGATGGCGGTAGTGGCCGTCGTCGTGGGAGACGTACGCGCCCGAGCGCAGCAGCTTCAGCACCGGCAGGGAGAGCGCGGGGATGTCGGCGAAGACATCGGCGACCGCGTCGAACCAGGCGCTGCCGCCCGCGCTGACGACGATCTCCCCGGCGCCGTCGAACCGGCCCTCCGCGTCGAAGGCGGCGGCCAGCGCGGTGAGCCTGCGCAGCCAGGCGCGCACCCGCTCGCCGTCGGCGTCCGGGACCTCCCCCTCGTACCCGGCGACGCCCACGAGCCGCAGCGAGGCGGCGGCGGCCACGGCGTCCGCGACGGCGGCGCACCCGGCCTCCGTGCGGACCCCGGTGCGGGCCCCGTCGCCCGCGCCCAGCTCCACGACGACATCGAGCGGCCGGGGTGCTCCGGCGGCGCTCAGGGCCTCGTCCATCAGCTCGACCCCGCGCACGGAGTCCACGTAGCAGACGAACCGGAACTCCGGGTCGGCCAGTTCGCCGGCGAGCCAGCGCAGCGCGGCCGCGTCGACGACCTCGTTGGCGAGGAAGATCCGGGAGATGCCGTGGGCGCGGCAGACCCGGGCCTGGTGGGGTACGGCGACGGTGACGCCCCAGGCGCCGTGCTCCAGCTGGCGGGCGAAGAGCTGCGGCGACATCGAGGTCTTGCCGTGCGGGGCGAAGGCGAGGCCGTGGCGCTCGGAGTAGGTCTGGAGCAGCCGCAGGTTGTGTTCGACGGACTCGGCGGAGAGGGCGAGCACGGGGGTGGTGAAGCCGCCGGTGAAGAGGTTGCGGCGCTGGTCGGCGAGTTCGCCGACGGTCAGCCCGGTGGCGTCCGGGGGCAGCGCCTTGAACCGGTGGTCGACGGTCTCCAGCCGGAACGGGTCACTCTTCTGGTCGGCGGCGGTCACGGTGCCTCCTTCGGGGCGGCGATCGAGCGGGCGTTGCACTATCTGCAACACTCATTGCGCATAACGCTCGGTGCTGTCTAACATCCGGCGCAGCACCGGGTCAATGGATCCGGCCCCACACACCCCGCGAGGAGCCCCCAGGTGAGCAGCCTGACCGGAACCGCAGCCGTGGATGTCACCGACACCGATGTCATCTGCCTGGGCGAGTCCATGGTCACGTTCCTTCCCTCCCGGCCCGGACGCCTGGCCGACGTGCCGTCCTTCGACCGCACCATCGGCGGCGCCGAGTCCAATGTCGCCTGCGCCCTCGCCGCTGCCGGGCACCGCGCCCGCTGGGTCAGCCGGGTCGGCACCGACGGCTTCGGCGACCATCTGATCCGGGCGATCGGGGCGTACGGCGTCGACACCGGCGCCGTCGGCCGCGACCCCGCCCGGCCCACCGGCGTCTACTTCCGCACCGCCACCGACCGCTCCACCGACGCCCACGAGGTCGTCTACTACCGGCGCGGCTCGGCCGCCTCCGCGATGTCCCCGGCCACCGTCCCGCCCGCCGCGCTCGCCGGGGCCCGCGTGCTCCACCTCTCCGGGATCACCGCCGCGCTCTCCGGCGACTGCCTCGACCTGATGCGGGAGCTGACCACCCGCAGGCCGGGCCGCCCGCTGGTCTCCTTCGACGTCAACCACCGGCCCGGACTCTGGCGTGACCCCGACGGCGCCCGGGTCCTGCTCGACCTGGCGCGCGGCGCCGACCTGGTCTTCGTCGGCGAGGACGAGGCCGCCGACGCCTGGGGCCTGATCGGACCCGACGCCATCCGCGCCGCCCTGCCGGAGCCCGCCGCCGTCGTCGTCAAGCAGGGCGCCCAGGGCGCGACCGAGTACGCCCGCGACGGCTTCACCGCCCCCGAGGCACCGGACCCGACGGCAGGGGACGCCGGGGACGCCGGGGAGACGGTCACCCGCGAGCCCGCGCCCGTCGTCGAGGTCGCCGCCCCCGTCGGCGCCGGGGACGCCTTCGCCGCCGGCTACCTCTCCGCCCTGCTGCGCGGACTGACCGCCCGCGACCGGCTGCGCCACGGCCACCTCATGGCCGCCGCCGCCCTCACCGTCCCCGGGGACGTCGCCGTACCCCCCGCCACCGGCCACGCCGACCGCCTCGCGGCCCTGTCCGGCGACGCCTGGGGCACACTTCGTCTCGGCCCCGGCTGGACCACCGCCGGGGATGAGGAGGGACACGCACCATGAGCCAGACCGTCGACCGCGCCCTGAGCATCCTGCCGCTGCTCGCCGAGGGCCCCGCAGACCTCGGACAGGTCGCGACCCGTCTCGGCGTCCACAAATCCACCGCGCTGCGGCTGCTGCGCACCCTCCACGACCACGGGCTCGTCTACCGCCAGCAGGACCAGCGCTACCGCCTGGGCGCCCGGCTCTTCGCCCTCGCCCAGGAGGCCGTGGAGAACCTGGACGTCCGCGAGATCGCCCACACCCACCTCGTCACCCTCAACGAGCAGATCGGCCACACCGTCCATCTCGCCGTGTACGAGGAGAGCGAAGTCCTCTACATCGACAAGGTCGAGAGCCGCTACCCGGTACGGATGTACTCCCGCATCGGCAAGCCGGTGGCCATCACCGTCGCCGCCGTGGCCAAGCTGCTCCTGGCCGACCTCCCCGAGCACGAGCGGCGGGCCGTCGCCGAGAAGCTCGACTACCCCCTGTACACCTCCCGTTCGACACCGAACGCCGCCGCCTTCCTCAAGGAGCTGGCGACCGTACGCGAACAGGGATGGGCCACCGACCTCGGCGGCCACGAGGAGTCGATCAACTGCATCGGCGCCCCCATCCGGGGCGCGGCCGGCCGGGTCGTCGCCGCCATGTCGGTCTCCGCGCCGAACGTGGTCGTCACCGCCGAGGAACTCCTCACCCTCCTCCCCCTGGTGCGCCGCACCGCGGAGGCCATCAGCCGGGAGTACTCCGGCTCGGTCACACCGCACTGACCCCGCACCGACCCCGTACCGAACCCTCACAGCCCAGAAGATCAGCCCAGAAGATCAGCCCAGCCCAGAAGGACGTTCCATGACCGAGAAGATCGCGCTCACCCCCGCGACCCACACCGCCCCGCCCGCCAAGTTCTCCCACGGCGTGAAGAAGGGCAACATCCTCCAGGTCGCCGGCCAGGTCGGCTTCCTCCCGGCGGTCGCGGGCCAGGCCCCGACCCCGGCCGGCCCGACCCTGCGCGAGCAGACCCTCCAGACCTTCGCCAACGTCAAGGCGATCCTGGAGGAGGGCGGCGCGAGCTGGGACGACGTCATGATGATGCGCGTCTACCTCACCGACGTCGACCACTTCGCCGAGATGAACCAGATCTACAACCAGTACTTCGAGGAGCAGGGCCTGACCGCCCCGCCGAGCGCCCGGACCACCGTCTACGTCGGTCTCCCCGCCGGCCTGCTCATCGAGATCGACGCGCTGGCGGTCCTGGGCTGATCCAGGCCGTCTCTTACGGATCTTGCTGGGGCTCGCGTGCCCTGGCACCGCACCTCGCTGCGTTGTCGTCAATCGCCGCTGCTCCGCAGGGACTCATTCCTCCGCCTTGCGATGCACGGCACCAGACCCCGCTCCCTGACCCAGCCTGATCCGTAAGAAACGACCTGGCCCCCACCGGCACGCTGAGCACCACCCTCCCCCACACAGCACGGCACCGCACGGCGCGGCGCTCCGCAACGGAGCGCCGCGCCGCGCTCCCTCCTGCCCGAGAAAACCCTTCACCGACACAGGGGTTGCATCATGCTGTTCGCTGCCGGCGCCGCACCGGAGGCGCCACCTCACACCGGAGGACTCCTCCTCCTCATCGACGGCACGGCCGGTCTGCTGACCGTCGCCGCCCTCGGTATCGCCCTGCTCCTCGTACTGATCATCAAACTCCGGCTCCAGCCGTTCGTCGCGCTGCTCGCCGTCTCCATAGCCGTCGGCCTCGCCGCTGGCCTCTCCGTCACCGAACTCTTCGGCACGGTCCAGCGCTCCGCCGCCGAGTCCGTCATCGAGAACGGCATGGGCGGCATCCTCGGCCATGTCGCCATCATCATCGGCCTCGGCACCATGCTGGGCGCGATCCTGGAGGTCTCCGGCGGGGCCGAGACCCTCAGCCGTCGGCTGCTCGACGTCTTCGGGGAGAAACGCGCCCCGCTGGCCATGGGCCTCACCGGTCTGATCTTCGGTATCCCGGTCTTCTTCGACGTCGGCATCTTTGTCCTCGCCCCCATCGTCTATGCGGCGGCGAAACGTTCCGGCAAGTCGATCGTCCTCTACGCCATGCCGCTGCTGGCCGGGCTGTCGATGACCCATGCCTTCCTGCCGCCGCACCCCGGTCCGGTGGCCGCCGCCGGGCTGCTCGACGTCTCGCTGGGCTGGGTCATCCTGATGGGCGTCGTCGTCGGCCTGCCCGCCGTCGCCGCCGCCTGGGTCTACTCCGACTGGATCGGCAAGCGGGTCTTCGTCGAGGTGCCGCAGGACATGCTGGACGCCGCGGAGGAGGCCAGGGCCGCGGTCGCCGCCGAGCGGTCGGGCGCCGACGAGTCCCCGGTCGCGCTCTCCACGGTGCTCCTCATCATCGGTACGCCGCTGGTGCTCATCCTCGCGGCCACCTTCTCCTCGATCGCGCTGGACGAGTCCACGCTCCGCTCGGTGATCGAGTTCTTCGGCAACCCGTTCGTCGCGCTGACGATCGCGCTGATCCTCGCGTACTACCTGCTGGGCATCCGGCGCGGCTGGTCGCGGGCGTCCCTGGAACAGGTGTCGACCTCCTCCCTCAAGCCGGTCGGCAACATCCTCCTGGTGGTCGGCGCGGGCGGCGTCTTCGGTGCCGTCCTCAAGGCGAGCGGGGTGGCCCAGGCGCTCTCCGACACCTTCGAGGACGTCGGCCTGCCGCTGATCGTCCTGGCCTATCTGATCTCGCTGGTGCTGCGTGTCGCGCAGGGTTCGGCGACGGTCGCGATCGTCACCACGGCGGGCATCGTGCTGCCGCTGGTGGAGAGCGGCGACCACTCGCAGCCCTTCCTGGCGCTGGTGATCATGGCGATCTCGGCGGGCTCGATCTTCGCCTCGCACGTCAACGACGGCGGCTTCTGGATCGTGGCCAAGTACTTCGGCATCTCCGAGCGGGACACCCTCAAGACCTGGACGGTCCTGGAGTCGGTGCTGTCGGTCGCGGGCTTCGCGGTCGCGGCCCTGCTCAGTCTGTTCGTCTAGCGGCTTTCCGGCATGGAGAGGGGCGGGCCGCCCGGGGAGCACCCGGGCGGCCCGCCCCCTTCCGTACGACTCAGCAGTACTGCGCTTCCTTGCCGATGGACCGGTACATGCAGTCCGAGTTCTCCAGCAGCTGGAGCACGGCGTCCCGGTTGCGGCTGGTCTCGCGCTCGATCACCTCGTCGGGCGGGTAGAAGCCGCCGCCCCCGAAGCCCGTCGGATACATCTCGAAGGTGTAGCCGAAGATCCGCTGGTTGCCCCAGAGCCAGTCGTCGATCGACCCGTCGGTGATGTAGAGGTCGCTGGACTGCTCCGGCGTGTAGCCGTTGCTCGCGCCCATCTTCTGGCCGACGGCGGCGAAGGCGTTGCGGTCGTCCTGGGTCATCCCCGGTGCCGTGTCGGCGGTGGTGTAGCCGAACGGCCAGAGGATCAGCTCGCTGTAGGTGTGGAAGTCGATGCCGGTCCTGATCTGCTGCTGTCCGCCGACGACCCGGCTGCGGACGAAGTCGGCGACGACCTTCACCTCGGGCGCCGACTCGGGGGCGCGGCCCCGGTAGGTCTCCGAGCCGAAGGAGCCGGAGGAGCCGCCGCAGCAGCCCCAGCGGTAGTCCCAGTTGCGGTTCATGTCGGTGCCGACGAATGTCGAACCGGTGTTGGGCTGCCGGTTCTTGCGCCAGCTGCGGTAGGAGCCGGTGGCGATGTCGTACTCGCCGCCGTCCGGGTTGAGGTCCGGGATGATCCAGATCTCCCGGCTGTTGACGGCATTGGTGATCCGCGCGTCGGTCCCGTAGTCCTCACCGAACTCGCGGAGCAGATACAGCGCCATCTCGACGGTGAGGTGCTCGCGCGCGTGCTGGTGGTGCGTGAACAGCACCTCGGGCTCGTTCTCGTCCGTCCCGACGTTGTCGCTGATCTTGATGGCGACGATGTCCCGGCCCTGGTGGCTGCGGCCGATGACCTGCCTGCTCATGATGTTCGGGTACTGGGCGACCCGCTGATTGATGGCCGTCGTCATCTCGGCGTAGTTGTGGTATCGGGAGTCCGCGGGCGGGAAGTCCATGGTCTTCACCGGCTCGCCCCCGGTGCGGGCCGGCGGGCCGGGCAGCGCCGACAGCTCGTACCCGAGCGAGCGCAGCCGCTGGACCTGGCGGGCGTCCGCGCTGACGACCGTGGAGCGGGCGTCCGCCTCGTCGATGGCGACGCCGACGGCGGCGATGGCGTTCCGCGAGGCCACGGTCGCCTTGCCCTTGATCTCGTACTGCCGGGTCAGCTCGTCCACGGCGGCGGGTCCCGCGGGTGCCGTGGGGTCCGGGGGTGCCGCGTTGGCGCTGAGGGGGGCCGCCAGCGCGAGCGCCAGCAGCGCGCTGAGCGCCGCCGCCTTCCGGCGGCCGCCGCGTATCCGTAGTCGCATGCCGTCTCCTGGGGGTGGAGTGGGGGTAGCCGATGCGCACCGGTGGGACATGGCGCAGGTGCGGTGTGGGCACACATCGTGGAGTGCTGACATGGTCAGGTCAAGAGCGCCGCCTCGGTCGTCCGCTGACCGGACGTGCGGAGCCCGCTCCGGGAAACGCGCCCGCGGCGCCACCGGAAGGACGGTGGCGCCGCGGGGTCGTGCGCTGTGGTTGTCGTGCGATGCGGTTGTCGTGCGATGCGGTTGTCGTGCGCCTCCCGCCCGGATGCCGGGCGGGAGGTACCGCTACGGACGGAGTGCTACGGGAGGGCCTTGACGTGCGGGCCCACCGCGTTCGACCAGGCGTTGCCGGCCGTCGCGTCCCAGTTCGTGGACCAGGTCATCGCGCCGCGCAGCCCCGGGTAGGTCCGGGCGGGCTTGAAGGTGCCGCAGTTGGTGCCCTTGGTGAGGCAGTCCAGCGCCGCGTTCACGACCGACGGGCTGACGTAGCCGCTGCCCGCGCCCCGGGTGGAGGCCGGGACACCCAGGCCGACCTGGGACGGGTCCAGACCGTTCTCCAGCTGGATGCAGGCGAGCGCGGTGAGGAAGTCCACCGAGCCCAGGTGGTAGACCTTGCCGTCGCAGCCGAGCATCGAGCCGCTGTTGTAGTTCTGCATGTTGACGACCGTGAGGATGTCCTTCACGTTCAGCGCGAGCTTGAAGTACTCGGTCGACGTGGACTGCATGTCGATGGTCTGCGGGGCCATCGTCAGGACCATGTTGGGTCCTGCCTTGGCCGAGAGCTGGCGCAGCGCCTTCGTCAGGTAGGTCGAGTTGATCCCGTGTTCGAGGTCGACGTCGAGGCCGTTGAAGCCGTACTCCTGCATCAGGGCGTAGGCGCTGTTCGCGAAGGCGGTGGCCGACGCGTCGCTGTTGACGGTCACATTGCCGATCTCGCCGCCGACGGAGATGATGACCGACTTGCCGGCCTGCTTCTTGGCGGCGATGTCCGCCTTGAACTCGGCGACCGAGGAGTAGCCGAGCGCGGGGCTGAGGTTGAAGGTCAGCTCACCGGGCGTGGTGGTGGCGTCGGCGAAGGCGACCGCGATGATGTCGTACGCGTTCTGCACGTCCCGCAGCTTCTGGACGGTCGCGCCGTTGTTGAAGTTCTGCCAGTAGCCGGTCACCGCGTGCCGGGGCACCACCGGGTTGGGGTGCACGGGGCCGGTCCCGGTCCGGGCCGGGAGGGCGGTGGAGCGGGCCGACTCGCCCGCGCTGTTGGTGGCGGTCACCTGGAAGGAGTACGCGGTGTCGGCGGTCAGCCCGGTGACGGTGGCGGAGGTGCCGGTCGCGGACTGCACCCGGGTGCCGTCGCGGTAGATGTTGTAGCCGGTGGCGCCGGTGACGGCACCCCAGTTGAGCGCGATGGACGAGGAGGTGATCTGTCCCGTGGCGAGCCCGGTGGGCGTCGCCGGGATCACCGGCTCGGGGTCGATCCCGCCGCCGCCGTCGGGGCCAAAGACGTTCACGTCGTCCACGAAGTAGGCGGGGGTGCCGTACCAGCCGTGGGTGTAGACGGTCACCGATGTGGTGGTCGCGCCGGTGCGGAAGCTGGTGGAGAGCTGCTGCCAGCCGGTGCTTCCCGGGGACCAGGTGGAGACGTCGGTGGTGCCGGTGCCGCTCGCCCCGAGGTAGGCGTGGCCGCCCTGGGTCCAGGCGGAGAGCTGGTACGTCGAGTTGGGCTTGACGGCCACGGTCTGCGTGCAGCGGGCGTTGTCGTGCCCGGCCGGGGTCGCCCTGAGGGCGGACGCGCCGGTCCGTGCGGGGGTGGCGACATTCGCGCCAGTGCCGCCGGAACAGGTCCAGCTGGAGAGGCCGTTCTCGAAGCCGGGGTTCTTGGCCACGTTGATGTCGGCCGCCTGGGCGGTGCCGGTCATGGCCGTGACGGAGAGTCCGGCCCCGAGGGCGAGGGCCAGACCGCCGCCGAGCCATCTCCGCGAGCGTGTGCTGCTGCGGTCCACGTGCTGCCTCCTGTGGGGGAGTTGGTGGGGGGAAGAAGCCAGGAGTGGTGAGGAGCTGGGGGAGCTGGGAGGAGCTGGGGTAGCTGGGGTAGCTGGGAGGAGCGAACGGTGGCCACCGATGGCCCAAAGTTGGTCCAGACCAATGCACTTGTCAAGACCTCAGCCGCTTATTGCCACCGGGAGTACGCCAGCGCTTTTCAGCCAAGTCCTGTGGTACGGGCCCGCGTACGCCGCCGTCAAGGGTGTGCGGGAACGTCATCCTTTGATGCTCTTTGGCCTGTGCGGAGGGTGCCGGTCGCACGGCGCTGGGTTCCCAGAGGTGTTCTCTGCCCCCCGAGTCGCGGATAAAGTGCTCGTGCAGGAGCAGCGAGCAGTACGTCACTGCGGTCACGGGACCCCCGGCGACCGGAGCCGAACGGGGAACCAGCGTGCCGACCGCAATAGCTGTCACCAGCGCAGATCTGGTGCTACCGCCGACGGACCAGCACACGCCGACGGCCGCCCTGCTGCACGCGCCCGAGGATCAGCCGCTGGACGCCGCGATCACGGACATGACCGTCCTGCTGGAGCAGCACGGCTATGTCGTGGCGGTCCTCCCGGCGACGCTCCCGCCCGCCCACGAGCGCCGGCTGCACACCGTCCGCTCGATGCTGGAGAGCAACCGGATCGCCCTGCTCAAGGTCGATCTACCGCCGCTCGGGACCGCCGTCCTCGCCCGCCAGCTGCGGCAGTTGTCCATTTGCGACTTCGGCCCCGGAGTCATCGCCTCCGCCGCCCGGCTGCTCTCCCACTACATCTACGCGGGCGCCCAGCTCGCCTCCGTGGCCCGGCTCGACCGGGTGCCCGTCGGACTGAAGTCGCACACCAGGTCCTGGGTGCCCGGATCGCAGTTCGCGGTGCTCGCCAACCCGGCCCCCGAGCTGGTCAGGGTCGGCGCCGGAGCCTCCATCGGCGGCCCCGCCTTCCCCACCCGGATGGCCGTGGCCCGGGGCCCGCTCCCGTCGGAGTGGATCGAGCGCACCCTCGTCCCCGAGTGGCGGGTCCAGGGCGTCGAGGACGTGCCCCTGCCCGCCGCGTCCGCCGGCTGGTGGGGCACCGGGAAGCTGATCGAGTTCGCCGCCTTCCTACCCGAGATCTCCGTCCTCTACCAGCTGGTGTCGTCCGTACGGCGAGAGGTGTGCACCTGGTGCGGCATTGAACTCATCGGTGACCGCTGCGGATTCTGCTCGGCCCCGCTCGCGGGCGACGGGCAGCAGGGCCGGGAGTCCGGCGTCCTCAAGCACGGCACCCCCGCCTACCACGGGCCGTGACCGGCCCGGCGCCCGGCCGGCCCCGCCCGGCGGCGCCCCGTACCCCGCACCCGTCCCCATCGCACCGGCCCCCGCCCCGGTCCCTGGTCCAGGTCAGGGCGGTGCCGGTCGGTGAAGCAGCGCGGCGAAAGCCGGCGCAGTCAAGCGAACGAGGTCAACCGGCTCATGAATTCACGCCAACGACGCGGCGTCATCCTTCTCGTGGTCTCCCTCCTGTGTGCCCTCGGCGCGTTCGCCGGCGTGATATCGGTGATCAACGACGTGAACTCCAAGGTGGGGCCCGAGGTCACCGCGTACCGGCTCGCGTCCGACGTCGCCCCCTACGCCCCCCTGCGGGAAGCCCAGTTCGAGAAGGTCGCGGTGCCCCGCCGCTGGCTCTCCGAGAGCGCCGTCACCGATCTCTCGGTGCTCCGGGGGAAGATCGCCGTCACCCGGCTCCGCAAGGGCTCGCTGCTCCAGGAGGACATGATCGTCAAGCGGCCCGCGCTGGCCGCCGGCGAGCAGGAGATCGCCATCATGATCGACGCCGCCACCGGGGTGGCCGGCAAGATCACCCCCGGTGACCTGGTCAACATCTTCGCCACCTTCGCCGGGAAGACCGAGAACGACCCCGACCAGTCCCGGATCATCGTCACCAACGCCCGGGTCATCGACGTCGGCCGGCTCACCCCGCTGGAGCGCCGCGACGACGACCGGCGCGCCCGCATGCGCGAGGCCGTCCCCATCACCTTCGCCCTCAGCGCCAAGGACGCCCAGCGCGTCGCCCACGCCGAGTCCTTCGCCGAGCATGTGCGGCTCGCCCTTCTCGCCAAGGGCAGCCCGTCCACCTTGCGCCCCGGTGACAGCACCTACACCCTTGACGAAGACAAGAACAGGTGAGGGCCGCATGAGCACACGCATTCTGCCGGCCGTCGCGGACGCCGACGCCGCCCGCGCCATCACCACCCTGCTGGGCCAGCTGCCCGACGCGGAACCCGCCGCCCCGGTCACCGACTCCACCGCGCTCCTCGACACCCTGGCCCGGCTGGCCGCCGACTCCCTGGACGAACTGCCCGAAGTGGTCCTCGTCCACGAGCGGATCGGCCCGGTGCCCGCCCTCGAACTGATCCGGGAGGTGGCCCTGCGCTTCCCCGCCGTCGGCGTCATCCTCGTCACCGTCGACGCCGGACCCGGGCTGTACTCGGCGGCCATGGACTCCGGCGCGCGGGGCCTGGTGGCCTTCCCCCTCTCGTACGAGGAACTCCAGCAGCGCGTCCAGGCGGCGGCCGGCTGGTCCACGGGCGTACGGCGCCATCTCGGCCACAGCGGTGACGTGTTCACCGGGCCCGGCGGCACCGTCGTCACCGTCAGCGGCGCCAAGGGCGGCGTCGGCACCACCGTGACCGCCGTCCAGCTGGCGCTCGCCGCACAGGCCTCCGGGCGCACCGTCGCCCTGGCCGATCTCGACCTCCAGTCCGGGGACGTCGCCTCCTACCTCGATGTGCAGTTCCGGCGCTCCATCGCCGACCTCGCCGGCATCCAGGACATATCACCGCGCGTGCTCCAGGACGCCCTCTTCACCCACCACACCGGCCTCGGGCTGCTGCTCGCGCCGGGGGAGGGGGAGCGGGGCGAGGAGGTCGACGACCGCGCGGCACGCCAGATCGTCAGCGCCCTGCGCAGCCGGTACGAGGTCGTCGTCCTCGACTGCGGCACCCAGATGCACAACGCGAACGCCGCCGCCGTGGAAATGGCCGATATCACTCTGCTCGTCACCACGCCGGATGTGATCGCCGTGCGCGGCGCCAAGCGGATGGTCCGGCTCTGGGACCGGCTCCAGATCCGCAAGGCGGAGGAGACCGTCTCCGTCGTCAACCGGCACCATCGCGCCACCGAGATCCAGCCCGCCCTGATCGAGAAGATCACCGGCACCCGGGTGGCCCGGACCACCGTGCCCGCCGCGTACAAGGAACTCCAGCCGGTGGTGGACGCCGGACGCATGCAGGACCTGGAGGCCAAGTCCACCGTGAAGCAGGCCCTGTGGGGGCTCGCGGGCGAGCTGGGGCTCGTCAAGGCGGCGGAGGCGGAGCAGAAGCAGGGGAGATTCCGGGGGGACAGGGGTTCGATCAGGGTCCGGCGGGCACGGTCGAGATGACAGCGGTACGGGTACGGGCGAGAGGGCGCGGGGGCGCGATGAGGTCCGAGGGACGGCCGGGCGGTGCCGGGGCTCCTGCCGCCCGGATCGACGGGGCTGCCCGGATCGGTACGGCTGCCTGGATCGGTACGGCCGTCCGGATCGGTACGGCCGTCCGGGTCGATACGGTCGTCCGGATCGGTACGGCGATGCGGCGCGCGCGGCCGTTACGGCACCGACTGCCCCGCCCCGGGGACGACCGGGGCCAGGCGGCCGTCGAGTTCACCGGCACCATCCCGGTCATCCTGACGACCTTCGTCCTGCTCTGGCAGGCCGCCCTCATCGGCTACACCTTCTCGCTCGCGGGGAACGCGGCCGACAAGGCCGCCCGTGCCGCCGCTGTCTCCCAGGGGGCGGACTGCGGCCGGGCCGCCCGCGAGGACGTGCCCGGCGCCTGGGACGTCGACGCCCGCTGCGAGCGTGCCGGAGACCTCTACCGCGCCACCGTGACCCTGCACGTCCCCGTGCTCTTCCCCGGCGCTGCGGACTTCCCCTTCGAGGTCACGGGCGAGGCCGCCGCCCCCGTCGAGGAAGCGGAGGACCGGTGGTGAGCGGCCGGCGGGAGCGCGGCCAGGCCGCCATCGAGTTCGCCGGGATCATCACCCTGCTGCTCGTCGTCGCGCTCGCCGCGATCCAGCTCGGCCTGGTCGCCTACGCCGCCCAGCAGGCGGGCACGGCGGCCCGCGCCGCCGCCCGTACCGCCACCCAGGACGACGACGGCCCCGGCAGGGCCACCGCCGCCGGGCACGCCGCGCTGAGCGACTGGCTCGACGCCGACATCTCCGGGGTGCCGGCCTCCTGCGAGGGGGAGGGCGAGGTCACCGTGACCGTCCGGGTCCAGGTCCCCGAGCTGCTGCCCGGCTTCGACGCGGGCGCGGCCGAGCGGAGGGTCACCATGCCCTGCGACTGAGCGGCGGGACCGCCCCCGGCCGCCCGTACCGGCGGCATCACCGGATGAACCCCCCCCCGTACCACCAGGGAGATGAGGACATGAGCCTGCGGGCGCGGATCAGCAGCCCCGAGCCGGTCAACGGCCACAGCGAGGAGAACCGCCTGGTCGTCGTCTACCGCGCCAAGCTGCTCGAAGAGATCGACCTCGCCGAGATGTCCTCGCTCGCCGCCGCCGAGCGGCGGGCCCGCCTGGAACGCGTCCTCGGCCACATCCTCAGCCGCGAGGGCCCGGTCCTCTCCACCGCCGAACGCGCCCGGCTGATCCGCCGGGTCGTCGACGAAGCCCTCGGCCTCGGCATCCTCGAACCGCTCCTGGAGGACGCCTCCATCAGCGAAATCATGGTCAACGGCCCCGAGCAGGTCTATGTCGAGCGCAGCGGCCGGCTGGAGCTGCTGCCGCTGCGCTTCTCCTCCGCCGACCAGCTGATGCAGACCATCGAACGCATCGTGTCCACCGTCAACCGCCGGGTGGACGAGGCCAACCCCATGGTCGACGCCCGGCTCCCGTCCGGCGAGCGCGTCAACGTGATCATCCCGCCGCTCTCCCTCAGCGGCCCCATCCTCACCATCCGCCGCTTCCCGCGCGCCTTCACCCTCCAGGAGATGATCGCCATCGGCTCGCTGGACGAGCAGATGACGCTGCTGCTCGCGGGGCTGGTCCGGGCGAAGTTCAATGTGATCGTCTCCGGCGCCACCGGCACCGGGAAGACCACCCTGCTCAACTCCCTCTCCGGGCTGATCCCCGACGGGGAGCGGATCGTCACCATCGAGGACTCCGCCGAACTCCGGCTCCAGCAGTCCCATGTGATCACCCTGGAGAGCCGCCCGCCCAATGTCGAGGGCAAGGGCCGGATCACCATCCGCGACCTCGTCCGCAACTCGCTGCGCATGCGCCCCGACCGCATCGTCGTCGGCGAGGTCCGCGGCGGCGAGACCCTGGACATGCTCCAGGCCATGTCCACCGGCCACGACGGCTCGCTCGCCACCGTCCATGCCAACAGCGCCGAGGACGCGCTGATGCGGCTCCAGACCCTCGCCTCCATGTCCGAGGTCGAGATCCCCTTCGCGGCGATCAAGGACCAGATCAACAGCGCGGTGGACGTCATCGTCCAGCTCACCCGGCACGCCGACGGCTCCCGCCGGGTCACCGAGATCGCCGTGGTCGACTCCACCGGCCGCGAGGAGTACCGCATCGTCTCCGTCTGCCGCTTCCAGGCCCGGCCGATGTCCGCCGACGGGAAGGTCCACGGCCGGTTCGTCCACCACCCGGTGCCGCGCCGGGTCGCCGAACGGCTCTACATGAAGAACGAGGCGCTGCCCCCGGCGTTCGGGGTCGCCGAGTCCGACGACCATCTCGCCGTGCGTCCGTCCGCCCTGTAGCCGTCCCGCTCTCCGGCTCTCCGGCCCGGGCCCTCCGAAGCCCCTGAGCCCCTGAGCCCCTGAGCCTCCGAGTCTCCGAACGAAGAAGGTGCCCCGCCCGCCATGGACCATCTCCCGCTCCTGACGGCAGGAGTGACCCTGCTCGCCGGTGTGCTCGGCGTCGTCGGCGTCCACGTCTACAGCTCGGGCCGGGCCCAGCGGCAGGCCCTGGTCCAGCGGATGGCGCAGATCGGCGAGCTGCCCGCCGCCGCCGGCCGCCGCCGCCGCTTCCACGCGCTCGACCGCCGGATGCGCACCACCCGCCTCGGCCGCACCGTGGAGCGCAGGATCGCCGCCACCGGCCTCGACGTCACCCCCGGCGAGTACGCGGTCTACGTCCTCGGCACCGTCGTCGCCGGCTATCTCGTCGTCGGCGCGGTCTTCGCCCCCTTCTTCGGCGCCGTCGCCGCCCTGCTGATCCTCTGGGGCGCCCGGGGCTTCCTCGAATGGCAGCGCTTCAAGCGCACCGAGGCCTTCATCAGCCAGCTCCCCGAGCTGACCCGCGTCCTCGCCAACGCCACCCAGGCCGGGCTGGCCCTGCGCACGGCCCTCGCCATGGCCGCCGAGGAGCTGGACGACCCGGCGGGCCATGAACTCGGCATCGTCGCCGACCAGCTCGCCGTCGGCCAGAGCCTGGACGACGCGCTCGGCGCCCTCGCCGAACGGCTCCCCTCCCGGGAGCTGATCGTCCTCGTCACCACCCTCATCCTCGCCAACCGGGCCGGCGGGCAGGTCGTCACCTCGCTGCGGAACCTGACCCAGTCCCTGGAGGAACGCAAGGAGACCCGCCGGGAGGTCACCACCATGCTCTCCCAGATCAAGGTCACCGCCCTCGCCGTGCCCCTGCTCGGCCTCGGCTTCCTGCTGATGATCAACAGCATGACCCCGGGCGCCCTGGACCGCATGACCGGCTCGGTCGTCGGCCAGGCCGCCACCCTCGTCGCCTTCGGGCTCTACGGACTCGGCGCGTTCCTGATCCGCCGGGTCTCCCGGATCCAGGTCTGAAGAAGGAGGACCCGATGGGACCACTGCTCGCCACCCTGCTCGCGTTCTCCGTGTACGGGATCTTCCTGGGCGTACGGATGTACCGCGCCGACGCGAAGCTCCCCGGCGACCTGGTACTCGCCCTGGAGGTCGGCGCCACCCGCACCACCGCCGTCGGCTCCGTCATCGACCGCCTCGGCATGCGGTACGCCCCCGCCGTGCTCCGCGCCATGGGCCCGGCCCGGGTCGACGCGCTGCGCCGCCGGCTCGACATGGCCGGCAACCCCGGCGGCCTGACCGTCGACCGGTACGCCGCCCGCCGCGCCGTCCACGGCTTCCTCGGTGTACTGGCCGCGCTCTCCATGCTGCTGCGGGGACAGTTCGCGCTCGCCGTCTTCCTGCTGGTCTTCGGCGCCTTCTGGACCGATGTGATCATCAGGTCGGCCATCCGCAGACGCCGCGCCGACATCGAACGCACCCTCCCCGACTTCCTCGACGTCCTCGCCGTCGTGGTCTCCGCCGGACTCGGCTTCCGGCAGGCCCTGGAGCGGGTCGCGGAGAAGTACGAGGGGCCCTGGGCCGACGAACTGCGCATCACCCTGCGCCAGATGGACATGGGCGTCAGCCGCCGGGACGCCTTCGACCAGCTGCGCAGGCGCAACGACTCCGAACAGGTATCGATGTTCGTCACCGCGCTCCAGCAGGGCGAGGAGCTGGGCGCCCCCATCGTGGACACCCTGATCCAGATCGCCACCGACATGCGCCGCACCGACGCGCAGAACGCCCGCCGGGAGGCCGCCCGCGCGGTGCCCAAGTCCACGCTCGTGGTCACGCTGATCATGCTGCCCGCGACCATGATCCTCATCGTGATGAGCTTCTACTACGGCTCGGGCGTCGACCTGGGCGAGGTGCTGGGCGGCTGAACCCGCTCCCTCCGGCCCCGCTTTCCCCTGCCCCGCCCCGGCACGCCACCGACCAGGAGGTGACGCACACATGAACCCCGCAGCCCCCGCCGATGGTTCGGCGCCACCGCTCCCGCTCCAGGTCAACGCCCTCCAGGCACTGTGCCGCCAGGTCTTCGGCTGCCGGCTGGCGATGATCGTCCTCGCCGTCCCCTTCGCCCTCGCCTCCGCCGCCCCCGGCCCCGCGAGCTGGCTGGTCGGCGCGGCCGTACTGATCACCTTCATGACCTCCTACGCCCTGCTGCGCGACTGGGAGCGCTTCGGCCCCGTCCTCCTGCGCCACCCCTGGATCCTCGGCGCCGACATGGCCATCGGCGCCCTCCTCCTCGTCGCCGCGTCCCCCGACTCCACCCTCGCCTACGTCACCCTCTGCACCCCGCTGCTCGGCGGCCTGATCTCCGGCTGGCGCGGCGGCGCCGTCCTCGCCGTGCTCCAGTCCGCGCTGGTCGCGGGGGCGTACGCGGTCAACGACCGGGCCGACGCCGGATACACCGCCCTGCTGCTGCCGGGGCTGTGCGTCCTCGCGGGCGGCCTCGGCAGCACCCTGCGTACGCTCATGCTGCGCTTCGGCGCGGCGAGCCTGGCCCTCTCCGACGCGCGCGCCCGGCTGGCCGCCGCCGGGGCGGTCGAGGACGAACGGGCCCGGCTCGCCCGCGAGATGCACGACTCGGTCGCCAAGACCCTGCACGGCCTGGCCCTGGCCGCCGAAGGGCTGGCCCGCAGCGCCGGCCGGACCGACCCCGCCGCCGTCCGCGACCAGGCCGAACTGGTGGCCCGCGCGGCCCGCCGGGCCGCCGCCGAATCCCGTGCCCTCCTGGCCGACCTGCGCCGCGACTCCGCCCGGTACGAGGAGACCGGCCCGCGCGGGGACACCGGCGGCGAGCGCTCCGGGGCCCGGCCCGTCGACGTCCTCGCGGAACTGGCCGCCCGTACCGACGCCTTCGCCCGCCGTACGGGGGTCGTGGCGGTGCTCCGCCGTACGGGGGAGGACGCCGCCGTGGAGCCCGCCGTCGCCCGGCAGCTGCTGACGATCGTCGCGGAGGCCCTGGAGAACGCCCACCGCCACGGCCGCCCCGGACGGGTCGAGGTACGGGCCGGGGCGGTGGCCGGGACGCTGCGGATCCGGGTCGCCGACGACGGCCGGGGCCTGCCGCCCGGCACCACCCTCGACGGCCTGCGCCGGGCGGGCCACTTCGGCCTGGTCGGCATGGCCGAGCGGGCCCGCGCCGCCGGCGCCCGGATCACCATCGGCCCCGGACCGGGCGGCCGGGGCACGGAGGTCCGGCTCGACCTCCCCCTGCCGGCGCCCCACGCCCCCTGTCCGGACCCGCTGCCCGGCCCCACCGAGCCCACCGGATCCGGCGGTTCGCTCCCGCCGGAACCGCTTCCTCTGCTGCCATGAGTACCCCGTCCCCCGCGTTCCGAGAGGAGGCCGAGGCCATGCCGGACATAGCCGAAGAGCCCCCGCCCCGCCGGCCCCACCCCCCGCCGCCCGCCGCCGGGCCGCTGCGGATCGTCGTCGCCGACGACAATCCCGTGGTCCGCGCGGGCCTCACCGCCCTGCTCGGGGCCCACCCCGGGATCGACGTGGTCGCGGCCGCCGCCGACGGCCGCGAGGCCTGCGCCGAAGTGCTGCGCCACCGCCCGGACGGGATCCTCCTCGACGTCCGGATGCCTGGCGCCGACGGCCTGTCCGTCCTGCCCTGCCTCGTACGGCTGGCCCCGGTGCTGATGCTGACGTACAGCCGGGAGAGCCGCACCGTCCGCACCGCCCTGGCCCGCGGCGCGGCGGGCTATCTGGTGCACGGCGAGTTCACCGCCGACGAACTCGTGCAGGCGGTACGGGACATCACGGCGGGCCGCCCCGCCCTGTCGCCGTCGGCGGCGCGGGTGCTCTCCGCCGTACCCGTGGAACAGCCCGTGGGGATGTCTGCTTCCGCACACACAGGCCGATGGAGTGATCTCCGTACGGTCCCCACAGGCCTTTCCGCGCTTGACGGCCACGCGGACGCCGTCCTCCGTGAATGCGCCGCTAACCCTTCGCTTTCGCAAGCGAATATGGGACATTCGGCAGCGGGATCCCCTCCGGAGCACCCCGGGGGGACGGTGCTCACCGAGCTGAGCCGGCGGGAGGCCGAGGTGATGGAGCTGATCGCGGCGGGGATGACCAACCAGGAGATCGCCGCGGCCTGCTTCATCAGCCAGAAGACGGTCAAGAACCACATCAACCGCATCTTCGCCAAGCTGAACACCGGCAGCAGGGGCGAGGCCATCGCCCTCTGGCACCGATGGGCCGGGAAGGGGGTCCGTCCGGCATGAACGACCACCCGGCAGCGGGCCCCACGGGTCCGGGCCCCGGCACGCCGACCGCTTCCGGCGGGCGGAGTTGGGCCCCAGGGCCCATGTCCGGCCGGGCCCCCGCGGCGTACAGTGCTCACGCTGCTCACGGGGCCGGTCGCTGTCAGTGCACGGACCCGGCGGGCGGCGCCATGGACTCGCGACCGCCACGCGGCCACCGTGCCGTCAGCCCCGGAGGGGAATCCCATGTCGAACGTGACGCAGAAGGCCGTGGCGAAGGCGCGTCGGTACGGAGCGGCCCGGATGGCGGCCGTCGCCCGGTCGATGCGGGAGCGCCGGGACGCGGGGCAGGACTCCGTCGAGTACGTCGGTGTGATCGTCCTGGTGGCCGCGATCATCGCGGCGCTGGTGGGGTCGGGAGTGGCCGACGACATCGCCAACGGCCTGCGGAGCCAGATCTCCGACATTCTGAGCAGCGGCGGTGGCGGCGAGTAGTCCGCGCGACCGCCGTCGGACGCGAGGAGGGCCAGGCGGCCCCGCTCTATCTGGCGATGATCGTGGGCCTGCTCTTCCTCGGCCTCGCCTTCTTCGCTGTCGGCCAGGCCGGCGCCAACCGCAACGGCACCCAGTCCGGAGCCGACGCCGCCGCGCTCGCCGCCGCCCAGGAGTCCCGCGACGACCTCGAAGAGCTGCTCTTCGAGAACATCCTCGACCCGGACTTCCTGCGGGACTTCTTCGGCGGCGGCGCCCAGTGGCTGGACGGGGGCTCCTGCGGGGACGCCGCCGGGCTCGCCGCGGCGAACGACACCACGCTGCTCGACTGCGGCCCGACGGGGGACGGCCGCTGGGGGCGGGTGGTCCGGGTCGAGGCCGGGCGGCCCGTCGGCGACACCCTGATCCCGGGCACCGAGAACGACCGCGCCACCGCCAGGGCCACCGCCGTGGTGGAGTCCCGGTGCGACTTCGAGCCCGCCGAGGACGAACCGGACCCCACGCCCACCCCCACGCCCACGCCCTCCGGCGAACCGGAGGAGCCGGGAGAACCAGGCGAACCCGGCGAGCCGACGGAGCCGGCCGAGCCGCCGGTGCCCGGCCTGCTCCGCTGCGACGACCGGGACTTCGAGATCGACCCCGCGCGGCCGGACCTCTTCCCCCGGATGTCCGACCTCTTCACCGTCCGGCTCGACCGGGACTGACCGCGACCGAACGCAAAGGAACAGCACTGATGAGAATGCGGTACGGAGCCAGCACCCCCAGGGCGGCGACCGCGGCCCTGGCCGCCGTCGTGCTGGGGCTCGCCCTGACGGCGTGCGGCGGCGACGACGACCCGTCCGACAGGAAGAACGCCGGGTCGGCGGCCACCCCCACGGGCCGGGCGGACCAGCCCGAGCAGCCGCAGGAGCCGCAGGACGGCGGGAACGAGACCCAGCAGTCCGCCGAGGCGCTGGCCGTGGTCAAGGGCAGCAGCGGCTTCGAGTTCACCGTCAGCTCCGCCGAACGGGACTCCGGCGGCTTCCTCACCCTCTCCGGCACCGTCCGGAACATCAGCGACAAGCGCAAGCCCCCGCCCCTCCAGTGGAGCGGCCAGGAGACCCAGGTCAAGCGGACCGGCCCCTCGCTCGGCGGCATGACACTCGTCGACAAGACCGACAAGAAGCGCTACTACGTCCTGCGGGACACCGACGGCTACCCCCTGACCACCACCGGCCTCGGCTCCCTCGACGCGGGCGAGAGCGTGGACTTCTTCGCCCAGTTCCCCGCCCCGCCCCAGGAGACCGGCTCCGTCGACCTCCAGATCCCGCTGATGCCCAGCACCACGATTGAGCTGGGCTGATGGGCGCCGCGACGACCGGGCGGCGCAGGCACCGGCCCGTACGGCGCCCGGCGGCCGCGACCCTCGCCGTGACGCTGCTCATCGGCGCGGCCCAGCTGCACGCCGCCACGACCGCCACGGCCGGCCCCGGCACCCGGTACGGGAGTGCCGCCGCGGACGACCCCGTGACGCCGCCGGGCAGTGTGGCCACGTACACCCCGCCGGTCATCGACGGCGACAACCCCGGGCTGCGGATGCGCGAGGGCGCCACCCTCGCCACGTCCCGCGTACTCGACATCGTCTCCATCGTCGAGTCCGAGGGCGGCGAGGAGCGCCGCGAACAGACCACGTCCTCGCTCAAGTTCGCCCTCCAGGCGGAAGTCCTCTTCGGCAAGGACAGCCATGAACTGACCCCCCAGGCGAACAGCCGGATCGCCGCCATCGCCGAGGAGATCCGCAAGAACGGCGCCCGGCAGGTCCGCGTCTTCGGCTTCACCGACAACCTCGGCACCTACCGGTACGGCCGCGTCCTCTCCCGCAAACGCGCCGACGCCGTCCACGGCATGCTCGGCGACCAGCTGGAGGACCCCGCCGTCTCTTACATCGTCCGCGGCTACAGCGAGGACTTCCCCATCGCCGACAACTCCACCGAGGAGGGCAGGAAGAAGAACCGGCGGGTCGAGGTCTCCTTCCCGACCGGTGGGGAGCGCTGACAGGCACGGGCGCACCTCCCCGGCGTTCCCGGCGATCGGCGAACGGCCCGTCGGCGGGCCCTCCCGGAACACCCGGGACGACGACGGCTGTACGGGAGACGGCCGGCCCGCAGTACGCTGCGGGCCGACTGTCGAACGAGTGGGCCGAGGAGCGCGCGGATGAGGCGGGGCAGGACAGCGACGGCAGGTGGGACGGCGCCCGCGCGAAGGGCGCGGGGCACGGTCCTGCGCGCGGGGATCGTCATCGGCGCGTCGTGCGCGCTGCTCCAGGCACCCGTACCCGTCACGGCGGCCCCGCCCGCCCGGCCCGTGAGCTACCAGACGGACCCCGAGGCCGAACGGATCACGGGCAGCCCCTCCGCCCGCGCCGGCGGCCCGTCGCTGGAACCCGGGAAGACCTACCTCGACACCATCTCCCCCGGCGACCTGAAGTTCTACCGGGTCACGCTGGACGACACGTCCAACGCCTACATCTCCGCCGTCCTCGCCCCCGGGCCCGGCAACCGGGCCGTCGCGTCCGACGGGATACGCGTCTCCCTGTTCGCGCCCAACGGCGCCGAATGCAGCGATTCCAACGACATCGTCTTCGGCGGCTCCACCCCGCTGCCGGCCGCCGACTACTCCACCCGCCGCATCGGGCCCGGCCGGGACTGCCAGAAGAAGGGCCAGTACCTGTACTCCGTCGAATGGATCGGGTCCGCCGACACCCCGGCGGTCCAGGAGTTCCCCGTCGAGCTGAAGTACATGGCCGAACCCGGCCTGAAGGACGACTCACCGACCCCGTCCGCGTCCGTCACCTGGCACTCCCACGCGCCCGAGCACGTCGGCGGCGCGGCGCGGGACGCCGAGGGCGGCAGCGGGTTCAACGACGCCACCGCGATCGGCCACGGCATCTGGCGCGACCGGCTCAAGGCCGGTGAGAGCGTGTTCTACCGCGTACCCGTCGACTGGGGGCAGCAACTCTTCGTCGACGCCGAATTCGGCGGCGGGGCCACCCCCGGGCGGACCGTCTACGAAGGCGCGCGGATCACCGTCTTCAACACCGCCCGGGGCTTCGTGGAGAACGCCGACGCCGACCACCGCTCCCGCACCACCCGCGTCTCCCTCGACACCGTGCCCGTCGCGTTCGCGAACCGGACCTCCGACCAGGACGAGACCAGCGCCATGCGCTTCGCCGGCTGGTACTACCTCCGCGTCTCCACCGACCGCAGAATGCCCGGCACGACCCCCGTCACCCTCCGCGTCGGCGTCGAAGGAACCCCGGGCACCGCGCCGCCCTACGAGAGCGACCCCTTCCGCCAGGGTTTCGGCGTGGCCGACGAGGACCGCATCACCGCCGGCGCCCAGCCCGCCCACGCGGCACCGGACGACGACGACACCCGCGAAGCGGTCCTCACCCTGATCGGTATCGCCGGCATCGGGACGGGGACGGTCCTGGTCCTGGGGCTGGCGGGGTGGACGGCGCTGGCCCGACTCGGAATGGGCCGCAAACGCGGGCGGCACGCGTCCACATAAGGCTCGGTTCGCCTCCGGGGCGTGCCGTCGGGGCGAGGTCCCGGTTCGGGGCGGGGGCGTCCGTAGGTCGGCCATCGGCAGGCGTACCACCCCGACGCGCGGGCGGTTGTCCGGCGCGGGCTCCGCGCGCGGCCTTTTTTGCAGGCTCGGTTCGCCTCCGGGGCGCTGGTGCGAGTGTCGACGGTCGATCGTGCTCGATTCCTCGTACCTCGGAACCTCCGCGCGTTCTCCACTTTCGACACCCGCGGCGCCCCTTCGGCTCACTCGCACGGGGCCCAAGGCAAAGAAGGGAGCGGAGGTGGTCGAACGGTGCGGCACTCGGCTCACTCGCACGGGGCGGGGGCAGCCGTCCGGGGAATAGGTGATCACTCGTCCGGCAGGGCGATCCGCACCGCCACCCCCGGGGCCAGCCCCCAGCCCGTCAGGGCGCCCCCCGCCGCCTCCAGGACGTGGCGGGCGCGCAGGCGGGGGCGGCCCAGCCGGCCCGGGGGCAGGGTGTGCAGGTCCAGGACGCGCAAGTCGGCGTCCAGATAGGCCACGTCGATCGTGAACCGCATGCGGAAGGTGTGCACACCGCCGCACGGGGTCAGGAGCATCGCGCCCGTCACCCCGTCCCGGCCCAGCAGCCCCCGGCGGCGGGCGGCGCGGCTCGCCGCGATCTCCAGGGGGACGGGGGCCTCCCGGTCCCCGACCCACAACTCGCCCGTGCCGTCCCGCCATCGCCGTCCTCGCGCCATGCCCCGACGGTAGCGCGCGCACCTCCCGCAGGAGTGGGCCCCCGGACCCATGACGGCCCCGGGGCCGCCCCCTACGCTCGTCGCCGTGTACGCCACGCTGATCGCCGCCGCCGCCCTGTGGGGAGCCGGCACCGGGCTCCTCATCCCCCGTGCCGCGTACCGGCTCTCCGTCCGCCCCGACGAGGACTGGCGACAGGCCTGCCCGGCCGGGCACCCCTTCCACCCGTCCGTGCGCGGCTGGCTCGGCGGTGCGCGGTGCGCCGCGTGCCCGGCGGCAGCAGGACGGGGGGCGCCGGCCGCCGTGCCGGTCACCGCGTGCGCGTGCGCCGCGCTCGCCGCCGCCACCGGGGTACGGCCCGAACTCGCCGTCTGGCTGGCGCTCGCGCCGTTCGCCGTGCTGCTCGCCGTCGTCGACCGCCGGGTGCACCGGCTGCCCGACCGGCTCACCCTGCCGCTCGCGGCGGCCGCGGCCGTCCTGCTGGGCGCGGCCGCCCGGCTCCCCGGCGCGGCCGGCTCCTGGACCGGCGCCCTGCTCGGCGGGGCGGTCCTCGGAGCCGCCTACTTCCTGCTCTTCGTCATCCACCCCGGCGGCATGGGATTCGGGGACGTGAAGCTGGCGCTCTCACTCGGGGTCGCCCTCGGCTGGTACGGCTGGGGCACCCTCTTCCTCGGGGCGTTCGCCGGGTTCCTGTTCGGTTCGGTGTACGGGTTCGGGCTGATGGCACTCGGCCGGGCCGGGCGGCGGACCGCGATCCCCTTCGGCCCGTTCATGATCGGCGGGGCGCTGGCCGGACTGCTGCTCGGCGCGGCCCCGGCGGCGAGCTGAGCGCGACCGGCACGGACGCGGCCCGCCCGACCCCGTACAGCACCCCGGCGCAGCACCCCGTCACCGCGCCCCGGGACACGCCCCCGGCTGAGGCGGACGGGCCCCACACCCCCCTCTAGAGTCACGATGTATGCGGACATTTCCTGATGAACGGGCTCGGCTGGGCGGCGAGTCGCCGGGGACGATCCCCGCGCCCGCGCCCCGGTCGCGGCCCGCCGTCCCGCTCCCCTGGGCCTGGGCGGCGGTCCTCTTCGCGCTCTACGCCACCGTCGCCGTCCGCCGCCATCTCCTGCTCCGCACCACCGGGTACGACCTCGGCATCTTCGAGCAGGCCATCAGGGCCTACGCCGAACTGCGCCGCCCGCTCTCCCCCTTGCGCGGGGAGGACTTCAACCTCCTCGGCGACCACTTCCACCCCGCGCTGGCGGCCGTCGCCCCCTTCTACCGGCTGTGGCCGTCCCCCCTGTGCCTGCTCGTCGTCCAGTCCGCGCTGCTCGCCGTCGCCGTCGTCCCCCTCGCGTCCTGGGCACTGACCGCCCTGGGCCGCCGCTCCGCGCACGCCGTCGCCGCCGTCTACGGCCTGAGCTGGGGTATCGCCTCCGCCGCCGCCTTCGACTTCCACGAGGTCGCGCTCGCCGTGCCCCTGCTGGCCTGCTCCGCCGTGGCGCTCGGACAGGGCCGCTGGCGGGCCGCCGTGCTGTGGGCCGCCCCCCTCGTACTGATCAAGGAGGATCTGGGGCTCACCCTCGCCGCCGTCGGCGCCGTCGTCGCCTGGAAGGGCCCCCGCCGCCTCGGCCTGCTCACCGCCGCGGCGGGCGCGCTCGCCTCCGCCGTCGAGATCCGGCTGCTGCTGCCCGCCCTCCACCCGGCCGGCGGCTACGCGCACGGCGTCAACCTCGGCGAGGGCTCCCACGAGTCGCTGCTCACCACCGTCGCCTTCGCCCCCCTGGACGCCCTCCGGCCGGACATCAAGGCCATGACCCTGGTGCTGGTCTTCGCCCCGTCCGCGCTGCTCGCGCTCCGCTCACCGCTCGCGCTGCTCACCGTGCCCACCCTCGCCTGGCGGATGCTGTCGCAGAACGGCTTCCACTGGGGCACGTCCTTCCACTACAGCGCGGTCCTGATGCCGGTGGTCGCCGCCGGGCTGATCGACGCCCTGCGGCCCTGGCGCGGCGGCGGGGCCCCGCCGGCGGCCGTCCGCCATGTGCGGGCCTCGCTCGCCACCGCGCTGGGGGTGACGCTCGTCCTGCTGCCGTCCTTCCCCCTCGCCCAGCTGGCCCAGCGCGCCACCTGGCAGCGCAGCGCGCACGCGGAGGCGGCCCGCGCGCTGCTCGCCCGGATCCCGGACGGCGCGACCGTCGCCGCGTCCAACCGGCTGGCGCCGCAGCTCACCGCGCGCTGCGAGGTCGTACTCTTCCCCGCCTTCCCGGTCGACGCGCGGCTCTACCGCTACGAGCACGGACGGCTGCCACCGCCCACCGCCGAGTGGATCGTCCACGACGCCCACGCGCCGGAGGCCTGGCCGTACCGCACCGGCCACTGGCCCTACCCCGCCGGACAGCAGGCCGCCGAACTGGCCGGGGCCCGCCGTTCCCACGGCTACCGCGAGGTGGCCCACCGCGACGGCATCACCCTGCTGCGCCGGGGTCCGGAAGCGGGCCGCGGCTGACAGCGGGGACGGCCCCGTACCCCCGTCGCCCCTGACCGTCCGGAAGTGGTGTACTGGCCGAAAAGCCGGTACCTACCCCTGGGGAGACACCGTGGCCAAGACCAGGCCGTCCTATCACTGCGGGCTGGACGCGGCGGTCGATGTGGTCGGTGGCAAGTGGAAGCCGCTGATCCTGTGGGCGCTGCACGACGGAGGGACCCTCCGTTTCGGTGTGCTGAAGCGCCGGGTGCCAGAGGTCAGCGAGAAGATGCTGATCCAGCAGCTCCGCGAGCTGGAGTCCGACGGAGTGGTCCACCGCGAGGTCTACCGGGAGGTCCCGCCGCGCGTCGAGTACTCCCTCACCGCCCTCGGCACCTCGCTCAACGCGGCCCTGGAGCCGCTGGGCATGTGGGGCGAGAGCTTCATGGCGGAGATCATCGCCAACAAGACCCGGGACGACGACGCGGCCTGACCCGCCTCTCCGGGCCCCACCGGAGCCTCTCCGGACCCACGGGACCCCTCTGCGCGCCCAC
This sequence comes from Streptomyces yaizuensis, assembly GCF_034961445.1. Classification (NCBI taxonomy): domain Bacteria; kingdom Bacillati; phylum Actinomycetota; class Actinomycetes; order Kitasatosporales; family Streptomycetaceae; genus Streptomyces; species Streptomyces yaizuensis. Next base: position 150,728 of record NZ_BSBI01000003.1, read on the forward strand.
CGGACCGCCGGACCTGCGCCCGTCGGCCTGCCGGCCCCGCCGGACTCCGGCGGGCGTCAACCCCGTGCACTTCGGCCGTCTCACCCGTCAGGGGGACGCCGGCCCCGCCGCGCCGCACCGGGGTCCCCGGCCCTCTTTCCGGGCCCCGCCCGGCCCGCCGGAACCACCGCGCCGACCGCGACATGCGGGCGGGACGCCGGTGGCGGGCAGGAGGACCGATGACGCGTTATGGTGGAAACCCCCCCTCGGGCCGGTCCGTATCCCCCCCCACGGACCGGCCCGGTTTCTTTTCCGGCGTCCTCCGGGACGGCCCGTGGGCGTGGGGGTTACGGGCCGGAGGTCAGCCGCGCCGGGCCCAGATGTTCACACCCTCCGTGTCCACCGCGAACACGTCGATCTCCGCCAGCTCCGCCGCCGTCAGCGGCGCCCCGGCCAGCGCCGCCACGTTCTCCTCCAGCTGCCCCACGCTCGACGCGCCGATCAGCGCCGACGTCATCCGCGGATCCCGCAGCACCCAGCTCAGCGCCAGCTGCGCCAGGGACTGCCCGCGCCGCGCCGCGATGTCGTTGAGCCCGCGCAGCCGCCGCACCACCTCGTCGGAGAGCAGCGCCGGATCCAGGGACTTCCCCTGCGAGGCCCGCGAGCCCTCCGGGATGCCCTGGAGGTACTTCCCGGTGAGGAGACCCTGCGCCAGCGGCACATAGGCGATGCACCCCATGCCCGCCGTCTCCAGGGTGTCCAGCAGCCCGTCGTCCTCGGTCCAGCGGTTGATCATCGAGTACGAGGGCTGGTGGATCAGGGCCGGGACACCCATCTCCCGCAGCAGCCGCGCGGCCTCGGCTGTCTGCTCGGAGTTGTACGACGACACACCCGCGTACAGGGCCTTCCCCTGCCGTACGGCGGAGGCCAGCGCCCCCATCGTCTCCTCCAGCGGAGTGTGCGGGTCGAAGCGGTGCGAGTAGAAGATGTCGACGTAGTCGAGGCCCATCCGCTTCAGCGAGGCGTCCAGCGACGACAGCAGGTACTTCCGGGAGCCCCACTCCCCGTACGGGCCGGGGTGCATCAGATAGCCGGCCTTCGTGGAGATCACCAGCTCGTCCCGGTACGGGGCGAAGTCCTGGGCGAAGATCTTGCCGAAGTTCAGCTCGGCCGACCCGGGCGGCGGTCCGTAGTTGTTCGCCAGGTCGAAGTGGGTGATCCCCAGATCGAAGGCGCGGCGCAGGATCGCCCGCTGCGACGCCAGCGTGCGGTCGTCGCCGAAATTGTGCCAGAGGCCGAGCGAGACGGCGGGCAGCCGCAGACCCGAACGGCCGCTGCGCCGGTACTCCATCGAGTCGTACCGGTCGTCGGAGGCGAGGTAAGGAGAGGAATCAATCACACATCCCTCTTTATCACGGACTTGTGACAGACCAGGTTGGGTCGCGCCCGCCGGTGCGCAGTAGTCTGGCGGCCTCAGGGGGTGCCGTACGGCGCGGGGGAGTGCCGTATGTCTCCGACCGGGCCGCCCGCTGCCGGCGCCCGGGAGCCGAGGCACCCGTGCCACCGCTCCCGGACTTCATCCGGCCGGCGGCCATCACCCACATCTGCCGCCGCCGTCCCGGACCGCTCCCGGGCATCCCGCGGCGACCGACCCGACAGAACCGAGAGGTGGACTCCGTGAACCTGCGTGACCTGGTCTACAGGCTCTACGCACGCCGGGTGGAGGGCCGGCTGGACCACGCCCAGGTGCCCAAGCACATCGGAGTCATCCTCGACGGGAACCGCCGCTGGGCCCGCGCCTCCGGCGGCACCCCCGAAGCGGGTCACAAGGCCGGCGCCAGCAAGATCCAGGAACTCCTCGGCTGGTGCGCGGAGACCGATGTCGAGGTGGTCACCCTCTGGCTGCTGTCGACCGACAACCTGGACCGCCCCGAGGACGAGCTGGGGCCCCTCCTCGGCATCATCGAGGACGCCGTCCGCTCCCTCGCCGCCGACGGCCGCTGGCGGGTCCACCACGTCGGCACCCTCGACCTGCTGCCCGGCCGCACCCAGACCGTGCTGAAGGAAGCCGAACAGGCCACCCTCGACCACACCGGAATACTGGTGAACGTCGCCGTCGGCTACGGCGGCCGCCAGGAGATCGCGGACGCCGTCCGCTCCCTCCTCCTGGACCACGCCGAGCGCGGCACCAGCTTCGAGGAGCTGGCCGAGGTCGTCGACGTCGACCTCATCTCCCGGCACCTGTACACGCGGGGCCAGCCCGACCCCGACCTCGTCATCCGCACCAGCGGCGAACAGCGCCTGTCCGGATTCATGCTCTGGCAGAGCGCCCACTCCGAGTACTACTTCTGCGAGGTCTTCTGGCCGGCCTTCCGCAAGGTCGACTTCCTGCGGGCGCTGCGCGACTACGCCGCCCGGCACCGCCGTTACGGCGGCTGACGACCCCTCCCTCCCGGCGCATCACCTGCTGTTCATCCACCCGTAGCCGCAGGAACGGGCATGGCAGCGGGTGTTCGAGGGCATATCCCCCACAGGTCGACGTCCGATCCCCGTACGTCGTATCTCAGTGAGCGGCCAGCACCGCTCACCCGGGAGGCCCTTTGCGCACGAAGGAACGCACCTGCGGTGCGACCCAGGTGGAGGGCCGGTGCTCGTCGGCCCGCGCATCGTGGCCCGCAGCCCGGCTCCTCCCCCGCCCCAGGCGGGGCGGTCCCCTGCCGCTCCCCGGCAGGAGGGCCGACTGGCCCGCGACGGCGTCGCACCGCCGACCTCATCCGAGGGGGTACGTCCTTCCGTGGTGAACAGCACAAAGCGCCGACTGCCCGACAGGCGCACCTACGTTCTCGACACCAGCGTCCTGCTGGCCGATCCACACGCCCCAACCCGCTTCGAGGAGCACGAAGTGGTGCTCCCGATCGTGGTCATCACGGAGCTGGAGGCCAAGAGACACCATCCGGAGCTGGGCTACTTCGCCCGGCAGGCCCTGCGGCTGCTGGACGAGTTCCGGATCCGGCACGGACGCCTGGACGCCCCCATTCCACTGGGCGACCTCGGCGGCTCCCTCCGGGTCGAGCTGAACCACTCCGACCCGGCCCTCCTCCCCGCGGGCTTCCGGCTGGGCGACAACGACTCACGGATCCTCGCCGTGGCGCGCAATCTCCAGGCCGAGGGGTACGACGTCACCGTCGTCTCCAAGGACCTGCCGCTGCGCATCAAGGCGTCCTCCGTGGGGCTGCTCGCCGAGGAGTACCGCGCCGAGCTGGCCGTCACCGACTCCGGCTGGACCGGGATGGCCGAGCTGCCGCTCTCCGCCGAACAGGTGGACCTGCTCTACGGGGAGGAGCGGCTGTCCGTCCCGGACGTGGAGGGGCTGCCCGTGCACACCGGGCTCGTCCTCCAGTCGGAGCGCGGCAAGGCCCTCGGCCGGGTCACCGCGGACGGCGGGATCCGGCTGGTCCGGGGCGACCGGGAGGCGTTCGGCATCCACGGCCGCAGCGCGGAGCAGCGCATCGCGCTGGATCTGCTGCTCGACCCGGACGTCGGCATCGTCTCGCTGGGCGGCCGGGCCGGCACCGGCAAGTCGGCGCTGGCGCTCTGCGCCGGCCTGGAGGCGGTGCTGGAGCGCCGTCAGCACCAGAAGGTGATGGTCTTCCGGCCGCTGTACGCGGTGGGCGGGCAGGAGTTGGGCTATCTGCCCGGCACCGAGGCCGAGAAGATGAGCCCCTGGGCGCAGGCGGTGTTCGACACGCTGTCGGCGGTCGCGGGGCGTGAGGTGATCGAGGAGGTGCTCGGCCGGGGCATGCTGGAGGTCCTGCCGCTCACCCATATCCGGGGCCGCTCGCTGCACGACGCCTTCGTCATCGTCGACGAGGCCCAGTCCCTGGAGCGGAACGTGCTGTTGACGGTGCTCTCCCGGATCGGCGCGGACTCCAGGGTCGTCCTCACCCACGATGTGGCCCAGCGGGACAACCTGCGGGTGGGCCGGTACGACGGAGTGGTCGCCGTGGTGGAGAAGCTGAAGGGCCATCCACTCTTCGCCCATGTCACGCTGACCCGTTCGGAGCGTTCCCAGATCGCCGCACTGGTGACCGAAATGCTGGAAGAGGGGCATATCTGACCCTGGTGGGAGATCCGACGCGTTTCCGGTGAAGACGACCGGGCCGATTGGTCCGTACGGTTTCACCGGTTCGCCCGGACAGCGGTACCGGGGCCCCTCGGGGGACTCCGGTACGGCGGAGCGCAGTTGGCGCCGCCCCGGAAACGCAGCAGCGTACTGGGGCGGCGCCGTGCTGTGGATGGGTTCGCGCCAAACTCCAGAGCCAAACGGGTGTGACGTTTCCCACGCAACGAAGAATTGCCTTGCGCCCGCCCGTTCCGGCAGAGTCTTGCTTCCGTCAGGCCCCGCATACGACACAAGGGCACCATCCGTGGTGCCGACCGCAGCGCCGTACAACTCAACACTCGTCGTCGTGTGCCGCCCGCGAGCTGTATCGGCCGCTCCCGCCAGGGAGTTGACCACGGGCCAGCGCCTCCTGTGACCCCGAGCTGGGGGAGGCCCGCGCCAGGGGCAAGATTCGCCCGCGGGGTCACCTGTGCGGGCGATGCTGGAAGGAAACCGTGTGAGCCGGATCTCGGTCCGGGGATTCGCCGTGGCGTCAGCCACCGCGGTCACCACCGTCGGAGCCGTCGTGGGTGTCGCCTCGGGCGACCCCCAGTCCTCGAACCAGAACTTCGAGACGACCGCCGCCGACGCGACCCTCCTCGCCGACATACCGATGGGTCAGCAGGCCCAGGTGCAGGTCTCCTCCCTCGCGGAGCAGGCCGACGCCCAGGCCGCAGCCGCCGACGCGACCGCCAGGAAGGCCGCCGAGGAGGACGCCCGCATCCAGGCCGCGCAGACCGCCCAGGCCAAGAAGGACGCCGCCGACGCCCAGGCCAAGAAGGAGGCCGAGGCCAAGGAGCGGGCCGAGAAGGAGAAGGAGGAGCGGGAGAAGGCCGAGCGTGCCAGCCGGGACGCCGCCCGTGACTCCGCCTCCACCAGCTTCGCCCAGCAGTCCTCGTACACCGTGGCGCAGGTCCAGGCGATCGCCCGGCAGATCGTGCCGGCCGGTCAGTTCCAGTGCTTCAGCAACATCGTGCAGCGCGAGTCGACCTGGAACTACAAGGCGGAGAACCCGTCCTCCGGCGCCTACGGACTGGTGCAGGCGCTGCCCGCCAACAAGATGGCCACGGCCGGCGGCGACTGGCGCACCAACCCCGCCACGCAGATCAAGTGGGGTCTCAGCTACATGAACGAGCGGTACGGCAGCCCCTGCGGCGCCTGGTCGTTCTGGCTGGACAACCGCTGGTACTGAGCCGTCCGCACGGCTCGGGAGCCCTCCACCGTCGCCACGGTGGGGGGCTCCTTTGCGTGTACCGTTTTCGGTCTCGGGGGAGACGCGGGGGGAAGTGGGAACGCCATGGCACGACTGCCGGAGTGGTACTCCGGGCTGGGTGCGGGGATCGTCCGGATCGCCGACCGGGTCCATGAGCGCGGGGAGGGCGCGGCCGGCGAACCGGAGGGCGCGGACCCCACCCCGGACACCCTCGCCGACCCGCTGGCCCCGACTGCCGGAGCGGAGCATTCCGGTGAGCGGCCCGACCCGGTCGCGGTGATTCCCTGGGGGATCCGGGTCGCCGCCGAGGCCGGCTGGCGGCTGCTCGTCCTCGCGGGCACGCTCTGGGTGCTGATGCGGGTCATCAGCGCCGTACAGCTCGTGGTGCTCGCCTTCGCCGCCGCGCTGCTGATCACCGCGCTGCTCCAGCCCACCGTGGACCGGCTCCGCCGGCTGGGGCTGCCGCGCGGCCTCGCCACCGCCGTCACCGCGGCCGCCGGCTTCGCCGTGATGACGCTCGTCGGCTGGTTCGTGGTCTGGCAGGTGATGGACAATCTGGACAATCTCTCGGACCGGGTACGGGACGGCATCGACGAGCTGAAGCGCCTGGCGCTCGACAGCCCCTTCCATGTCACCGAGAGCCAGATCAACGACCTCGCCGACAGCCTCAGCGACACCATCGGCAGCAACACCGAGGAGATCACCTCGGCGGGGCTCAAGGGCGTCACCGTGCTGGTGGAGTTCCTGACCGGCGCGCTGCTGGCGATGTTCTCCACGCTCTTCCTGCTCTACGACGGCCCCCGGATCTGGCAGTGGACCCTCAAGCTGGTCCCGGAGCGGGCCCGGCCGGGGGTCGCGGGCGCGGGTCCGCGGGCCTGGCTCACCCTGACCGCGTATGTGCGCGGCACGGTGCTGGTGGCGCTGATCGACGCCGTCTTCATCGGCCTGGGGATCTGGCTCCTGGAGGTGCCGATGGCGGTGCCGCTGGCGGTCTTCGTCTTCCTCTTCGCCTTCATCCCGCTGGTCGGCGCGGTGCTCTCGGGCGCGCTCGCCGTGGTCGTGGCCCTGGTCACCCAGGGGGTGGTCAGCGCGCTGCTGGTGCTGGGGGTGGTGCTCGTCGTGCAGCAGATCGAGGGCCATGTGCTCCAGCCGTTCATCCTGGGACGGGCGGTACGGGTGCATCCCCTGGCGGTGGTGCTCTCCGTCGCGGTCGGCGGGGTGATCGCCGGGATCGGCGGCGCGGTGGTGGCCGTGCCGCTGGTGGCGGTGGTGAACACGGTCGTGGCGCATCTGCGGGCGCATGGCCGGCAGCGGCCCGTGGCCGCGCGGACGCTCGTGAAGGCACCGGAACGGGAACCGGAGGAGGCCCGATGATCTCCGAACCGGAGCTGATCGGGGCGGACGGCGAGATCCCGCCCCGGCCGCCGGCGCCGCCTCTGCCGCCCGTCGGGGACGATGCGGTGATCGGCGACCGTCCGCCCCGCCCACCCCGGGCTCCGCTGCGGGCCTGGCTCTGGGCGCTCGGCGGCGCGGCCGTGGCGTCCGCGCTCTGGGCCGGCGGGCTGTACGCGTACGCGTCGCGCGAGCCGGACCCCGATGGCTACCGGGTCAGCGCGGACCTGTGCGAGGACGCGGAGATGAAGGCGGTGACCGCGCTCTACGGAGCCCGCCACGAGCCGGATCCGTCGGCCCAGGAGCACGCGGCGATGGACTGGTCGAGGTGCTGGTACTCCTTCGGCGAGGAGGTGACCGGCGAGGGCTACCAGGACGGCACGGGCACGGTGGTGATCGAGTACCGGCTCAGCAGACGGACGGACCCGGGCCCGCAGTTCGACGCGGACGTCATGCTGGAGAACTCCTTCGGCGGCCCGGTCGACCTGGACCCCGTCCCGGACCTGGGCGAGCGCGCCTTCTTCGCCCGCACCGAGTCGGACGAGGTGCCCCGGCTCCACGTCCTGGACGGCCAGGCGGTGGTGAGCCTGTACGTCGACCCGCCGTTCGACGACGAGGGGACCCTTCCCGCGGACGTACGGAAGGACACCGAGAAGCTGATGATCATGGATATGCGGGACCTGCTGACGGCCCTGCGGCGCTGACCGGCCGGCTGTACGGCGAAGGGCCCCGCCCGTTCCGGAATGTTCCGGTACGGGCGGGGCCCTCGTGCGCGGTGGCGCGGAGGATCACGCGCTCAGCGTGGCCTCGGCGTCGAGCGTCGTCCCCACGGCCTGCACGACCGCAGCGATCTTGAACGCTTCCTGGACGACCTCGCGGTCGACCCCGGCCTTGCGCAGGACCTGCTCGTGCGAGTCCAGGCACATGCCACAGCCGTTGATGGCGGAGACGGCGAGCGACCACAGCTCGAAGTCGACCTTCTCCACACCCGGGTTGCCGATGACGTTCATCCGCAGACCGGCCCGCAGGTTCCCGTACTCGGGGTCCGAGAGCAGGTGCCGGGTCCGGTAGTAGACGTTGTTCATCGCCATGACGGCGGCGGCCGCCTTGGCGGCGGTGTACGCCTCCGGGGACAGCTGCGCCTTGGCCTCGGGCTCCAGCTCCCGCAGCGCGATCGGGCTGCGCGAGGCGATGGCGGTGGCGAGCACGGTGCCCCACAGCTGCTGCTGCGTGAGCTTCTCGTTGTTGCCGATGACCGAGCCCAGGTTGAGCTTCAGGTCCTTCGCGTAATCCGGCAGTGCGGACTTCAGCGCGTCGAGGGCCATGAGGTCACTCACCGGCCAGCAGGGTGCCGGCGTCGAGGGTGTCCTCGCCCTTGGTCCAGTTGCACGGGCACAGCTCGTCGGTCTGGAGCGCGTCCAGGACCCGCAGGACCTCCTTGGGGTTACGGCCCACGGAACCGGCGGTCACCATCGTGAACTGGATCTCGTTGTTCGGGTCGACGATGAAGACGGCGCGCTGGGCGTAGCCGTCCTCGCCCTCGATGCCGAGGTCGCGCATCAGCTCGTGCTTGGCGTCGGCCATCATCGGGAAGGGCAGGTCACGCAGGTCGTCGTGGTCCTTGCGCCAGGCGTGGTGGACGAACTCGGAGTCACCGGAGAAGCCGAGGACCTGGGCGTCGCGGTCGGCGAACTCGTCGTTCAGCTTGCCGAAGGCGGCGATCTCGGTCGGGCAGACGAAGGTGAAGTCCTTGGGCCACGCGAAGACGACCTTCCACTTGCCCTCGTAGGACTTGTGGGTCAGGACCTCGAACTCCTTGCCCTTCTCCAGGGAGACGCAGGCAGTGAGCTCGAAGGTGGGGAACTGGTCGCCGACGGTGAGCACAGTGATACTCCAGATGCATGAGGGGTTGGACATTCGCACCCTGTCACACCCTCGATAGCGCAGGGAAATCGATCAGTCGGCTCAAGGTGATCGGTGATGCCTATCAATGCGCTCCGTGCTGCCGGGTCGCTCGATCGGGCGATGTTCGCCGATTCCCCTCCCTCCCGGCCGTCGGTGGCAGTAGCACTTGGTGACCATGGGTATCGGTGACCGGCATCAGAAGAAGGACGTCGAGGCGGCGCTCAAGAGGGCGGAGGCGGCAGGGCTCAAGGTGACCCGCACGGGAGGCGCCCACCACTGGGGTTACGTTTTGTGCTGTCCGTGCAACCAGAAGCGCTCGGTGTCCTGCACGCCGCAGAGCCCGAGCGAGGAAGCGAGGTATATCGATGCATTCGTCAGGCAGCACCGAGCCTGTGCGTAACTGGTACTTCAACCTGGTTTTGCAGGACGTCATCAGTGAGGAGCAGTCCGACGCACTGGCGCAGCTGGCCGGCTTCCATGACGGGAGGATCTCGCTGGTCGAGTCCCCCGAGCGTTCCTGGTTCACCTGCTCATTCGAAGCGGAGACGCTGACCCAGGCCGTCGCGGACGCCTTGGCCCGGTTCAAGGACTTTCCGGGAGTCCTGGTCCGCAGCGTGGAGCTGGACGAGATCGCTCTTGAGTTCAACGACATGCTGACGCCGGCCGTCGCGAGGTTGCCCGAGTAGAGGTTCAGCCGATGCGGGCATCAGCGTGCTGACCGGATGGGTGCCCGCCCCGGGACGCACGCCCTGGGGACCCTGTGTCCCGCACCCCGCAGAGTCCGAGTGAAGAGGCTCGGGACATCGATCGATTTACTCGGAGGCATCGGAACTGTGCGTAACTGGTACTTCAGCCTGGTCCTTCAGGACCCTCTCACCGAAGAGCAGGACGACAGGCTGACGGAGCTGGCCAGCTTCCACGACGGGCGCATCCACCTGGAGGAGGGGCCGGGCGGCTCCCGTTTCACGTGCGCCTTCAAGGCCGAGACGCTGACCGAGGCCATCGCCGACGCGCTGGGCCGGTTCGTGGACCTTCCCGGTGTCCTGGTCCGCAGCGTCGAACTGGACGAGATCGCGTTGGACGACAACGACATGGCGACGCCGGCCGTCGTGAGGCTGCCCGCATAGAGGTCAGCTCGGAGCGCCGCAGCCTCCCCTGCACTCCGGGCCCCACCGGACCCTGATAGGGATGCTCCATGGCTCAGATTGCCCGGCAAGGCAGCGCGTCCGTTCGCGTCAAGAACCCCGAGGCCCCGAGGCTCGCTGCCGCCCTGCGGGCGGGGGATCCGTCGGTGGACGGCATTGAGGACGATGCGATCGTCCGGGGAGTCCGCTTTGATGGGGCCTCGTTCCTGGCGGTCGAGGCCGAAGCCGTGGAGGTCGAGGGATGCCGGGTCGGGAATTCGAGGTTCACCGGGGCCCGGCTGCTCCGCAGCCAGATCAGCGACTCTCGCTTCGACACCTGTGACTTCGCCGAGGTGAGTGCCCAGGATGTGTCGATGATCAGGTGCGAGGTGGTGGGGAGCCGATTCACGGGCTCGTCCTGGCAGCACGGGACGTTCCGGGATGTGCGCTTCGAGAACTGTGTCGTCGCTCCCGCGCTGCTGCGGAGTATGAAGCTCTTCGCGGTCACCTTCAGTGAGTGCCGGATGACGGGCGTCGACTTCCAGCGCGCCGAGATGCACAACGTCCGGTTCGAGAACTGCGACCTGACCGGCGCCCAGTTCGCCGGCGTCAAGGCCGGCTCTCTTCGCTTCGAGAACTGCACACTCATCGACATCGGCGGGGCGGCGAGCCTTCGGGGCGCGGTCGTGCAGGGCCCAGGGTCGATGGAGCTGGCCCTGAGCCTTGCCCGGGAAGCGGGGATCACCTTCGAGCCGTAGGCCGGCTCACGCGGCGACCGGCGGCTTGTAGCCCGTGTACTCGGGGCTGGTGAGCGAATGGATCACACGGCCGAAGTCGAGCTCATCCGCCTCCGCCCACGTGCACAGCTCGTCCAGCAGGAGCAGCCCGTACGGGGTGCACAGGCGCCGCCGGGCCTTCATGTCGGCACAGGAGGCCCGGAGCGAGTCCCGGTATTGGTCCACGAGGGTGCTGCCGCCCTGCTGGTGCTCCATGGCCATGAGCGGGACCGTGACTGCTGCGGCGTGCAGCGCGGCGTGGAACGGTCGCGGCTCCATCTTGATCGCGGAGTAGGCGCGGTTCTCCTCCTGCTCCAGGATCTTCGGAGGGAGGGTGAACATTTCGTAGGTGCACTCCAGGATGAACAGAGCGGTGTGCAGCCCTTCATGGACGAGGCACATCGCGTAGTCGAGCGTGGTCCACGCAGGAGCCGGGCTCACGAGGACGACCCCCGGCATCGTGTTGGCGCTGCCCCCACCGTTCGCGCCCGAGTTGAGCACGACCACATCGGTGACGAACAGGTCGACGATGTTGCGGAGGGCGGGGTGGATCTCGCGGATCAGGTCGAGGGCGGCGACAACGTGACGGTCCCACGCCTCTCGGGTGGCCCCGTGGGACGCGGTCGCCAGGCCGACGATGTGCGGGAAGATGCTCCGCTCCACGCAGTACGTGACCCAGCCGCTGTCCTCGTAGTCGATCGTGATGCCGGCCGGCTGGGCGGGCAGGGTGGTGGGGCGGATGGTGTTGATGGCCCTCGCGTATGAGGGGCGCAGGTCGTGCGGGGCCGCAGGGTAGTTCCCGGTGACGCCGTTGATGAAGCGGGCCGTCGTCTCGCAGAGATGGCCGTAGTTGAGGAAGCGCATGGTGGATGACCTTCTGTGGGTCGGGAGACACCCGGAGCGGATCGCCGCTCCGGGTGTCGGTTCGCGGTGCCGGGGCGGGTGCTACGCCTCCTCGGTCCAGCCGCCCATCATCACGATGTCGTCACCGGACCGGGCGGCACGCACGCGGTCCTGGATGCCGGCGGCCACGGAGGGCGGGTCGGCCTGCACCGCCGCCAGAAGGTCGGCCAGGAATTCCTGCATCTCGTTCACCTCTTTCGGATCTTTTGGGGTTTCGGCTCCCGGCCGCAAGGGTTCGCCTGAATCGAAGCGTTCAGAGCGCTAGTTGCGGTGAGGGGCCCTATGTATGTGAAGCTACAGCTCACCCCTTGATGCAGAAGAGGGGAAAGCATGGTCATTTGAATTGGAATATGCCGTCTTTTGTCTTTTGAATTTAGGCATGCGGATATCCCGGCCCTGTTTTCGCAGAAGGCGATACAGGGCCGGGTGCTCTCGGCGTAATCTTCTTCCCCGAAAGGAGTGTTCAGTTCGGCAGGTGCCTGCCGGGGATGTCGATTACTTCAACGCCGGACGGCGGGCAGTGGGTCTCGTCAGTGCTGTCGGTGTGGTGCAGAGGATGGTTGATCTCGACCTGTACGAGTTGCCTGCACTGGCTGTGCGGGCAGCGGATGACCTGGATGGTTCCGTTGGCGTCCCGGCCGATGTCGTCCCTGACCTGTGTGCTCACGGCGAGCCGTCCGATCGTCTGGTCTCCTCCTGCCGTCCCTGGCGGTGAAGGTCGCCTTGTACCCCGTGCGTCAGCGCTCCGCGATGTGAGGCCCCGCGCCTCCGCATGGGCACGGACCAGTCCTTCAGGGCAGACCTCAGCCACGCCTCGGTCACGCGGTAACCGGTCGCCAGAGCGCTGACAGGCTCTCCGCCGAGGTACCGCTTGGTGACGGCGCCCCGTTCGGCGAGCACTCGGTCCTTGGACTCCTGGACCTTGGCATCGGTACGGCGCACCCGGCCCTCGCCGCCCACCGGTCCGGTGACACGTTCCCTCGGGCGGGACTCCAGCGCCACGGCGGTCTCGTGCGCGGTGGCCTCATGGAAGTCGAGCAGGTCCCCGATGCCCGCGCAGCGTTCGTACGCCCCCGCTTTCGCCGCGTCCCGCAGGCCGGCACGCAGGATGAGGCACACGGCGCAGGACGCGGACGGAGGGCCGCCCCGCCACGCCCGGACATCGTCAGGAGTGATCATCGGTGAACCTTCCAGGGCCTGGCGGCGTGGGTTGACCGCCGGGGTCTTCCATTCGGGCGGCGTGCGGGCTGCGTGGAGCGCCCGCAAGCGGTCGAGCCGCCGGTGCAGCTCCCGCTGGGTGACATGCCGGGCCCAGAACGACTCGACACTCCACGCCTCCCTGCGGATGCGCTCGATCAGGGTCGGGGGTGGCGGGCCGCACCGGATCAGACACCGGTTCCGCTCAACGTTCGACACGGGCCGGCCGTGGACACGGCGCCGCCGCTCTCGCCGCATCACGGCGACACCCAGCAGTCCACGAAGGGAGGGCGGGCCTCGATGGGGCGGACCGGGGCTCGTGCCGTCGGCCGGTCCTCGGCGCGCACGACGTACGCGGTCACCAGGGGCGCGAGTCTGACCACGACTCCGGTGTCCAGGAACAGGGTCCGGCCCCCGTTCGGGAGGGCGAGCATGTCCCGGATTCCGATGGTCCGATTCGAGACGAAGACCTTGTCGGTCCGTTTGATCGTCAATGCGTTCACGGCGGTCAGCTCCACGGTTTCCCTCTTTCGAAGGTTCGGTCTGCCTCGGCCCGGTCCAGGGCTCTGACGGCTTCACCGCCCATGTACTCCAGCTCCGCCACGCAGTGTTCGCACCCGTACATCGGCGCCTCCCACTCGGGTGTGCGGCAGGGGCCGATCCAGGTGACTGGTACGTCAGCGCGCCGGCAGTACAGCCAGCAAATTCCCAGCCGCCAGATGGCGTCCTGAAGGTGTGGGCCGATGTCGAGCTGGACAGTCGGAGGCGCGGGACGGGCGTGCCTACTCATCGAGCGGGACCTCGTAGACCACCACGGCCCGTTTACCGCTGCGGCAGCGCACATGCGCGAGGTGGGCGGAGAGGGTGGCCACTATGGCGAGGCCGCGGCCCGTCTCGGCCCGGACGGAGGGCATGGACGGTGGGTCCGGCAGGACGGGGGAGCTGTCGGCCACGAAGAGGATGAGGCTGCGGGCGCCCAGGCGGATCAGGGACACCGTGACCAGGCGGGAATCGGTGTGGGTGAGTGCGTTGGTGACCAGCTCGGTCACGATCACCAGCAGGTCCCCGGCGCCCTGGACGAGATTCCAGTTCTTGAGAACCCGCACGATGTCATCACGCGCCTCCCGGGGAGCCGACGTGGACCGGTCGTACGAGGTCTCAAAGAGCGAGGCGTCGGGTGAGCTTGCGATGAGCGCTGCCGGGGGCATCACGGACGCTCCGAGGGCTTGCCTCCGCCCTCGAACCGTACGGCCGAAGGGCTACTCCACTCGCTGTACTGCTCGACGTACAGCTTGAAGATGTCGGGCGTCCAGCTGCCCGATGTTCCGTGACGGCGGGCGAAGTCCGCTGCCGGGGTGCCCAGTCGTACCGTGCTGGCCGCTTTGAGAGGGGTCGTCGTACTCACGGGTGTTCCTCCGGGAGTGGGGGCCGGAACCCTGCCGGGGGAGCAGGGCAGGCGGGAAGAAGCGCAACCCCCTTGCAGGGAACGGGGGTTGTCGTCTCTCAGAGCAACGATGAAGGATGGGAAACGTTTCGCGCAATACGGCAAACTCGAAACGTTTCGATGAGTGTGAAGTGGACCTGCCTTGATCGGGGGGCGCGATACGCTGCGGCCCCAGGAGGTGAGCCATGGCCGAAGCGCGGCCCAACGTGCACCGAAGACGCCTCGGCTCAGCCCTGCGGTCACTGCGCCGCAAAGCCGGGCTGAGCATGGAGGATGCCGCAGAGCGCTTGGGGCTCTCCGGCAAGCCGCCTCTGAGCAAGATCGAGAATGGCAAGCAGAGAGTCACAGGGCTCGGGCTGACGGCCTTCTTCGAGGTCTACGGCGTTGAAGATGACACGGCCCGGCAGACGATCCGGGCCATGGCGACTCTGGCGGCCTCGGGCCGGCGAACGAGTCTTCTCGACGAGTACCGGGAAGCCATCCAGACCGAAGGCTTTGAGGAGTACCTGCACCTGGAGGAGCTGTCATCCAAGGCTGAGGGCTACCTCGCTCTGATACCCGGGCTACTCCAGACCAGGGAGTACGCGCTGTCGATCGTGGAGCGGAGTCAAGTGTGGTCCTCGGAACGCGAGATCATCCGCTTCGTTGAGCTGAGGATGGCACGTCAGGCAGTGCTGGAGCGGGGCGATCCCCTCAAGCTCTCCTGCATTCTGGACGAGGCTGCACTTCGCCGAGTCGTGGGCGGTGCAACGGTCATGAAGGCCCAGCTCGAACGCCTGCTGGAAGTTGCTGACCGCCATAGCCATGTGGCTGTACAGGTTCTGCCGTTCGCAGTCGGAGCGCATGCCAGTACGGACGGCTCGTTCCAGCTCCTACACTTCCCTGCGGGGCCACCGGTTGCCGTGGTGGAGGGCAAGACAACGTCGCTCTACCTGGAGGAAGCTGGTGACGTGGACCGCTACCAGTCCGCGTTCGAATCCCTCACCGCGCAGGCGCTCGATGCCGACGAGAGCCGCCGCTTCATCCACGAATTGATCAAGGACTGCTACACATGAAGAAGAAGGTCGATCTTACGTCCGCTGTCTGGGCCAAGAGTGAGATGTCCAATGGTGGCAACAACTGCCTCGAAGTTGCCTTCATTGATGATGTTGTCGCGCTGCGCGACTCTGTCGATGTCGGTGACCCTGACGCGCAGGTGCTCATCGTCTCCCGCGTGGACTACGACCTGTTCACGAAGAGCGTGCGTGCGGGGCAGCGGAACCTGCTTCCCTGAGGCCCGTGCGATTGAACTGGAAGAGTGCTCGTCTCCGGTGCTGCCCGCAGCCCTACCGCCGACAACGCGCCGCAGAACGATCGGTGGGCCGTCAGCAGTAGGGCGGTGGGGAAGGCCACATGCCCTCTTGCCCCAGCGCCTCGTACCCGTCGGTTACGTCATGGTCGAAAGGTCACGGCAGTGGATCTGAAGCGCTACGGGAAAGTGGACGTCCCGAATATCCGAACCATGCTTCTGGATATCCACGACGCGGTCTACGAGGGAATGCCAGGAACCTTTGACTCCCGGGAGCGCTTCGCGCAGTTCGTCGACAGCTGGAGCGGCCGGGATGAATGGGTATGCGTGATCGGGTTCGAGCAGGGTGAGCCGGTGGGTTACGCCTACGGAGCGCCTTTCGGTCGCGGCGGCTGGTGGAGGGGATCCGATCGGCCGCAGTCCCTGGGGCCCGAGGAGCGGGCCTTCGCCCTGTCCGAGCTGATGGTGCTGCCGCGATGGCGGAAGACCGGCGCCTCCGTGAAGCTGCACGAGGGACTGATGTCCGGCCGGGACGAAGAAGCGGTCACACTGTTTGTCGACCTCGCACACCCCAAAGTCCTGGCTCTGTACGAGTCGTGGGGGTACGCGAAGATCGGCGAGTCCAAGCCGTACGACGACTCCCCGATCTTCGGCGTGATGCTGAAGCGGCTCAAGCCTTCAGCCTGATCGCCGGCGCGCTTGCGATGACGGAGGCCGACCGGCCGTCGCCGGCCCTCGGGGGGCGATCAATCGGGCCCCTGTGATCAGGGCGTCCGATCAATCGGGGCTCCGGGGCATTACCCTCGGCGGGAGAGACCCGGCAGCGACACCGGACCCCGCACCCCGCAGAAGAGGCCGCCCCATGAGCCAGGCACCCCGGGCCAAGCAGCCCAGCATCGCCCAGCTGCGCGCCTTCACCGCCGTCGCCGAGTATCTGCACTTCCGGGACGCGGCCGCCGCCATCGGCATGAGTCAGCCCGCGCTGTCCGGCGCCGTCTCCGCGCTGGAGGAAGTGCTCGGGGTCCAGCTGCTGGAGCGCACCACCCGCAAAGTGCTGCTCTCCCCCGCGGGGGAGCGGCTCGCCGTGCGGGCCCGGGCCGTGCTGGATGCGGTCGGGGGGCTCATGGAGGAGGCCGAGGCGGTGCGGGCGCCCTTCACCGGGGTGCTGCGGTTCGGGGTGATTCCCACCGTCGCTCCCTATCTGCTGCCCACCGTGCTGCGGCTGGTCCAGGAGACCTACCCCGACCTCGATCTCCAGGTGCACGAGGAGCAGACCGCGTCCCTGCTGGACGGGCTCACCACCGGGCGGCTCGACCTGCTGCTCCTCGCCGTGCCGCTCGGGGTGCCCCAGGTGACCGAGCTGCCGCTCTTTGACGAGGACTTCGTCCTGGTCACCCCCGCCGACCACTGGCTCGGCGGGCGGGTCGACCTGCCCCGTGAGGCGCTGCGGGAGCTTCCGCTGCTGCTGCTCGACGAGGGGCACTGCCTGCGCGACCAGGCACTCGACATCTGCCGGGAGGCCGGGCGCGACGACGACACGCCCGTCACCACCACCGCCGCCGGGCTGCCCACCCTGGTGCAGCTCGTCGCCGGCGGGCTCGGGGTGACCCTGCTGCCCCGGACCGCCGTCGATGTGGAGACGGGCCGCGCCGGGCTGGAGACCGGGTACTTCGCCGACCCCGCGCCGGCCCGCCGGATCGCCCTCGCGATGCGGGCGGGCGCGGCCCGGCAGGGCGAGTTCGAGGAGTTCGCGGGCGCGCTGCGGCGGGCGCTGGTCCCGCTGCCGGTCCGCATCGCCGAGTGATTCCGGCGCGGGGAGCGGCGGGCGCCGGTGTCACTCCGTGCGCAGGCCGTCCGTCCGCATCATCCGCCACAGCGCGGGCAGGCCCACCAGCGCCACCAGCAGGATCACCCCCGCGCCCGTCCCCGCCACCGGCAGGAAACCCCACCAGTCGACCAGCGGCATCGCGATCAGCCGGAGCATTACCGTACCCAGGACCAGACCGCCCACCGCGGCCACCACCGTCCCCAGCACCACCGGCAGCACCGTCTGCCACAGCTGTGACCAGGCGAGCGTGGAGCGGCGGGTGCCGAACGCCAGCAGCACCGACAGCAGCCTCCGCCGCTCCCGCAACTGCTCGATCTGCGTGATCACCATCGAGGCCGCGATCAGCACCATGGTCGCCGTCGCCCCTGCCAGCAGCACGTTGTGCATGCTCCGGAACTTCTGGTCCCGGTCCATCGAACGGGAACTCCACACCGCGAGGGCCGGACTGATCCGGGCGGCCGTGTCCCGCACCCGGTCATGGGTTCCGGGTACGTCGTCGTCCACCCTGACCAGCACGGTCGTGCCGCCGTTCCGCAGCCGCCCCGGGTCCAGCGCACCCGGCGTCGCGTAGATGCCCTCGTGGTGCCAGCCCGCCACATCCTGCCGGGAGGTCACGGCCTCCGCGTCCGCGGGCAGCCGCCACCGGAACCCCGGTACGGCCGGTTCCCCGCGCCATCCCCCGGCATCCACCCGGTCGACGATCAGCTCCTCGCCCCTGCGCGCGGCCTGGTTGACATAGCTGTCCACATTCTCGGACGGCATATTCGCCACAAAGGTGTCGCCGTCCGCGCAGGTCCGTATCCGGGCCAGCTTCCGCAGTTCCGGGCAGTCGGCGATGACCACCGGGCTGAACGGCTGCTCCTCCACCGGCCCCGGAGCCGGGTACCGCGCCGTCGACGTGACCATCGGCACCACCCCCGCGACCCCGGCGGTGGCCCGGAACTCCCGCGCCATCCGCGCGGCGAACCCGGCGTCGGGCCTGGCGTCGGTCACCTCCACCACCCGCCACGCGGGACTGCGCCCGCTGGCCCGCCGCTGGTCCTCGTGCATCCCCGCGAACACCATCTGCAGCGCGATCACCCCGGCCACGGCCACCATGATCCCGCTGACCGCCCGGGTCGCCGTACCGCTGCGCAGCTGGAGACCGCGTACCGCGAGCTGGAAGGAGAGCGGGCCGCCCCGCAGCCGCCCCACCACCGCGCCGACCAGCCAGGGGAAGAGCGCCGTCACCCCGAGCAGCACCAGGGTCGCGCCGAGCGCCAGGGGGAAGGGCTGTTCCGGGCCGGACCAGTCCGGGATCCGGTCGGAGAAGGACAGGATCGCCACCCCGGCGGCGGGCGTCAGCAGCCGCCACCACAGCCGGCGCCCCCGGGGTGCGGAACGGCGTACGACACCCAGCGGATCCACCACCACCGAACGGAGGGTGAACAGGGTCAGCGGAACCGACACCACCGGCACCGCCGCCAGGATCAGCGCCGCGAGCCACGGAACCGGGACCACGTCCGACGGGAAGGCGCTCAGCCCCCAGATCCGTACCGAACCCGCCGCGAGCCGGCCGGTGGCGAAGACCGCGCAGCCGGTCACCACTCCGAGGAGAGCGGCGAACAGCGCCTCGCCCGCCGCGATCCGGCGGACCGTCCCCATGTCCGCGCCCACCAGCCGCAGCGCCGCCAGCCGCCGGTCCCGGCGGTCGCCGCCGAACCGCAGGGCGATGCCGATGAAGACCGCCACCGGCACCAGCAGCACCACGGTGATCAGGGTGCCCAGTGCGGTGAGGACCGGGTCGATCGGCCCGGAGGTGAAGCCGAATTCCGTGGGGCCGAAGCCGTCGGTCCTGAAGGCCATGCCGGGGGCGGTGAGCGTGTCGCTGCCCGCGTAGAAGAGAAGTTCGCCCGGGTCGACCAGGCCGCTCCCGCCGACGGTGCCGACGACCCGGTCGTCCAGCCGCTGAGCCAGTGCGGCGCCCTCCGGGGAACGGAGCAGCCGCCCCAGTGCGGGGGAGACCAGCATCTCCCCCGGGCCCGGTATCCGGCTCACCCCCGGCGGCAGCGCCGGCCGGTCCCCCTCCGGACGCAGCAACTGGCCTATGACCGGCTCCGAGCGGTACTCGGTGGAGACATGCAGAACCAGCACCGACGTCCCGGAGGGGGTCGGATCCTCCCGCTGGTCGACGGTGGACGGCGTCCTCGCGGTGAGCCGCTCATTGCGGCTGTCCATGATCTGCGGCACCGAGGCCGCGAGCAGCAGGAACGCCACCCCCAGCCCGACCCCGACCGCGGTCAGCGCGTTCCGGATCCACCCCTCACGGCCGCCGGCCACACCGAAGCGGAGCCCGAGTGCCAGATCGTGGGCCCAGCGCTGGAGCGGACCGGGGCGGGTACGGACAGGGGGTGCGGCGGGGCGTCGCCGGACCGACAGCGTCACAGGGCCGGCCCCGGCTCACGGATCCGGCCGTCACGGACCACGACCTCCCGGTCCGAGTAGGCCGCGACCCTCGGCTCGTGGGTGACCAGCACGACCGCCGTGTTCAGCGACCGGGCGGCCTCGGTCAGCAGCTCCATCACCCGCTCCCCGCTGTACGAGTCCAACGCGCCCGTGGGCTCGTCCGCGAAGATCACCCGGGGTGAGGTGACCAGCGCGCGGGCGACCGCGACCCGCTGGCCCTGGCCGCCGGAGACCTCGCCGGGGCGCTGGTCGCCGACCTCCGCGACCTCCAGCCGCTCCAGCCACTCGGCCGCCGTCCGCTCGGCGGCCCGCCGCCGCACGCCCGCCAGACGCAGCGGCAGCGCCACGTTCTCCGTACAGCTCAGCTCCGGCACCAGCTGGCCGAACTGGAAGACGAAACCGAACTCGGTCCGGCGCAGTGCACTGCGTTCCGCATCGGGGCGGGTACTCAGTTCCCGGCCGTCGTAGCGGACCGTGCCCGCGTCGGGGGCGACGATGCCCGCGAGACAGTGCAGCAGCGTCGACTTCCCCGAGCCGGACGGCCCGAGGACCGCGACGACCTCGCCCGGGTGGATGGAGAAATCGGCCCCGTCGAGAGCGGTGGTGCGGCCGAAGCTCTTGCGCAGCCCCTCGGCGGAGAGGAGCGAACCAGCGGGAATCACGCGCACGGCTCCCCGAGGTGCTGCGCGGCGCCGGCGGACCCGGGCGCACCGATCTCCCGCGCGAGCCGGTCCAGCCGCGCCGACGTCAGTTCCAGCCAGCGCAGGTCGGCCTCCAGATGGCACAGGGCGTGGTCGCAGATGAGCTGGTCGGCGAGGCCGCCCTGGCGCTTGCGGTCGGTGAGGATCCGCATCAGCCGCAGATGTTCGGCCCGCTGCCGGTCCAGGAGTTCGGCGGCGCCCCGCCCGGTCAGCAGGGCCAGGACGACCTTGGTGTAGAGGGTCGACTGAAGATACGGCTCGGGCTTCTCGGGCTGCGCCAGCCAGTGGGAGACATCGGTGATCCCGGCGGCGGTGATGGCGTACCGCTTCCGCTCGGGCCCTCCGCCGGGCTCCACCCCGTCCACCTCGACCAGACCGTTCTTCAGCAGTCGAGACATGGTCGAGTAGACCTGCCCGTAGTGCAGCGGGCGGTCGTGGCCGAACCTCTCGTCGAAGGCGCGCTTGAGGTCGTAGCCGTGGCGTGGACCGGACTCCAGCAACGCGAGGAGTGTGTGACCGATGGACATGCCCAGCAGCCTATCCGCGGCGGCCGGGCACCGGCCGGGATCGGGTCCGGGGGTGATCCACCAGGCACGGCTCAGGCCTGGGGCGGGCGGCCGCGCTTCGGGATCGGGGCGATGCCCGTCGGCAGCCGGCCCGTCTCCGCCAGGGCCCGGCGCAGCAGGAACTCGATCTGCGCGTTGGCGCTGCGCAGTTCGTCGGACGCCCACCGGGCCAGCGCCTCGTACACCACCGGGTCCAGCCGCAGCAGTACCTGTTTGCGCTCCGGCGGGGGCGTCACTGGTAGAGCGTGCCCGTGTTGAGGACCGGCTGCGCCGAGCGGTCGCCGCAGAGCACCACCATCAGATTGGAGACCATCGCCGCCTTCCGCTCCGCGTCCAGTTCCACGAGGTCGCGCTCGGAGATCCGGTTGAGCGCTTCCTCGACCATACCGACCGCGCCCTCCACGATCAGCCTCCGGGCCGCGATCATCGCACCCGCCTGCTGCCGCTGGAGCATCGCGGAGGCGATCTCCGGAGCGTACGCGAGGTGCGTGAAGCGGGACTCGATGATCTCGACGCCGGCGGTCTCGATCCGGGCGTGCAGTTCGGCGGCGAGCTTCTCGGTGATCTCCTCGGCGTTGCCGCGCAGCGAGAATCCGCCCTCGTCGTGGGAGTCGTACGGGTACTCGATCGCGATGTGCCGCACCGCCGCCTCGGCCTGGGTGGTGACGAACTCCTCGTAGTCGTCGACCTCGAACAGGGCCTGGGCGGTGTCCTTGACCCGCCAGACCACCACGGCGGCCAGCTCGATCGGGTTGCCGTAGGCGTCGTTCACCTTCAGTACGGCGGTCTCGTGGTTGCGGACCCGGGTGGAGATCGCCTCACGGGAGGTGAGGGGATTGACCCAGCGCAGGCCGTCGGTGCGGATGGTGCCCCGGTAGCGGCCGAAGAGCTGGACGACGCGGGCCTCGCCGGGGGAGACGTTGTTCAGTCCGCACATGGCGAGGAAGGAGCCGAACGCGAGCACCACACCGGCGACGATCAGCGCGACCTTGGCGGCGGTGGCGCCGGTGACGGCGCCGGTGACGACGAGGCCGACCCCCAGGGCGAGGCCGGTCAGCCCGAGGAGCAGGGCGAGCCCGCCGCCGATGCTGCGGGCCGCGAACTCTCTGATGGGCGGCTCGGCCCGGTGCGCCCCCTCGGTCCCGGATCCGGCCGTGGGCTTGATCTGAGTGGTGGTGGTGGTCGGCATGGCGCCCCCCGTTTCTGAGGTGTCCGGCATATCCGTCATGGCTTCGCCGGATCGCAAGCGTGGTGCTAGCAATGTGATTACACATTAATGCCTCGCGCAACCCCCCGCGCCCCCCGGGAGTCGGTTCCTCTGGGGAAGGTGCTGTTTGTCACGTCGGGAAAGTCCGGATCGGTCGACCTTTGTCACAGGCGCCGGTGTTAGTTTTCTGAGCTGCCCTTGGGTGGACCGGGCCGACCCGCCGCCGAGGACCGGAGCACCGGAACTTCCGGGACGCCGGAGCACCGGAGTACCGGAAGAAGCGTCGATGGGAACCGTCGACCGAAGAACCGAAGAGCGGAGCGGAACGAGCGATGGGCCGAGCGGAGGCGCGACGGGAGCGGGAGCTTGAGGCGCGAGCGGCCAGAAAGGCCGCCAGACCCAGGGGCCTGCGGCGCTTCTTCACCTGGAAGAAGCTGCTGGGCACGTTCCTCGGGGTCTGTCTGCTCGGGATGGGCGCCTTCTACGCGGTCTACGTGATGACCCCGGTGCCCAAGGCCAACGCCGAGGCAGAACTCCAGAGCAACGTCTACAAGTACCGCGACGGCTCCATCCTGGCCCGTACCGGCAAGCTCAACCGGGAGATCATCGGGCTGGAGCGGATACCCAAGGACATCCAGTTCGCCTTCGTCGCCGCCGAGAACAAGAGCTTCTTCAAGGACTCCGGCGTCGACATCAAGGGCACCACCCGCGGTCTGCTCAACACCGTCACCGGCAAGGGCAAGCAGGGTGGCTCGACCATCACCCAGCAGTACGTCAAGAACTACTACCTCAACCAGGACCAGACCATCAGCCGCAAGCTGAAGGAACTGGTCATCTCGCTCAAGGTCGACGACGAGAAGAGCAAGGAAGACATTCTCGCCGGGTACATCAACACCAGCTACTACGGCCGCGGCGCCTACGGCATCCAGGCCGCCGCCCAGGCGTACTACCGCGTCGACGCCGAGGACCTGAGCCTGGAGCAGGGCGCCTATCTCGCGGCGCTGCTCCAGGCCCCCAACCAGTACGACTGGGCGCTCGCGACCGACACCGGCAAGCGGCTGGTCAAGGAGCGCTGGGCGTACACCCTCGACAACATGGTCGAGGAGGGGTGGCTGGAGCCGTCCCAGCGGCAGGGCATGGAGTTCGCGGTCCCCAAGGACCCGCGTGCCGCCCCCGGCATGGAGGGCCAGGTCGGCTATCTGGTCGACGCCGCCAACGCCGAGCTGGAGCGCCAGGGCATCAGCGAGGAGGACATCCGGGCCGGCGGCTGGACGATCACGCTCAACGTCGACAAGAAGCGCCAGGAGGCACTGGAGCGCTCCGTCGAGACCGAGCTGGAGTCCAAGCTCGACCGGAAGGGCAACGAGAAGCACGCCACCATCCAGGCCGGCGCCACCTCCGTCGACCCCGAGACCGGTGAGGTCGTCGCCCTCTACGGCGGTGTCGGCGCCACCGAGCACTGGCTCTCCAACGCCACCCGCCGCGACTACCAGCCCGCGTCCACGTTCAAGCCCGTCGTCCTCGCCGCCGCGCTGGAGAACGAGTCGCAGACGCAGGACGGCGAGCCGATCGACCTGAACACGCTCTACGACGGCACCAGCAAGCGCCCGGTCGAGGGCAGCGACATCCCCTTCGCGCCGCAGAACATCAACGACAAGGACCACGGGCCCATCACGGTCCAGGAGGCCACCAACAACTCGGTGAACTCGGTCTACGCCCAGATGCTCGTGGACGTCACCCCGGGGAGGACGAAGGAGACCGCGCTCGCCATGGGCATGCGGGACGGGAAGGCGTTCGAGGAGCGGCCCGCGATGTCGCTGGGCACCATGAACGCCTCCACCTGGGACATGGCCGGCGTCTACGCGACCTTCGCCCACCACGGCAAGAAGGTCACCCCGACCATCGTGAAGTCCGCCGAGCACCGGGTCCGCAAGGCCACGCTGGACCAGGACGGCATCGGCGGCCAGGCCATCAGCCGCGAGACCGCCGACACCGTGACCTCGGCCCTCCAGGACGTCGTCGCGGTGGGCTCCGGCACCGCCGCGCAGGGCGACTACCAGGCCGCGGGCAAGACCGGTACCTCGGAGCGTAACGTCACCGCCTGGTACGCGGGGTACACGCCCAAGCTGGTCACCGTCGTCGGTCTGATGGGTGCCTCGCCCGACGGCAAGCGGCAGGTCACGCTGACCGACACCGTCGGCGAGGGCCGTGTCAACGGTGGTGGCATCCCCGCCGAGATCTGGAAGACGTACACCTCCGGGGCGCTCGGCGGCGACGCCGGCGCGCAGTTCGACCTCGAAGTGAAGGAGCCGGCCGAGCGCCTGCCCGACCCCGGCCCGACCGAGTCGTCCCTGCCGCCCTCGCCGCCCGCCACCGAGGAGGAAGAGGAGCAGCAGGAGGAGACGCCGAAGGAGGAGGAGACCCCGGACGAGTCGAACCTGCCGACCGGGCCCACCTCCAGCGCGCCCGTGACGCCGCCGTCGCCGCCGCAGACGAGCCAGAGCCCGCAGCAGCCCGAACCCGGCGCGAGCGGCTCCTCGTCCCCGCCGCCGGGTGAGACGGGCGGCGGCGAGCCGGGCCGGCCCGGGGGCGGTAACTCCGGGGACGAACCCGGGAACGCGGGCTTCCGCCGCTGAGTACGAGTGAGGGCCCCGGGACAGCCGTCCCGGGGCCCTCACCCGTGTGGTCAGCCGCCGTTGACCTGCTTGGCGATCCGGTCGCCGACGTCCTGGTCGATGTTCCGCCAGTACGTGAACGCCCGCTCCAGCACCGGCCGGGAGACGCCCTGCTTCAGATGGCCGGACACGTTCGACACCAGCCGCTCCCGGGCGGCGTCGTCCAGCACCTTCCGGACCAGGGTGCCCGCCTGCCCCCAGTCGTCGTCCTCCGCGTGCAGCGTGTACGCCTGGCGCACCATCTCGCCCGCGCTGTACCACCCGGCCGGCTTCCCGTACGCGGCCACGTCCGCCGCCGGCCCGCCGTAGGAGTTCGGCGCGTACGGCATCGCCGTGTTCGAGCGCTCGTACCGCATCGGGCCGTCCTTGGCGTACGAGCGGATCTCGGTGCGCGCCCGGTTGGGCGGGAGCTGCGTGTAGTTGGGGCCGATCCGGTACCGGTGGGTGTCGGGGTACGAGAAGAGCCGGCCCAGCAGCATCTTGTCCGGTGAGGGGCCGATGCCCGGGATCAGGTTCGAGGGCTCGAAGGCCGCCTGCTCGATGTGGACGAAGTAGTCCTCGGGGTTCTGGTTGAGGGTCATCCGCCCCACTTCGATCAGCGGGTAGTCGCCGTGCGGCCACACCTTGGTCAGATCGAAGGGGTTGAAGCGGTAGTCCGGGGCGTCGTCGAAGGGCATGACCTGCACCTTCAGGGTCCAGCTCGGGGCGTCACCGGCCTCGATCGCCTCGTACAGGTCCCGGCGGTGCCGGTCCGCGTCGTGCCCGGCCAGCTCGTCGGCCTCGGCCTGGGTGAAGAAGTCGACGCCCTGGTCGGTCTTGAAGTGGTACCGCACCCAGAACCGCTCGCCGCCCTCGTTCACCCAGAGGTAGGTGTGCGAGCTGTAGCCGTTCATGAAGCGGTACGACTTGGGGATGCCCCGGTCGCCCATCAGCCAGGTGACCTGGTGCGCGGTCTCGGGGGAGAGGGTCCAGAAGTCCCACTGCATGTCGTTGTTCCGCAGCCCGCTGGCCGGGTGGCGCTTCTGCGAGTGGATGAAGTCGGAGAATTTCTGCGGGTCGCGGATGAAGAAGATCGGCGTGTTGTTGCCGACCATGTCGTAGTTGCCCAGTTCGGTGTAGAACTTCAGGGCGAAGCCGCGCGGGTCGCGCCAGGTGTCCGGGGAACCGGACTCGCCGGCGACCGTGGAGAAGCGGGCCAGCATGTCGGTGCGGGTGCCCGGCTTGAAGACGACGGCCTTGGTGTACTGGGTCACGTCCTGGGTGACCTCGAAGAAGCCGTAGGCGCCCGCGCCCTTGGCGTGCACCACCCGCTCGGGGACCCGTTCGCGGTTGAACTGGGCCATCTTCTCGATGACGTAGTGGTCGTGGAGCAGGATCGGGCCGTCGGGGCTGACGGTGAGCGAGTGTTCGTCGCTCTCCACCGGGATGCCGACGTTGTCGGTCGTGTACGGAACCTTGCGGGCTGACTCGGTCACGAGCGTCCTCCCGTCGATGGGGCGCTGGGGTCGAGGGGCGTGGTCGGTCGCTTCCGCCGCGCGTACCCCAGTCAACTCCGCCGACACACGGTCGGCAACATTTGCCCTGGTATGTATGAATTCTGTACGGGTTGCTTCTGCCAGGTCGGCGGGGGCGGGGGCGGGGCTGGGCGGGGCTGGGTGGCGCGGACAGCCGGAAGGCGCCCGGCTCCCCGTGGGGGTGCCGGACGCCTTCGGTGCCGCCGTGTCGCTGTGCCGCCGTGCCGCCGAACCGCCGTCGGTCAGGGCCGGGCGGTCAGGGCCGGGTGGGCAGCTCGAACCAGACCACCTTGCCGCTGGAGAGCCGGGTCGCCCCCCACCGCCGGGCCAGCCGGTTCACCAGGAAGAGGCCGCGTCCGCCCTCGTCCGTCTCCCGCGCCTTGCGCTGCCGGGGCAGCTGCGGCGAGTCGTCCCCGACCTCGCAGCGGAGCACGTCCGTCCGCAGCAGCCGCAGCATCACCGGGCGCTCCGCGTACCGGACCGCGTTGGTGACCACCTCGCTGACCAGCAGCTCCACCGCGTCGCTCAGGTCCTCCAGGCCCCAGCGCTGGAGCGCCCTGCGGGCCAGCCGACGGGCCCGGCCCGGGGCGGCGTCCTCCGGTTCCAGGAACCAGTACGCGACGTCGCTGGGCGCGATGCCGTCGAAACGGGCCGCGAGCAGCGCGATGTCGTCGTCCCGGTCACCCGGTCCCAGCATGTCCAGGACGTCGTCGCAGAGCGCCTCCAGCGGCGGGGAGTGGTCCGGGCCGGTGAGCTGGGCGGTGGCGGCCAGCCGCTCCCGCAGCTGCTCGATGCCCGTCCAGACGTCCCGCAGCCGGGACTCGACCAGGCCGTCCGTGTACAGCAGCAGGGTGGCCCCGGCGGGGGCGTCCAGCTCGACGGCCTCGAAGTCCACGCCGCCGACCCCGATCGGCGCCCCGGGCGGCACCCGCAGCACCTCGGCCCGCCCGCCCAGGTGCAGCAGCACCGGCGGCGGGTGGCCCGCGTTCGCGATGGTGATCCGGTGCGAGACCGGGTCGTACACCGCGTACATGCAGGTCGCCATCCGGTCCGTGCCCAGTCGCTGGGCCTGCTCGTCCAGGTGGTGCAGCACCTCCTGCGGCGGCAGGTCCAGACCGGCCAGGGTCTGGGCCGTGGTCCGCAGCTGGCCCATGATCGCGGCCGAGGTCATGGAGTGGCCCATGACATCGCCGACGACGAGCGCCACCCGGCTGCCGGGCAGCGGGATCGCGTCGTACCAGTCGCCGCCGACCCGCGCGGTCTCGGCCGCGGGCAGATAGCGCGAGGCCAGCCGCACGCCCGTGGGCTGCGGCAGCGAGTCCGGCAGCATCGTGCGCTGGAGTTCGTCCGCGATGTACGCCTCCCGGCCGTACAGCACCGCCTTGTCGATGCCCAGCGCCGTGTGGGTCGCCAGCTGGGCCGCGACCAGGAGGTCGTTCGGCTCGAAGGCGGGCCGGTCCGGGCGGCGCAGGAAGACGGCGGCGCCGATCACCCGCCGGCGGCCGCGCAGCGGTGCCAGGATCGCCCGGTGGCCGGCGGGCACGCTCCGGTCGGCCCCCAGCAGCTCGGGCAGCGCGGCACGGGCCGCCGCCGAGTCGCCGAAGACCGGCCGCACCCCGCGCAGCACCTCGGACAGGGCCCCGCCCGAGCGCACCTCGCACAGGTCGGAGGCCGGGGTCAGGTCGTAGTGGGGGTCGATCACGGGCACCGGCGAGACGGCCGTCCCGAAGTCGACCACGTCCTCAGCTAAACGCAGCCGGTCCGTGCGCCGCAGCCGTAGCACGAACGGCGCCACCGGGCGCTCGTCGCCCACCGGCAGCGGGTCGCGCAGATAGACGAGGATCGCGTCGGAGAAGGTGGGCACCGTGGCCCGGCACAGCCCGAGGACGATCTCGTCCAGGTCTATGCCCCGGGCGATCCTGCGGGTCGCGGCGCCGACGAAGCGCAGTCGGTCCCCTTCGCGCCGGGCCGTCACCGCGAGGTCCTGGAGATCCTGCGGTGGCCCGCCCGGGGTGGGGACGGCGGGGCCGGGCACGGCGGCCGTGGCTCCGGCCGACTCCGCGCGCGGCCGGGCGCGTTCCTGCGGCCGGGCAGCCAAGGGCTGCCGGCCTTCGTGGGAGGTGGGCTGCTCCGTCACGCGTGGGCTTCCGTCCGTCTGGGCCGGGTGTGCGATGCGAATGCCTCGTGGGGCGGTATACCCGCTCTCAAGGTGGCGTCGACAGGGTTGCGGGCATCCGGCACGGCTCCACCCCCTCGGTGTGACTCATTCGGTGTGACTCATGATGACTCGCGGTCAGGTCCGGTGCTGCGCTCCATGGTTACCGCAGGCGGGCCCGGCGCGCAGTCCTGCGGACGACGATCCTACGGTTGCCCCCAGGGGGCGTATCAAGAGTCTCATGGCGCCCTCTGCGCCGGAGCGGGTTCCCCGACGGGAGTCGGACATCCCGCACCCGGTCCGAAAGGCCCCCGGAAGAGGGCCGGAAGAAGGCCGGAAGGGGGCCGGGAGGGGCCCGCGGGCCCCCGGCGGTCCCGGTCTCACGACGCCATCCGGGCCGGGACGCTGCCCCAGTCGGCCGGCAGCTCCGGCACCCGCCAGCGCGGATCGGGCCGCCAGCGCTCCCAGCCGTCCGAGAACGGCGGTCCCCAGGCCCGGATGACCTCGACGGCCGCCGCCCCCGCCGCCCGGATGCGGCGGGCCTTCTCCGGGCCGATCAGCCCCGCCCGCTGGGCCTCGGCGAACTCGTCCTCGTCCCGCCAGAGCCAGCTGTGATCCGGGTAGACCGAGATGTCCAGAAAGTGGTCCTCGGAATCGATACCGCCAGCCCATCGGGTGCGTGGCTCCTCCAGGTTGACGTACCAGCTGCGGAACTCCCAGCCCGGATCCCAGAAGAGCCAGACCGACCAGGGCTCGCCGGGCCGGGCCAGCTTCAGCACCCCCGTGCCGAACCAGCGGTCCCGCATCACCGTGCGCGGGGCCGTGTAGCGGGTCGCCAGCGGCTGCTGATGGACGGGGGTGCCGTCCGCGAGTACCGGTTTGACGCACTCCGTGCCCGGCGCCATCCAGACGGCGAGCGTGTCGGCGGTGTCCTGGACGACGGTCACGGGGCGGCAGATGTCCACCGGGGGCCGCCCCGAGGGATCCGGGCCGTGCCCCCGGTAGCGCCAGAGGATGTGCTCCCCCGGCGCCCAGCGCTGAACGCGTTCCGTGCCTGTCATGAGCAGATCTTAGGAGGAGGCTCCGATCCGCGCACCGATCCCGTTCACGGGTGCGTCATACGGAGTACGTCGAGGGCCTCGTCGAGCTGTTCCAGGGTGAGGTCGCCGCGTTCCACGTACCCCGATTCGAGGACGATCTCGCGGATCGTGCGGCGCTCGGCGAGGGACCGCTTGGCGACCTTCGCGGCCTCCTCGTAACCGATGTACTTGTTCAGCGGGGTGACCACGGAGGGCGACGACTCGGCGTATTCGCGGGCCCGTTCGGCGTGGGCGCGGATGCCGTCCACCGTGCGGTCGGCGAGCAGCCGGGCGGCGTTGGTGAGCAGCCGGATCGACTCCAGCAGATTCCGGGCGATCACCGGGAGCATCACGTTCAGCTCAAAGTTGCCGGCGGCTCCGGCGATGGCGACGGTGGTGTCGTTGCCGGTGACCTGGGCGGCGACCATCAGCACGGCCTCGGGGACGACCGGGTTGACCTTGCCGGGCATGATCGAGGACCCGGGCTGGAGGTCGGGCAGTTCGATCTCGGCGAGACCGGTGCGGGGGCCGCTCGCCATCCACCGCAGATCGTTGCAGATCTTGGTGAGGGAGACGGCGATCACCCGCAGCTGGCCCGAGGTCTCCACCAGGGCGTCGCGGGCGCCCTGGGCCTCGAAGTGGTTGCGGGCCTCGGTCAGCGGCAGCCCGGTGGCGCGGGCGACCTCGGCGATCACGGCGGCCGAGAAGCCGGGCGGGGTGTTGATGCCGGTGCCCACGGCGGTGCCGCCGAGGGGGAGTTCCGCGAGCCGGGGCAGGGCGGCGGTCAGCCGCTCCACGCCGTACCGCACCTGCGCGGCGTACCCGCCGAACTCCTGTCCCAGGGTGACGGGGGTGGCGTCCATGAGATGGGTGCGCCCGGCCTTGACCACGCCGGAGAACTCGCCGGCCTTGCGCTCCAGCGCCGCCGCCAGATGCTCCAGGGCCGGGATCAGCTCGCCGGTGACGGCGCCCGTGGCGGCGATGTGGATCGAGGACGGGAAGACGTCGTTGGACGACTGCGAGGCGTTGACGTGGTCGTTGGGGTGGACCGGGCGGTCCAGCCGCTCGCTCGCCAGCGTCGCCAGCACCTCGTTGGTGTTCATGTTCGATGAGGTGCCGGAGCCGGTCTGGAAGACGTCGACGGGGAAGTGGTCGTCCCAGCGGCCCGCCGCGACCTCCTCGGCCGCCGCCGCGATGGCGTGCGCGATGTCCGCGTCGATCACGCCCAGCTCCGCGTTGACCCGGGCCGCCGCGCTCTTGATCCGGGCCAGTGCCGCGATGTGCGCCCGTTCGAGCCGCTGCCCGGAGACGGGGAAGTTCTCCACCGCGCGCTGGGTCTGGGCCCGCCACTTGGCGTGCGCGGGCACCCGCACCTCGCCCATGGAGTCGTGTTCGATGCGTGTCCCGGCGCCGTTCCCGCTCATCGTCTGCCGTCCTCCTGGCTGGTTCGGGCGGGCCCGTGCCCGCCTGTGGCTGAGCGCGGATCGTGTCCGGGCTATTCCCTTCCGCGCTACCCACCAGTAAATACCTGGGGTAACCGAATACCTCGGAGGCGCAATGACACGTACCGGGAACCGACTTCGCGCACTGGCGGGAACCACCGTCATGACCCTGGCCGCCGGACTGCTGGGGCTGACCGCCCCCATGACGGCCACCGCGGCCGAGGCCCCGAGAACCGCGTCCGCACCGCTCCCGCCCGCCCTGGAGGCGATCCGGGCGGCGGAGGCGACCGCGCTGTACGGCAGCCCCGCCGAACGGCCCTTCGCCGAACGCAGGACCGCGTTGATCTCCCTCGGTGACAGCGAGATCTCCGGCGAGGGCGTCGGCACCTACGAGCCCGGCACCGACGGCCCCGACAACTGGTGCCACCGCTCGCCGGACGCGGCCGTCCACCGCACCGGCATCGCCGCCGACGTGACGTACAACGTCTCCTGCTCGGGCGCGTACACCGGCAACATCCGCATCGGCGGCTCGAAGCAGTACGCCGACGAACTGGTCCAGAGCGACAGCCTCGCCATCAAGGCGCGCAACACCCGCCTGAAGATGGTGCTCCTGGTGGCCGGGGCCAACGACGACCTCCAGTTCGGCCCCGTGATGACCGACTGCGTGATCCGCTACGTCACCCTCCAGGGGCCCTGCGAGTCCAAGTACGCCCCCGGCTGGCAGGCCCGGGTCGACGGGCTCGTCCCCAAGGTCGAGTCCACCATCCGGGATCTGCGGACCGTGATGCGGGACGCCGGATACGCCGACGCCGACTACAAGCTCGTCGTCATGGGCTATCCGAGCCCCATCGGACCCGACTTCCGGGACAACCCGAACTTCCCCGGCAAACTCATCTGCGGCGGCATGGGCTACGACTCCGACACCGTCTGGGGCCGCAACACCGCCGTACCCGCCTTCCAGCGCGGGATGCGCGCGGCGGCCCGCGCCACCGGGGCGGTCTACCTCGACAACTCACGGCTCTTCCAGGGCCACGAGGTCTGCATGGAGGACGCCTGGGTCCGCGGGCTCTACATCGACATGGGCCACTTCCCGCCGGACGCCAACTCCGTCCGCCAGTCCTTCCACCCCAACGCCCGCGGCCACGCCGCCTTCGCCGCCTGCCTGACCCAGCTGTACGGGACGGCACTGCGCGAGGCGAGCTGCGCCGAGTCGAACTCCGACGGCCGCCCGGTGCTGCGCGCGGGCGCCTGGGACGACCACTACCGGCCGCTGCGCAACGCGGGCACCGGCAACTGCGCCGACGTCGACGCGTCCGTCACCCGCAATGGCACCGCCGTACTCGGCTGGGACTGCCACGGCGGGCGCAACCAGGGCTGGTGGCAGGACCCGGCACGCGGCTCCGTGCACACCGAACTGACCCAGGACCGCTGTCTGGACGTGCCCCGGGGCGACTACCGGGCCGGGGCCGCCCTGGTGGTGTGGAACTGCTCCGGCGCCGCCAACCAGCGCTTCGTCAGGGACGGGCAGACACTGCGCCCGGCGGACGCCCGGAACCTGTGCGTCAGCCAGGCGGCGGCCCGGCAGCCGCTGCGGCTCCAGCCGTGCTCGGGGGCGGCGAACCAGAACTTCAGCTGACTGGTGGTTACGGGGCGGGCGGGCCCGGGGAGCGATCCCCGACCCCGCCCGCCGCCGGGTACGGCACCTCAGCCGAGGCCGGGGCCCCGCACCGGGATCGACGTGAACGTGGGCGCGGGCGCCGGCTCGGTGAAGAAGTCGTTCCCCTTGTCGTCCACCACGACGAACGCCGGGAAGTCCTCCACCTCGATCCGCCAGACCGCCTCCATGCCCAGCTCCGCGTACTCCACGACCTCGACCTTCTTGATGCAGTCCTGGGCGAGCCGGGCCGCGGGGCCGCCGATCGAGCCCAGGTAGAAGCCGCCGTGCGCCGCGCACGCGTCGGTGACCTGACGGCTGCGGTTCCCCTTCGCCAGCATCACCTTGGAGCCGCCCGCCGCCTGGAACTGCTCGACGTACGAGTCCATCCGCCCGGCCGTCGTCGGCCCGAAGGACCCCGACGCGTACCCCTCGGGGGTCTTCGCCGGGCCCGCGTAGTAGACCGGGTGGTCCTTCAGGTACTGGGGCATCCCCTCGCCCGCGTCCAGCCGCTCCTTGATCTTCGCGTGGGCGATGTCACGGGCCACCACCAGCGGGCCGGTCAGCGAGAGCCGGGTCTTCACCGGGTACTTGGTCAGCTCGGCCAGCACCTCGTCCATCGGCCGGTTGAGGTCGATCCGCACCACGTCGCCGGCGCTCCGCGCGTCCCGCGCCAGCTGCTCGTCCGTGGTGTCGGGCAGGAAGCGGGCCGGGTCCTTCTCCAGCTGCTCCAGGAAGACGCCCTCGGCCGTGATCTTCGCCTTGGCCTGGCGGTCGGCGGAGCAGGAGACGGCGATCGCGACCGGCAGGGACGCGCCGTGCCGGGGCAGCCGCACCACGCGGACATCGTGGCAGAAGTACTTGCCGCCGAACTGCGCGCCGATCCCGATCCGCTGGGTCAGCTCGAAGACCTTCTCCTCCAGCTCCTTGTCGCGGAAGCCGTGGCCGGTCGCGGACCCCTCGGTGGGCAGCTCGTCCAGGTAGTGCGCGGACGCGTACTTCGCGGTCTTCAGGGCGTACTCGGCGGAGGTGCCGCCGACGACGATCGCCAGGTGGTACGGCGGGCACGCGGCCGTCCCCAGGGAGCGGATCTTCTCCTCCAGGAACTTCATCATCGCGGTCTCGTTCAGGACCGCCTTGGTCTCCTGGTAGAGGAAGGACTTGTTGGCGGAGCCGCCGCCCTTGGCCATGAAGAGGAACTTGTACGCGCCGCCGTCGGTCGCGTACAGCTCGATCTGCGCGGGCAGGTTGGAGCCGGTGTTCTTCTCCTCCCACATGGTCAGCGGCGCCATCTGCGAGTACCGCAGATTCAGCTTGGTGTACGCGTCGTACACGCCCCGGGAGAGCGCCGCCTCGTCCCCGCCCGGCGTCAGCACGTTCTGGCCGCGCTTGCCCATGACGATCGCCGTGCCGGTGTCCTGGCACATCGGCAGCACGCCGGCCGCCGCGATGTTCGCGTTCTTGAGCAGGTCGAGCGCGACGAACTTGTCGTTGGAGGAGGCCTCCGGGTCGTCCACGATCCGGCGCAGCTGGGCCAGGTGCGCGGGGCGCAGATAGTGGGAGATGTCGTGCATGGCCTCGGCGGCGAGCAGCCGCAGGGCCTCCGGGTCGACCTTGAGGAACGTCCGGCCGTCCGCCTCGAAGGTGGTGACGCCCTCGCTGGTCACCAGCCGGTACGGCGTGGTGTCCTCTCCCAGGGGGAGCAGATCTGAGTACGTGAACTCCGGCATGACGGTCAATCCTCACTCAACGGACCCGGCGGGCCTGGCGGACCCGGATGGGACGTCGCGGTCCCGACGCGCATCCAGCGTAGAGCGCCCCCGGGCGGCCGCTCGTGTGAGGTAAGGCTCAGTCGGCCCCTTCCGCCGGGTGTTGCCCCTGGTCGCGATCTATCGCGTTTCGCTACCCTGAGGTCGTGGACCTCGAAAAGCAGCCCCAGAAGCCCGCCTTCCCCGCTGAAGCCGCTGAAGCCGTTGGTGCCGCCCCCGCCCCTGCCCCCGCCCAGGACCGGCTGCGCGCGTCGGACGCCGACCGGGACCGCATCGCGGACATCCTCCGGGACGCCCTCGCGGAGGGCCGCCTGGACGCCGAGGAGCACTCCGAGCGCATCGACGCGGTCTACCGCGCCAAGACGATGGGCGAACTTCAGCCACTGGTCCAGGATCTGCCCGCCGTGCGCCCGGCCTCCGCGCCGTCCGGCCGGCCGGCGCCCGCCGGGCCGCAGGGCCCCGGGGAGAACCTGATCGCCGTCTTCTCCAGCTCCGTGCGCAAGGGCCGCTGGCGGGTCGGCGCGCGCACCAACGCCTTCGCGCTCTTCGGCAGTGTCGAGATCGACCTCACCGAGGCCCTGTTCTCGCAGCGCCACACGGTGATCAACGCCACCTCGATCTTCGGCAGTGTCGAGGTCAGGGTGCCGGAGAACATCAGCCTCCGGGGCAACGGCAACGGCCTCTTCGGCAGCTTCGAGGTCCGCACCCTGGAGTCCGTCGAGACGGACGCGCCGGTCGTCACGGTCCACGGGTACGCGCTCTTCGGCTCCGTGGAGGCCAGGCCCCGGCGGGGGCGGCGCGTCGCCGACCTCCAGGAGCGGATGCGCAAGTACTTCCTGGGCTGACGTCCTTCGCGGGCCGGCGTGCGTCCGTGGCCGGCGTACAGCTGCGGCCGACGGCGGCCGGGCCCGGTCACCTGCCCGGACGGCGGCTCCGCCCTGGAGCGTTTTTCGGCCGCGAGCGCCCGCGGACGGCCCCGTGCCCCACACCCGCGTGCCACTCAGTGCATAGGAGTGCGCACAGCGGGTAGGGAGAGCTGCATCGTCTCTCGCTCGCGAAGCCGTCGTCAGGAGTAGACCGTGCTGCAACTGTCGTACCAGTCCTCGCAGGTGGCCGCTGTGCCTTCTCAGCGTGCCGCCGCGAGGGAAGATCAGGACGGACCCTGGCACGCGGATGCGGTGTGCCGCCGGGACGAGGCCGGACTGTTCTTCGCCCCCTCCAAGGAGCCGACGGCCGCCAGGCTGTCGCGGGAGGAGGCCGCGAAGCGGGTCTGCGCCCGGTGCCCCGTCCTGGTGCAGTGCCGTGAGCACGCGCTGCTCCAGCCGGAGCCGTACGGCGTCTGGGGCGGGCTCACCGCCGCCGAGCGCCGGGTCGTGCTGGCCCGCCGCAGACGGCGTGACATCGAGGTCAAGAAGGCCCAGTCGGCGGCGTGACGCGCCGGCCCGGGCCGGAAGTTCGGGAAAGAGGGGCCTTCGGGCCCCTCTTTCCCGTGTCCGCCGTCCCTCTCGCGGGCTACTGCGCGCGGGAGAAGTCGACCTGGCTGTAGGCGCGCAGCTTCGACAGCTTGTGGGTGGAGTCGATCTGCCGGATCGTGCCGGACTTGGAGCGCATGACGAGCGACTGCGTGGTCGCCGTCTCCGCGCGGTAGCGCACCCCGCGCAGCAGCTCGCCGTCGGTGATCCCGGTCGCGACGAAGAAGACGTTGTCGCCCTGGACGAGGTCGTCCGTGCACAGCACCCGGTCGAGGTCGTGGCCCGCGTCGAGCGCGCGCGCCCGCTCGGCGTCGTCCTTGGGCCACAGCTTGCCCTGGATCGTGCCGCCCAGGCACTTGATCGCGCAGGCGGTGATGATGCCCTCGGGGGTGCCGCCGATGCCCATCAGCATGTCCACGCCGGTGCCCTCGCGCACCGCCATGATCGCGCCGGCCACGTCGCCGTCGGAGATGAACTTGATCCGCGCGCCGGTCTCCCGGATCTCCTTGACGATGCCGTCGTGGCGCGGGCGGTCGAGGATGACGACCGTCACGTCCTCGGGGGTGGACTGCTTGGCCTTGGCGACGCGGCGGATGTTCACCGACGCCGGGGCGTCGATGTCGACGTAGTCGGCCGCCTCCGGGCCCGTGACCAGCTTGTCCATGTAGAAGACGGCGGACGGGTCGAACATGGCGCCGCGGTCGGCGGCCGCGAGCACCGCGATCGCGTTGGGCATGCCCTTGGCGGTCAGCGTCGTGCCGTCGATCGGGTCCACGGCGATGTCGCACTCGGCGCCGGTGCCGTCGCCGATGCGCTCCCCGTTGAAGAGCATCGGCGCTTCGTCCTTCTCGCCTTCGCCGATGACGACGACGCCGTTCATCGAGACGGTGTGGACCAGGGTCCGCATGGCCTTCACGGCCGCGCCGTCGGCGCCGTTCTTGTCACCGCGGCCCACCCAGCGGCCGGCCGCCATGGCGGCGGCCTCCGTGACCCGGACGAGTTCCAGGGCGAGGTTGCGGTCGGGGGCCTCCGGAGAGACCTCCAGCTGGGACGGCAGACCGTGTTCGGTCATCGGAGCGCACCTTTCTGTACGACGACGGCCGGGAATGAGGGTGCTTCGACTCTATCTCCATATCGACAGAATGAGCAGCGGGGCCCACGTTTGAGCGCGAAGGCCGGATGCGACCATGGGGAGGTGGCAGGTATGCGAGGCAAACAGACGATCCGCGACATGATCCTTTCGATGGCGGCCATCGGGAGCGTCGTCGGCGTGGTCTATCTCTTTCTCCCGAACGACGGCGATGCCGACGCCGACCCGACCAAGGCCGTCGACTACAGCGTCGAGATGGTGACGGCCCAGCGCGCCGCCCCGTATCCGGTGCTCGTCCCCCAGGGGCTGCCGGAGGGCTGGAAGCCCACCTCGGTCTCGTACAAGGGGTACGCGGACGACTCCTGGCACATCGGCTTCCTCGACCCGGACCGCGAGTACGTCGCGATCGAGCAGTCCACCGAGGCCAAGGGCAAGTTCGTGCCGAAGGTCACCCACCAGGCCGAGGACACGGGCAGGACCCAGCGGATCGACGGTGAGACCTGGCAGCGCTGGGAGGGGGCGAAGTACGACGCCCTGGTCCGGCTGGACAAGGGCGTGACCACCGTGGTGACCGGCACGGCCGGGCCGGAGCAGCTGGCCCGGATGGCGGCCGCGCTGGAGCGGGCGCCGTCGTCGGTGCCCGCGCCCGCCGCCTCGGCGCCGGCCGGGTCGAAGGAGCCGGTCCGCGCGTCCTAGCGCGTCGCGCCAGTACGTCGCGTCAGTACGTCGCGCGTGTACGACAGGGCCCGCCGTACCCCTTCCGGGTAGGGCGGGCCCCGTCATGTCCGGGTGGGCCGGGCCGCTCAGACGGTGGTGATCACGTCGTCGTACTCCAGGCGCGGGGAGCGCGGGAACCACGCGTCGTCGCCGGGCCGGCCGATGTTGACGACCATCAGCGGGGTGTGGTCGTCGTCCAGGAACTCGCGCTGGACGGCGTCGGCGTCGTAGCCCGTCATCGGGCCGGCGGCCAGACCGGCGGCGCGGACGCCGACGATGAAGTACGCGGCCTGGAGCGCGGCGTTCAGGCCGGCGGTCTGCTCGCGGACCGGGCGCTCGCCGAAGAAGGCGTCCTTGGCCTGCGGGAAGTGCGGGAAGAGCCGGGGCAGCTCCTCGTGGAACTCGTTGTCGGCCGCGAGGACGGCCACCAGCGGGGCGGTGGCGGTCTTGGCGCGGTTGCCCTCGGACATCAGCGGCACCAGCCGCTCGCGCGCCTCGGCGGACCGGACGAGCACGACCCGCAGCGGGGTCTGGTTGAAGGCGGTCGGGCCGAACTTGACCAGGTCGTAGATCGCCTTGACCTGCTCCTCGGTCACCGGCTCGTCGGTGAACGTGTTGGCGGTGCGGGCCTCGCGGAAGAGGAGGTCCTGGGCTGCGGGGTCAAGGACGAGGGGCATGCGGAAGGCACCTTTCCGGCGGTTCGCGGGTGTGGAGGTGCCCACCGTAGCGCAATGGATTAAGTTTCAACTAACTTCGGCGGGGCCCGGGGGAGTGACCCAGGTCTCCCAGGCCGCCGGAGCGTCCCCCGCGCCCCTCCCGTGCCCTCACGTCCCCTGGCCGGCCTCCGCGCCGTCGCTCCCGCCGTCCGGGCCCGCGAGCGCCGCGTCCAGCCGGGCCCGCGCCCCCTCCAGCCAGTGGCGGCAGACCTTCGCCAGCTCCTCGCCGCGCTCCCAGAGCGCCAGCGACTCCTCCAGCGTCGTCCCGCCCGCCTCCAGCCGGCGGACGACCTCGATCAGCTCGTCCCTCGCCTGCTCGTACCCGGGTGCCGTCTCATCCGTACCGGCGGCCATCCGCTCCACTCCCGTCCCGTCGTCGTTCGTCACTGCTCGTCGTCGCTCCTGATACCGGCCCGGCGGGCCCTCCCGGTGGATCCGGTGGTCCCGGCCCTCCCGGTGGATCCGGTGGTCCCGGCGGCCTTGGGGCCGCTCACTCCGTCACCCGCACGGCGAACTCGCCCCGCGCGACCCGGGCCCGCAGCCCGTCGCCCTCCGCCACCTCGTCCGGTGAGCGCACCACGCCCCCGTCCGCCCGCTGGAGCACCGCGTACCCCCGCTCCAGCGTCGCGGCGGGCGAGAGCGAGACCACCCGCGCCCGGGTGTGCGACAGCTCCGACTCCGCCCGGTCCAGCAGATGCCCCAGCACCCGCCGGGCGCGCGCCGCCAGGGCGTCGATCTCGCTCTCCCGCTCCTCCACCATCCGGTGCGGCCGCTCCAGCACCGGGCGGGCCAGGGTGTGCGCGAGCCCGCGCTCCTCCCGCTCCAGCAGCGACCGGACCGTGCGCAGCGCCCGGTCCCGCAGCTGCCGCACCCGCTGAAGCTCCTCGTCCACGTCCGGGACGACCTTTTTGGCCGCGTCCGTCGGGGTCGAGGCGCGCAGATCGGCCACCAGGTCCAGCAGCGGGGTGTCCGGCTCGTGCCCGATCGCGGAGACCACCGGCGTACGGCAGTCGGCCACCGCGCGCACCAGCTGCTCGTCCGAGAACGGCAGGAGATCCTCCACGCTGCCGCCGCCGCGCGCCACGATGATCACCTCCACCTCGGGCAGCGCGTCCAGCTCCCGGACCGCCGTGACCACCTGGGGGACCGCGTGGACCCCCTGCACGGCGACATTGCGCACCTCGAAGCGGACGGCGGGCCAGCGGCGCCGGGCATTCTCCAGGACATCGCGCTCGGCGGCCGACGCCCGGCCGCAGACCAGCCCCACCCGGTGCGGCAGGAAGGGGAGCGGCTTCTTCCGGTCGGCGGCGAAGAGCCCCTCGGCCGTCAGGGAGCGCTTCAGCTGCTCCAGGCGCGCCAGCAGCTCACCGACGCCCACCGGCCGTATCTCCGCCGCGCGCAGCGACAGCTGGCCCCGGGGCGCGTACCACTCCGGCTTGGCGTGCACGACGACGCGCGCGCCCTCGGAGACGACGTCCGCCACGGCGTCGAAGACCTGCCGGTAGCAGGTGACGGCGACGGAGATGTCGTACGACGGATCCCGCAGGGTCAGGAAGACGACACCCTGGCCGGGCCGCCGGGACAGCTGGGTGATCTGCCCCTCGACCCAGACGGCGCCGAGCCGGTCGATCCACCCGCCGATGAGCCGGGACACCTCGCCGACCGGGAGCGGGGCGTCCGAGGACGTCTGGAGAGCCATGGGAACGACAGTATCGGCAGGGTCGGACAATCGGCCCCGCCAGCCCGCCGCGGAAGCCGCCGACCTGCTGCGGAAGCCTGTCCGGGCCCCTCCCGTCCAGCCCCCTCCCCCGTACGGGCCCCTCCCGTACGGGACCTACTCCCCGACGTGGTTCCCCGGCCGCCCCGAGCGCCCCCACAGCAGCGCCAGCACCACGAGCCCCACCCCCAGCCAGACCACGCCCACCACCTGGGCCGTCCCCGACGCCGTGACGATCACCGCCACCAGGATCACCGCGCCCAGCACCGGCACCACCAGATGCCGCCCCCAGCGCGGCGGACCGGCCATCCGCCGCACCACGAACCACCCGATGACGCTGATGTGCAGCAGCACGAACGCCGTCAGCGCGCCGATGTCCACCACCGAGACCAGCTGGTCCAGGCCGTTGGCCTGCCGCGCCGCCCACACCGCCGCCACCAGGTTCACCCCGGCGGCCAGCAGCAGGGCCACCCGGGGCACCCCCGCGTCCGTACGCGACAGGGCGCGCGGCAGCCGCCGCTCCCGGGCCATCGCGAAGAGCAGCCGTCCCGCCGCAGCCTGCCCGGCCAGCGCCGCGAACGCCGCGCCGATCGCCTTGCTCACCGCGATCAGATCGTGCAGCCAGGCCCCCACCGACGCGTCGACCGCGTTGTAGAACGCGGCACCCTGCTCCTTCGGCCGGGCCGCCAGCTCCTGCGAGGACACCGGCTGGAGCAGCGCCACCAGATAGGTCTGCACCACGAACAGCACCCCCGCGAGCACGAGGCACAGGAGCACCGCCCGCGCCACCTTCCGGGAGCCCCCGGTGACCTCCTCCGCGAAGGAGGCGATGGCGTCGAAGCCCAGATACGACAGCACCGCCACCGAGACCGCGCCGAACACCGCGGCCATCGAGAAACCGGCGTCCCCGGCGAACGGGGAGAACCAGTCCCGCCGCGCCCCGTCCCGTACCAGCACGGTCACCGCCGACACCACGAACACCAGCAGCACCGCGATCTCCATGGCGAGCACGGCGAAGCCGACGCGGGCGGCGGCCCGTACCCCCCAGAGGTTCAGCAGCGTGGTCACCACGACGGCGATCCCGGTCCACACCCACCGGTCCACCCCCGGGACCAGCGCCTCCATCGCGATCCCGGAGAAGAGGTACGCCACGGCCGGGATCAGCAGATAGTCGAGCAGCGCCATCCAGCCGGCGATGAACCCGGGGCCCTCGCCGAGGGCCTTGCGGGCGTACGCGAAGACCGAGCCCGCCTGCGGGGCCACCGGGATCATCTGCGCGTAGCTCAGGGCGGTGAACCCCATCGCGATCGTGGCGACCACATAGACGAGCGCGACCGCGCCGTGCGACTTCGCGTCGAGCGTGCCGAAGACGCCGACGGGGGCCATCGGGGCGATGAACAGCAGCCCGTAGACCACCAGATCCCGGAAGCCGAGCGAGCGCCGCAGCCCGGTGCCGTCCTTGTGCCGTCCGGAGCCGGCCCCGGGCCCCGCCCTGTCCGCGCCCGTGGTCATCCGGCCTCCGTCCGTCGCGCACCACCCTCAGTCTTTCCACGGCGGGTGACCTCCCGCCTCTTCTGGGCGGCCTTACGATGGGGGGCATGACTGCTACGCCTGCTGCCCGTCGCGTCCTGCTCGCCGCCCCCCGGGGCTACTGCGCGGGCGTGGACCGCGCGGTGATCGCCGTCGAGAAGGCGCTGGAGCAGTACGGTGCGCCGGTCTACGTCCGGCACGAGATCGTCCACAACAAGTACGTGGTCCAGACGCTGGAGCGGAAGGGCGCGATCTTCGTGGAGGAGACGGCGGAGGTCCCCGAGGGATCGATCGTCATGTTCTCCGCGCACGGTGTCTCCCCGGTCGTCCACGACGAGGCCGCCGGGCGCAAGCTGGCGACCATCGACGCGACCTGCCCCCTGGTGACCAAGGTCCACAAGGAGGCCGTCCGGTTCGCCAACGAGGACTACGACATCCTCCTCATCGGCCACGAGGGCCACGAGGAGGTCATCGGCACCTCCGGCGAGGCCCCCGACCACATCACGCTGGTCGACGGCCCGGACGACGTCGCCAAGGTCGAGGTCCGCGACGAGTCCAAGGTCGTGTGGCTCTCGCAGACCACGCTCTCCGTGGACGAGACGATGGAGACCGTGGACCGGCTGAAGGAGAAGTTCCCGCAGCTGATCTCGCCGCCCAGCGACGACATCTGCTACGCCACGCAGAACCGTCAGATCGCGGTGAAGCAGATGGGCGCCGCGGCCGATCTGGTGATCGTCGTCGGCTCGAAGAACTCCTCGAACTCGGTCCGGCTGGTCGAGGTCGCCCTCGGCGCCGGCGCCCGCGCCTCCTACCTGGTCGACTTCGCCGACGAGATCGACGAGGCCTGGCTGGAGGGCGTCTCCACGGTGGGCCTGACCTCGGGCGCGTCCGTTCCGGAGATCCTGGTCG
Source organism: Streptomyces yaizuensis (assembly GCF_034961445.1). Classification (NCBI taxonomy): domain Bacteria; kingdom Bacillati; phylum Actinomycetota; class Actinomycetes; order Kitasatosporales; family Streptomycetaceae; genus Streptomyces; species Streptomyces yaizuensis. The sequence continues at coordinate 193,297 of NZ_BSBI01000003.1, forward strand.
AAGAGGTGCTGGAGTGGCTCTCCCAGCGCGGCTTCCAGGACGTGGAGCTGGTGAAGGCGGCCGAGGAGTCGATCACGTTCTCGCTCCCGAAGGAACTCCGCCGCGACCTGCGGGCCGAGGCGGCCGAGCTGGTCGCGCGGGCCGAGGCCAAGGCCAAAGCGGGGGCTTCCGTTCCGTCCGGCGAGTGACAGCCGGTGGCTGCCCGTACCGTGGGAGTCATGAACCTGTTCGGAGTGGACATCGGCGGATCCGGCATCAAGGGCGCACCCGTCGACCTTGACCGGGGCGATCTGGCGCAGGAGCGCCACAAGGTGCTGACCCCGCAGCCGGCGACGCCGGACGCGGTCGCGGACGGCGTCGTCGAGGTGGTGAAGCACTTCGAGTGGACGGGCCCGGTCGGGATCACCTTCCCCGGAGTGGTGACCGACGGCATCACCCGGACCGCTGCCAATGTCGACAAGGCCTGGGTGGACCAGGACGCCGCCAAGCTGCTCAGCGACCGTCTGGGCGGCGTCGGGGTCACCCTGCTGAACGACGCGGACGCTGCGGGCGTCGCCGAGATGACCTTCGGCGCGGGCAAGGGGCGCGGCGGGACGGTGATGATGCTGACGCTGGGCACCGGCATCGGCAGCGCCCTGTTCGTCGACGGCCGGCTGGTGCCCAACACGGAGCTGGGCCATCTGGAGCTGCACGGCCGCGAGGCCGAGAAGCACGCCTCGACCAAGGCCAAGGAGGACGAGGACCTGACCTGGCCGCACTGGGCGCACCGGGTGCAGAAGTACCTGGCCCACCTGGAGATGCTGTTCTCGCCGGAGCTGTTCATCATCGGCGGCGGGGTCAGCCGGAAGGCCGAGAAGTTCCTGCCGCACATCGAGGGGATCAGGGCCGGGATCGTCCCGGCGCAGCTCCAGAACAACGCGGGCATCGTGGGCGCGGCGATGGCGGCCGCGACCCGCGCGTAGCGGCCCCTGTTCCTGTTCCTGTCCCTGGGCTCATGTGCTCATCCGCTCATCCGCGGTCCTGGGGGCCACTGCCCGGACGCCGCCACCGTCCGGGGGGCGGCCCCTGGCGGTTGCGGCGGCGCCGGCGGGCCATGGCCCGTACCTTGCGTACGCAGGTGATCACCCCGGCGACCAGCGTCCCGCCGTACAGCCAGCCCGCCTGCACCGCCAGCGCGGTCACGACGGCCATGGTCCGGGCGCCGAGGCCGCCCTCGCCGCCCGCGATCGGCACGATCCCCGCCGCGAAGGCGATGGGCACGCTGATGGGGGCGGTCACGATGTCCGCCTCCCGCACCCAGAGCGCGGTGAGCGCGCAGACCGGCAGGAAGAGCGCCCCGTACACGACGGGGGAGCCGTCCAGCAGCAGCCGGTCCAGAAGGCCGACCACCACCATGGTCACGACGGCGAAGAGCCCGCCGCCGAGCCCGGTCAGCCGGGGCCCGCGCACCCGGCCCGACCCCGCGGGCGGCACGGGCCCGGCGGGCCGTACCCGGGGCCGGGCTCCGTGGCCGGCGAGGCCGTCGGGGCCGGGGCTCGGGGAGGGCAGCGGGGGGTGCGGCCGCTGCCGGTTCTGAGGGCGACTGGTCCTGTGCTGCTCCACACGACCAACGTAGGGCGCGAGTGGGGAGGAATCAGGGACAGGACACGCCTTTGAGGCGACCTTGCCCAAAGGTTCGACTGAGGCGCCGGCCGAGGCACCGGTCGATGCGCCGGCCGAGGCGTCCCGTCGCTGCCCGTCGCGTGCCGCCCGTAAACTGGGGGATCGGCCCCCGTCCCGGGACCGACGCGGCACGGCCCCGAGGGCGCCCCGCCGCTCAGCCCGCGCCGGCCCGTCCCACTCGTCCTCACTCAGGAAGTCGCAACGTGTCGCTCACGATCGGAATCGTCGGTCTGCCGAATGTCGGTAAGTCGACCCTGTTCAACGCCCTGACCAAGAACGACGTGCTGGCGGCCAACTACCCGTTCGCCACCATCGAGCCGAACGTGGGCGTCGTGGGCGTCCCCGACGCCCGCCTGGCCACGCTGGCGGAGATCTTCGGCTCGCAGCGGATCCTCCCGGCGACGGTGGACTTCGTCGACATCGCGGGCATCGTGCGCGGCGCCAGCGAGGGCGAGGGCCTGGGCAACAAGTTCCTGGCGAACATCCGTGAGTCGGACGCGATCTGCCAGGTCATCCGGGCCTTCAAGGACGAGAACGTCGTCCACGTGGACGGCAAGGTCTCGCCGAAGGACGACATCGAGACCATCAACACCGAGCTGATCCTCGCCGACCTCCAGTCGGTCGAGAAGGCGGTCCCGCGCCTGACGAAGGAGTCCCGCCTCCAGAAGGACAAGATCGCGGTCCTCGCGGCGGTCGAGGCGGCGCAGAAGATCCTGGAGTCGGGCCAGACCCTGTTCTCGGCCGGCATCACCAAGGGCACCGAGCAGGGCGACCTGCTGCACGAGCTGCACCTGCTGACGACCAAGCCGTTCCTCTATGTCTTCAACGTCGACGAGGACGAGCTGGTCGACGAGGACTTCAAGAACGAGCAGCGCGCCCTGGTCGCCCCGGCCGAGGCCATCTTCCTCAACGCCAAGATCGAGTCCGAGCTGATCGAACTGGACGACGACGAGGCCCTCGAACTCCTCCAGTCCATGGGCCAGGAGGAGCCCGGCCTCGCCACCCTCGGCCGCGTCGGCTTCGCCACCCTCGGCCTCCAGACCTACCTGACGGCCGGCCCCAAGGAGACCCGCGCCTGGACGATCCCCCAGGGCGCGACCGCCCCGGAGGCGGCCGGTGTGATCCACACCGACTTCCAGAAGGGCTTCATCAAGGCCGAGGTCATCTCCTTCGGCGACCTGGTGGCGACGGGCTCGGTCGCGGAGGCCCGCGCCCAGGGGAAGGCCCGCATGGAGGGCAAGGACTACGTGATGCAGGACGGGGACGTCGTGGAGTTCCGTTTCAACGTCTGAGCTGTCCGCTGAAAGGCCGTCCGACCCGCGATGCAGCGGGTCGGACGGCCTTTGATGGACAAAGAGATAGTCGTTTTTGCCGCTCGGTACCACTACTGACCGCTCATGCCGTCCGGGCGCCCTGTCCGTCCAACGCGCCGGGCAGGGGGTGTCAGCCGGACCCGCGCGGCGCGAGCTTGTCCAGGTCGAGGCTGATCCCGAAGGGCAACGGGCGCTGGAGCGAGTCCCGGAAGATTCCGGCGGGTGCGTATGCGCCGGTGGGTCCGTCGAGCTCGTAGACGTGGACAACGGGTGCTCCGCCCTCGTCCTCGATGCACCAGTAGTGCGGGATGCCAGCCTCGGCGTACTTGCGGAGCTTGACAGTCCGGTCGCGGTGGGCGGACTCCGGCGAGACCACCTCGATGACGAGCCGGACGTCCTCCGGGGCGAACCAGGTACGGTCGGGGTCGTACGGTGCCGTGGTCACCACGAGGTCCGGCTCGGGGCGGTTGCGGGCATCGAGGCGGATGGTCATCTCACGGCCGATCCTGAAGCCTGCGGGGGCCTGTGCTCTGAGGGCCAACGTGAGGTCGGTGACGATCTCTCCGTGCCACCACCGCTGCGGGGACATCATGAAAATGAGGGCTCCGTCGATCAACTCGGTGTGGCGCGGCGCTTCCGGGAGGCGGTCCAGGTCCTCCGCGAACCAGCCTTCCGCGCGGGGCGGGCGCATCCAGTCGGGCAGTGCGGTCATGGCTCCACAGTAGCGGGCCCAAGGAGGCGGAACCCTGCCCTTCCGGGTGGTTCAGGCGCCGGTGCCCGCGTCCGTCAGTTCGGCGATCACCTGCGCGTGGCACTTCTCCGGTACGCACCAGCAGCCGAGCCGCCGTCCCCGCAGCGGTGGCAGCAGCGCGAGCAGGTCCGGCCGGGAGAGCAGATGGGCGCGGTACCGCTCCATCACCTCCGTGCGGGTGCCGTCGGGGCCCGGGCGGTACGGGCTGGCCAGGGGGGAGGCGTCCAGGTGCCAGCCGCCCCGGTGCATGGCGCGGCCGACATAGACGACATCCGCGTACGCCGGGTCGCCGCGGTGGCCCTTGAGGTTGACGACCGTCGTCGCCGTGGTCGCTGACATCGCGCGTGCCTCTCCTCGCTCCGGTCCGGGGCGGCGGTGGACCGGGACGGATCTGTTTATACGATTCCCGTTCGGCTCATTTTTCCTTTGAGGAGCGGCACACCCGTGGATCCATCGCAGCAGGGCGGCCCGCAGCAGCCCGACCCATGGATGAGGCCGCACCAGCCGCACGGGCCGCAGGCCCATCCCGCCTACCACTCGTACCCCGCATACCCCGGCGGCCCCGGTATGCCGGGATATGTCATGCCTCCGGCCCAGCCCGGCACGAACGGGTTCTCCATCGCCTCCCTCGTGGCCGGCATCCTGTGCTGTCTGCCCCCGCTCGGGCTGATCCTCGGGGTGGTCGCCCTCGTCCAGATCCGGAGGAAGGGGCAGAGCGGCAAGGGGATGGCCATCGCCGGCACGGTGCTCTCCTCCCTCAGCACCCTGCTGATGGTGCTGCTGCTGGTCACCGGTGGCGCGGCCGAGATGTGGCGTGGCTTCCAGGACGGCGTGGAGGAGGCGTCCCGTACCCGGGACACGCTCGAACTGCGGGAGGGGCAGTGCTTCAACCTGCCCGGTGACGGGCCCATGGACGAGGCGTACTCCTCCTCCGTCGAGGTCGTTCCGTGCGTGGAGCGGCACGAGGCCGAGGTCACCGGGACGTTCCGGCTGATGGGCTACGACCGCTTCCCCGGGGACGACTGGATCGAGCCGCTGGCCGAGCAGCGCTGCGAGGAGATCAACGGGATGTACGCCCGGGACGAGTGGCTCGTCCTGGACCGGGGGCTTGAGCTGTACTACTACTCCCCGACGAAGGAGAGCTGGGAGCTGGGCGACTCCACGGTCACCTGCACCCTCGCCACCTCCGACGGCAAGCGGAACGCCGGCTCCGTCAAGCGGACCACCGGTTCGCTCGACACGCTCCAGCTGGCGTACCTCACCACCGAGACGAAGGCGTCGCTCACCGGGAGCACCCTGCCCGTCGAGGACTGGCCCCGGGGGCGGCACGCCTCGCAGACCTGGGCGCGCGAGTCGGCCGTCGTCTTCAAGGACCAGGTGGAGGTGTTGCGGACGTACTCCTGGCCCGCGCGGCTGCGCGGGCCGGTGGAGCGGCGGGCCCGGGAGTTCGAGCGGGCCCGTGCCGCCCTGGAGAAGGCGGCCGCCACCCGGGACGAGGACGTCTTCTGGGACCAGGTGCTGACCGTCGACGACATCCTGCTGGACGGTCCCACCGAGGTGGAGATCCGGCGGCTGCTGAAGCTGCCCTTCGTACCGCCGGAGCGGCCCGAAGAGTAGTAGCGCAAGGAAGAGGCCGGTGCTCCGAGGGCCACCGACAGCCCCGGGAACACCGGCCTCGCATAGGGGGGAGGGCGCCCCGCCCCCTGTCCGGGACGCCCACCTGCCGCGGCTAGCGGCGCTTCAGACCCCGGTCGACGGCCTTGACCAGCTCACCGTCGTCCGTGTCCCCGTCCAGCGACCAGAACATCGCACCGCCCAGACCCCGGGCGCGGATGTAGTCGGTCTTGGCCCGCAGGACCGTGGGGTCGTCGTACGTCCACAGGGTCTTCCCGTTGAACAGCCAGGCCTGGCCGTACTTCCGGTGCACCTTGTACTCGCCCGAATCGGCCAGCTTCTTCAGGACCTTGTAGTCCTCGAACCCGGGCTGGTGGATCGCCGGCGCGGGCCGCTCGGCCGGCTGGCCCATGCCGTCGCCGCCGCCGGACACACCGGTCCAGCCCTGTCCGTAGAACGGCATCCCGACCACCAGCTTGTGCGCGGGGGCGCCGCGCTTGAGCCAGTCGCTCACGGTCTGGTGGACGCTGAAGTCGTTCTTCGCGAAGAGCGCCGACTGCTGGGCGGTCTTCTTCTCGCCCGAGACGTGGAAGTCGTAGCCCTGGAGGTTGACCCAGTCGAAGTCCTTCATGATCTTCGGGATCTCGAAGCCCGCGTCGATCTTGGCGGGCGCCGTGGGCACGAAGGCCGACAGGTCGTAGCGCTTGGGCTTGGTGCCCGTGCGCCGGGCCTCGCTGCGGGAGTACGCGTCGAGCTGGGTACGGAACTCCCGCACCAGCGCGGTGAAGTTCTGCTTGTCCTCCGGGCGGTAGGGGGTGTCGTCCTCGCCCGCCGAGCCCGGCCACTCCCAGTCGATGTCGATGCCGTCGAAGACCCCGGCCGCCACGCCCTGGCCGCCGCGCGTCCCGTCGACGGGCAGGTTGCCCTTGATGTAGATGTCGATGCAGGAGGCGGCGAGCGACTTCCGCTTGGCGGGCGTGCTGACGGCCTCCGAGAAGTGGGTGGACCAGGTCCAGCCGCCGAGGGAGATGAGCGCCCGCAGCCCCGGGTTCTTGGCCTTCAGCTTGCGCAGCTGGTTGAAGTTGCCCGCGAGCGGCTGCTCCCAGTTGTCGGCGACGCCGTCGACGGAGCCCGCCGCGTCCACCGGGCGGACGTAGTCGGCCCAGGTGTCCGCCTCGCCGGCCGGTCCGGAGATGAAGCAGCGGCCGTCCGGGCTGACGTTGGTGAAGGCGTAGTTGATGTGCGTCAGCTTGGCGGCCTGGCCGCTCGTCTGAAGATTCTTCACATGGTAATTGCGCCCGTAGATGCCCCACTGGCTGAAGTAGCCGATGCTTTTGTACGAGCGGCGGTCGTCGTCATCGTCGTCGTCGCGCTGGGCCGTCGTGGCCGCGGCGGTGGCCGCCGTGACCTTCGCCGCGGCTGTGCCGGCGGTGTTCGCGGAGTTGGCGGAGTTGGCGGTGGCGGCGGGAGCGAGCGTCGCGAGCAGGGCGAGCGACCCGGCCGCGACCGTCGTACGGACAAGAGTTCTTCGACGCATGGGACTCATTCCTCCGAGCGTTCCGGCGGCGGTGCGCGCCGCTGCCGGGACAGATCTGTGAACGGGCGTCGTGCAGTGGGGTGGTGCCGTGGGAGGGTGCCGTTGTGCGGCCGATCGGTTGTGCCGTCATGCGGTGAGAAGGACCGTATTGGTCTGGACCATTGAGGTCAATGGGTGGGGCGCGGAAAGATCGGTCCGACAGGTTCCGCCCCGGGCCGGTCCGGGCCGCCCCGGGCCGGTCCGGTCCGCGGGGCCCGCAGGACCGGAGGGGCGCACCGGGGCGAATGCGCCCCCTGAATCCTGCCTCTTTGTGTAAATCCGTATGCGCTGAGTGAAGGTCGGGCGTAGGCTCCGGCATATGCGCATTGGGGTTTCCGGGCCATCGCCGGCGACGGACGGACCATCCGAGGGAGGGGCGCGATGACCGACAGCGGTCCGGTGCTCCCCTGGCTAGTCATACGCCAGGACGACAACGGCAATTGCTACCGCGTCGGGCGGTACGCGACCGAGGGCGAGGCCCAGCGGATGGTCGAGACGCTCGGCGCCAGAGGGCACAAGCAGCTGTACTGGGTGGAGCGCATCGAGCAGACGACGACCTACTGAGACGCCCTGATGAACCGGTGCACCGGCCGCCGGGGGCGGCGCCCCGGCGGAGGGGCCGGCGCGGCCCGGTCTCAGGGGCTGTGCGCGGTGCGCGCGCCCGGCGCAGTACGCTCCGGCGCATGACGGAACGCGTGGTGGTGGCCGGAGCGGTGTACGACGGGGGGCGCCTGCTCGCCGCGCGTCGCAGTGCCCCCGCCGAACTCGCCGGCCGCTGGGAGCTGCCCGGCGGCAAGCTGGAGCCGGGCGAGCGGCCCGAGGACGGCCTCGTGCGCGAGCTGCGCGAGGAGCTGGGCGTGGAGACGGAAGTGCTCGCCAGGATTCCCGGCAGCTGGCCGCTGAAACCCGGCTATGTGCTCCAGGTGTGGACGGTCCGGCTGGTCTCCGGCGAACCCCGTCCGCTGGAGGACCACGACGCCCTGCGCTGGCTGGGGCCGGACGAGACCGGCGCGGTGGACTGGCTGGAGCAGGACCGGCCCGCCGTGGCCGAGGCTGCCCGGCTGCTGCGCGAGCACGGCCGGACCACTCGTACCGGAGGCCCCTCCCGTACCGGACACGCGTCCCCCACCGACGGGGACGGCCACCCGGGGGACGGCCCCGGGCCGTCCGTGCGACGGGACGGGTGACCCCGGTGACCGGGGTGGCCGTCGAGACGCCCGGGACCCCGCTGACCTGGGCGGCGTATCCGGGCGGAGCGCGCGCCGTGCGCGGGGGCGGGATCCCGTGCCGTACGCCGTTCGTGTCAACCGCGCACCCATTACCCGGCTGATCCTCGGCTGATCGGGATACCTCGGACCGAATATCGGGTATGTGCTGATTAACCCCCCGAAAAGGGACGTGGTTTGCAGCTGGTCCGGGAAGTGAGCGGCGTGATCGACACCGACGGCGCCCGCGCCGAATGGTCCTTCCCTGCGCAGCCCGACGCCGTGCGCATCGCCCGTCACGCGGTCCGGGACACTCTGCGTGACTGGGGCCTCGAACCGGTCGTCGGCGATGTGACCGTCCTGCTGGTCAGTGAGCTGGTGACCAATTCGCTGCGGTACGCCTCCGGCCCCATCGGGGTGCGGATGGCCCGCATCGAGCCCGGGGACGGCATGCCCTCGCTGCTCGTGGAGGTCTCCGATCCGCTGCCCGATCCGCCCACCGAGCGGGCCGCCACCCCCGACGACGAGGGCGGGCGCGGACTCCAGCTCGTCGCCGGGACCGCCCGCCGCTGGGGCACCCGCCGGGGCAGAACGGGCAAGACAGTGTGGTTCGAGCTGGCTCTCAGCGGTTAAAAGTGTGAAGAGATAACGATCATCGCCGCGCAGGCGCAAAATGAACGAGACCGTGGTGTGATCGTGAACGCCGTGCGCGCCGGAGCCGTAGTGCTGAATACTGCGGTCATGGCCGGTCCGGTGCGGTGAGCTGGAGGGGACGGTCGCGTGAGCGAGATATCCGGGACGTCGGGCGATGTCGTGTGGCAGAGCTGCCCGCCTGGCTCGATCTATGACTCCATCAGGGTCGCCACCTTCTCCCTGGGCCCCGACGGGCTGGTCGACCGGTGGAGCCGGCGCGCGGCGGAGCTGTTCGGCGTCACCGCGGCCGAGGTCGAGGGGAGGGACCCGATCGAGGTCCTGCTCGCGCCCGGGGCGCGGGGCCGGGGCCACCGCCGGATCGCCGACGTCCTCGACGGCAAGGAGTGGACCGGCCTGGTGCCGCTGAGGAGCTCCGGTGCGTACGGGGCCGAGGGCGTCGCCGAGGTCTTCGTGATGCCGACCGAGAGCGCGGCCGGTGAGCGGGGCGCGCTCTGTATCGTGACCGACATCCGCGCGCTGCGCGGGATCGAGACCGACCTCGCCGCCTCGCAGGCGATTTTCGGTCAATCTCCTTTCGGTTTCCTTCTCTTCGGTACCGATCTTCGGGTACGGCGCGCCAACCAGCGTTTCGCCACCGTCTTCGGCGGCGCCGTCGACGACCACCGGGGCCGTACCGTCCACGACTACCTCTCCCGCTCCGAGGCCGACCGCATGGACGCCTCGCTCCGCCGGGTGCTGGAGACCGGGGAGCCCGCGATCGACCTCCAGATCGTCGGGGCGCCGCCCGGCGGCACCGAGCGCCGCCACTGGTCGATCAACCTCTACCGGGTGCACAGCGCCGGGGGCCGGCCCATCGGGGTGGCCGGCGTCGGCCACGATGTGACCCGGCGCCAGGTCGCCGCCCGCGAAGCCGCCAGCGCCCGCCGGAATCTCGCCCTCCTGAACGAGGCCAGCGCCCGTATCGGCAACTCGCTCGACCTGGAGACCACCGCCAGGGAACTGCTCGACGTCGCCGTCCCCGGCTTCTGCGACCTCGCCTCCGTCGACCTCTACCAGTCGCTGCTGACCGGCGACGAGGCCCCGCCGGGCCGGTGGGACGCCCCCCGCTCCGGGAGCTACGGCGGCGGCAGCGCGGCCCTGCGCCGGGTCGCCTTCGCCAGCGCCGTGTCCGACTCGCCGCTGATCACCACGCCCGGCTGCGGCTCCCGGGGCGGCACCCCCACCGCCGTCGGCGAGGTCCACCGCTACACCTTCAACTCGCCCTGTGCCAACGCCCTGCGGACCGCTCGGGTCCAGTTCATCGCGGGCCAGGACGGCAGCCTCGTCCAGTCCACGCTCGCCGTCCCGATGGTCGCCCACGACAGCGTCGTCGGGCTGGTCCAGTTCTCCCGTACCAAGGGCAGCGAACCCTTCGGCGAGCGCGACCGGGCCCTCGGCGTCGAACTCGCCGCCCGCGCCGCCGTCTGCATCGACAACGCCCGCCTCTACCGCAGGGAGCACGAGCGGGCCCTCATCCTCCAGCGCAGCCTGCTGCCCCCGGGCGACCCGGAGGCCGCCGGCCTCGACATCGCCTGCCGCTATCTCCCCGGCAACGCCGCCACCGAGGTCGGCGGCGACTGGTTCGACGTCATCGAACTCCCCGGCCACCGCACCGCCCTCGTCGTCGGCGATGTGATGGGCCGCGGGCTGCGGGCCGCCGTCGCCATGGGGGAGCTGCGCACCGCCGTCCGCACGCTGGCCCTGCTCGACATGGAACCCGCCGAAGTGCTGTCCGCCCTCGACGAGGTGGCGCGCGGGCTCGGCAACCCGGTCGGCGCCCAGCAGGCGTCCCGTGTCGCCCACAAGTCCCGGGACGCCGACCTCTCCGAGGTCTACCTCGCGACCTGCGTGTACGCCGTGTACGACCCGGTCACCCGGCGCTGCACCTTCGCCAACGCGGGCCATCTCCCGCCCGTCCTGGTCGAGCCCGGCAAGGAGCCGCTGCTGCTCGACGTACCGCCGGGGATGCCGCTGGGTGTCGGCGGGGAGCCCTTCGAGGAGGTCGAGGTCGACCTGCCCGAGCACGCGCTGCTCGCCCTCTACACCGACGGGCTCGTCGAATCCCGCGACCAGCCGCTGGACGAGGGGCTGCGGGCCTTCCGCGCCGCGCTCACCGAGCCGCCCCGGCCGGCCCCGGGCCGGGGAGCCGCACCTGCCGCACCCGCCGCACCCGCCCCGTCCATTTCGTCCACCCCGCCCGTACCCCGGCCGCCGGCCCAGTCGCCCCTGTCGTCCCAGCCGTCCCGGCCGATGCCGGTGCCCGACCTCTCCCGGTCGCTGGAGGACGTCTGCGACCACGTCCTCACCGCCCTCGACACCCGCCACGGCGAGGACGACATCGCCCTGCTGATGGCCCGGGTCCGGGGGCTGCCCGCCGACGCCGTCGGCGACTGGCTGCTGCCCCGCGAGCCCCGCTCGGTGGGCCGGGCCCGCGAACTGGCCCGCGGACTGCTGGTCTCCTGGCAGCTGGAACCCCTGATCGACACCGTCGAACTGCTGGTCAGCGAGTTGGTCACCAACGCGCTGCGGTACGGCGAGGGCGAGATACGGCTGCGGCTGCTGCGCGATCGCACCCTGGTGTGCGAGGTATGGGACTCCGGTCTCGTCCAGCCGCGCCGCCGCCGCGCCCGGGACACCGACGAGGGCGGGCGCGGGCTCCAGCTCGTCGGCCTGCTCAGCGCGGCCTGGGGCTCCCGCCGCACCCCGCGCGGCAAGACGGTCTGGTTTGAACTGGCCCTGCCCGACGGGGACACGGCCACCGAACCGACGGTGGACCAGCTGCTGAGCATGTTCTGATCCCCCGTACGAACCGCTACAAACTGGTACGACCCGGTACGCACGGAAGCGGGGGTACGGTCAGCTCCCGGCCTTCAGCGCCGCGAGCCGGGCCGTCACCTCCGCCGCGTCCCCCAGGGCGTCCAACTGCTCGAACTGCGCGTCCAGCGACGACGCCGCCAGCTCCTGACGGCCCGCCGCCCGTGCCTCCTCGCGCCGCACCTTGTCCTCGAAACGGTGCAACTCGCTGGTGGGGTCCAGCACATCGACACTCTTCACGGCGTCCATCATCCGGTGCTGCGCGTCGGCCGTCCTCGACCGCGCCACCAGCTCGTCCCGCTTGGCCTCGACCTCGCCGAGCTTGGCCCGCATCTGGTCGAGCCCGGTCCGGAGCCGGTCCACCACCTCCGTCTGCGAGGCGATCACCGGCTCGGCGGCCTTCGCCTCCCGCTCCGACTGGAGCTGCCGCTGAAGGGCGATCTTCGCCAGCCCGTCGAACCGGTCCGCCTCCGCGCTCTGCCCCGCCGTCCGCAGCTCGTCCGCCTTGCGGCTGGCGGCGAGCGCCTTCCCGCCCCACTCCCGGGCCGCCGCCACGTCCTCCTGGTGGTCCTGCTCCATCAGCCGCAGATTGCCGATGGTGCCCGCGACCGCCGCCTCCGCCTCGCCGATGTTGCCGGTGTAGTCCCTGATCAGCTGGTCGAGCAGCTTCTGCGGATCCTCGGCCTGGTCGAGCAGGGCATGGATGTTGGCCTTCGCCAGCTGGGTGACGCGGCCGAGGATGGTCTGCTTCGACATGGCGCTTCCTGCCTTCCTGCGACGTCCGGATGCCGGTCCGGTGGTTCTGCTGCGTGGCGGGGGTGTGTACGTCCGTACGGGTGAGGGGTGCCGGGCTGCGGCGACGGTGGCGGGTGGCGGTGGCGGTGGGGGGCGGCCTCAGAAGCGGCCACCCCCCATCCGGCCCCGGGTCCCGCCGCCGCCGAAGCTGCCGGGGCCGGAACCACCCGTACCGCCGAAGCCCCCGCCGAAACCGCCTCCGCGGCCCCCGCCGAAGCCGCCGCCCCCGCCGCCGAACAGCCCGCCGAGCAGGATGCCGCCGAGGACCGCGCCCCCCACCCCGCCGCCGCCCGTCCCCGGGCCCCCGAAGCCGGGCGGACCGCCCGGGGTGCCGCCGTACCGGTTCCCGAAGCCGCGGACGTCGTCCTCCGCGAGCCGCTGCGCCTCCCGGGCCAGCGCGTCCGCCCGCTGCGCCGCCGTCAGCGCGGCCTGCGCACCGGCCCGCTCCGCGTTCTCCGCCGCCTCCGCCGCCTGCCGCAGCTGCCGCTGCGCCTCCGCCAGCCGGGTGCGTGCCTCGCTGCCGACGGCTCCCCGGTGGGTGGTGATGTAGTCGGAGGCCGCCCCGACCGCCGACCGGGCCCCGAGCACCGCCTGCGCCAGCAGCTCCCGGGCGCGACGCGCTCCCTGCTCGCCCTCCCGGACCCCGGCCAGGGCCTCGTCCAGCGCGGCGTCCGCCTCCTCGACCCGGCGCAGCGCGTCGATCGGGTCGACGGGACCGGCCGCCAGTTCCGCGCGGACCTCCGCCGCGACCGCCTCCGCGCGGGCGATGCGGCCCTGGAGCGCGCCGGTGGGGACCTCCTGGGCCGTGCCCCGCAGCAGCCCCCGGGCCTCGGCGAGGTCGCTGTCCGTCTCGGTGAGGGCGCCCGGCAGCCGCCCGGTCGCCTCCGCCAGCTCCGTCGCCCGCCGGTCGACGGCGGTCAGCAGCCGGCCGGCCTGGGCGAGCGCGCTCTCGGCGGCCCGTACCTGGACGGCCGCGGCGCCGTTGTCGGACGCGTCGACGGCGGTCCGCGCCCGGTCGAGGCTGTTCCCGGCGAAGAGCAGCCGTTCGGCGGCCTGGCCGGGGTCGGCGGCGACGGGCGCGGCGGCGGAGGGCGCGTACCGCTGTCGCATCATCGTCAGGGTGGCCTCGGCCGTGACCGTTCGGCCGTTCAGCTCGGTCCACTGGGCGCGAGCGGCGGCCAGCGCCTGCGGAGCGTTCCGTTCCAGAGCGCGCAGCCGGTCGAACGCGTCCGCCTCCGCGTCCAGCCGGCGGTTCGCCGCCGTGCACCGGGCGACGATCTCGTCCAGCATCCGCCGCCGGGTGGCGTCGTCCTCCGGATGGGCGTCGTCCAGCTGCTGCCGCAGCCGGAACGCGGCCGTCAGCTCGCCCTTCGCGGATCCGACGGCCTCCTGGAACGGCCGGGCGGCCTCGTCGCCGAACTGCGCGGCCACGAAACCCAGCTCCTCCTGGCTGGTGCGGACGGCGTCGTCGGTGTCGACCAGCGCCTGCCGGGCCCGCGTGTCCAGCTCGGCGAGGGGGAGGGGCGGCGGTGGCCCGGTGTGCCAGCCCGCCGCCGATCCGCTTCCCGGGGTGGTACGGGTCGTGTGGCGCCGGCGGCGGCGGGTGACGGCGTACACGGCCACCGCCCCCGCGCCGATGAGCACCGCGGCGGGCAGGACGAGATCGGAGGCGGACGATCCGGCGGAGCCCGCGCCGCCCGGGTCCCGGTCGCCCGGGGTGAGCGCGGGCGCCGGCACCGCCCGGCCGGTGAGCACCGCGCGATAGCCGTCCGCTGCGCCGATGGCGGCTCCGGCCCAGTCGTTCACCCGCAGGGCCGGTTCGACGGCGGTGTCCGCCACCCGGGCGAGCTGGGCGTCGGTGAGCGGGGAGGCCGCGTCGACCCAGTACGCGTACTGCCGGTCGTGGGTGGCGACCGCGAGCAGCACGTCGTTGCGGCCGAGACCGTTGCGGCGGGCCGTCGCCTCCGCCCAGTCCCGGGCGGTGCGGCCGGAGAAGTCCCGGACGTAGACGGGGAAGAGCTGGAGCCCTTGGGCGTCGAGTGCGCCGAGGGCCCGCAGGACGGCGGGGCGGCGGCCGGCGAGGGCGTCCACGCGGTCGGTGATCTGGCTGTCGCGGGAGAGGACGACGGGGTCGTCGGCGGGCGCGCGGGCGACGGCCGCGGCCGCCGGGCCACTGCCGGGGACGCGGTGGACGGTGGCGGCGGTCTGGCTCGCGGCCAGACCCAGCCACCCGACCACGGCCAGCGCCGCGGGCAGGACCCGGGTGCCCATTCGCCTCACATGGGGAGGTTATGCCTCCTTCATGAGCCGCGCCCGCTGTGCCATGAGCCGCGCCCTTTGTGCGTAATTCATCAAGAAGGCCGTCCGGCGCCCCCGTGAGGGCGCCGGACGGCCCAGGGCCGTAGGAGCTACCTCCGGCGGCCGATCTTGTTGCCCAGCCAGACCAGAGGGTCGTACTTACGGTCGACGGCCCGTTCCTTCAGCGGGATCAGGGCGTTGTCCGTGATCTTGATTCCCTCGGGGCAGACCTCGGTACAGCACTTCGTGATGTTGCAGTAGCCGAGCCCGTGCTCGTCCTGGGCCGTCCGCTTGCGGTCCAGGCCCGCGTCGGCGGCCGCGTCCAGGGGATGCATGTCCAGCTCGGCCACCCGCATCAGGAAGCGCGGCCCGGCGAAGGCCGGCTTGTTCTCCTCGTGGTCGCGCACCACATGGCAGGTGTCCTGGCAGAGGAAGCACTCGATGCACTTGCGGAACTCCTGCGAGCGGTCCACGTCGACCTGCTGCATGCGGTACTCGCCGGCGGCCACCCCCTGGGGCGGGACGAAGGCCGGGACCTCCCTGGCCTTGGCGTAGTTGAAGGAGACGTCGGTCACCAGGTCCCGGACCACGGGGAAGGCCCGCAGTGGGGTGACGGTGATGGTCTCCGCCCGGGTGAAGACGGACATCCGGGTCATGCACAGCAGCCGGGGCCGCCCGTTGATCTCCGCGCTGCACGAGCCGCACTTGCCGGCCTTGCAGTTCCAGCGCACCGCGAGGTCGGGCGCCTGGGTGGCCTGGAGCCGGTGGATGATGTCGAGGACGACCTCGCCGTCGTGGACCTCGACGGAGAAGTCGCGCAGCCCTCCGCCGTCCTGGTCGCCGCGCCACACCCGAAAGCTGGCCTGGTACGAACTCACTCGTAGAGCTCCTCTTCGGGGAGGTACTTGACCAGCTCTTCCTTCTCGAAGAGGGCGAGCAGGTCCGGACGGATGGGGTCGGTGGTCCGGCGGACCAGGGTGATCTGACCCCGGGCGGGGTCGGCGGCGGTCAGGGCGCCCGTGGGGTCGGTGAGCCGGCAGTGCAGATTGACGGACCGCCAGGCACGGTCCATCGCCGGGTGGTCCTCGCGGGTGTGCCCGCCCCGGCTCTCGGTGCGCTCCAGGGCCGCGCGGGCCACGCACTCGCTGACGAGCAGCATGTTCCGCAGATCGAGGGCGAGGTGCCAGCCGGGGTTGAACTGCCGGTGGCCCTCGACCCCCGCCCTGCGGGCCCGTACCCGCAGGTCGGCCAGGCGTTTGAGGGCCTGCGCCATCTCGCTCTCCCGGCGGATGATGCCGACCAGGTCGTTCATGGCCTGCTGGAGTTCCTGGTGCAGGGTGTACGGGTTCTCCGCCGGGGCCTCGTCGGCGTGTCCCCGCGGGGCCTCACCGGCGTGCCCCTGGGGGGAGAACGGCCGCAGTGCCTCGGCGGCGGCCGCGTCGATCTGCTCGTCGGCGACGGCGGGCCGCCCGGTGAGACCGGCCGCGTACCGGGCCGCGTGCTCTCCCGCGCGCCGGCCGAAGACCAGCAGGTCGGAGAGGGAGTTGCCGCCGAGCCGGTTGGAGCCGTGCATACCGCCGGCGACCTCGCCCGCGGCGAAGAGGCCGGGCACTCCGAGGGCGGCGGCGCTGTCGGAGTCGACCGCGATCCCGCCCATCACATAGTGGCAGGTGGGGCCGACCTCCATGGGTTCCGCCGTGATGTCCACGTCCGCCAGCTCCTTGAACTGGTGGTACATGGACGGCAGCCGCCGCCGGATGACGTCGGCGGGCATCCGGGTGGAGACATCGAGGAAGACACCGCCGTGGGGGGAGCCCCGGCCCGCCTTCACCTCGGAGTTGATCGCGCGGGCGACCTCGTCACGGGGGAGCAGCTCGGGCGGGCGCCGGTTGTGGTCGGGGTCCTCGTACCAGCGGTCGCCCTCCTCCTCGGACTGCGCGTACTTCTCCTTGAACACCTCGGGGATGTAGTCGAACATGAACCGCTTGCCCTCGGAGTTGCGCAGCACTCCGCCGTCGCCGCGCACCGACTCGGTGACGAGGATCCCCTTCACCGACGGCGGCCAGACCATCCCGGTGGGGTGGAACTGGACGAACTCCATGTTGAGCAGCGGCGCCCCGGCGAGCAGCGCGAGGGCGTGGCCGTCGCCGGTGTACTCCCACGAGTTGGACGTCACCTTGAACGACTTGCCGATCCCGCCGGTGGCGAGGACCACCGCCGGGGCCTGAAGGGTGAAGAAGCGGCCGCTCTCGCGCTCGTAGCAGAAGGTGCCCGCGACCCGGTCGCCGTCCTTGAGGATCCGGGTGACCGTGCACTCCTGGAAGACCTTCAGCCGGGCCTCGTAGTCGCCGTGCTCGGCCTTGTCCTCCTGCTGGAGCGCGACGATCTTCTGCTGGAGGGTGCGGATCAGCTCCAGCCCGGTCCGGTCGCCGACGTGCGCGAGCCGGGGGTACTCGTGGCCGCCGAAGTTCCGCTGGGAGATCCTGCCGTCGGCGGTGCGGTCGAAGAGCGCGCCCCAGGTCTCCAGCTCCCAGACCCGGTCCGGGGCCTCCTGGGCGTGCAGCTCGGCCATCCGCCACTGGTTGAGGAACTTCCCGCCCCGCATGGTGTCCCGGAAGTGGACCTGCCAGTTGTCGCCGGAGTTCACATTGCCCATCGAGGCAGCGATACCGCCCTCCGCCATCACCGTGTGGGCCTTGCCGAAGAGCGATTTGCAGATCACCGCCGTCCGCAGGCCCCGCTCCCGGGCCTCGATGGCCGCCCGCAGCCCGGCGCCCCCCGCGCCCACCACGACGACATCCCATTCCTGCCGTTCGAGTTGAGTCATCAGAAGAACCTCGGATCCTCGAAGGCGCCGGACGCGACGAGATAGACGTAGAAGTCCGCCGCCGCGACGCTGATCAGCGAGGCCCAGGCGAGCTGCATATGACGGGCGTTGAGCCGGCCGACCCAGCCCCAGAGCCGGTAGCGGACGGGGTGCCGGGAGAAGTGCTTCAGCCGGCCGCCGACGATGTGCCGGCAGGAGTGGCAGGAGAGGGTGTACGCCCAGATCAGCACGATGTTCACCAGGAAGACGAGGCTGCCGAGGCCCATGTGCCCAAAGGCGTAGTGCTCGTCGCGGAAGGCCAGCACGGTGTCGTAGGTGAGGATGCCGGCGACCGGGAGCGCCGCGTAGAAGAAGTAGCGGTGGATGTTCTGGACGATCAGCGGGAACCGCGTCTCGCCGGTGTACTTCTTGTGCGGCTCGGCGACCGCGCAGGCCGGTGGCGAGGCCCAGAAGCCCCGGTAGTAGGCCTTGCGGTAGTAGTAGCAGGTGAGCCGGAAGCCCAGCGGGAAGATCAGGATCAGCAGTGCGGGGGAGAGCCCCCACCAGCTGCCGAGGATCTCCCAGTTGGGGCCGCCCTTCATCGGGACGCAGTTCTCCGCGAGACAGGGCGAGTAGAAGGGCGAGACGTACGGCGCCGCGTAGTAGTCCGCGTTGGCGAACGCCCGCCAGGTCGAGTAGAGGACAAAGGCGAGCAGGCCGCCCGCGGTGAGTGCCGGGGCGAGCCACCATCGGTCCGTCCGCAGATGGCGGGGGCCGATGGCGGCGCGGGTCGCGCCGTGCACGCCGCTATGGATTTGTGGTCGATCGGTGCCAGTGGCCAACGAGGTCTCCTAGAGGCCGCCCTTGAGGGGGCGGGTCCGGTTCAGGGAGCGTGCCGGTCGCGGACGCCCAGACCCTCGTCGTCCGAGTCCGTCCACAGGGAGTGGTTGTACGGAACGTCGGGGATGGTGACCAGCTCGGTCCGCTCCGGTGGCTTCCGTCCGGCGGCCGCGCCGCCGGACCGGCCGCCTGCGCCACGAAGCCGGTCGACGGTTCTCTCCAGCTCGCCGACGCGCTGGATCAGCTCGTCGAGGCGGTGGCGAATCGTGGCCAGGTCTTCTTCCTGCTGGGACATGATGTGCCCTCACTTCCGCAGGGTGCGGGTGGCGTCGCTCATGCGCCTGCGAGTGTCGCGCGTCACATCCCCCTTGGGAAGAGGGTGGGCAGGAATCTCGCCGCGCCTCAGGACGCACACCGCACGGGCATGGCGAACCCCCGATGGGTTCTGCCTTCGTGGCTGCATTTTCTCCATTTTTGTCAGAGGGTGTACGGCTCGTCACTGCGCTGGACGGGTGACTTTGGGTGAGGAGAGCGCCGTGTCGGCGTGAGCGGGGGCATTCCGTCCACTTCAGTGGCCGGACATAGGTGTGATCATCCCAAAATCCGTGAAACAGGATGAAGAGGTAGAGACCATGCCCCAGGCCGACGAGACACGCGGGAGGACCGGACCGCGAGACCCCCGGCCCGCCCGGGATCTTGGCACCCCCCGGGCCCGCCGGACCGCACGGACCGCGCGCTCCGTGGCGCTGCTCGCGGGCGGGGCACTCGCGCTGCCCGCCCTCTCCGGCTGCGCCGCCGACGACCCCTCCGGGCGGGCCGTCGCCCAGGACATCGCCGCGGCCGAGCGGGACAAGGTCGCCGACGGGGGAACCCTGCGCTGGGCGGTCGACGCCGTGCCCACCACCCTCAACACCTTCCAGGCCGACGCCGACGCCACGACCGGCCGGGTCGCCCAGGCCGTGCTGCCCGCCCTCTTCACCCTGGACACCAACGGGCGCCCCGTGCGCAACCCCGACTATCTGGAGTCGGCCGAGATCGTCGAGCGCGAACCCAAGCAGGTGGTGCTCTACAAGATCAACCAGAAGGCGGTGTGGAGCGACGGCCGGGAGGTCGGGGCGCCCGACTTCGCCGCCCAGTGGCGGGCCCTCAGCGGCCGGGACAGCGCCTTCTGGACCGCGCGCAACGCCGGCTACGACCGGATCCAGGAGATCCAGAAGGGTGCCAACGACCTGGAGGTCAAGGTCACCTTCAAGAGGCCGTACGCCGACTGGCAGTCCCTCTTCACCCCGCTCTACCCCAAGAGCGTGACCGGCACCCCGGCCGCCTTCAACGACGGCGCCCGCACCACGGTCAAGGCCACCGCCGGCGCCTTCCGCCTGGACCGCCTCGACCGCAGGGCCGGCACCGTCACCCTCGTCCGCAACCCCCGCTGGTGGGGGGAGCCCGCCAAACTCGACCGGATCGTCCTCGACGCCGTACCGCGCCACCAGCGGGCCGGCGCCCTCGCGGCCGGCCGGGTCCAGCTCGCCGAGATCGACCGCACCACCGCCGAGCGGATCGGCCTCTCCACCCGCCACCGGGGGCGCGCCGTCGCCCCGCCCGCCCACGCCCCCGACGGCGTACGGCTCCGGCACGCCGCCGCCCACGGCCCGCAGGTCGCCCTGACCCCGTCCGCCGCACTGCGCTCCTGGGCACTCGCCTACGGCTCCGACGAGGAACTGGCCGAATCCGCCCAGGCCGCGCGGGAGCGGACCGCCGCCTCGATCCGCAGCTACACCGTCGAGCAGGGCCGTCTCCACGGCGTCGTCGTCCGCAGATCCCTGGAGCCCGCCTGGACCCAGCTCGCGCTGAACGGGGAGACCGGCCCGCTCTCCGACGACCGGGTACGCCGGGCCATCGCCCGCGCCCTCGACCGCGAGGAACTCGCGTCGGTCGTGCTGCGCCCGCTGGGGCTGCCCGTGAAACCGCCCGGCAGCCACCTCGCCCTCGCCGGACAGCGCGCGTACACCGACAACAGCGGGGCCCTCGGCGAGCAGAGCCCCCAGGAGGCACAGGCCCTGCTGGCGGACGCCGGGTGGGTGCCCGGCGGGGCGCTGCGGAAGTCCCGGCCCGCCGAGGCGGGCGCCGAGGGCAGCGCGTCGCCCGCGGCCGGCGCCGAGGGCGAGGAGGCCGAGGAGGAGGACGGCTCCGAGTCGGAGGACACGGAGGACTCCAAGAACACCGGTGGCCCGCGGAGCGCCGTCCGGGCGCCCGGCGAGCCGGACACGGCGTCCGACGACGGTCTGTACATCGTCGGTGACCACCGGCCCGGCAGCGCCCACGCCCAGGTGCTCGCGCCCGCGCCCGTCGCCTTCCAGGAGCTGGCCGTCCAGCCCCGGGCCGCCGCCCCCGGGCACACCCGCACCGACACCGGCGACGGCGCCCGGGACAGGATCGCCGGGGCGTACGCGCCGGCCGGCACCGCAGCGCCCGCCGGTACCGCCGCCCCCGTCGCCGCCGGGGGCCGCCTCGGCAAGGACGGCAAGCCCCTCGCGCTCCGTCTCGTCCTGCCCGAGGGCCCCGGCGCGGAGTCCCTGCGGGCCGTCGGCCGGCGCATCGTCCGGATGCTGGACAGGATCGGGATCCGGACCGATGTGAGGACTGTCCCGGACGCGGACTACTTCAAGGACCACATCGCCGCCGGCCGCTACGACCTGGCCCTCTACTCGTGGCCCGCCACCGCCTTCCCGGCGACCGACGCCCGTCCCGTCTTCGCCAAGCCGCAGCCCGCGGACGACGGGTCCCTGCTGGTGGAGCAGAACTACACCCGGGTCGGTACGGACTACATCGACCAGCTCTTCGAGCAGGCGGCGGCCGAGCTGGACGAGGACGAGGCCCGTGACCTGGTCCGCCGCGCGGACGCCCGGATCTGGGCGGCCGCCGGGTCGATCCCGCTCTACCAGCGCCCCGAGCTGGTGGCGGTCCGGCCGGACGTGCGCAACGCCGGGGCCTTCGGCCTCGCCACCCCCCGTTACCAGGACATCGGCTTCGCCAAGCCGGACCCGAAGAAGCAGGCCAAGGCCGGGAACGCCGGGAGCACCGGGAACGCGGAGAAGGAGAAGGACGCAGAGGCAGAGAAGGAAGCGGAGAAGGAGGCGAAGGAGGAGGAGGCCGAGGGCTGATCCCGTGCCCCTCCGGACCGTGCCGCTCCGAGGAGACCGGGCCGATTTAGCCAGGGTTCTTCCATAACCTCAGAACAGCCTCAAACTCTCTTGCCCGCCGGCGCCCCGGCGGGCAAGATCGTGTGCGGCCGTTGACCAGAGTTCAAGAACGTCGGCACCCCACCCCGCCCCCGTCCCGTCCCGGACTGGCTTCTCCCGTTTCGTCCCCCCTCTCCTGCCCCGGTCCAGGCCCTCCCCACGGACCGGGAGGCCCCCCGCGCGAAGGCCCCGTACCATGGGAGTGAGCCGTGGCGCGTCCGCCCCGGCAGGGCGTACGAGCACAACGCCGCAGCACACGCCGCATCCCACGATCGAGAGAAGCGCCAGCCAGCATGCCCACGCGCCACGACATCCGTAACGTCGCCATCGTCGCCCACGTCGACCACGGCAAGACCACCCTGGTCGACGCCATGCTGAAGCAGGCCGGAGCCTTCGCCGCCCACCAGCAGGTCGATGACCGGGTGATGGACTCGAACGACCTGGAGCGTGAGAAGGGCATCACGATCCTCGCCAAGAACACGGCGGTGAAGTACCACCCCAAGGACGGCGGGGCGCCCATCACGATCAACATCATCGACACCCCCGGCCACGCCGACTTCGGTGGTGAGGTCGAGCGCGGCCTGTCGATGGTGGACGCCGTCGTCCTGCTGGTCGATGCCTCCGAGGGCCCGCTGCCGCAGACCCGTTTCGTCCTGCGCAAGGCCCTCCAGGCCCGGATGCCCGTCATCCTCTGCATCAACAAGACGGACCGCCCGGACTCCCGCATCGACGAGGTGGTCAACGAGACCTACGACCTCTTCCTCGACCTGGACGCCGACGAGGACCAGATCGAGTTCCCCATCGTCTACGCCTGCGCGCGCGACGGCGTCGCCTCGCTGACCAAGCCGGCCGACGGCACCGTGCCGGCCGACAGCGACAGCCTGGAGCCGTTCTTCTCCACCATCCTGGAGAGCGTCCCGGCCCCGACCTACGAGGACGACGCGCCGCTCCAGGCCCACGTCACCAACCTCGACGCGGACAACTTCCTCGGCCGTATCGCGCTGCTCCGGGTCGAGCAGGGCGAGCTGCGCAAGGGCCAGACCGTCGCGTGGATCAAGCGGGACGGCACCGTCGCCAATGTCCGCATCACCGAGCTGATGATGACCGAGGCCCTGACCCGCAAGCCGGCCGAGGTGGCGGGCCCCGGCGACATCTGCGCCGTCGCGGGCATCCCCGACATCATGATCGGTGAGACGCTGGCCGACCCGGAGAACCCGATCGCGCTGCCGCTGATCACGGTGGACGAGCCCGCGATCTCCATGACCATCGGCACCAACACCTCGCCGCTGGTCGGCCGGGGCGGCACCGGCAAGGGCGCCGACGCCAAGGCCGCGGTCAAGGACCGCAAGGTCACCGCCCGCCAGGTCAAGGACCGTCTCGACCGCGAGCTGATCGGCAACGTCTCGCTCCGCGTCCTGGACACCGCGCGCCCGGACGCCTGGGAGGTGCAGGGCCGCGGTGAGCTGGCGCTGGCCATCCTGGTCGAGCAGATGCGCCGCGAGGGCTTCGAGCTGACCATCGGCAAGCCCCAGGTGGTCACCCGCGAGGTCGAGGGCAAGGTCCACGAGCCGGTCGAGCGGATGACCATCGACGTCCCCGAGGAGCACATGGGCGCGGTCACACAGCTCATGGGCGTCCGCAAGGGCCGCATGGACAACATGTCCAACCACGGCTCGGGCTGGGTCCGCATGGAGTTCGTCGTGCCCTCCCGGGGTCTGATCGGCTTCCGTACGGAGTTCCTGACCAACACCCGCGGCACCGGTATCGCCCACTCCATCCACGAGGGCCACGAGCCCTGGTTCGGCACCCTGACCACGCGGAACAACGGTTCCCTGGTCGCCGACCGCTCCGGCTCGGTCACCGCCTTCGCGATGACCAACCTCCAGGAGCGCGGTGTCCTCTTCGTGGACCCGGGCACCGAGGTCTACGAGGGCATGATCGTCGGTGAGAACTCCCGCGCCGACGACATGGACGTCAACATCACCAAGGAGAAGAAGCTCACCAACATGCGCTCCTCCTCCGCCGACTCCTTCGAGGCGATCGTCCCGCCGCGCAAGCTGTCGCTGGAGCAGTCGCTGGAGTTCTGCCGCGACGACGAGTGCGTCGAGGTGACCCCTGAGGCGGTCCGCATCCGCAAGGTGAACCTGGACGCCCGCGAGCGCGCCCGCGCCGCCTCCCGCGCCAAGCACGGCTGAGCCGCCGCCGCCCGGCCGGGCGGCGCCGACTGACCGAAAACGGCCCGGCCGTCCCCCTCGCACGGGGGACGGCCGGGCCGTTTGCGTGCGCCCGCCCCGAGGCAGACTCCCCGGGACAGAACGACGATCGCCCGATCCGCGTCAAGAGGTTTTCGTACCCCGTCTGTCCGACTATCGGGCGTAGCTCACCGGAAACTTGTATTAACAGTCCGTTTCGGGGGTGTCTGTCTGCGATCCCTTTGTCCGAATTTTGGTACCCAGCCCCTCGCTGATGTTGCCAAAACGAGATGCTTTAAGTGTGGTTTACAGCCCGAACTTACCCAATAGTTGGCTTCACTGAGCTCGGGTCAACGGGTCATGCGCTGTGGGGAGCGCCGACTCACGAGCACACGGGGTACAAGCTCTTCGCCGTCAGGGGTGTCGGCGGGTGTCATGTGCCCAGCCTTGCAGTGAACACGTGGACTCATGAGGAGGAACCCATGCGCGGTGCCACGAGCGCCAGTGGGGTCGGGTCGTCGCAGATGGCTTGTACGGCCGGTTTCCAGCGCATTCCATCCAGGCCGGCCGCCGACGTCGGCCGCCGATCCTGAGCCCCGGTCAACCGCTCGGCTCGCGCTCCTGAGGGTGGAATCAATCCCTATTGACGCACTTTCCAGTCCTTTTGTCCGTGGTTGAACCACGGGCATGAGGCAGTACGGCCGCACCCGTTCCACGGGGGTGGCCGGCAGGGGGGAAACGTCACACGACAGCTCCGACGGCACGAGTGCACCCACTCGCCGTCGTTCCCGTCGTACGCAGGACCGCGGGTCACCCGACACCCGTGAATGGACACATCATGACCAGTCCAATCGAGACCGAGGCCACGGACGCCTCTGTCACCTTGGACAAGAAGAACGCGACCGAGAACGACGCCGCTGCGGACCCCGCGTCCCACACCGGTCGTTCGCCCGGCCAGCTCATGTGGACGCGCTTCAAGCGTGACAAGGTCGGCATGACCTCCGCCGGCGTCGTGATCTTCTTCTTCGTGATCGCCGCCCTGGCGCCGGTCATCTCCAAGATCTACGGCAAGGACCCGTACACGCTGTACCCGGCCGAGCCGGGCTACGAGAACATCCTCGACGACTTCTCGATGCCGGTGGGCACCTTCGGCGGCGTCTCCGGGGACTTCTGGTTCGGCGTGGAGCCCAACCTGGGCCGTGATGTGTTCACCATGCTGCTCTACGGCATGCGCACCTCGCTCTACATGGCGCTGGTCATCACCTTCCTGTGCGTCCTCACCGGCGTGATCATCGGTATGGTCGGCGGCTACTTCGGCGGCAAGGTGGACTACTGGCTCGGCCGGACGACGGACTTCTTCCTCGCCTTCCCGAACCAGCTCTTCTTCATCGCCTTCATGCCGGTCGTGACCGCGCTCTTCGTCTCCCCGACCGACGAGACCCCCACCTACATGCGGGCCGTCGCCATCATCCTGGTGATGTGGTTCCTGGGCTGGATGTCCATGGCCCGTCTGGTGCGCAGCTCCGTGCTCTCGCTGCGGGAGCGCGAGTTCGTGGAGGCGGCCAAGGTGTCGGGTGCCTCGCGCTGGCGGATCGTCCGCAAGGAGATCCTGCCGAACATCGTCACGCCGATCCTGGTCCAGGGCACCTACACCCTGCCCAGCTCCATCCTCTCGATCGCCTTCCTCTCCTACGTCGGCGTCGGCTTCGTGGAGCCGACCCCCGACTGGGGCCGGATGTTCGCCATCGGTGCAGATGTCTACGAACAGAACCCCGGGTTCATGTTCTTCCCCGGCGTCGCCATGGTGGTCTTCGTTCTGTCGTTCAACCTTCTCGGCGACTCGGTTCGAGACGCGTTCGACCCCAAGACCGGACGGTGACGTCCTAGGGCGGGGGTGGCTGCCGCCCCCGCGCCGGGCAACCGGACGGTCAGGCAGCGATTGATGAATCACAACGGACAGGTAGGTGCAACGAGCACATGAAGCCCCTTAGCTCACGCTCGGTGCGTGCCATAGTCGTCGCTGCCGCGGCCGGCTCCATGGCACTCACCGGTTGCTCCAGCAATGACGGCAATGCCACGGACGAGTCCAAGAAGCAGACGGACGCCGCAGCGCAGTCGAAGCCGGTCAAGTACGGCGACGCCGCCGCTTCCACCGGCCCTGCCGCCGAGGTCCCCGGGGCCAAGAGCGGTGGCACGATCAATGTCTACACGCAGTCCGACCTCTCCCACATGGACCCGGGTCAGATCTACGTCAGTGACGCGGGCCAGTTCGCGAACCTGATCCACCGTGGTCTGACCAACTTCCAGGAGGACGACAAGGGCAACCTGACCGTCGTCGGTGACATCGCCACCGACGCCGGCAAGCCCTCGGCGGACAAGAAGACCTGGACCTACACCCTCAAGGAGGGGATCAAGGACCAGAACGGCAACCTGATCACCTCCGCGGACGTCCGCCACTCCATCGAGCGGATGTACTCGAAGCTGATCTCGGACGGACCGTCGTTCGTCCAGAGCTGGCTCTCGGGCAAGGACTACCGCAAGGCGCTGCCGGACGGCCCCTACAAGGGCAAGAGCCTCCCGGACAGCGTGCTGGCGACCCCGGACGCGAAGACCGTCGTCTTCAAGTTCACGCAGCCGCAGCCCGACCTGCCGCAGGCGCTGGCCATGGCCGGCTACTCCATCGTGCCCAAGAAGGCGGACACGAAGGAGAAGTACGACAAGGCCCCCGTCGCGCTCGGCCCCTACAAGATCGCCGAGTACAAGCCGGGCAAGTCCATCAAGCTGGTCAAGAACGACCAGTGGGACCCGAAGACCGACGCGGTCCGCCACCAGTACGTGGACGGCTACGACTTCACCCTCACCATCGACCAGGGCAGCCAGACCAAGCGTCTGATCGCGGACCAGGGCGAGGCCAAGAACGCCATCCAGTTCACGGACTCGGTCGAGCCCACGATGATCAAGGATGTCGTCACCAAGCCCGAGGTCAACAAGCGCAGCGTCAAGGGCTACCAGCCCTACGTCTGGCAGATGACCTTCAACCTGGACCGCATCAAGGACAAGCGCGTCCGTGACGCGATCACCCACGCGCTCCCGGCCCAGCAGATGATCGCGGCCGACGGTGGCAAGTACGGTGGCGAGGCGGCCGGCGGTCTGATGGGCCCGACGCTGCCCGGCTTCGACCCCTCGTACGACCCGTTCGAGAAGCTGAAGAACCCGAACGGCAACGTGGCCAAGGCCAAGGAGCTGCTGAAGGAGGCCGGCGTCGCGGAGGGCACCAAGCTCACCTACGCGCACTCCAACACGCCGCGTGGCCAGAAGCAGGCCGTCATCATCAAGAAGCGGCTTGAGGAGATCGGCTTCGACGTCCAGTCGAAGGAGATCGACCGCGCCACCTTCTACACCCAGATCGGTGTCGTCAAGAACCAGTTCGACCTCTACATGACCGGCTGGGGCCAGGACTGGCCGTCCCCGTCGACCGTCATCACCCCGGTCTACGACGGCAAGCTGATCTACGACGGCGCGTCGAACTACTCGCACATCAATGACGAGCAGGTCAACAAGGGCATCGAAGAGGCCCTGACCATGGAGCCGACCGCCGCTCTCGCGAAGTGGAAGGAAGTCCACAAGCGGATCGTCGAGGAGATCAACCCGGCCGCCCCGGTCTACTACTCCAAGCAGATCCAGCTCTCCGGCTCCAACGTCGGTGGCGTCAAGTACAGCACCGAGTCGAGCTACATCGACATCAACGACCTGTACCTGAAGCAGCCGTAAGACCGGTCCACAAGACTGAGGTCCACGGATGATCCGTGGGGGTGCGTGCCAGGCGGAGCGCACCCCCACGGGCCCACGTCTCAAAGCCCCGCCGCCTTCGTAGAGAGCAGCCTTCCGCGATGCTTCAGTTCCTCATCCGCAGGTTGACCGGCGCAGTAGTGATCATGTTCTTGATCGGCGCGTTCACGTTCTTCCTGTTCTACACAATCCCCCAGGACTTCGCCCAACTCGCCTGCGGCAAGAACTGCACGCCCCAGAACATCGCGGTCATCCGCGAGAACCTCGGCCTCGACAAGCCGATCACGACCCAGTTCTGGGAGTTCATGGGCGGCATCCTGACCGGCCGGGACTTCGCGCAGGGCCACTGCTCCGCCCCTTGCCTGGGCATTTCCTTCGAGACGAGGGAATTTGTCTGGGACTCCATCGTCGACCGCTTCCCGCTGACGCTCTCGCTCACCGTCGGTGGTCTGGTCATCTTCCTGACCCTGGGCCTCGGCTCCGGTCTGCTCGCCGCCTGGAAGCGCGGTACCCCGCTGGACCGCATCGTCAGCGGCGCCTCCATGGTCCTCAGCTCGTTCCAGATCTACTTCCTCGGCCCGATCGTCCTCGGCATCCTCGTCTACAGCACCGGCTGGATGGAGAACCCGAAGTACGTGCCGTTCACCGAGGACCCGGCAGGCTGGGCCGTCGGCATGCTCATCCCCTGGCTCGTGATGTCGACCATCTTCACGGCCCAGTACACGCGTATGTCCCGCTCGACGATGATCGAACAGCTCCAGGAGGAGCACGTCCGCACCGCACGGGCGAAGGGCATGTCGCAGAAGTACGTGTTCTTCCGCTACGCCTGGCGCGGCTCCCTCACCCCGATCGTCACCATCCTGGGCATGGACCTCAGCGGCCTGCTCGCGGGCGCGGTCGTCACCGAGTTCACCTTCGACCTGGCCGGTATCGGCCGTCTCGCGGTGAACTCCTCGCTCGGCAAGGACCTGCCCCTCACCATGGGCGTGATGCTGTTCGGCGCGTTCTTCATCCTGCTGCTGAACATCCTCGTGGACCTCGCCTACGCCTACATCGACCCGCGCGTGCGCCTCAGCTAGGAGAACCGACCGTGACCACCAAGACCAAGACCGAGGGCACACCGGCCCCGACCGGGCCCGAAGCCTTCCTCTCGGTCCGCGACCTGAGGGTGCGGTTCTCCACCGAGGACGGCATCGTCAGCGCGGTCGACGGGCTCTCCTTTGACGTCGAGCGCGGTAAGACGCTGGGCATCGTGGGCGAGTCGGGCTCCGGCAAGTCCGTGACCAACCTGACCATCCTCGGGCTGCACAACCCGAAGTCCGCCGCCGTCTCGGGCGAGATCTACCTCGACGGCCAGGAACTGGTCGACGCCCCCGAGCGGGAGAT
This sequence comes from Streptomyces yaizuensis, assembly GCF_034961445.1. NCBI lineage: Bacteria > Bacillati > Actinomycetota > Actinomycetes > Kitasatosporales > Streptomycetaceae > Streptomyces > Streptomyces yaizuensis. The sequence continues at coordinate 222,270 of NZ_BSBI01000003.1, forward strand.
GGAGAAGCTCCGCGGCAACAAGGTCGCGATGATCTTCCAGGACCCGCTGACGGCGCTCTCGCCGTACTACACGGTGGGCCGGCAGATCGCCGAGCCGTACATGAAGCACACCGGCGCCTCCAAGAAGGAGGCGAAGGCGCGCGCCATCGAGATGCTGGCCAAGGTCGGCATCCCGCAGCCCGCGACCCGCTTCAACGACTACCCGCACCAGTTCTCCGGCGGTATGCGCCAGCGCGCCATGATCGCCATGGCGCTGATCTGCGACCCCGACCTCCTGATCGCCGACGAGCCGACCACCGCGCTCGATGTGACCGTGCAGGCCCAGATCCTGGACCTGCTCAAGGACCTCCAGCAGGAGTTCGGCTCCGCGATCATCTTCATCACCCACGACCTGGGCGTCATCGCCAACATGGCCGACGACCTGCTGGTGATGTACGGGGGACGGGCCGTGGAGCGCGGCTCCGTGCGCGAGGTGCTCCAGACGCCCAAGCACCCCTACACCTGGGGCCTGCTCAGCTCCATGCCGCGACTCGGGGGCGACCTCGACGAGCCGCTGGTGCCGATCCCCGGCTCCCCGCCGAGCCTGCTCAACCCGCCCCCGGGCTGCGCCTTCAACCCTCGCTGCGGCTTCACGGCCGAGGTGGACGGCGGTCTGTGCACGAGCGAGCGACCGAACCTGCCTGCCGGCCGGGCGGCTGCCTGCCACCTCACGCCGGACCAGAAGCAGTCCATCTTCATCGATCAGATCAAGCCCCGGCTGGGCTAGGAGACGCAGAGACATGAGCGAGAACGTCACTCTGCCCAAGCAGCAGGAATCCAAGGGCCCCGAGAACAAGGGCGAGCCACTGCTCGCCGTCGAGGGCCTCCAGAAGCACTTCCCGATCTACGGCGGCTTCCCCATCCGGCGCCAGGTCGGCGCCGTGAAGGCCGTCGACGGGGTGGACCTGACGGTGTACCCGGGCGAGGCCCTGGGTCTCGTCGGTGAGTCCGGCTGCGGCAAGTCGACCACCGGACGCCTGGTCACCAGGCTGCTGGAGCCGACCGGCGGCACGATCAAGTACGCCGGCCAGGACATCACCCACGCCAGCCGCAAGGAGCTGGCGCCGATCCGGTCCGAGATCCAGATGATCTTCCAGGACCCCTTCTCGTCGCTGAACCCGCGGCAGACCGTCGGCACCATCATCAAGAGCCCGATGGAGGTCAACGGGATCAACCCGGCCGGCGGCCGGGAGAAGCGGGTCCGGGAGCTGCTGGAGACCGTCGGTCTCAACCCGGAGCACTACAACCGCTTCCCGCACGAGTTCTCCGGCGGCCAGCGCCAGCGCATCGGTGTCGCGCGGGCCCTCGCCGTGGAGCCCAAGCTGATCGTCGCGGACGAGCCGGTCTCCGCGCTCGACGTCTCCATCCAGGCGCAGGTCGTCAACCTGCTCCAGGACGTCCAGCGCGAGCTGGGCATCGCCTTCCTCTTCATCGCGCACGACCTCGCCGTGGTCCGCCACTTCTCGCAGCGCGTGGCCGTGATGTACCTCGGCAAGGTGATGGAGGTGGCCGACCGCAACTCCCTCTACACCCACCCGCGCCACCCGTACACGCACGCCCTGCTCTCGGCGGTGCCGGAGGCGGACGTCGACGCGGCGAAGAAGGAGCGGATCCGGCTCTCCGGCGACGTCCCCTCGCCGATCATGCCGCCGTCGGGCTGCCCCTTCCGCACCCGCTGCTGGAAGGCGCAGGACAAGTGCGCGTCGGAGGCGCCGCCGCTGGTGCAGCTCTCGGGCAGCCCCGAGGGGCACCTCACCGCCTGCCACTTCCCCGAGGAGCCCACGCTCCAGCGGACCGAGGACGTGGTCCTGGACCCGGCGCTCGCCGCGCTGGAGGAGGACGGCAAGGGCGAGGGCAAGAAGGGCTGAGGCCTTTCGTTCCCCGATCTCCGGCGATCCCCGGTCACCCTCGCGGTGGCCGGGGATCCCCCTTTTCCGGGGCCATGCGTTCCGGGCCCCGCGGCGGCGAAAATGCGTTGCGGCGGCTCGCGTACGGGCCCGACAGTGAGCGGATGGACCTCACCATTCGCCCCGCCGTACCCGCCGACGCCCCCGTCGTGTGCCGGCTGCTCAACGCCGTGGACATGATCGAGATCGGCCGTGAGGAGACCGACCTCGGCTCGGTGGAGGCCGACCTGGTCCACCCCGAGGCCGCCCTCGCGGAGAACTCGTGGCTCGCCTTCCGGGGCGAGGAGCTGGTGGGCTACGGACTGATGTGGGACGACTCCGGCGCCGACCGCATCGACATGGACCAGTATGTCCTCCCCGGCCACCAGGACGCGGCCGGGCGGCTGCTCGACCTGATGGAGGCGCAGGCCGTCCGCCGCGCCGCCGGCAACGGGGCCGGGCGGGCCGTCGTCCATATGCACCTGAACACCAACCCCACCCTGGACACCGCGCTGATCACCGCCCGGGGCTGGTCGGCCGTCCGCCGCTACCACGTCCTCACCCGGCCGCTCACCCCCACCGCCGACGCCGCCGACCCGGCCCCGGTCCAGGCCGCCCCGGCGGGCCTCACCCTGCGGGACTGCACCGCCGAGGAGGACCGCAGGGCCGCCCACGCCCTGCTCCAGGAGACCTTCGCCGAGCACTTCGACCACCAGCCCCGCGACTACCACAAGTGGCTCGCCGACCTGGGCGAACTGATCGACTGGCCGCTGGTGTGGATCGCCTCCCTCGACGGCCACGGCGATGTCGCCGCCATGGTGACCAGCAACCACCGCACGGCCCACGGCTGGATCAACAACCTCGGGGTCCGCAAGGAGTTCCGCGGCCGGGGCATCGCCGGGCATCTGCTGCGGCACGCCTTCACCGTCTATGCGGAACTCGGCCGCGACAGCATCGGCCTCGGCGTCGACACCGCCAACGAGAGCGGCGCTCTGCGGCTGTACGAGGCCCACGGCATGGCCACCCACTTCGCCGTGGACACCTGGGAAGTGACCCTCCCCGTCCCCGCCGCCTGAGCGGACCTCCCGCATTCCCCCGGGCGCCGCCGTCCCGCTCAGCCGGACGGCGGCGCCCGGCGTGCGCGGTGCCGGGCCCGGGGCGATATTCGGTCCTGAGCGACCGTACGACGGCCGCCGGAGCCCCCGGGCCCCGGCCGGGCCCCGCCGTACGGTCCGCCGCCCACGGAACACGGGAGACACAGGAGACACGGGAGGCACCGGATGCGCCGCACCCCGTACCTCCGGTGGGCCGCACCCCTGCTGGCGCTCGCCCTGGCCGCCACCGGCTGCGGCGGCGGCGCCGGCACCACCCAGGGCGTGGTCAGCGCCTCCTGGGGCGACCCGCCCAACCCGCTGGAGCCCGCCAACACCAACGACGTCCAGGGCGGCAAGGTCCTCGACATGATCTTCCGCGGGCTGAAGCGCTACGACCCGCGCACCGGCGCCGCCCAGGACATGCTGGCCGAGCGGATCGAGACCACCGACTCGACCACCTTCGCCATCACCGTCAAGGACGGCTGGACCTTCAGCAACGGCGAGAAGGTCACCGCCCGCTCCTTCGTCGACGCCTGGAACTACGGCGCCGACGTACGCAACAACCAGCGCAACGCCTACTTCTTCGGCTACATCCAGGGCTACGCCGACGTCCACCCCGACACCGGCGAACCCAAGGCCACCACCCTGTCCGGCCTGAAGATCACGGGCGAGCGGACCTTCTCCGTCACCCTCTCCCAGAAGTTCTCCACCTGGCCCGACACCCTCGGCTACGCCGCCTTCGCCCCCCTGCCCCGGGCCTTCTTCGACGACCACGCCGCCTGGCTGGAAAAGCCCGTCGGCAACGGCCCGTACACCGTCCACTCCTACGCGCGCGGCTCCGCCATGTCGCTGCGGACCCGGGACGACTACCCCGGCCCCGACAAGGCCCGCAACAGCGGCGTCGACCTCATCGTCTACACCGACAACAACACCGCGTACACCTCGCTGCTCTCCGGCAATCTCGACCTCGTGGACGATGTGCCCGCCGCCCAGCTCAAGAACGTCCGCAAGGACCTCGACGGCCGGTACATCAACACCCCCGCCGGGATCATCCAGACCCTCGCCTTCCCCTACTACGACCCGGCGTGGAACACCCCCGGCGGCGCCAAGCTGCGCACCGGGATCTCCCGCGCCATCGACCGGGAACAGATCACCCGGACCATCTTCCGCTCCACCCGCACCCCGGCGAAGGACTGGACCTCACCCGTCCTCGGCACCGACGGCGGCTTCAGCCCCACCCTCTGCGGCGACGCCTGCGTCTACGACCCCGCCGCCGCCCGCCGGCTCGTCGACGAGGGCGGCGGCATCCCCGGCGGCCGGATGACGATCTCGTACAACGCCGACACCGGCTCCCACAAGGAGTGGGTCGACGCCGTCTGCAACAGCGTCAACAACGCCCTCGGCCGCGACAGCGCCTGCGTCGGCAACCCGGTCGGCACCTTCGCCGACTTCCGCAACCAGATCACCCAGTCCCGGATGGACGGCCCCTTCCGGGCCGGCTGGCAGATGGACTACCCACTGATCCAGAACTTCCTCCAGCCGCTCTACTACACCAACGCGTCCTCCAACGACGGCAAGTGGAGCGACCCCGGCTTCGACCGGCTGGTCGACCGCGCCAACGCCGAATCCGACCAGCCGACGGCCGTACGCCTCTTCCAGCAGGCCGAGGAGGTGGTACGGGACCAGATGGCGGCGATCCCGCTCTGGTACCAGAACGGCAGCGCGGGCTACTCGGCACGCGTCGGCAACGTGGCCCTCAACCCGTTCAGCGTGCCCGTCTACAACGAGATCACGGTCGGCTGAGCCGGTCAGCCGGACAGCCGGTCAGCGGGAGGCCCCATGGGACGTTATGTGATCCGGCGACTGCTCCAGATGATCCCGGTCTTCTTCGGGGCCACCCTGCTCATCTTCCTCATGGTCAATGTGATGGGCGACCCCATCCAGGGGCTGTGCGGACAGCGGCAGTGCGACCCCGCCACCGCCGCCCGGCTGCGCCAGGAATTCGGCCTCGACAAGCCCGTCTGGCAGCAATACCTCACCTACATGGGCAATGTCTTCACCGGCGACTTCGGCACCGCCTTCAACGGCCAGCCGGTCACCGAACTGATGGCCGACGCCTTCCCCGTCACCCTCCGGCTCACCCTCGTCGCCATCTTCTTCGAGATCGTCATCGGGATCACCCTCGGCGTGCTCACCGGACTGCGCCGGGGCCGGCCCGTCGACACCTCGGTCCTGCTGCTGACCCTCGTCGTGATCTCCGTCCCCACCTTCGTCACCGGGCTGCTGCTCCAGTTCCTCCTGGGCGTCGAGTGGGGGATCATCAAACCGGCCGTCTCCCCGGCCGCCACCCTCGACGAGCTGATCGTCCCCGGCCTGGTGCTCGCGTCCGTCTCGCTGGCGTACGTCACCCGGCTGACCCGGACCGCCATCGCCGAGAACGCCCGCGCCGACTACGTCCGCACCGCCCGCGCCAAGGGACTGCCGCGCCGCCGGATCGTCACCCGCCATCTGCTGCGCAACTCCCTGATCCCCGTCGTCACCTTCATCGGCGCCGACATCGGCGCCCTGATGGGCGGGGCGATCGTCACCGAGCGCATCTTCAACATCCACGGCGTCGGCTACCAGCTCTACCAGGGCATCGTCCGCCAGAACACCCAGACCGTGGTCGGCTTCGTGACCATCCTGGTGCTGATCTTCCTGATCGCGAACCTGCTGGTGGACCTCCTGTACGCCGTACTCGACCCGAGGATCCGCTATGCCTGAGCCGCTCCCCGACTTCGAGGCCGGGCAGGCGATCGCCCCCACCGGCGCGGGCGGGGGCACCGACCTCGCGCTGACCGAGGCCGAGACGCTGGAGGGCCGGCCGGCCCCCGGCCCCCTGGGCAGCGGGCCCGGCGAGAAACCGCGCAGCCTGTGGTCCGACGCCTGGCGCGATCTGCGCCGCAACCCCGTCTTCGTCGTCTCCGGGCTGATCATCCTCTTCCTGGTGGTCATCTCCATCTGGCCCTCCCTCATCGCCTCCGGGAACCCCCTCCAGTGCGATCTGGCCAAGGCCCAGGAGGGCTCCCAGCCCGGCCACCCCTTCGGCTTCAACGGCCAGGGCTGCGACGTCTACACCCGTACGGTCTACGGCGCCCGCGCCTCCGTCACCGTCGGCGTCTGCGCCACCCTCGGGGTCGCCCTCCTCGGCTCCTTCCTCGGCGGACTCGCCGGCTTCTTCGGCGGCACCGGGGACGCCGTCCTCTCCCGGGTGACCGACATCTTCTTCGGCATCCCCGTCCTCCTCGGCGGACTCGTCCTGCTCTCCGTCGTCACCAGCACCACCGTCTGGCCCGTCATCGGCTTCATGGTGCTGCTCGGCTGGCCGCAGATCTCCCGGATCGCGCGCGGCTCCGTCATCACCGTCAAACAGAACGACTACGTCCACGCCGCCCGCGCCCTCGGCGCCTCCAACACCCGGATGCTGCTGCGCCATATCGCGCCCAACGCCGTCGCCCCGGTGATCGTCGTCGCCACGATCGCCCTCGGGACGTACATCTCGCTGGAGGCGACCCTCTCCTACCTCGGCGTCGGCCTGAAACCGCCCACCGTCTCCTGGGGCATCGACATCTCGGCCGCCTCGCCGTACATCCGCAACGCCCCGCACATGCTGCTCTGGCCCGCCGGGGCGCTGGCGATCACCGTCCTCGCGTTCATCATGCTCGGCGACGCGGTCCGTGACGCCCTCGATCCCAAACTGCGCTGAGCCCCGTCCCCCTCTTGAAGCCGACCGCCGCCGAGGAGCCCGTGATGCTGCTGGACGTCAAGGACCTGCATATCGAGTTCCGCACCCGCGACGGCGTCGCCCGGGCCGTCAACGGCGTCGACTACTCCGTCGAGGCGGGCCGCACCCTCGCCGTGCTCGGCGAGTCCGGCTCCGGGAAGTCCGTCACCGCCCAGGCCGTCATGGGCATCCTGGACACGCCCCCCGGCCGGATCACCCGTGGCGAGATCCGCTTCCAGGGCCGCGACCTGCTGACGATGGGCGAGGCCGAACGGCGCGCGATCCGGGGCCCCGGCATGGCGATGATCTTCCAGGACGCCCTGTCGGCGCTGAACCCCGTGCTCAGCGTCGGCGACCAGCTCGGCGAGATGTTCATCGTCCACCGGGGCGCCAGACGGAAGGAGGCCCGCGAGCGCGCCGTCGACCTGATGGAACGCGTCGGCATCCCCGGCGCCGCCGAACGGGTGCGCCAGTACCCCCACCAGTTCTCCGGCGGCATGCGCCAGCGGATCATGATCGCCATGGCGCTGGCCCTGGAGCCCGCCCTGATCATCGCCGACGAACCCACCACCGCCCTCGACGTCACCGTCCAGGCCCAGGTGATGGAACTCCTCGCCGAACTCCAGCGGGAACTGGGCATGGGGCTGATCCTCATCACCCACGACCTCGGCGTGGTCGCCGACGTGGCCGACCGGATCGCCGTGATGTACGCGGGCAGGATCGTCGAGACGGCGCCCGTCCACGACATCTACCGGGCGCCCGCCCACCCGTACACCCGGGGGCTGCTCCGGTCGATCCCGCGCCTGGACCAGAAGGGGCGGGAGCTGTACGCGATCAAGGGCCTGCCGCCGAATCTGCTGGCCATCCCACCCGGGTGCGCCTTCCATCCGCGCTGCCCCCTGGCCCGGGACATCTGCCGTACGGAGGAGCCGCCGCTGTACGACGTGGCTCCCGGGCGGGCGAGCGCCTGCCACTTCTGGCGGGAGACCCTGGAGCTGGGGGCCGGGACGGGGGACGGGCCCGGGGACAGACCGGTGGAGGGGCAGGGGGAGGGACCGCAGGGCGGGCCGCAGGGCGGGCCGGGGGACGGGCGGAGTGGTGCGGGTGAGCGGCCCGGCGGTGCGGGGGAGCGGTCCGATGGCTGAGCCGATCCTCGAAGTCCGCGGGCTGGTCAAGCACTACCCCCTCACCCGGGGCGTGGTGTTCCGGAAGCAGACCGGCGCCGTCAAGGCCGTCGACGGCGTCGATCTCGACCTCCCCGCCGGAGGCACCCTCGGCATCGTCGGCGAGTCCGGGTGCGGCAAGTCCACGCTCGCCCGCATGCTCGTCCACCTCGAACGCCCCACCGCCGGCACCATCCACTACCGGGGCGAGGACGTCACCCGGCTGAGCGGCCGCGCCCTCAAACGCGTCCGCCGCAATATCCAGATGGTGTTCCAGGACCCCTACACCTCGCTCAACCCCCGGATGACCGTCGGCGACATCGTCGGCGAACCCTTCGAGATCCACCCCGACGCGGCCCCCCGGGGCGACCGCCGCCGCCGGGTGCGGGAACTGCTCGACGTGGTCGGCCTCAACCCGGAGTACGTCAACCGCTATCCGCACCAGTTCAGCGGCGGCCAGCGCCAGCGCATCGGGATCGCCCGGGGCCTCGCCCTCAACCCGGAGATCGTCGTCGCCGACGAACCCGTCTCCGCGCTGGACGTCTCCGTCCAGGCCCAGGTCGTCAATCTGCTCGCCCGGCTCCAGCGCGAGTTCTCGCTCACCCTGGTCTTCATCTCGCACGACCTGTCGATCGTCCGGCACATCTCCGACCGGGTCGGCGTGATGTACCTGGGACGGGTGGTGGAGCTGGGGACCGACGCCGAGATCTACGACCACCCCACCCACCCCTACACGCAGGCGCTGCTCTCCGCCGTCCCGGTGCCGGACCCCGAGGCCCGCGAGCGGCGGGAGCGGATCCTGCTCGGCGGCGACGTGCCCTCGCCGACCCACATCCCCTCCGGGTGCCGCTTCCGCACCCGCTGCTGGAAGGCGCGGGAGCGGTGCGCGCTGGAGGTGCCGCTGCTGGAGATCCCGGCCGAGTACCGGATCTGGGAGGGTCCGGCCCGGCACCCCTCGGCGTGCCACTTCGCCGAGGAGCGCCGGGTCGTCCCGCCGGGCGGGGAGGACGGCGACGAGCCGGACGGGTCCGGGGAGCCGCGTCGTTAACGTGCGGGCAACGTGTCCGTCGCGATTCCGATATACGGACGGGGAAGGCTGGGAAACGTACGGCCGTGCGGGTGCCGTAGACCGGCCGGAGGCACCGATGTCGTCCCCGGCCGGTCACCCCACCCGTCGTGCCCCCACCCCGCCCGCTGTTCACCCGCCCGCTGTTCCCCTGCCTCGGCCGTTACTCCGCCGGATCGGGGACGCGGTTCGCCAGCGTCCGCTTCAGGAACTCCACCTGCAACAGCAGCAGATTCTCGGCCACCTGCTCCTGCGGGGTCATATGCGTCACCCCGCTCAGCGGCAGCACCTCGTGCTCCCGCCCCGCCGCCAGCAGCGCCGACGACAGCCGCAGGGTGTGGGCCGCCACCACGTTGTCGTCGGCCAGACCGTGGATCAGCATCATCGGCCGCGCCGGATTCTCCAGACCCACCAGCCCGTCCTCGGTCACCAGCGCGTGCCGCTCGTACACCTCGGGCTGGAGCGCCGGGTCCCCGAGATAGCGCTCGGTGTAGTGGGTGTCGTACATCCGCTGGTCCGTCACCGGGGCGCCGACGATCGCCGTGTGGAAGACGTCGGGCCGCCGCAGTACCGCCATCGCGGCGAGATATCCGCCGTACGACCAGCCCCGGATGCCCACCCGGCCCAGGTCCAGGGGAAAGGAATCGGCCAGGGCGTGCAGTGCCTCGATCTGGTCGTCGAGGGTCAGGACGAAGTTGTCACGGACCGCCTTCTCCCAGGCGGGGGAGGGGCCCGGGGTGCCCCGGCCGTCCGCGACGACCACCGCGAACCCCTGGTCGGCGAGGAACTGCGGGGTGAGATGCACGTTCTGCGACGCGAGCACCCGGCGGGCGCGCGGTCCGCCGTACGGGTCCATCAGCACCGGCAGCGGCCCGTCCGACTCCTGGTAGTCCCTCGGCAGCAGCACCGCGCACGGGATGCGGTGGACCCCCGCCGCGACGATCCGCGGCGCCGCGTGCAGCACCGGGGACTCCGCGTACGAGGCGATCCGGGCCACCACCGCGCCGTCGCGCAGGACCTCCGTCGCCGTACCGCTGATGTCGAGCCGCGCGGAGGACAGCACCGTCACCGGGCCGCCGCGCACCGCCGTGTGCACCCCGGGACCCCGGGAGACCCGCTCCACGCCCCGGTCGCCCACCCGCAGGACATGGATCTCGCCGATCTCCGGCTCCGCCGCCCCGGCGCCCGCGGCCGCCGTGACGAGGACGTCGTCCGCTCCGACGTCGAGCACCATGTGGATCTGGAGGGAGTCGCCGGTCAGGACGCGGTCCCCGACCGCGAGCACCCGGGCGCCGCCCTCGTCGGCGATCCGCACCAGCCTGCCGTCCGGGGTCCACGCCGGCACCCCATGGAAAAGATCCAGCCAGTTCTCATCCTCGTCCGCGTGGACGGTCCGGGTGGCGCCGGTCCCCGGGTCCACCGCCAGCCAGCGCAGGGTCCGCTGGTCCCGGGTCTGGACCAGGACGATCGGGGCACCGGCGGCGGACCAGTGGACCCGGGCCAGATACGGGAACTCCGCGCGGTCCCAGACCACCTCGGTGCGCTCCCCGCCGAGGGTGACGACGAAGAGCCGTACGTCCGCGTTGGCCGTGCCCGCCGTCGGGTAGCGGACCTCCCGGGGCTCCCGCTCCGGGTGCGCCGGGTCCGCGATCCACCAGCGCCGCACCTCCCGCTCGTCCACCCGCGCGACGAGCAGCCGGTCCGACTCCGGCGACCACCAGTAACCCCGCTGCCGCCCCATGTCCTCGGCCGCGACGAACTCGGCCAGACCGTAGGTGACCAGCTCGTCCTCCGGCTCGGCGAGCGCCCGGTCCCCCGCGCCGGCGCCGGCGTCGTCCGTGACCGGGGTCACCCGCAGCGCGCCCCCGCCCACGTACGCGACGAACCGGCCGTCGGGGGAGGGGTGCGGGTCGACCGCCGGGCCCCGCGCCGTGAGTTCCCGTACCCACCCGTCCCCGTCCTTCAGGCCGGCCGCGAACAGCCGTCCGGAGAGGGTGAAGGCCGCCAACTCGGCCGCCGCGTCCACCGCGTAGCCGACGATCCCCGACGAGCCGTCCCGGGCCCGCTCGCGCCGCGCCTGCTCCTCGGCGGACAGCTGCTCCTCCGCCCCGGAGAGCAGCGCCTCGGGGTCGGCGACCAGACGCTCCCGGGGCTCTTCCGTCCCGTTGGCCAGATCCAGCACCCAGAGGCGTCCATTCCGGTCGACACCCGAGGCCGTTCTGAGGAAAATCACTCGCGAGCCGTCGGGTGACACGGTGAACGACCGGGGAGAACCCAGGGTGTAGCGCTGGGTCCTGGCGTATTGACGGGGGAAGGAGAGCTGCGTCTTGGAAGCCATGCACCCGAACCTAGCGTTCGTGCGCCCCCGTGTGCTGCTGTGCACCGATCAATGCGTTCGTACGGATAGTTATGATCCCTAGCGCGAGGTGGGTAGGACCATCTGGCACAGGCGACCGCCCCGTCCCGACCGAATATCCGTGGAGGTGAACCGCCGTGGCACTCTCCATTTCGGTGGTGCTGCTGTTGGCCATCATCGTCTTCCTGCTGATCCGGAAGTCCGGGCTCAAGGGGGGGCATGCCGTTGTCTGCATGTTGCTCGGTTTCTATCTCGCCAGCTCCTCGCTGTCCCCGACGATCAGTGACCTGACCAACAACGTGGCCGGGATGATCGGCGACTTCAAGTTCTGACACCGGGCGGCGACCCGGCGCGTCCCCGGGTCCGCCCGGCCGGTCTTTCGGGCCCGTAGCCCCACGGGCCCGCCGAACCAGCTCCGCGGCACCGCCTTGCCTCGTAGGCTGTCTCCATGAAGGATCATTCCGCGCATCGTCTGCTCCTGGTGCACGCGCACCCGGACGACGAGTCGATCAACAACGGCGCGACGATGGCCCGGTACGCCGAAGCGGGCGCCCGGGTCACCTTGGTGACCTGCACCCTGGGCGAGGAGGGCGAGGTCATCCCGCCGGAGCTGGCCCATCTCGCGCCCGACCGCGAGGACGGGCTCGGGCCCCACCGCCGGGGCGAACTCACCGCCGCCATGAAGGAACTGGGCGTCACCGACCACCGCCTCCTCGGCGGCCCCGGCCGGTACCGGGACTCCGGGATGATGGGCGTCGAGCAGAACCGCCGGCCCGGGGCCTTCTGGAACACCCCCGTGGACGAGGCCGCCGGGTATCTCGTGGAGATCATCAGATCCGTCCGCCCCCAGGTGCTGGTGACGTACGACCCCGACGGGGGGTACGGGCACCCCGACCACATCCAGACCCACCGGGTCGCCACGCGCGCCGCCGAGCTGGCCGCCGAGCGGGCCTTCCGCCGCGACCTCGGCGAGCCGCACACCATCGCCAAGATCTACTGGAACCGGGTGCCGCGCTCGGTGGCCGAGGAGCGCTTCGCGCGACTCCGGGCCGAGGGGCTGCCGGACGGCCTGGGGAGCGGCGCCACGGCCGCCGGGGCTGTCGGGGCCGCGCGGGGGATCGCCGAGATCGCCGATGTGCCCGGGGTCGTCGACGACGCCCGGATCACCACGCAGATCGACGGCTCCCCCCGGGCGGCGGAGCGCAAGGCGGCGGCGATGGGCGCGCACGCCACCCAGGTCACCGTCGACGGCGACCGGTTCATCCTCTCCAACCTGCTGCTCCAGCCGGTCTTCACGACCGAGTACTACGAACTGGTCCAGGGGGTGCCGGGGGCACCCGTGGGGGAACGCGAGCACGATCTCTTCGCGGGCGTCGACGCGGACGACGACGGATCGGACGGGGCCGGTTCGGCCCCCGTCGCCCACGCGGACGCCGCCGCCGGCACCGACGCCGAGGGGGCCGCCGTATGAGCGCCCCCGCCGTCCGTCCGGCCGGCTCCGCCGGTCCCTCCCCCGCCGGCCGGGCGGCGCGGATCGCCGCGTACACGGCACTCGTCCCGCTGGGCGCGGCCGTCGGGGTCGCGGGCGCCCTGGTCCAATCCGCCTGGTTCCCCGGCGGATTGCTGCTCGCGCTGGCGGGGACGGCCGGGCTCTTCCTCGGGGCGGGCCGGGGGCTCGGCACCCAGCTCGGCGTGGTGGCGCCCGCCGCCGGCTGGCTGGTCACCGTCGTCCTGCTGAGCATCGGACGGCCGGAGGGCGACGGCGTTCTCGCCGCCGGAATCGGGTCACTCCTCTTCATCGTCGGGGGGATGGTTCTCGCTGTGATGTGCGCCACGATGGCGCGTCCGGCGCAACCGGGCGACACCTTTACCCGACTTGACGGTTAGGGACACGCGGGGCCCCACGCGGGCACCCCGTCCCCGGCCCCCCTAGGGTGGGTCGGCACGGACGGGGTCACGGCCCCTGCGGGCACCGCCCGTACCGTCGACAACAGGGTGCTCTGCCAGCCGCAGAGTGCCTGTCCTTGGCGGCCAGTATGGTGGTGCGCGCCGCCGAGCCGCCCCTAGCAGTAGCTATCCAGTAAGAGACGGGCGGCGAAGCCAACCGGGAGAACCTGCTTTGAGTCGTGAAACTGACAGTTCGTCCTCCGGGCCCCAGGGGCGCGGCGGAGCCGCGTACCCCTCGGGGACACCGCCGTACGGATCACGCCAGTATCCGTCACCGCACCCGACGCAGGACGCTGCCCAGGGGGCGGCGGGTGCCGCCGACGTGTCCCGGGAGCGGCAGGCCGACGGTGCCAAGCCCGAGCCGAAGACCGAGACGACGGTGACCACCCGGATCCGCATCAACATCCCCGGGTCGCGGCCGATCCCGCCCGTGGTGATGCGCAAGCCGGTGGGTGACTCCGAGCCGTCCGCCACGGCGGAGTCGGAGCCGGAACGCACGGCCGCGATGCCGGTGATCGGCGGGGGCCAGGCGCCCGCCGCCGAGCCGCCGCCGCAGGAGCGCGCGCCCGCGAACGACTGGTTCGCGCCCCGCAAGGGCTCGACGAACGGCGCGGGGATCCCGACGGGTGGCGCCGCGCCGGGCCTTCAGGGTGCCCCGGGCGCGCACGGCGCTCCGGGCGGGGGCATCCCCGCCCAGGGGACGGGACCGGCGGTGGACCCGCTGACCGCGCCCCTGGCGGACGCCCTCGCGGCGCCCGCCGCCGCCCCCCTGACCGACCCTCTGCCCGATCCGCTGACGGACCCCCTGGCGGCTCCGCTCGCCGATCCGCTGACCGATCCGCTTCCCGGGGGTGCTCCGGCAGGATCGGGGCTGCCGTACTTCTCCGACGCCCCGCAGCCGCAGGACACCGCGCCCCGCAGCGCGCTGAGCGACCTCGCCGGGGACTCCGGCCCGGCTGCTCCGTCCGGCGCTCCGGCCGGGTTCGGTGGTACGCCGCAGGGCGGCCACGCCGGTCCTGCCGGGCCGGACGCGCCGACCGGGGCCACGTCCGGCCCGGCCAAGGGCAGCATGCCGATCCGTCAGCGGATGGGCGCGGGTGCCTCCGCCACGGCCGGAGCGGGCGCTTCCACCCTGACGGGTGCTCCGGGCGGTCCCGGTGGTCCCGGGGGCGCGTTCGCCGGCGCCGGGGTCTCCTCCGGCGCGGACGCCTTCGGCGGGTCGGCGGGCCACGCGGGCCCCGGCGGCCAGGCCGGTCCCGGCGGCACGCCCCAGCGGCGTGCCGCGGCTCCCCGGATGTCCGACGACACGGCCGTGCTCACCCCCCAGAAGCCGTTCCCTGCGCCGCCCGGCGCCGAGGAGCCGGTCTCGGGGGACACCCTGACCAGCGGGCTGCCCGTGGTGCCCGCAGACGGGCCCGGCGCGGGGCCGCGCGGCCCCCGCACCGCCCCCGGCTTCCCGGCGGGCCCCGGCGGCCCGGGTGGCCCCGGCGCTCCCGGCGGCCCCGGTGGGGTCTTGGGCCCCGGCATGGCGTCCGGGGGCACCCCGGCGGCCCCCAAGCCGCGCCCCGGCGCGGTGGACGCGCTGCCGCCCGCCCCCCGCCCGCCGCAGCCCGCCAAGAAGAAGGGCCGCTCCAAGCTGGTCCTCCTCGGTGTCGCGGTGGTCGGTCTCGCCGGTGTCGCCTACGGCGCCGGCCTGCTGCTGAACCACTCCGAGGTGCCCAAGCGCACCACCGTCCTCGGGGTCGACATCGGCGGCGGCACCAGGGAACAGGCGGTCGTCAAGCTGGAGAAGGCCCTCGGCAAGCGGGCGGCGACCCCGCTCCAGCTCTCCGTGGGCGACAAGAACGAGACGCTCGCCCCCGACAAGGCCGGTCTCGTCCTGGACAGCCAGGCCACCGTCCGCAAGGCGGCGGGCAGCGACTACAACCCCATCTCCGTGATCGGGTCCCTCTTCGGCGGCCAGCGGGTCGTGGAGCCGGTGATCCCCGTGGACGAGGAGAAGCTGGGCGTCGCCCTCGCCGATCTGGGCGGCAGCTCGGGCTCGGCGGTCGAGGGCACGATCACCTTCTCCCCGGGCCGGGCCACCGCCGTGCCGGGCCGGGCGGGGCAGGCGCTCGACGTCGACCGCTCGATGCTCTCGGTCAAGGACGCCTACCGCGCCCAGGTGGAGACCGGCCGCTCCAAGGTGGTCCGGCTGCCCATCGCCAAGCGGGAGCCGACCATCGGCCAGGCCGAGCTGGACCGGGCGATGAAGGAGTTCGCCGAGCCCGCGATGTCCGCCGAGATCCTTATCAGGGCGGGCGGCCGGGAGATCCCGTTCGGCCCGGCCATCTCGCTGCCCCAGATCCTCTCGATGAAGGCGGTCGACGGGAAGCTGGTCGCGGTCTACGACAAGAAGGCCATCGAGCAGCTGGTCGGAAGCAGGTTCGCCGGGGTGATGGTCACCAAGGGGGGCAAGCAGGAGCAGCTCGGTGCGGACGACATCGCCGAGGCGATGGGTCCGGCGCTGCGCGGCAAGACCTCCGCCGAGCGGGTCGCGGAGATCGAGCTGAACGGCGGCTGACCGGGCCGCCGCCCCGTCGGTCAAGCGGACGACGCCCCGTTCACCCCTTCGGGTGGGCGGGGCGTCGCCCGTTCCCCGGGCGCTGCGCGGAGCCGGGTGCCACCCGCGCTCCGGGCGGTGCGCGGAGCCCCGGCGGGCCCGTCCCCGGGCGGCGCGGAGGGTCAGTTGAGCATCGCGCGGGCGGCCCTGGCCCGGCCCCGGACGGCCTTCGCGGTCGCGGGCTCCACCGCCGCCACGACATCCGCGTACGCCTCCAGCTCCGCCGCCCCGGCGAGGAACTCCCCGCGCTGCACGAGGAGCTGGGCGCGTTCGTACCGCAGCCTGGCTGGATGGGCGGGCATCAGCAGCGACAGCTCCACCGCCCACAGCGCCACCGCCGACTGCTCCGGCCGGGCGGCGGCCCACGCGCGGACGTTGTTGAGGATCCGGGTGATCACGTCGAGCGGGCCCGCCGGGGCGAGCGCCGCCGGGTCCAGGGGCGCGCCGGTCGCGTTCCGCACCAGCGACTCCGCCTCGGCCCCGGTCAGCGGCCGGCCGCCCGCGAAGGGGTCGGCGAGCACCTGCCCGGCGGGGTCGGCCGGATCGCCGAAGCCGACCACGAAGTGCCCCGGGAGCGCGACCCCGCAGGCGTGCGCGCCGGCCCTGCGGGCGACCTCGATCCAGACCACCGAGAGCAGGATCGGCAGCCCCCGGCGGCGCCGCAGCACCTGGTGGAGCAGGGAGGACTCCAGCCGCTGGTAGTCGCCGGCGGTGCCGTGGAAGCCGCACTCGCGCCCGAGCAGCGCGGCCAGCTCCCCGGCCCAGGCGGCGGGGGACCGGTCCCGGCCGTAGGGCAGCAGCCCGGCGAGCCGGTCCAGCTCGATCTGGGCCGCGTCCATGTCGGCGTCGTCCAGGGCGGGGTCGGCCACCGCCCCCAGCAGCAGGCAGAGCAGCGTGAGATCGGGCCGTTCCGAGCGGGCCTCCTCGGCGAACCGGTGCCGGTATTCGGACGACCCGGAGGAACCAGGACCAGGAGAGCCGGAGGAACCGCCGGAGGAGCCGGAGGAACCAGAAGAGCCGGAAGAGCAGGAAGAGCCGGAAGAGCCGGAGGACCCCGAAGACCCCGAGGAATCATCGTGCATAAGCCACTCGTACCCGTCTGTACGTGTCCGTGTCATCCGATGTCATCCCGTGTCGCCCGCGGGGCTCCACGGCCGCCGGACGGCCGGGGCGCCCGGTCAGGGCGCCCGGAAGTGGTGGTAGCTGTGGTGGGTCGTGAAACCCAGGCCGTCGTAGAGCGCGCGTGCCCCCTCATTGTCCGTCTCCACCTGGAGCCAGGCGGCGGAGGCCCCCTCCTCCAGGGCGCGGCGGGCGAGCGCGGTGGTCACGGCGCCGGCGAGCCCCTGCCGGCGGTGGGCCGGGGCGACCTCCAGGGCCATGAACCCCGCCCAGCGGCCGTCGACCACCAGCCGCCCGATCGCGGCGGGTTCCCCGGAGTCCCCCGGGGCCCCCGGCACCGAGGCGAACCACACCGACGGACCGCTCGCGAGAACCCGGCGGACGGTGGGCGACGCCTCCCCGGCGCGCTGGTACCGCCGCAGCCAGGCCTCGTCGGCGGTACGCGAGAGGGCGACCCGGGAGAGCGCCGCGCCCGCGGGCTCCCGGTCGGCGAGGGGGGCGAGCGCCGCGATCCGGACCTCCGCGGTGACCTCCCGCGTCCAGCCGTGGGTCTCCAGCACCGCGCAGAGCGTCTCCTGCGTGCCGACGGCGCCGGTCGCGGCCTGGACATACGGGGGAAGGCCCCGCTCCGCGTACCACGCGCGCACCCGCTCCAGGGCCTCGGCCGGCGGGAGTCCGGGGTCGCCGA
Source organism: Streptomyces yaizuensis (assembly GCF_034961445.1). Classification (NCBI taxonomy): domain Bacteria; kingdom Bacillati; phylum Actinomycetota; class Actinomycetes; order Kitasatosporales; family Streptomycetaceae; genus Streptomyces; species Streptomyces yaizuensis. The sequence continues at coordinate 239,993 of NZ_BSBI01000003.1, forward strand.
CGGCGAGGGCCGAGTTGGCCCGCCGGGTGAAGCCCCCGGCCGCCCGCAGCTCCCAGTCGCCCAGCCGGGCGCTCTCCACCGGCCGCCAGGCGCGCGCGGTGACCCGCGACAGCTCCGCGAAGTCCGCCGCGGGGCCCCGTCTGCGGGCCGGTGCGGGGGGCACCACCTTCCCCGCCACCAGGGACGATTCCGGCACGGCCACCGTCTCGCCGGACTTCTTTGTGATCAAGAGCACACCGTCGTCCCAGGAAGCGAGAACCCCCACCACGTCGGTGAAGGTGCCCCCACCCGCCGCCGGGTCCACCAGGCGTCGGATTGATACTCGTTTGCCCTGGTCGAGGTGGTTAATGCGGACCTCAAGCCGTCCTGCGCCCGTGATTTCCACTGCTCTGCGAGCCCCTCCTGTTCGGATCGTCCTCAGGAACGGAGATACTAGAGGCGGGCATCGACGACGCCGCGCTCCCGCGCAAAGCAGCCCTACCGAGGAGGAACGACAGCGTGACCTACGTCATCGCGCAGCCTTGTGTCGACGTGAAGGACAAGGCGTGCATCGAGGAGTGCCCCGTCGACTGCATCTACGAGGGCTCCCGGTCCTTGTACATCCACCCGGACGAATGCGTCGACTGCGGAGCCTGTGAGCCGGTCTGCCCCGTCGAGGCGATCTTCTACGAGGACGACACCCCGGAGGAGTGGAAGGACTACTACAAGGCGAACGTCGAGTTCTTCGACGAGCTGGGTTCGCCGGGTGGTGCCTCCAAGCTGGGCCTGATCGAGCGGGACCACCCCTTCATCGCCGCTCTGCCGCCGCAGGCCTGATTTCCCCGGCTCCGGCACCGGAGCCCCGGTCGCGCCCCGGTCCCGTACGGTCGTCGTCCGTACGGGACCGGCGCGGTTCGGGCGCCGGTCGCACGTACGAGCCCCGTTCGGGCCGCTGTCCGGGCCGTGTGCCCGGTCCGTCCCCGAGGTCCGCGTCCACCACGACACGCGACTAGAGCACGAGAGACAAGAGCAAGAGAGCAAGAGAGAGAAGGCCCGTGTCCGCAGTCTCGTCACGCCTGCCCGTCTTCCCGTGGGACAGGCTGGAGCCCTACAAGGCGACGGCCGCCGCCCACCCGGACGGCATCGTGGATCTCTCGGTCGGCACCCCCGTGGACCCCGTCCCGGCGCTGATCCGGAAGGCCCTGACCGACGCCGCGGACTCGCCGGGCTATCCCACCGTCTGGGGGACGGCCGCGCTGCGGGACGCGCTCACCGGCTGGGTGGAGCGCCGGCTCGGCGCCACCGGTGTCACCCACCGCAACGTCCTGCCCGTCGTCGGCTCCAAGGAGCTGGTGGCGTGGCTGCCGACGCAGCTGGGCCTGGGCCCCGGCGACCGGGTCGCCTACCCGCGGCTGGCCTATCCGACGTACGAGGTCGGCGCCCGGCTCTGCGGCGCGACCCCCGTCGTCTACGACGACCCCACCGAACTCGACCCCACCGGGCTGCGGCTGCTCTGGCTCAACTCGCCGTCCAACCCCACCGGGCGGGTCATCGGCCGTGCGGAGCTGACCCGGATCGTGAAGTGGGCCCGCGCCCACGGGGTGCTGGTCTTCAGCGACGAGTGCTATCTGGAGCTGGGCTGGGAGGCCGAGCCCGTCTCGGTGCTGGACGCCGGTGTCTGCGGCGGTTCCTACGAGGGCCTGGTCGCCGTCCACTCCCTCTCCAAGCGCTCCAACCTCGCCGGCTACCGGGCCGCGTTCATCGCGGGTGACGAGGCGGTGCTGGGCGAGCTGCTCACGATCCGCAAGCACGGCGGGATGATGACCCCGGCGCCCGTGCAGGCCGCCACCGTCGCCGCCCTCGGCGACGACACCCATGTCGCGGAGCAGCGGGCCCGGTACGCCGCCCGCCGGGCCGCGCTGCGGTCCGCCCTGGAGGCGTACGGCTTCCGGATCGAGCACAGCGAGGCCAGCCTGTATCTGTGGGCCACGCGGGACGAGCCCTGCTGGGAGACCGTCGCGCAGCTCGCGGAGCGGGGCGTCCTGGTGGCGCCCGGCGACTTCTACGGCGCGGCCGGGGAGCGGTTCGTGCGGGTCGCGTTCACGGCGACCGACGAGCGGGTCGAGGCCGCGGTGAAGCGGCTGGCCGGCTGACGCGGCTGTGTCCTGTCCGTCCGGCCCGTCCTGTCCGGCCGGACGAAGGCCCCGGGCCCGGAAGCGGTGTGCTTCCGGGCCCGGGGCCTTTCGCCGTTCGTCCGGCCGGACAGGACGGACCGGGCCGGGCGGGGTCCGTCAGGTCAGGCCAGCGGCAGGGTCTGCGCCGCCTGGGCGGGGGCGCCGACGGGCAGCCCGCCGATGAGGGAGCCGACCGGGGCCGGGGCGCCCTTGGCGAGGGTCTTGGCGGCGGTGTCCGCGGTGTCGCCGAGGGCGCTTCCGGCGGTGCCCGCGGCGTCACCCGCGGCCTTGCCGGCGGTGGGGGTCGCGGTGCCGCCCGCCGTGCCGAGGGCCTTCCCGGCGACGGGGACGGCCCGCTCGACGGTGTCGCCGCCGGCGTTGCCGGCCAGACCGGTGGCCTGCCGGGCCGTGCCTTCGACGGTGCCGCCCAGGCCCTGGGCGTCCACGGAGGAGACCGTGCCCAGCGGGTTGGTGGCGTCCTGGATTTCCATGGCGCCCGCGGAGCCGGCCGCACCGACCACCGGGGTTGCGCCCGCGGCGACGAGCAGCGCGGCACGGGCGATCCGACGGGTCAGGGGGAGGGACATTTTGCTCCTTGAGACAACGTGAGACAAAGAGGGACTGGTCTGTCGTCCGATGCCGCTCCGGCTCCCGGGGGACGCCGGTCCGGGCGTCCGGACGCAGTGACAACCGCTCGGTGCCCGGGGGAAGTTGCGGTGCGCGAGGGTAAAGAGTTGGCAATGCGTCGCATAATCCCACCCGGATAAAAACGGGCAAACGCTACCGGTGCGGGGATGTTGCAGAAACGTCACTCCGCAAGGTGCGCACCGATCATCGGAAAGAGTGACGCGGGGCTGCGCCGGGGCCCCTCGGGCCGGGGCACAGTCCTTCCGGCGGGGGATGCGTCAAACCGGTGTGCGAGCGGCGGATGTACGGCGTTACGGCGTGCGATCAGCGGGTGTCGCGGCGTTCCGCTGTTCTGGTATGCCCGGTATGCCCAGTGTCGCGGTGTGCGACCCGGGGCGGGACGGCGGCTCAGCGCGCGATCCGCAGCCGGACGGCGTCCCGGTCCCGGTCCGGGTCCGCGCCCGGGGCGGCGGGCCGCCAGCCCTCCCGGGCGCTGCCCGCGCTCCACACCTTCCCGCCGTACGCGATCTTCTCGATCCGCAGCCCGTCCGCGCGGGCCACCGCCCAGTGCGCCAGCTCCCAGCCGCGCCGGGAACCCGCCACGCCGTCACCGGCGGTGTCCCGCGCCGCCCCCGCCCCGGCCGCCGGAGCCGGGCCGGGCGGCACCGAAAGGAGGATCTCCCGCGCCGCCGCGCCCCGGCCCGCGCCGTTCCCGGGCAGCACACCGGGGCCGAACTCCCGCGCCAGCGCGGCCCGTACCCGCTCCGGGTCGCCCGCTCGCGACGCGGCACCCGGCACACAGCTCAGCGTGGCACCCGCCCGGCCGGTCAGCGCGGCGGCCAGCAGGGCCGCGTCCGGCTCGTGCTTCGCGTACGCCTGCGGGAAGCCGCTGCGCTGGACCCGCTGGGCGGCCACGGTCAGCGGGAGCCGCGCGTACCCGGGGACGTCGACCAGACCGTCGTAGAACTTCCCCGCCGCGTACACCGGGTCCAGGATCTGTTCCGGGCTGCCCCAGCCCTTCGACGGCCGCTGCTGGAAGAGGCCCAGTGAATCCCGGTCGCCGTAGTCGATGTTCCGCAGCGCCGACTCCTGGAGCGCGGTGGCCAGCGCGATGGTGACCGCGCGTTCCGGCAGCCCCCGGCCGGTGCCCACGGCGGAGATCGTCGCCGCGTTCGCCGCCATCGCCGGGGTCAGCTCGTACCGGGGGGCGCCCTCGCCCGTACCGCCCCGGACCACGCAGACCGGCGCCCCCGTGTCGGCGTCGTTCCGTACGGCGAGATAGCCCGCGAGGGCGAGCAGGACGGCGGACGCGGCCGCCCAGCGCAGAACTCGGCGGTGCTGGGCACCGGTGGCGGCATCGGACACGCTGCCACCGTACTAGGAGGCCGGGAAGCGGGGCCGTCGCAGGACCAGGAAGGGAGGGCCTAGGGTCGGAGCATGTCCCACACAGACCTGGACCTCACCCTGGACGGACCGGCGCTGACCGCCGCGCTGGTCGACATCCCCTCCGTCAGCGGCGACGAGAAGCCGCTCGCGGACGCCGTCGAGCGGGCCCTGCGCGCGCTGCCGCACCTCAGGGTCGACCGCCACGGCAACAACGTCGTCGCCCGCACCGACCTCGGCCGGGCCGAGCGGGTCGTCCTCGCCGGGCACATCGACACCGTGCCGATCGCCGGCAACGTGCCCTCGCGGCTGGACGCGGACGGGGTGCTGTGGGGCTGCGGCACCAGCGACATGAAGTCGGGCGTCGCCGTCCAGCTGCGGATCGCGGCCACCGTGCCCGCGCCCAACCGCGACCTCACCTTCGTCTTCTACGACAACGAGGAGGTCGCCGCCGACCTCAACGGCCTCGGCCATGTCGCCGCCGCGCACCCCGAGTGGCTGGCCGGGGACTTCGCCGTCCTGCTCGAACCTTCCGACGGCGAGGTGGAGGGCGGCTGTCAGGGCACGCTCAGGGTCCGGCTGCGGCTCGCGGGGGAGCGCGCCCACTCCGCGCGCTCCTGGATGGGGTCCAACGCGATCCACGGCGCCGCCGCCGTCCTGGCCCGGCTCGCCGCGTACGAGCCCCGCCGGCCGGTGATCGACGGCCTGGAGTACCGCGAGGGGCTGAACGCCGTACGCATCGAGGGCGGTGTCGCGGGCAATGTGATCCCGGACGAGTGCGTCGTCACCGTCAACTACCGCTACGCCCCGGACCGCTCCGAGGCCGAGGCCGTCGCCCATGTCCGGGAGGTCTTCGCGGACTGCGGGATCGACGGCTTCGAGGTCGACGACCACTCCGGCGCGGCGCTGCCCGGGCTGTCGCACCCGGCGGCGCGGGCGTTCATGGAGGCGGTCGGCGGCACCGCGCGGCCGAAGTTCGGCTGGACGGACGTCTCCCGGTTCAGCGCGCTCGGGGTGCCCGCCGTCAACTACGGCCCGGGGGACGCGCTCTACGCCCACAAGCGCGACGAGCATGTCCGCGTCGAGCGGATCACGCACTGCGAGGAGCGGCTGCGGGAGTGGCTCACGGCCTGACGGCCCGACCGCCCGACGCCCTGCCGGTCCGACGCCCTGACCTCCCGCGTCCCGGCCCCGCGCGGCCCGGTGATGTTTCCCTGCGCCTTCCGCCGATGTTTCCGTGATGTTCCCGTTCGCGGACCGGTCCGACCTACTCTGGGGGCTGCAACAGTGATCGGCGGAGGGAGCAGTCATGGGCAACCCCGGGGAACCGAGGGAGTACGAGGAGCGCCGGGAGGGTCCGGTGCTGCGGCGCAGGGACCAGGTGCAGCCCGGGACGACCGATCAGCGGCTGCTGGACACGGACCAGGACTCCCAGTGGGTGCACACCGACCCCTGGCGGGTCATGCGCATCCAGTCGGAGTTCGTCGAGGGCTTCGGCGCGCTCGCCGAGCTGCCGAAGGCGATCAGCGTCTTCGGATCGGCCCGGACGAAGCCCGGCACCCCTGAGTACGAGGCGGGGATCCGCATCGGCGGCGCGCTGGTGGACGCCGGCTTCGCGGTGATCACCGGTGGTGGTCCGGGCGCGATGGAGGCCGCCAACCGGGGCGCGCGGGAGGCCCGGGGCGTCTCGGTCGGGCTGGGCATCGAGCTCCCCTTCGAGCAGGGCCTCAATCCGCACGTCGACATCGGGGTGAACTTCCGCTACTTCTTCGTCCGCAAGACGATGTTCGTGAAGTACGCCTCCGGTTTCGTGGTGCTGCCCGGCGGGCTCGGCACCCTGGACGAGCTGTTCGAGGCGCTGACCCTGGTCCAGACGGGCAAGGTGACCCGGTTCCCGATCGTCCTCTTCGGGTCGGCGTACTGGAGCGGCCTGGTGGACTGGCTGCGGGACACCGTGGTCGGGCAGGGCAAGGCCTCGGAGGGCGATCTGCTGCTCTTCCATGTCACGGACGACGTGGACGAGGCGGTGTCGCTGGTGACGAAGGAGACCGGCCGGTAGGTGCCCCGGCGGGGTCCGTGGCGGGCATCTGCCACGGGCCCGTGACGTGGCCTGCGCCGTCCGGCCCGGATTCCGCTCCGGGCCGGACGGCGGGGGATCCGGGTCAGGCCAGGCCCCGGCGGGCCACCGACGGCTCGCGGTGCCCCGCGATCGTCGCGACCATGTCCAGCACCTGGCGGGTCTCCGCCACCTCGTGCACCCGGTAGACCTGGGCGCCGAGCCACGCGGACACCGCCGTCGTGGCCAGCGTCCCGATCACGCGCTCCTTCACCGGGCGGTCCAGGGTCTCCCCGACGAAGTCCTTGTTCGACAGGGAGACGAGCACCGGCCAGCCGGTGTCGACCAGCTCGCCGAGCCGCCGCGTCGCCTCCAGCGAGTGCCGGGTGTTCTTGCCGAAGTCATGGCCCGGATCGATCATGATCCCGTCGCGCCGGACCCCCAGGGCGGCCGCCCGCTCCGCCAGGCCCAGCGTGACCCGCAGGATGTCCTCGACCACGTCGTCGTACACGACCCGGTGCGGCCGGGTGCGCGGCTCCGCCCCGCCCGCGTGGGTGCAGACGAGACCGGCGCCGTGCCGGGCGGCGACCTCGGCCAGCCGGGGGTCCACGCCGCCCCAGGCGTCGTTCAGCAGGTCCGCGCCCGCCCCGCAGACCGCCTCGCCCACCTCGTGCCGCCAGGTGTCCACACTGATCACCACATCGGGGAAGCGGCGCCGCACCTCGGCCACGAAGCCGACCGTCCGCCGCACCTCCTCCTCGGCGGTGACCTCGTCGCCGGGACCCGCCTTGACCCCGCCGATGTCGATGATGGCGGCCCCTTCCGCCACCGCCTCCTCCACCCGGGCGAGCGCGGGCTCGTCCCGGAAGGTCGCGCCCTGGTCGTAGAAGGAGTCGGGGGTACGGTTCACGATCGCCATGATCACCGGCTCGTGCGGGTCGAATTCACGCTGTCCCAGCCGCAGCATCAGCGGTTTTCCTCCTCGGGTCGTCCGGCTGCGACCCTAACTGTCCGAGCGGCGTGGCACGATCAGCCACAGGGCACCGGACGTGCCCGGGAGCGCCCGGAGGCCGGGGAGAGGGTCGTAACGTGTTCTTGTTCTTGCTGATCACGATGGTCGTGGTCGTCGGCGCGGTCACCCTGGCCGTCGTCGGTGGTGGCGACAGCGCCGCCCTGCCCGAGACGGGGCCCGAGCAGCCGGTCGACCAGCTGCCGCTGTCCCGGCCGGTGGGCCGGGCCGATGTCGAGGCGGTGCGGCTGCCGGTGGGCCTGCGCGGCTACCGGATGGCCGACGTGGACGACGTGCTGGGGCGCCTCGGCGCCGAGCTGGCCGAGCGGGACGCCCGGATCGCCGAGCTGGAGTCCGCGCTCGCCGGGGCGCAGGCACGGGCGGCGGGGGGCCCGGGGCTCTTCACCGAGCCGGGCGAGGAGCGGGGACAGTGAGCGGCGGCCCCGTGGCCGGGCCCGACGGGGTGCCGCGCTGCCCCTGGGGGCTCGCCACCGACGACTACCGGGTGTACCACGACACGGAGTGGGGTCGTCCGGTCCACGGCGACGACGCCCTCTTCGAGCGGCTCTGTCTGGAGGCGTTCCAGTCGGGTCTTTCCTGGCTCACCATCCTGCGCCGGCGCGAGGGCTTCCGCCGGGCGTTCGACGGCTTCTCCATCGCGTCCGTCGCCACGTACACCGGGGCGGACCGCGAGCGGCTCCTCGCCGACGAGGGCATCATCCGCAACCGCGCCAAGGTCGACGCGACCCTCGCCAACGCGCGCGTGCTGGAGACCTGGGCCCCCGGCGAGCTGGACGCCCTGATCTGGTCGTACGCGCCGGACCCCGGCGGCCGTCCGGTGCCCCGGACGCTCGCCGACGTGCCCGCCGTCACCGACGAGTCCACGGCCCTCGCGAAGGACCTCAAGAAGCGGGGGCTGCGGTTCGTCGGCCCCACCACCGCGTACGCCCTGATGCAGGCGTGCGGGCTGGTGGACGACCATCTCGCGGGGTGCGTGGCCCGGGGCGGAGGCACCGCCCCGGGGACCCGGTAGGGCACAGGCGCTAGCGGCCCCGGTAGACCGGCCGCCGCTTCGCGACGAACGCCTCCACGGCGGTGGCGTGGTCCTCGGAGGCACCGGCCCTGGCCTGGAGTTCCTCCTCCTTGGCCAGGGTCTCCAGCAGGGAGTGCGCCGAGCCGTGGGCCAGGGACTCCTTGAGCGCCGCGTAGGCGAGCGTGGGGCCGTCCGCCAGGGTCCTGGCCACGGCGGCGGCCTCGGCGGCCAGGTCGGCGGCCGGGACGACCTTGTTCGCGACGCCCCACTCCGCCGCCTCGGCCGCGCTGAAGGAACGCGGGAAGAGCAGCAGGTCGGTGGCGCGGCCGGGGCCGACGAGCCGGGGCAGCGTCCAGGACACCCCCGAGTCGGCGGTGAGCGCGACACCCGCGAAGGCGGTGGTGAAGGTCGCGGTGTCCGCGACGACCCGGTAGTCGGCGGCGAGCGCGAATCCGAGGCCCGCGCCGGCGGCCACGCCGTTGACCCCGGCGACGACCGGCTTGGGCATGGTGGCGAGGGCCCGCACGATCGGGTTGTAGTGCTCGCGCACGGTGCTCATGGTCGCGCCGCTCCCGGACTTCCGGTCGGCGGCGAGCAGCCCGATGTGCTCCTTGAGGTCCTGGCCGACGCAGAAGGCACGCCCGGTGGCGGTGAGCAGTACCGCGCGTACGGAGGTGTCCGAACCGGCCCGCTCCAGGGTGTCCCGCAGGGCGACCTTGGTGGCGATGTCCAGCGCGTTCATCGCGTCGGGCCGGTTGATCGTGATCGTCGCGAGTCCGTCGTTCACCTCGTACAGCACGGAGTCGGCCATGTCAGTTCCCCTTCAGCGGCTCGGCGGCGGTCCTGCGAGGTCCCGGCGGGTCCCGGGGGTCCCGGGGGTCCCGGGGGCCCGGCGGGTCCTGTCCAGGGTCAGCATGGCGGAGATACGGGGGGCCGGGCATGTGAGCTGCGTCAAACCGGGGGCGTCCGGGAGACGGTCCCGGGGGCGCCGACAGGAGGCGAAGTATCGCAGGCAGATCGCCGAATTGGGTGGTTTTGCGGGAGCGCGTTGCCTAAGCGATGCCGACCGATGTTGGTCATCGGGTCCCGCGATGCGGGATAATGACCTGGAAGCAATGTGTTCGATGCCGGTGAAGCGTGCCTACCCAGGGGCCGTCGGCTGAGGATGAGCTGGTTTCAGGAAGGGGAACGAGCATGGCGGCCATGAAGCCGCGGACGGGCGACGGCCCGCTCGAGGTGACCAAGGAGGGGCGGGGCATCGTCATGCGCGTTCCGCTCGAAGGCGGCGGTCGGCTCGTCGTCGAGCTGACGCCGGACGAGGCCGAGGCGCTCGGAGACGCCCTGAAGAAGGTTGTCGGCTGACGCGTAGTCCCACAGTTCTCACCGCCCCGGTGCCACAGAGGCACCGGGGCGGACTGTTTTTCTGAGTTTTTCTGAATTTTTTTCGGCGGCTTCCCGGGCGGCTTCACCAGCGGCTCCCGGGTGGCTTCATCGGCGGCTTCCCGGGCGGTCTCGCCGGGGCCTTCCGGGGGCCGGCCCGTCGGCCCGGCCCGGCCGCCCGGCCCGGCCGCTTGGCCCGCCGGCTCAGCCCCGGCGGACCGCGCTGAGCAGACCGTCGCCCACGGGCAGCAGCGAGGGCACCAGCTCGGGGCTCTCCCGGACCGTGCGCAGCAGCTCCCGCAGCCGCAGCACCTCCAGGGGCTGGGCGGCCGAGTCGACCGTACGGCCCCGGGCGAACACGCCCTCGAAGCAGACCAGACCGCCGGGGCGCAGCAGCCGGAGCGATTCCGCCAGGTACTCCAGGCTCTCCATCCGGTCGCCGTCGCAGAAGACCAGGTCGTAGCCGCCGTCCGCGAGCCGGGGCAGGACGTCGAGGGCGCGCCCGGGGATGAACCGCGCCCGGTTCCCCGCGAAACCGGCCCCGCGGAACGCCTGTTTGGCGAACTGCTGGCGGGCGGGCTCGGGGTCCACGGTGGTCAGGACGCCGTCCGGCCGCATGCCCTGGAGCAGGTAGATGCCGGAGACGCCCGTGCCCGTACCGATCTCCGCGACCGACTTGGCGTCGGCGGCGGCGGCCAGCAGCCGCAGCGCGGCGCCGGTGCCCGGGGACACCGAGGGAACCCCTGACTCCCGGGCCCGCTCCCGGGCCCAGCGCAGCGCGTCGTCCTCGGCGACAAAGGCGTCGGCGAACGCCCAGCTTGTCTGCCGGTTCGCGGTAATGGGCCTCTCCTGTCCCCGTAGTTGAACGCGACGTTGACTGTATCCGTTGCCCCCGGGAACCCGCAGATGGGACCAGGCGTTGTAGGGGGCGGGGGGAAGAGATGGAACTGGGCCGGAAGCAGTACCCAAATTCGCGTAAAGATTCTTATCCGGAGCTAACGGGCGAGGTGGCTATGGTAGGGGCTCCGCTGGACACCACCAGAGCCGATAGGGGAGGTGCGGCTGCACCTGCGGATCGCAGGGGAGTGCTCAGGCGCTTTCTCCGGTCACCGGGTGAGCCGAAATCCGTGACCAACCATGCTGACCGTTCCTGGGCCGAGGCGCGCGAGACGACCGCCGCCACCGCGACCTTCGCACCGGAGGCCGAGTCCCAGGTGTGGACTCCTCCGACCTGGGAGGAGATCGTCAGCACCCACAGCGGCCGCGTCTACCGCCTCGCGTACCGTCTCACCGGCAATCAGCACGACGCCGAGGACCTGACGCAGGAGGTCTTCGTCCGGGTCTTCCGCTCGCTGTCGACCTACACGCCCGGCACCTTCGAGGGCTGGCTGCACCGGATCACCACCAATCTCTTCCTGGACATGGTCCGCCGCAAGCAGCGGATCCGTTTCGACGCCCTCGGGGACGACGCGGCCGAGCGGCTGCCCAGCCGCGAGCCGTCGCCCCAGCAGGTGTTCAACGACAGCCACTTCGACGCCGATGTGCAGCAGGCGCTGGACACCCTGGCGCCCGAGTTCCGTGCCGCCGTGGTCCTCTGCGACATCGAGGGCCTGTCGTACGAGGAGATCGCGGCCACCCTCGGTGTCAAGCTGGGCACCGTCCGCAGCCGGATCCACCGGGGCCGCTCGCATCTGCGCAAGGCCCTGAAGCACCGTTCCCCCGAAGCCCGTGCCGAGCAGCGCACGCTGGCCGGGGCGAGTCTTTCGGGGGAGGTGGGACCGGCGTGAGCGGAATCGGTCCGACACCGGCGGAACAGCATCTCGGTGACCGGCTCGCGGCCCTGATCGACGGCGAGCTGAAACACGACGCCCGCGACCGGGTCCTGGCCCATCTGGCGACCTGTGCCCGGTGCAAGGCCGAGGCCGACGCGCAGCGAAGACTGAAGGACGTCTTCGCGCAGGCCGCGCCGCCCCCGCCGTCCGAGGGGCTGCTCGCGCGGCTCCAGGGGCTGCCCGGCGTCGGCCCGGGTGCCGACGGCGGGCCCGGCGGGCCCTTCGGTCCGGGCTCCGTCGTCGACATCTTCGCGGGTTCCCCCGGGGTGGCCGCCGTGTCGGGGAGACCCACCGGCCGCCCGGACTTCGGTTATGTCCCGGGGGGCCACGCGGGCTCCCCGGCGCTGCCGGGCCGTTCCGGCGGCTTCCGCATCCATGAGATGGGCCGGCCGGACGCCGAGCGGTCCCTGCCGGCCTGGCGGGGCCGGAGATTCGCCTTCGCGGCCGCCAGCGCGGTCTCCTTCGCCGCGATCGCCCTCGGTGGGGCGCTGCCGCTCGACGGCACGGCCCAGACCACCGCCCGGGGCGGCGGCCAGGGCAACAGCGTCACTCCGCTCCGTGCCACCGGCGGGACGTCCGGCCCCGCGGGTGCCGTCGGGGGCGGGCTCGCCGGTTCGGGGGCGCCCGCGGCGACCCCGGGGGCGCGCAGCCTGGAGTACGACCGCCGGCGGAGCTTCGGCGGAGTCGCCCCGGTCCGGTCGGAGGGGCGTGACATCGGCCGTTCGGTGCCCGGTCTCTTCGGACCGGCGGTGCCGGCCGCTTCGGCGGCCCCGGCGGCCCCGGCGGGGCCCCTCCTGCGGCCGCCGTCCCTGCTGGAACCGCTCGCCGCCCTGCCCGTCCTGCCCTCGGTGGTCGCGCCGCCGCTGATACGTCCCCCGGGGGCGGGCCTGAGGCTCGCCGCCGTGCCGGTCGCCACCCCGTCGGTGACGCCCGCCCCGAGCCATCTGGTGGCTCCCTCCGAGCCCACGTCCGCGCTGAACCGCCACGGTTGAGCCGACCCGCGCCCGGCCCCCTGCGCGCGGCTTCGCGAACCTGGTTGAATCCTCGCAGGGGCGCCCGGGTGGGCGCCGCACCGGCCGCCAGTCTGCGGGGAGAGCATGGACGACGGGAAGACCACGGAGACCAGGGCGAAGTGGTGGAGCCGCCCCGGCACGGGACCACTCCCCAAGGACGGGCCCGCGACGGAGCCCGCCGATCGCGTGCCCTCCGCCGGGTCCGGCCCGGCGGGTCCACCGCCCGGTCCCTCGGCACCGGTGTCCGACGTGCCGGTCCCGGGTCCGGGTCCGGTGACCATGTCCGATGTGCCCGCTCCCGGCCCGACCACCGATCCGACCGCCGATCCGTCCGCCGGTCGGTCCGCGGGCTCCGAGGCCGGCACCGATCCCGGAGCCGACCCGGGAGCCATGGTCGTTTCCGATGCCGTCCCGGTGTCCGGCGGGGAGGCCGAGGTGGCGGCCGGGCCGCCGACCGTGAGCCTGACCAAGACCGTTCCGGCCGCTTCCGCGCACGACGGCTCCGCCGCCCTGCTGCCGGTGCCCGCGCCGGCCGGCCCCGCCGACCGGGGTGCCCCCGTACCCGGCGCGGCCCCCGTTTCCGCCACCGTGCCCGAGCCCGCCGCCGTGGCCGCGCACACCACCGGTGGGGCGGGCGGGCCGCTGCACGAGCCCGACGCGTACAGCACTCCGCCCTACGGGGAGCCCGGTCCCTGGGCCCCGGCGCCGCCCGTGCAGCGCCCGGCGCCCGGCGCCATGGCGGGCACCTCCGTACCACCGCCGTTCCCGGGCGGCCGGCAGCCGTATCCCGACAGCACCGCAGCCACCACGGACACCGCAGCCGTGGGGGCCCCCGCCACCGCCGGGGCCGTCGGGGTCGCCGGGGGGTACGCCCACACCCCGCTCCAGGCCCCGGGGTTCGCCGCAGGGCCCCCGCCGCAGCAGCCGGGGGGTCCCGGGCAGGCCCCGGGCGGGCAGTGGCTCCAGTACGACCCCTGGGCGGCGCCCGGGGGCCCCGTCCACACCGCCCCCTTCAGCCAGGCCGGCGAGCCGCCCCGGCGCAGGAACCGCTACGGCCCGCTGCTCGCCGGGGCGGTGCTGCTGGCGCTGGTCGCGGGCGGTGTCGGCGGCGGCATCGGCGCCTACGTCGAGCGGAACGGCGGCATCAACCGCGTCGAGCTGGACCAGGCCCCCCGGGAGAGCCGCGACCGGGCCCCCGACAGCGTCGCCGGCATCGCCGCGAAGGCCCTGCCCGGCGTGGTCACCCTCCACGTCAGCGGCGGCGGCGAGCAGGGCACCGGCACCGGCTTCGTCCTCGACGGCCAGGGGCACATCCTCACCAACAACCACGTCGTCGACCCGGCCGGGGAGAGCGGCGCGATCCGGGTCACCTTCAGCGGCGGCGAGACCGTCCGCGCGACCCTCGTCGGCAAGGACAGCGGATACGACCTGGCCGTCGTCAAGGTCACCGGCGTCTCCGGCCTGACCCCGCTGCCGCTGGGCAACTCCGAGAACGTCCGGGTCGGCGACCCGGTCGTCGCCATCGGCGCCCCCTTCGACCTCCAGAACACGGTCACCTCCGGGATCATCAGCGCCAAGGACCGCCCCATCACGGCGGGCGGCGACAAGGGCGACGGCAGCGATGTGAGCTATGTCGACGCGCTCCAGACCGACGCCCCCATAAACCCGGGCAACTCGGGTGGGCCGCTGGTCGACACCACGGCCCGGGTGATCGGTATCAACAGCGCCATCCGCGCGGCCGACACCGGGCCCGGCGCCGAGGGCCGGTCCGGCTCCATCGGCCTGGGCTTCGCCATCCCCATCAACCAGGGCAAGCGGGTCGCCGAGGAGCTGATCAACACCGGGAAGGCGACCCACCCGGTGATCGGCGTCAGCCTCGACATGAAGTTCACCGGCGACGGGGCCCGGGTCGGCGACAAGGGCAAGGACGACACCCCGTCCGTCGTCCCCGGCGGCCCCAGCGCGCGGGCGGGTGTCCGTCCCGGCGATGTGATCACCGCCGTCAACGGCCGCCGGGTGCACAGCGGCGAGGAGCTGATCGTCAAGATCCGCGCCCACCGGCCGGGGGACCGTCTTGAGCTGACCCTGGAGCGCGGCGGCAAGGAGCGCACGGTCACCGTGACCCTCGGTTCGTCGGGCGACGACTGACCGTCCCCGCGGGGCCGCCCCGCACGGAAGGCCGGGAAGGCCAGGGGATGAACCCCAGGTGGCGCGGGCCCGCAGCCGTGCCGATCACCGTCCGAACCGCGTGACGGGGGCGAGATTCGCCGGGTACCGTGGATCGGGCCCCGGAGCCATCCGGTGGACGGGCCACCGAGGACACGAGGAGCGACAGGGTGTTCAACGACATAGGCGCACTGGAACTGGTGGCCCTGGTGGTGCTCGCCGTGCTCGTCTTCGGCCCCGACAAGCTGCCGAAGGTCATCCAGGACACCACCCGCTTCATCCGCAAGATCCGGGAGTTCTCGGACAACGCCAAGCAGGACATCCGCAGTGAGCTGGGCCCGGAGTTCAAGGACTTCGAGTTCGAGGACCTGAACCCGAAGACCTATCTGCGCAAGCAGTTCAACGAGAACGACGAGCTGCGCGAGCTGAAGGAGCTGACCAGCAGCTTCGACCTCCGCAAGGAGATGAACGAGGTCGCGGGCGGGATCGACGGCAAGGACTCCGGCTCCGCCGTCCCCGCCACCGTCAACGGCTCCGGCACCCCCGACCTCCTCAAGAAGGCCGACCGGCCCGCCCGGCCCGACACCGACGAGCGCCCGCCGTACGACTCCGACGCGACCTGAGCCGCCCGGCCCCCGCCTCGTTCGTCCATACGTCCTGTTCCCGCCACCGCGTACGACTCCCGCGACTCCCGCGGACGGCCCCGCGCGGGTACCACCCGGCTACCATCCGGGTGCCGTCGGGCGCCCGTCCGCGACCCTGACGCGCCGGTGGTGCCGTCCATCTGGCGGCGGTCGACCCCTGCGAGCCCCGGACGGGTGGTTATTCTCTCCCTCAGTCAGGACGCGAGGACGCCCGAGGGGGGCGGGTCCGCTTCCCGGCCTCGGACACGGAGGAGACGGCCCGGATGGAGACGACGAGTCGTACAGCGGAGCAGAGCCCGCCCGGTGATGCCGGCGCCCCCACAGCGGGGGCCGCGCACACCACGGCGGCCGGCCCGGGGAGCCGGCCGGCCGACACGTACGACACGTACACCCGTGCCGCCTTCGCCTGGTACGGCCTGGACGCGGCCTGGACCGGCCCCCGGTGGCTGATGCGGGCCGTCGCCACCAGCGACGGCGTGATCCGGCACGGCTCCCTGGGCCACGGTGACGAGCCGTCGATACGCACGGCGGCCGAACCCGCCGAGAAGGAACGGTTCACGGTGGTCGTCACCGTCGCCGCCGGACCCGACTTCCGCAGCGGCGACGGCACCGGCGTCCTGGACGCCACCACCGTCTCGTCCGCCGCCTGGCTGGCCGGCTCCGGGCTGCTCGCCCGCACCTGGCCCCCGCAGCTGGACCACACCCTCCGCGACGACTGGCTGGCCCAGCAGACGGAGATCGCCTTCACCCTCGCCCACGACCTCGAAGGACCCGAGTGGTCCACGCTCTCCCTCCCCGTCGACGGGGCGGCCGTCGTCTTCCGCTTCCGGGAGTCGGAGTTCGGCTGGATCCTGGCGGGACCCGCGGGGGACGGTGGCTACATCGGCGCGTACGGGAGGGGCATGAGCCCCTACGGCCTCGGTTTCGCGCAGGTCGGCGACCTCACCCCGTACGCCTGACCCGGCGCGCCCGCGCGGGCCCGGACCGGGCGCCGCGCCGGTGCGGAGCCCTCCGCGGCCCGCCCGGCGCGGCGTTGTCCGATTCCTAGAACTTGTTCCTCGGGGTGATGCCGAGGCTCAGCCCGGCCAGGCCGCGCTGCCGGCCGCCCAGCTTGCCCGCGATCGCCCGCAGGGCCGCGCCCGCCGGGGAGTCCGGGTCGCTGAGCACCACCGGCTTGCCGTCGTCGCCGCCCTCCCGCAGCCGGACGTCGATCGGGATGGAGCCGAGCACCGGCACCGTCGCGCCGGTCGTCCGCGTCAGCCCCTCGGCGACCCGCTGGCCGCCGCCGCTGCCGAAGACATCGACCATCTCGTCGCAGTGCGGACAGGGCAGGCCCGCCATGTTCTCCACGACGCCCACGATCTTCTGGTGCGTCTGCACGGCGATCGACCCGGCCCGCTCCGCGACCTCCGCCGCCGCCTGCTGCGGGGTGGTGACGACCAGGATCTCCGCGTTCGGCACCAGCTGGGCCACGGAGATGGCGATGTCACCGGTGCCCGGCGGCAGGTCGAGCAGCAGGACGTCCAGATCGCCCCAGTAGACGTCCGCCAGGAACTGCTGGAGCGCGCGGTGGAGCATCGGGCCGCGCCACACCACCGGCGCGTTGCCCGGGGTGAACATGCCGATCGAGATGACCTTCACGCCGTGCGCCGACGGCGGCATGATCATGTTCTCGACCTGGGTGGGGCGGCCCTCCGCGCCCAGCATCCGGGGCACCGAGTGGCCGTAGATGTCCGCGTCCACGACGCCGACCTTCAGCCCGTCGGCCGCCATCGCCGCCGCAAGATTCACCGTGACCGACGACTTGCCGACCCCGCCCTTGCCGGATGCCACCGCGTACACCTTGGTCAGCGACCCGGGCTGGGCGAACGGCACCTCGCGCTCGGCGGTGGTGCCGCGCAGCGCCGCCGCCAGGTCCTTGCGCTGTTCGTCGCTCATCACGTCGAGTGTGACGTCCACGCGGGAGACACCCTCGACCCGGGAGACCGCGTCCGTGACGTTCTTGGTGATCGTCTCGCGCATCGGGCAGCCGGAGACGGTGAGATAGACCGTGACGGCTACTTCGCCGTCCGCCCCGATCTCCACCGATTTGACCATGCCGAGGTCGGTGATCGGTCGGTTGATCTCGGGGTCGTTCACCGTCGCCAGTGCTGCGAGCACCGCGTCTTCCGTAGCCATACGACGATGGTACGGCGCCCGCTCCCGGCGTCGGAAAGCCCGTCAGCGGTCGCCTTCGTCACTCCTTCGGCCGTCCTCCGGCAGACGGGCGGGCCGGCGCTCGTCGATCTCTCTGACCAGGTCCTGGAGTTCTGAACGGATCCAGTCCCTGGTGGCGACCTCGCCCAGGCCCATCCGCAGCCCGGCGATCTCCCGGGTCAGGTACTCGGTGTCCGCGATCGACCGCTCGTTCTGCTTGCGCTCCTGCTCCCGGGTGACCCGGTCCCGGTCGTCCTGGCGGTTCTGGGCCAGCAGGATCAGCGGGGCCGCGTAGGACGCCTGGAGGGAGAGCATCAGGGTCAGGAAGATGAACGGGTACTCGTCGAACCGCAGCGTCGCCGGGGCGAAGATGTTCCAGAGCACCCAGACGATGATGATGACCGTCATCCAGAGGATGAACCGCCAGGTGCCCAGGAACCGGGCGATCCGCTCGGAGACCCGGCCGAACGCCTCCGGGTCGTACTCCGGCAGCAGGGCCCGCCGGGGCGCGCGGGGGATGTCGAGCCGGGTCCGCGGGCGGTTCACCGCGCTCGCTCCGGCGGGGCCCGCGCCGAACGGGCCCTCCCGGTCCCCGGGGCCCGGCCCGGGCCCGCGCTCACCGCCGCCGGCCATGCCGCTCCTCCCCTCCGCCGGCCCCTGCTGCCCCTGTGCCATCGGTGTGCGCCGGCTCCGGGGGGTGGGCGGCCTCGAACTCCGTCTCCCGCCAGTCCTCCGGCAGCAGATGGTCCAGGACGTCGTCCACGGTCACCGCGCCCAGCAGCGACCCGCTCTCGTCCACCACCGGCGCCGCCACCATGTTGTACGCGGCCAGATAGCTGGTCACCGCCCGCAGCGGGGTGCCCGGCGCCAGCGGCGGCAGATCGCTGTCCACCACCGCCCCCACCAGCGTGAACGGCGGATCCCGCAGCAGCCGCTGGAAGTGCACCGTCCCCAGGTACTTGCCGGTGGGGGTCTCGTCCGGCGGGCGGCACACGTACACCTGCGCCGCGAGCGCCGGGGACAGGTCCTGGCTGCGCACGCGGGCGAGGGCGTCGGCCACCGTGGCGTCCGGCCGCAGCACGATCGGCTCGGTGGTCATCAGCCCGCCGGCGGTCCGTTCCTCGTACGCGAGCAGCCGCCGCACATCGGCGGCGTCGTCCGGCCGCATCAGGGCCAGCAGCCGTTCCTTGTCGTCCTCCGGCAGCTCGGAGAGGAGGTCGGCGGCGTCGTCCGGGTCCATCGCCTCCAGGACGTCGGCGGCGCGCTCCTCCTTCAGCTTGCCGAGGATCTCCACCTGGTCGTCCTCGGGCAGCTCCTCCAGGACGTCGGCGAGCCGGTCGTCGTCGAGGGCCACGGCGACCTCGGCCCGCCGCTTGGGCGTCAGATGGTGCAGGGCGTTGGCCAGGTCGGCGGGGCGCATCCGTTCGAAGGTGGCGAGCAGGCTCTCGGCGCCCTGGTCCTCCTCGTCCAGGGAGAAGCCGGTGACCGCCGACCACTCCACGGTCAGGGTCTCGCCCCGGCGGCGCAGCGCCCCGCCCCGGCCCCGCCGGACGAAGACCTTGTCGATCTCCCAGTCGCGCCGGGCGGGCAGCCGCAGGACCGAGACATCGAGGACGGTGGCCTCCTCGCCGCTGTCCACCAGCCGCACCCGCCGGTCCAGCAGCTCGCCGAGGACCAGCCGCTCGGTGGGGCGCTGCTCGAAGCGGCGGACGTTCAGTACGCCGGTCGTGATGACCTGGCCCGACTCGATGCCGGTGATCCGGGTCATGGGGAGGAAGATCCGGCGGCGGTTGAGCATCTCCACCACCAGGCCGAGCAGCCGGGGCGGGCGGCGCCCGACGCGCAACATCGCGACCAGGTCGCGGACCCGGCCGACCTGGTCGCCGTTGGGGTCAAAGACCGGCACCCCGGCCAGATGCGAGACAAAGATCCGGGCGGCACTGGCGACCATGTGCGCAGACCTCCGCTCCCGTCCCGCTGTGCTCTCCCGTCCCCCTGTCCGACCCGTGGTGGTCCAGGGTCTTGAAGGGGTTTACAGGTTTTACGGGTTTTACGGGGTTCAGGCTAGCTCGTACCGTTCCGTGGCGCTGGACAGAGTCGGAATGACGTCCTCCGGGCAGTGGTGGCACGGCCCCGGCGGGGTGGCCGTGCGGCGTCCGCGTGGTCTTCGCACCGGTCTGTACGGCGTCCGGACGACGGGCTGCGGGGGCGGCGCCGGGGCACCGGTACGCTGCGCACTGCGCCTCCGCGCCCCGCAGAAGACAAGCAGATGAGAGGCAGTGCGTCGGTGACTTTCCTCCCCTCGGTCCCCCGGGCCCGAAAGGCCGTGCTCGCCGCGCTGGTGTGCGCGGGGCTGGCCCTGTCCGCCACCGCGTGCGCCGAGGAGAAGCCCGACCCCGACAAGGGGACGAACGGCGTCGGCAAGCTGACGGCGGCGGAGATCGAGACGAAGGCACGGACCACGGCGGGCGCGGCGAAGGCGGTGCGTGTCTCCGGGACGCTGGTCAGCAAGGGCGGCACCTTCAAGCTCGACATGCGGCTGAAGGACGGCGGCGGCACCGGCTCCGTCACCTCCCAGCAGGAGACCTTCGAGCTGCTGCGGATCGACGACGCCCTCTATCTGAAGGCGGACGCCTCGTTCTGGGTCCACCAGGACGAAGGCGGGGGCGAACAGGCCGCCGCGGGACCGAGCGACGCCGACCGGCAGGCCGCCGGAAAGCTCGGCGGCAAGTACGTGAAGGTGCCTCAGGGGGACCCCGCGTACAAGGAGTTCCGTGGCTTCACCGACAAGGCGGTGCTGCTCGACGGCCTGCTCGGGATGGAGGGCGAGCTGAGCAAGGGCGAGCGCACCCGGGTCGGCGGGGTACGGACGATCAAGGTCCAGGCCGCCGAGGGCGCCGGGGGCGTCCTCGATGTGGCGCTGGACGGGCTGCCCTACCCGGTGCGGTTCGCGCGCGCCGCCGGCAAGGGGGTGCTCTCCCTGGCGGAGTGGGACAAGGACTTCGCGCTGGCCGCGCCGCCGCAGGAGGCCACGGTGGACTACGGGGGCCAGCTCCCGAAATCCACCGACTGACGCCGACCGACGCCGTCTGACGCCGGTCGGCGTCAGACGGTGCGGGTCCGGCGGTTCACGCGCTGCGGCGGCCCCTGCCCGACCGGAGGCGGGGGAACAGCAGCCGGGGCAGCGCCGCCGGCGCCGGCTGCCGGGTGGTCGCCGCGCTCGCCACGGGCGGCACCGCCAGCGACCCGTCGGGCAGCTCGGTGGTGGAGGAGAGCGGCTCCAGCCGCAGCACCCGGCACTCGCGCGCCCAGCGCTCCAGCACCCCTTCCGCGTCCACCGCGTTCAGCCGCTTGCCCTTCAGCTCCGGGGCGACCGCCTCCCACTCCTCGGATCCGGCCGCCACCTCGCGCACCGAGGCCGTCCAGCCGACCAGCCGGCCGCCCTTGTCCTTGCTGCGTACGGTGATCTCCGCCGTGCCGCCGTCGGCGAGGCCCGGCAGCGGCTGCTCGCCCGCGCCGTCCCCGACCACATAGGCCGCCCCGTCGTGCCAGAGGTGCCAGAGCGCCCGCTCGGGGCCCTGCCCCCGGACCCAGACGAGACCGGACTTCTTGGTCGCCTCCTCGACGAGCGCCGGACCGAGGAAGGGATCGTCCTCGCCGGGCTGCTCCCCGGTGGGGCCGGAGGGGTTCGCTGTCATGCCCGCACCCTATCCAGAGCCGGGGGCGGGGCCTACAGCCAGCCGTTCCGCTTCAGGGTGCGGTGGATGGTGAAGCAGATCACGGCGATCGAGGCGAGCACCATCGGATAGCCGTACTCCCAGCGCAGCTCCGGCATGTGGTCGAAGTTCATGCCGTAGACCCCGCAGACCGCCGTGGGCACGGCGATGATCGCTGCCCAGGAGGTGATCTTGCGCATGTCCTCGTTCTGGGCGACCTGCGCTTGCGCCAGATTGGCCTGGAGGATCGAGTTCAGCAGCTCGTCGAAGCCGATGACCTCCTCCTGCACCCGCGCGAGGTGGTCGGCGACGTCCCGGAAGTACTTCTGGATGTCCGGGTCGATCAGCCGCATCGGCCGCTCGCTCAGCAGCTGCAACGGCCGCAGCAGCGGCGAGACCGCCCGCTTGAACTCCAGCACCTCCCGCTTGAGCTGGTAGATCCGCCCGGGGTCGCTGCCGCGCGTACGCCCCTTCGCGGGCGGCGAGAAGACATCGATCTCGACCTCGTCGATGTCGTCCTGCACGGCGGACGCGACCGCGATGTAGCCGTCCACCACATGGTCGGCGATCGCGTGCAGCACGGCCGAGGGGCCCTTCGCCAGCAGCTCCGTGTCCTCCTGGAGGCCGCGCCTGAGCTGGCGCAGGGATCCCTTGCCGCCGTGCCGGACGGTGATGACGAAGTTCCGCCCGGTGAAGCACATCACCTCGCCGGTCTCCACCACGTCGCTGGTCGCCGTCAGCTCGTCGTGGTCGACGTAGTGGATCGTCTTGAAGACGGTGAAGAGGGTGTCGTCGTACCGCTCCAGCTTGGGCCGCTGATGGGCATGGACGGCGTCCTCCACGGCGAGGGGGTGCAGCCCGAACTCGGCCGCGATCCCGGCGAACTCCTCCTCGGTGGGCTCGTGCAGCCCGATCCAGGCGAAGCCGCCGCCCTCGCGGACCCGCTGCATCGCCTCGCGCGGGGTCCGGCAGGGCTCGCTCTCCAGCCGCCGCCCCTCCCGGTAGACGGCGCAGTCCACGACGGCGCTGGAGGCGGAGGGATCGCGGGTGGTGTCGTACGAGTGGTACGGGGTGGTGTTCTTGCGCAGCGCGGGGCGGACCGCGGCACGCAGGTCACGGATCATCGACATGGCTGGCTCCTTCACGAAAGAGGCCGCCGGCGCGGGGCGTGGCACAGCCCGGAATGGGGACGTGACGGACTACGTCCGCAAAGCGGGCGGCACCGCGGGGAAGCGGTGACGGCGTTCGCTACAGACAGGCAGAAAGCAGGCGGTGAGGACGTGCTCTTCCGTCGTGCGTGATTCCGTCGCGTGGTACGGCGCCATCCGGCCGTCGTGGCGGGAAACACCACGGGATCGGGATTCGGCCGGCGGGAACGCCGGGCCCCGGGAAGGGGGGAAGGCTCAGTACGCCTGGATGTGACGCGGTACGGAAGAGCGGCTGGTACTGCACGGTCGACTTCGATCCACCGTGGACCCCACCTCCTCCGGCCGGTCCCCCGTAAGGGACAGTCGTGACGCCGGGAGTGAGGAGCGGCTGCGCTCGCGCACACCGTCCCGCGTGCTCCTGCACGCCCACCCCGGCCAGCGGCCAACAGTATCAGCCGACCGAGGGCCAATCCCGGGGTTTGCCCGTTCTCTTAGCGCTTTATGCTCGCCGGATGGGAGAAGTTCTTGCTCTGGTCACGTCCCGGCTCCAGGAGACGTTCGGGGAGCCCGACGCGCGGGCGTCGGTGACCTTTCTGGGAACCGACCGGATCGAGGTGCTCAGATTCCGCACCGCCGGTGCGCCGGGCGGCTTTGCCGATGCCGATGCCGCGGACGCCGGGCTGGTGCGGTACGCCACCGTCGGCATGTCCGCCCACCCCATGACCGACCCCACGGCCGTCGTCGCCGACCCGGTCCACGGGCCCCGGGCCGAGCTGGTCCTGTCGGTACGGGCCGGGCTCGCCGACACCGGCAAGGTGCTTCGCGCCCTCGCCGTACTGGCCGCGTCCCCGCAGGTCGAAGGGGTCGTGGTGGCTCCCGGGGCGTCCCTGGACGTGGGCGGTCCGCTCTGGCCCGGAGCGCCCTTCACCTCGGTGCTCGTCGCGGAGCCGGGCGGCCTGGTGCCCGATCTGGAGCTGGCCGCCCCCATGGACCCGGTGCGTTTTCTGCCACTGCTGCCGATGACGCCCAACGAGGCCGCGTGGAAGCGGGTGCACGGCGCACAGCGGCTCCAGGAGCGCTGGCTGACGGAGGGCACCGATCTGCGCGATCCGCTGCGGGGCTCCGTCGACCTCGGCTGACGGCCCCGCCTGCCCGGTATCGCCCGTCGGCGTCGCCTGTCGGTCTCGGCCGGTGAAATGAGCCGACTGGCCGGAACCCGACGGGCGCGGAGTGTGGGCGCACACGCCGGAAGGGTGATCGTCCTTGACGCGGCGACGGAGGGGTAGGACCGTGGAGCGCTATGAGGGGCGAACCCAGTTGCCCGAAGTGCGGTGGCCGGGTCAGGGCGCCCGGTCTCTTTGCCGACTCCTGGCAGTGTCCCGTGCACGGCACGGTGCACCCGCTCCAGCCGGTGATCCCGCCCAGTGTCGAGGCCCTCGACGTCGTGGTGCACCGCGCCCGCGTCCCGGTGTGGATGCCGTGGCCGCTGCCGGTGGGCTGGCTCTTCACCGGCGTCGCGTACGCGGGTGACGACCGCAGCGGCGGCCGGGCCACCGCCGTCGCCTGCTCCGGCCCGGGGCCGCTCGGCGGGATCGGTGAACTGCTGCTCGTGGCCGAGGAGTTGGGGGTTGGTCTCGGCGCGCGGTTCGCGGGGATCGACGGCCCCGACCCCGGGGCGCACATCGACGTCTCCCACCCGCCGCAGGCCAAGGTGCTCGCCGCCGGGCGGCCCACCCCGCTCTGGCACGTCAGGGCCGTCCCCGACGACCGCGCCGTCTTCGCGGGCGAGGCCCGGGGGCTCTGGCTGTGGGCGATCGTCTGGCCGGAGCAGTCGGGGCTGCTGATGTACGACGAGCTGGTCCTCACCGACCTGCGGGACGCGGGCACGGAAGTGGAGCTGGTGCCGTGCGGGGCGCTCTCGCCCCGGCTGCTGTAGGCCCCCGGCGCGTGCTGTAGGCGGCCCCCGGCCTGCCCCGGCCTGCCCCGGCCTGCCCCGACGTGCCCCGACCTGCCCCGCGTGCCCCGACCTGCCCCGACGTGCCGCCCGGACCGCCGGTGGGTCGGGTCGGCTCCCGCCGCCCGATACTATGAAACGACCTCTGTCCGCCCCGACCCTGGAGCCTGTGCCGTGCGCATCGACCTGCACACCCACTCCACGGCGTCGGACGGTACGGACACCCCCGCCGAGCTGGTACGGAACGCCGCGGCCGCCGGACTGGACGTCGTCGCCCTCACCGACCACGACACCACGCGCGGCCACGCCGAGGCCCTCGCGGCCCTCCCCGCCGGGCTGACCCTGGTCACCGGCGCCGAGATCTCCTGCGCCCTCGACGGCGCGAGCATGCATCTGCTCGCCTACCTCTTCGACCCCGACGAGCCCGAGCTGCTGCGCGAGCGCGAACTCGTCCGGGACGACCGTGTGCCGCGCGCCCGCGCCATGGTCGCCAAACTCCGTGAGCTGGGTGTCCCCGTCGAATGGCGACGGGTCGCCGAGATCGCCGGGGACGGTTCCGTGGGTCGCCCGCACATCGCCACCGCACTGGTGGAGCTGGGCGTCGTCCCCACCGTCTCGGACGCCTTCACCCCGGAGTGGATCGCCGACGGCGGCCGCGCCCACGTCACCAAGCACGAACTCGACCCCTTCACCGCCGTCCGCCTGGTCAAGGCCGCCGGCGGGGTCGCCGTCCTCGCCCACCCCGGCGCCGCCAAGCGCGGCCGGAGCGTCCCGGACGCGACCATCGCCGCCCTCGCGGACGCCGGGCTCGACGGGATCGAGACCGACCACATGGACCACGACGCCGCCACCCGGGACCGGCTGCGCTCCCTCGCCTCCGGTCTCGGGCTGCTGACCTGCGGGTCCAGCGACTACCACGGCGGCCGCAAGGACATCGCCCTCGGCGCGTACACCACCGACCCGGAGATCTACGGCGAGATCACGCGACGGGCCACCGGGGCGTTCCCGGTCCCCGGCGCGGGCGGAAGCCACACGTAACGCCGCCCCTTCCCGTACCACTTCTTCCGCAAGGCCATCACGTGTTCGACGCCGCCGTTTTCGGCTCCCTCTTCCTGACCCTCTTTGTGATCATGGATCCCCCCGGGGTCACTCCGATCTTCCTCGCCCTGACCTCCGGGCGCCCCGTCAAGACCCAGCGGCGGATGGCCTGGCAGGCCGTCGCCGTCGCGTTCGGCGTGATCACCGTCTTCGGGCTGGTCGGCCAGCAGATCCTGAACTATCTGCATGTCTCCGTCCCCGCGCTGATGATCGCGGGCGGACTGCTGCTGCTGTTGGTCGCGCTCGATCTGCTGACCGGCAAGACCGACGAGCCCAAGCAGACCAAGGACGTCAATGTGGCGCTGGTGCCGCTGGGCATGCCGCTGCTGGCCGGCCCCGGTGCGATCGTCTCGGTGATCCTCGCCGTGCAGAACGCCGACGGCGCGTCCGCGCAGATCGCGGTCTGGGCCGCCATCGCCGCCATCCATGTGGTGATCTGGCTGACCATGCGCTACTCGCTGGTCATCATCCGTGTGATCAAGGACGGTGGTGTGGTGCTGGTGACCCGGCTGGCCGGAATGATGCTCTCGGCCATCGCGGTGCAGCAGATCATCAACGGTGTGACCCAGGTCGTCCAGGGCTCCTGAGGCGGATGGGATGGACGTGACCACGACAGCGCCCCCGTACGGAACCGTCCGTGCGGGGGCGTTGTCGTCCTGCGGCGGCCCGGCGGTGGAGCCACCGGGGCCGCGGGCCGCGTTACAGGGCCGTGGGTTCGGCCGGGCGGATCCAGAGGCGCTGGCCGATGGCCGCTGCCTGCTGCACGATCCGGTTGACGGAGGCGGCGTCCACGACGGTGCTGTCCACGGGCGTGCCGTCGACGTCGTCCAGGCGCATGATCTCGAAGCGCATGCGCTTCTCCCTTCGTCTGATCCTCCGGCGGGAAGTGCCCACCGGAGTACTGGTGTGTCCTTTCCTTGCAACAGACTGTCCACGGAAAACATTCCCTACACTAAGGAAAATCTTTCGTTGTCTAAATACTGGCGGGTATCCGGATACAGCCGGACAATGGGCCCGGTATGAAGGACTCAGAGATGGTCGCCGCCCTCGGTGAGCTGGGCACCCGGGTGGAACGCACCAACGACCTGCTGCGGCGCATGCTCGCCGAGGTCGCCAAGACCCCGTCCACCCACGCGATCTTCGTCGACGCCGGATACGTCTACGCCGCCGCCGGACTGCTGGTCACGGGGACGGAGG
This sequence comes from Streptomyces yaizuensis, assembly GCF_034961445.1. Taxonomy (NCBI): domain Bacteria; kingdom Bacillati; phylum Actinomycetota; class Actinomycetes; order Kitasatosporales; family Streptomycetaceae; genus Streptomyces; species Streptomyces yaizuensis. The sequence continues at coordinate 266,598 of NZ_BSBI01000003.1, forward strand.
ACCGGCGCTCCTTCGACCTGGACGCCGAAGGGCTGATCGAGGCGTTCATCGACAAGGCGCGCACGATCTTCGCCGACAGCCGGCTGCTCCGGGTGTACTGGTACGACGGCGCCCGCCGCCGGATCCACACCCCCGAGCAGCAGGCCATCGCCGAGCTGCCCGATGTGAAGGTCCGCCTCGGCAACCTCAACGCCAACAACCAGCAGAAGGGCGTCGACTCCCTGATCCGCGGCGATCTGGAGTCCCTGGCCCGGCACCGCGCCATCAGCGACGCCGCCCTCATCGGCGGCGACGAGGACCTGGTCTCGGCCGTCGAGGCGGCCCAGGGGTACGGGGCCCGGGTGCATCTGTGGGGCATCGAGGCGGCGGACGGCCCCAACCAGGCCGACCCCCTGCTCTGGGAGGTCGACAGCCAGCGCACCTTCGACCTGGACTTCTGCCGCCCCTACATCACCCGCAGGGCGGTGACGACGTACGAGAACGAGGGCGCGCCGCCGCCGTCCCGGGACGAGGTCCGGTTCGTCGGCGCCCGGATCGCGGCCACCTGGCTGGCGGAGCGGGGGCGGGAGACGATGGCCGAGCTGCTGCCCGGCCATCCGTATCTGCCCGGGCCGGTGGACCAGGATCTGCTGATCGAGGCGGAACGGGTGCTCCAGCGGTCCCTGCGGGGGCACGCGGTCCTGCGCAGGGCGCTGCGGGACGGCTTCTGGCAGCACCTCCAGGCGCAGTACTGACCCAGGGCCTGCCCGTCCCCCCGGGAGTGAGGGGGACGGGTGCCCGGTCATGGCTCCGCGTCCTCGACGCGGTGGGCGACCGCCCCCGACCGGCCCCCGGAGCGGTCGGGGCGACACCCGTACCCGCGGACAGCGCTAACGGCACTCGCGCATCAGGGAACCGACACGGGACTCCAGGAGCAGCGCGGAGGCACCCACAGCCGCCTGCCCCGCCGGCTCACCGGCGGGATTCAGCGCCGTGGCCATTTCGTCCATGACATGGAAAATGCGCAGGGTGTGATCGTGGAAGATCTCACCCGCCGTGGTGAGCCGTACTCCGCGCGGCATGCGCTGCAACAGCTTGAACCCGACGTGGGATTCCAGCGCCTGTATGTGCGCGCTGATACTCGACTGGGCGTACCCAAGGCTTTTCGCGGCTTTGGTGAAGCTGCCCAGCCGGGCCACTTCCCGGAATGTTCTGAGCTGATACATCGCAAGGTCGTAGGTCACACATCGCCCCAGCCGTGAGAGGACCGGCCCGTGGGGCCGGTACCGATTCGGTTTGCGCATTCCCTGCCCCGGCCCGGTGAGCTTCCCTCCTCCTGGGCGTGGGGCTCTCACGGCCCCGGTCGCTCACACCGCCGGATGCGCGTCCCAGAAGGCGGCGACGGCGGCGGACGTCTCCGCCGGCCGGTCCGTGTTGGGGGAGTGCCCGGCCCCGGCGATCACCGTCCGGTGCGCCCCGAGCCGTACCGCCATGCCGTCCATCTCCTCGACGGGCCAGGTGTCGTCCCGTTCCCCGCTGATCACATGCTTGGGCAGCGGCTCCAGCGCGGCCAGCGCGTCGACCCGGTCGGGCTCGACGGAGAGCTGACGGCCCGTCGTGACGAGTTGCAGGGGCTGGGTGAGCATCCAGCGCCGCCGCAGGTCCTCCCCGTCGGTGGCGGTCTCCTCCGGCGGGTCCATGGCCTGCATCGCCTCCCAGACGTCGGCCATGCTCAGCACCGTCAGGGCCTCGCTCAGCAGCCGGACCTTCTCCCGCTGCGCGGCGCAGATCCGGGCCGGGCCCGAGGACATCGCGGTGAAGGTGCGGAAGGGGGAGCGGTCCAGGAGGGCGGCGGCCCGCGCGATCTGGCCGCCGAGGGAGTGCCCCAGCAGATGCAGCGGTCCGCCGTCACCGACCGCCTCCGCCTGGGCCAGCACATCGCGGGCCAGCTCGCCCTGCGCGTACGCCTGCTCGTCGGCGGGGCCCTCGGTCTCGTACTGCCCCCGCCCGTCCACGGACACCACCCGGTACCCGGCCGCCGCGAGGGGGTCGAGCATCGCGATGAAGTCCTCCTTGCTGCCGGTGAAACCGGGCAGCAGCAGCGCGGTGCCCCGGATCGGTCCCGACCCGGGCCGGGCGTCCAGGACGGCGAAGTCCCCGCGCGCGGTGCGCAGCGTACGGGACCGGGCACAAGCGGGGGGTACGAACGTGGGGGGCCTGCTCATGCCCCGAGGTTACCGACGAGTCGCGGCGGATGCGCGGGAAGCCCCCTCCCGACGGGACCCGGCCCGCAGGTACGGGGCAGAGCGGGAGGGAGCGGGGGAGAAGCGGGCGGACGGACGACGGCCCGGCCCCCGGGAACGGGGACCGGGCCGTCGGTTCGGCGCGATGCGGTCGATCAGCCCTCGACGGCCTCGGGAGCCGGGGCCGCCTTGGCCGCCGCCGTCTTGCGGGTACGACGAGGCTTGACCTCGACGCCGTCCGCGCTCTCGGCGGCCTTGGCCGCGGCCGTCTTGCGCGTGCGGCGCGGCTTGGCCTCGGCGGGAGCCTCCGTGCCCTCGGCCGCTTCGACGGCCTTGGTGGCGGCGGTCTTGCGCGTACGACGGGGCTTGGCCTCGGCGGGAGCCTCGGCGCCCTCGGCCGTCTCCACGGCTTCGGCGGCCTTCGCTGCGGCGGTCTTGCGGGTCCGGCGCGGCTTGGCCTCGGCGGGAGCCTCCGTGCCCTCGGCCGTCTCGACGGCCTTGGTGGCGGCGGTCTTGCGCGTACGACGGGGCTTGGCCTCGGCGGGAGCCTCGGCGCCCTCGGCCGTCTCCACGGCTTCGGCGGCCTTCGCTGCGGCCGTCTTGCGCGTACGACGCGGCTTCGCTTCGGCGGGAGCCTCCGTGCCTTCAGCCGCTTCGACGGCCTTGGTGGCGGCGGTCTTCCGCGTGCGGCGCGGCTTGGCCTCGGCGGGAGCCTCCGTGCCCTCGGCCGTCTCCACGGCCTTGGTGGCAGCGGTCTTGCGCGCACGACGCGGCTTGACCTCGGCCTCCGGGGCATCGTCGACGGCGGGAGCCGGCGCGGGCACGACGGGGGCGACCTCCGCCGCCTCCGTGGTCTCGGCCGTCTCCACGGCCTTCACCGCGCGGGTGCGACGGCGCCGCGGCGCCGCCTCCACCTCCGGGGCCTGCTGCGGCAGCGGCTGCGCGACCGTCTCGACCACGGCCTCGGCGGCCGTCGTCACCTCGGCGACCTGGCCGGCCGACTGCTCCGGCACGGTCGCTGTGGCGCCCGCCGCCGGAATGCCCGCGTTCGGAGCGCCCGTACGCGTACGCCGACGGCGCCGGGGCGTCCGCGCGCCTGTGCCCTCCGCGGCCTCCTGCGACACGGCGGGACCGGCGGACCCGGTGGACGCGGTGGGCTGCTGCGTCTGCGGCGTGCCGTCCGCGGCCACCGACGAGCCGCCACGGGTACGGCGGCGCTGGCGCGGCGTCCGCGTACGGGCCGGCTGCTCCTCACGCTGGCGGTCGCGATCACGGTCGCGGTCGCGGTCACGGTCGCGACCGTGATCGCGGGTGGCGGGACGGCGGCCACGGCCCCCGGTCTCGCCCAGGTCCTCCAGCTCCTCCGCCGCCAGACCGGCGCGGGTGCGCTCGGCCCGGGGCAGCACACCCTTGGTGCCCGCCGGGATGCTCAACTCCTCGAACAGGTGCGGCGACGTGGAGTACGTCTCGACCGGGTCGGGGAACTTCAGGTCCAGCGCCTTGTTGATCAGCTGCCAGCGCGGGATGTCGTCCCAGTCGACCAGCGTGACCGCGGTGCCGGACGCCCCCGCGCGGCCGGTGCGGCCGATGCGGTGGAGGTAGGTCTTCTCGTCCTCGGGCGACTGGTAGTTGATGACGTGGGTCACACCCTCGACATCGATACCGCGCGCGGCGACGTCCGTGCAGACCAGCACGTCCACCTTGCCGTTGCGGAACGCCCGCAGCGCCTGCTCGCGCGCGCCCTGCCCGAGGTCGCCGTGGACCGCGCCCGAGGCGAAGCCGCGCCGGGCGAGCTGGTCGGCGATGTCCGCCGCCGTGCGCTTGGTCCGGCAGAAGATCATCGCCAGTCCCCGGCCGTCGGCCTGGAGGATCCGGGAGACCATCTCCGGCTTGTCCATGGAGTGGGCGCGGTAGACCCGCTGGGTGATGTTGGCGACGGTCGCGCCCTCGTCGTCCGGCGCGGTGGCGCGGATGTGCGTGGGCTGCGACATGTAACGGCGGGCGAGGCCGATCACGGCGCCCGGCATCGTGGCCGAGAAGAGCATGGTCTGCCGCTTGGGCGGCAGCTGCTGGATGATCTTCTCGACATCGGGGAGGAAGCCCAGGTCCAGCATCTCGTCGGCCTCGTCGAGGACGAGCGCGCGGACGTGGGACAGGTCCAGCTTCTTCTGGCCCGCGAGGTCGAGCAGCCGGCCCGGGGTGCCGACGATCACGTCGACGCCCTTCCTCAGGGCCTCCACCTGCGGCTCGTACGCCCGGCCGCCGTAGATCGCCAGCACCCGCACATTGCGGACCTTGCCGGCGGTCAGCAGGTCGTTGGTCACCTGGGTGCACAGCTCGCGGGTGGGCACGACCACGAGCGCCTGGGGGGCGTCGGAGAGCATGTCGGGCGTGGCCCGGCCCGCCTCGACGTCCGCGGGGACGGTGACGCGCTCCAGGAGCGGCAGGCCGAAACCGAGCGTCTTGCCGGTGCCGGTCTTGGCCTGGCCGATCACATCGGTGCCGGAGAGCGCTACGGGGAGCGTCATCTCCTGAATGGGGAACGGGGCGAGAATACCGACGGCTTCGAGAGCTTCGGCGGTCTCGGGCAGGATCCCGAGATCCCGGAAAGTCGTTTGCTGCGTAGTCAGGGTGTTGCCTCTTCTGTGAGACGCGGCGCGAGGCGAACGACTGGGGGGTCCTGGCGCGCCCTGGTAACGGGCCGGCCGTGGGTGGCCGGATGGCGCGGGACCTCTGCCGTCGCTCAAGCGTCGTACCGCTGAGGGGGTCCCTCATCGACGGTCGTACGCGAGAGGGCGTACGGTCCGCGCGGAGGGCGGTCGGTTCGGAGCCGATCGTGTCACCGACCGGGCATCCTCAAGGGGCCGAGGAGAAAATCCCTCGGTCAAACACTGCGATCGCCCACCGAGAATCAAAAAACGCTCAGCGGGCGCATTACCACTGTACCCCGGATTCGCGCATGTGTGTTGGGCGATTTCCCGGGAAGCGGGACGGATGACCGCCCCGGGAGACCCCCGGGCAGGGTTGACCAGGGCCTTACGGCCCCGTGCGGGCGGGCTATTGTGCGCTTCATGGAGACGCCTGACAACGCCGCCGGTCCCACCGGCCCCACCGAACCCGCCGCGCCCACCGGAATCGCCGCCCAGGACTGGGCCACCGCCTCTGCCGAGCCGCAGTACCGCGCCGCCGTCGTGGATCTCCTCGGCGCGCTCGCCTACGGCGAGCTGGCCGCCTTTGAACGCCTCGCCGAGGACGCCAAGCTCGCCCCGACCCTGGGGGACAAGGCGGAGCTGGCGAAAATGGCCGCGGCCGAGTTCCACCACTTCGAGCGGTTGCGGGACCGGCTCGCCGCCATCGACACGGAGCCGACCGCCGCGATGGAGCCCTTCGCCCGGGCGCTGGACGAGTTCCACCGCCAGACGGCCCCGTCCGACTGGCTGGAAGGCCTGGTCAAGGCGTATGTCGGCGACTCGATCGCCAGCGACTTCTACCGTGAGGTCGCGGTGCGGCTCGACTCCGACACCCGGGCCCTGGTGCTGGCGGTCCTCGACGACACCGGGCACGGCAACTTCGCCGTCGAGAAGGTGCGCGCCGCCATCGAGGCGGACCCCCGGCTCGGCGGGCGCCTCGCGCTGTGGGCGCGCCGGCTGATGGGGGAGGCCCTCTCCCAGGCCCAGCGTGTCGTCGCGGAGCGGGACGCCCTCTCCACCATGCTGGTGGGCGGGCTGGCCGACGGCTTCGACCTGGCGGCGGTGGGCGAGATGTTCACCCGGATCACCAAGGCCCACACCCGCCGGATGGCGGCCCTCGGTCTCGCCGCCTGAGCACCGCCGGGGCCGCGCGGGCAGCCCCGGCCCGGCGCGGCCGGACTCGCCGGGCAGGGGCCGTGGGGACGGTGTCGGGGGCGGCACGGCGGGAGAGCGGCCGGTCGCCTCAGAAGGGCAGCGCCCTGCGCAGCCGGCGGGCCGGCGGCCGCAGCAGCAGCGAGAGCAGGACACCGGCGAAGAGCGTCGCCCCCACGAGCATCCCCGGCACATGGCCGGGGCCCAGCGAGGCACCGGCCACCCAGGCGCCGAAGAGCGCGCCCAGCGGGCCGGTGACATAGACCGCGCGGCGGTCCGGGAGACGGGATCCCAGCAGGCGGTCGGCGGCCCACGCGAGCGCGAGGCCGAGCAGGACCGAACCGAACACTGCGAACAGCACTGCTGATCACCTCGCGGACACGGGTAGGGGCCAGGTCGTTACAGCCCGTACTACCCGGTGGCTACGGAAAGCAACCCTCCCGCGGTGGTGAACGCCAGGCGAATGTACGGCGCACACCAGGTCGGCGCACGGGCGCACGGGCGTACGCGCGCGGCCCGCGCAAGGGCACTGCACCGGGCACCGCACCGGGCGCGGCTCCGGAACGACCCCGGAACGACCCGGGACGGCCCCGGAACGGCGGAAGACGGCCGGGGGCCGGACGGAAGTGATCCGTCCGGCCCCCGGCCGTCTTCGGTCCGCGCCGCGTGCGCCCGTCGGGGACGGGCAGGCACGAGAGGCGGTCGTCCCGGTGGCGTTCCGCTACCGGTGTCGTCCCGCTACCGCACCGCTGTTACACCGCGCCGAAGCCCACGCGGCGGGTGGCGGGCTCGCCGATCTCGATGTAGGCGATCCGGTCCGACGGAACCAGGATCGTGCGGCCCTTGTCGTCCGCCAGGCTGAGCAGCGGCGTCTTGCCGGACAGCGCGTCGGCGACGGTCCGCTCGACCTCCTCGGCGGACTGCCCGCTCTCCAGAACGATCTCCCGGGGTGCGTGCTGCACGCCGATCTTGACCTCCACGGCTATGTCCCTCCGAACGGTCAGCCCTCGCGCGGTCAGCCGCGCCGTACCCCGCACACACTAGTCGGGCCGGGGCGGCGGAAAGCCGCCCCGGGGAACGCCAGGAGCGAACAGACCCGCCGGAGACCTCCTCCGACGCGCCTGATCGCGGCAGGTCCCGGGCCGTCGGCGCGGGTGCGGCGGCGGCCCGGGGCGGTGTCCGGCGGCCGTCAGGCCTGCTCGGCGAGCGGGAGCGCCAGCGCGTCCCCGTGGGCGTCGGAGGCGTGCAGCGGGAAGCCGGCGATGCCCCGCCAGGCCAGCGACGTCAGCAGCTGCACCGCCGTGTTCCGCGGGATGGCGGAGCCGCTGGAGAGCCAGTACCGGGCCACGACCTGCGAGACCCCGCCCAGCCCGACGGCGAGCAGCATCGACTCGTCCCGGGACAGCCCCGTGTCCTCGGCGATCACCTCGGAGATCGCCTCGGCGCACTGGAGCGAGACCCGGTCCACCCGCTCGCGCACGGCGGGCTCGTTGGTCAGATCCGACTCGAAGACCAGCCGGAAGGCCCCGCCCTCGTCCTCCACGTACGCGAAATAGGCGTCCATGGTGGCGGCGACCCGCTGCTTGTTGTCACTGGTCGACGCCAGCGCGGTGCGGACCCCCAGGAGCAGGGCCTCGCAGTGCTGGTCGAGCAGGGCGAGATACAGCTCCAGCTTCCCGGGGAAGTGCTGGTAGAGCACCGGCTTGCTGACGCCCGCGCGCTCGGCGATGTCGTCCATGGCGGCCGCGTGGTAACCCTGGGCGACGAAGACCTCCTGGGCCGCGCCCAGGAGCTGGTTCCTGCGGGCTCGGCGTGGCAGACGCGTGCCCCGCGGGCGAGTCGCCTCTGTCTGCTCGATGGCTGTCACGCCGCCTCCCAAATTTCGTTCCGTGTGCGCTGTGCGCCGCGCCCGCCATCGTACTTTTGGGTAACCCCGGCGTGCGCGTCGCGAACGCAGAATTTCACGGATCGGACACCCGTGATAACTCCCGATTCGGGGGCAAAGGGGGTCAGGTCACCGATAGTCGTCCTCATCCAGGCCGACGACGCGTGCCTGTTCCACGGCGTCCGCCTCGTTCGCGGTGTCCGCATCGATATCCACCGGGGAGTCGTCCTCCTGCGGTGTCACCTCCGCCCGCTGCTCGGCGGCATCGGCCTCGGGGACCTCGGTGTCCAGCGTCCCGTCCGCGTCCTTCGCCGCCGGTCCGCCGTCCCCGGACCGCTCGGATTCGCCGGACCGCCGGGATCGCTCGGACCGTTCGGACTTCTCGGCCGGCTCGGACCGATCGCGCCGCGTGTGCTGCTCGTCGTGCTCGTCGTGCTCGTCGAAAGGTTCCGGTTCGGTGGGATCGACAGCCATACGGCACCGCTTTCCCTGAAGCCTGGGTTCTCATCCCTTGCGGTGGCCCGTCACCGGCCGGTGAATCCTGTCAGCGGCCCGTGAATGCGGCCTTTCTTCGAGCGTAGAAGCTGATGAAGCGCTGCGCTATGCGATGTGTGACGCCGAACACACCATTCGCGGTGTGATCGTCTCGTAACATTGCTTGCTATGTCGTCGACCGAGCTGCCAGGCGTGCCCGCCGTCGTCGCCCCGTCGCCCGCCGAAACGGCCGCCGTCCCGGCCGCCGTACGGGTCGCCGAGGGGGAGGAGCTGCGCACCGTCACGCTCCCCGCGGTCACGCTCCACGTACGGTCACGGCCGCCCGCGCGCACCGGGCTGCCGCCGGCGCTCTGTATCCACGGGCTCGGCGGCTCCTCGCTGAACTGGTCGGCGCTGATGAAGCTGCTCGCCGACGACGTCGACGCCGAGGCGGTCGACCTGCCGGGCTTCGGCGCCTCGCCGCCGCCGCAGGACGGCGACTACTCGGTCACCGGACACGCCCGCGCGGTGATCCGGCTGCTCGACGCATCGGGCCGCGGCCCCGTGCACCTGCTGGGGAACTCGCTGGGCGGCGCCGTCGCCACCCGGGTCGCGGCCGTCCGTCCCGACCTGGTGCGCACGCTCACCCTGGTCTCGCCCGCCCTGCCCGAGCTGCGGGTGCAGCGCACCGCCGTGTCCACCGGTCTGCTCGGGATGCCCGGCGCCACCCGCCTCTTCGCCCGGATGACCCGGGGCTGGTCCCCGGAGCGGCGGACGCGGGGGGTCGTCTCCCTCGTCTACGGGGACCCCTCCCGGGTCTCCGGCGAGGCGCTGCGGCACGCCGTCGAGGAGATGGAGCGGCGCAGCCAACTGCCCCATTTCTGGGAGGCGATGGGCCGTTCGGCCCGGGGTATCGTCGACGCGTACACGCTGGGCGGACAGCACAACCTCTGGCGCCAGGCCGAGCGGGTGCTCGCGCCGACGCTGCTGGTGTACGGGGGGCGTGACCGGCTGGTCTCGTACCGCATGGCCCACCGGGCCGCGGTGGCCTTCCGCGGCTCCCGTCTGGTGACCCTCCCGGACGCCGGGCACGTGGCGATGATGGAGTACCCGGAGGCGGTCGCGCGGGCCGTCCGGGACCTGCTCGACGACACCGGTAGGAGCTGATCGGAGCCCGTGGGACGACACAGCCGCAAGGGCCCCGCGCCCCAGGGCGGGCGGACGGGCTCCGGCCCCGCCGCGCCGCCGCCCGGCGAGGCCGCTCCGGCGCCCGGGCCCCCGGGGCGGGACGCGCACGCCGGTGCCCCTGAGCCGTACGCCCCTGAGCCGTACAGCCCCGATCCGTACGCCCCTGACGCGTACGCCTCCGACCCGTACGCCCAGGACTCCTCCGCGCCGGACCGGCACACCGCCGCTCCGGGGACGTACGCGCCCACCGGCGACGGTCATGCGGGTGCCGCCCCGGACGGGCGCGGCGGGCCGTCGGTGCGCAGCGGTCATCCGGAGCAGCACGAGCCCGGGGGTGCCTGGGGAGTGCCCCCGGGTGCCGCACCCGGTGCCGCGGTGCCCCGGTCCCGGGTGGAGTCGCGGCGGGGTGCCCGGATACCCGGTCCGCGCCAGGAGTTCGTCGAAGCGTTCGACGCGGTCGCCCGGCCGCCCGCCGACACCGGCACAGGCACAGGCACAGGCACAGGCACAGGCATCGACACCGGCGTCGATCCTGTCGCCGGTGCACCGGCGGACAGCGGCGGCAGCGGCGTTCCCGGGCAGCGTTCCCGGGACGGCCGGGGTTCCCGGGGTTCCCAGGGCTCCCGGGGCTCTCTGGGTCGTACCCTCACCGGCCTCGCGGCCGCCGCCGTGACGACCGTGCTCGCCGTCGTCGTGTCCGGCCAGGTGGCCGAGGACCGGGAGCGGCGTGGCGACACCGCCGTCACGGACGACGAGCGCAGCCCCCAGGGCGGGGGCGCGGGGACCGCCGGGCAGGACGAACAGGCCAGGGCGGGCGACGCGCCCGCGCGGAGCAAGCGCGCGCCCTCGCCCGCCGGGGAGTCGGCCGAGCCCCCCACCTACGAGCAGTTGATGTCCCGGCAGTACCCCATGGACCGGGAATTCACCGCCGACGGTTCCTTCGCGGCGGTTCCCGGCCTGGACCGGGCCCCGGGCGCCGGTCGCAAGATCCGTTATCGCGTCGATGTGGAGAACGGTCTCGGACTCGACGGTGCCCTTTTCGCCCGGGCCATTCAGCGCACCCTCAACGACGACCGCAGCTGGACCCGCAAGGGCACGCTGACCTTCGAGCGGATCTCCTCGGGGCAGTCGGATTTCGTCATTACCCTCGCCAGCCCGGGGACCACCGATGTCTGGTGTGCGAAATCCAATCTGGACACGTCGATCGACAAGGTCAGCTGTGATTCGGCCGCCACCGAGCGGGTGATGATCAATGCCTTCCGCTGGGCCCGCGGCTCCGAGACCTACGGCCCCCGGGCGATGCACGCGTACCGCCAGATGCTCATCAACCACGAGGTCGGCCACCGGCTCGGTTTCGGGCATGTGAACTGTGGCACCGAGGGCGCCCTGGCCCCGGTGATGCAGCAGCAGACGAAATCGCTGAAGATCGGCGGTATCCAGTGCCGCCCCAACCCCTGGCCCTTCCCCGGGAGTTGATCCCCGAAGGCCCTCGGCCGGCGCGGACGGCCCGCCCCGGCCTGTGATCATTTCCCGGGACGGCCGTCTCATCATCCGGTCCGAGGGCTTTGACATCGGCGGATGGGTCGTCCATATTTCTCGGCATGTCACACCGCCCGTACGCCTTCGATCGCGCCGCCATTGAGCTGGCGCTCATCGGCGTGGCCGGGCACAGTGTGGCCGACATCCACTGTCGCTGACGTCCGCCCGAGCGCGTGTCGTCCGCCCCTGGGAGTCCTTCGGGAATCCTCCGGTTTCCTTGTCCCGGGGCTGAATTCCAGGAAATCCCGCCCGTGCGGGTCCCTTTCCTTCTTCGCTGACCGCGTCCGGCGTTCCCACGTCCGCAGACGCGGTTTTTCTCGTTGACGCCCCGGTCGCATTTCCCGGTGCTGCCGATGCCTTCCGGCCTCGTCCGAAACCCGCCGCGCTCTGTACGGACACCCCCGCGTCCAGCGTCCCGCCGTGTGCCCGCCGGCCCCGCCGTTCCTCCTGGTTCTGCCGGCCGGCGGGTCCCGTGGCTCCACCCGTGTCCCCCGTGTTCCCCGGTATTCGGAGAGGTCTTCCTTCCATGCGTCAACGGTCCGTCATATCCCGCCGCGCCACCGCGGCCGCCGCCGCCGGTCTCGCCCTGGTCACGGCCGCCGCGTGCGCCGGGCCCCAGGACGGTGACGCCCAGGGCGGCGGCACCGGCGGCGACGGCAAGCCCCGCAAGGGCGGCACGCTCACCGTCCTCAACGCCGAGCCGCAGACCGACTTCGACCCCGCCCGCCTCTACACCTCCGGCGGCGGAAACGTTCCCTCCCTCGTCTTCCGCACCCTCACCACCCGCAACCGCGAGGACGGCGCCGCCGGCACCGAGGTCGTCCCCGACCTCGCCACCGACCTCGGCCGCCCCAACGCGGACGCGACGGAGTGGACGTACACCCTCAAGGAGGGACTCAAGTACGAGGACGGCACCGCCATCACCTCGGCCGACATCAAGCACGGCGTCGAGCGCTCCTTCGCCGCCGAACTCTCCGGCGGCGCCCCCTACCTCCGTGACTGGCTCATCGGCGGCAGCACCTACCAGGGCCCCTTCAAGGACCGGAAGGGGCTCGCCTCGATCGTCACCCCCGACGACCGGACGATCGTCTTCAAGCTGCGCAAGCCGGAGGGCGAGTTCCCCTATCTCGCCACCCAGACCCAGTTCGCCCCGGTGCCCCGGAACAAGGACACCGGCACCCGGTACGAGGAGCGCCCGCTCTCCTCCGGCCCGTACAAGGTGGTGCGGAACGAGAACGACGGCGAGCGGCTGCTCCTGGAGCGCAACCCCCACTGGTCCCAGAAGACCGACCAGGAGCGCAAGGCGTACCCCGACACCATCGACGTCCGCTCCGGGCTCGACTCCGCCGTCATCAACCAGCGGCTGTCCACCGGCTCCGGTGCCGACGCCGCCGCCGTCACCACCGACACCAACCTCGGCCCCGCCGAACTGGCCCGCGTCGGCGCCGACAAGGAACTCGCCGGCCGCGTCGGCACCGGCCGCTTCGGCTTCGTCAACTACCTCGCCTTCAACCCGAAGGTGAAGCCGTTCGACGACATCAAGGTGCGGCAGGCCATCTCGTACGCCGTCAACCGCACCAGCGTCATCAACGCGGCCGGCGGATCGGCCCTCGCGGAGCCCGCGACCACCTTCCTCCCGGAGAAGAAGGCGTTCGGCCACACCCCCTACGACCACTTCCCGGCGGGCCCGTCCGGGAACCCCGACAAGGCCCGCGAGCTGCTGAAGGAGGCCGGCCACGAGAATCTGAGGATCACGCTCACGCACTCCACCGAGCAGAACCGGCAGACCAGCCCCGAGGTCGCCACCGCCGTCCAGGAGGCACTGAAGAAGGCCGGCATCACCGTCGAACTCCAGGGCCTGGAGAGCAACGCCTTCAACGAGGCCCGCTGGGACGCGAAGAAGACCCCCGGCTTCTTCCTCTCCCGCTGGGGAGCCGACTGGCCCTCCGGAGCCCCCTTCCTCGCGCCGATCTTCGACGGCCGGCAGATCGTCGAGGACGGCTCCAACTACAACCACGCCCAGTACGACGACCCGGCGGTCAACCGCGAGATCGACGCCATCAACAAGCTCACCGACCTCGACGCCGCCGCCCAGCGCTGGGGCGCCCTGGACCGCCGGATCGGAAAGCTCGCCCTGGACGTGCCGCTCTTCCACCCCGTCTACAAGCGGCTGTACGGCAAGGACGTCAAGAACATCGTGATCAGCGACTGGACCGGCGTCCTCGACATCTCGCAGGTCGCCGTCAAGTGAGCACCGTCGCCCACGAACCCGCGGCCGCGGGCGGGAACGCACTCCCGCCCGCGGCCCCGGGCGGTGCCGCACCCGCGGACGGGGGCGGCACCGCCCGCGCCGTGCTGCGGCGGCTGCGGCGCCGCCCCGCCGCGCTGATCTCCGCCGGCGTCCTCGCCCTGCTGGTGCTGCTCGCCCTGGCCGCCCCGCTGATCACGGCCCTCACCGGCCAGGACCCCCACACGTACCACGACGACCTGGTCGACTCCGCCCGTGGCGGGGTCCCCGTCGGCCCCCTCGGCGGCGTCAGCGCCGAACACTGGCTGGGCGTCGAGCCGGGCACCGGCCGCGACCTGCTCGCCCGGCTCCTCCACGGCGCCCGGATCTCCCTGCTCGTGGCCGCCGGCGCCACCGTGGTCCAGATCTCGATCGGCGTGGCCGTCGGACTCGCCGCCGGCCTCGGCTCCCCCCTGCTCGACTCCCTGCTCAGCCGGGTCGGCGACATCCTCGTCGCCCTGCCGATGCTCGTCGTCGGCATCGCGCTCACCGCCGTCGTCCCCGCCGACTTCCCGCGCCCGCTGCTGCTGATCCTGCTCATCGGCGCGCTCGGCTGGGGCGGCACCGCCCGGATCGTGCGGGCCCAGACCCTCACTCTCAAACGGCTGGATTTCGTCGCCGCCGCCCGCCTCAGCGGCCACGGCCCCTGGCGGGTCGCCCGCCGCGAACTGCTGCCGTCGCTGGGCGCGCCGGTCATCACGTACGCCGCCGTCCTGCTCCCCGCCAACATCGTGGTCGAGGCGTCCCTCTCCTTCCTGGGCGTCGGCGTGAAACCGCCGACACCGTCCTGGGGACAGATGCTCTCCAGCGCGCAGACCTGGTTCCGGGCCGATCCGATGTACGTCCTGCTCCCCGCCGGGCTGCTCTTCGTCACGGTCCTGTCCTTCACCGTCCTCGGCGAGGCCGTGCGCACGGCCCTGGACCCGAGGGAGGCGAGCAGGCTCGCCGTCGGCACCCGCCGGGAACGGTCCGGGCGACCGGCCGGGCGGCTGAACGGTCGGCTGAGCGGGCGGCTGAACGGTCGGCCGGCCGGGCGACCGAGCGGGCGATCCGGTGCGGCCCAGGGACCCCGCCCGGCCCTGGGGCCCTCCGAGCCCCTCAAGTCCCCCGGACCCCTCCGGCCCCAGAAGAAGACGCTGTCATGACCCTCTTCCTGCTCCGACGGCTCGGCGGCGCGCTGCTCGTGCTGCTGACGCTCTCCGTCCTCGTCTACGGCCTCTTCTACCTGGCCCCCGGCGACCCCGCCCGCCTCGCCTGCGGCGAACGCTGCTCCCCGCAGCAGATCGCCCAGGTCCGCCGGACCCTCGGCCTGAACGAGTCCGTGGTCACCCAGTACCTCCACTTCCTCCAGGGCATCGTCGCCGGACGCGACTACAGCACCGGCACCTCCGTACGGCACTGTGCCGCGCCCTGCCTCGGCCTCTCGTACCAGAGCGACCAGGAGGTCACCCGGCTGATCCTGGAACGGCTCCCCGCGACCGCGTCCCTCGCCCTCGGCGCGCTGGTGATCTGGCTGGTCATCGGCGTCGGCGTCGGACTCCTCTCCGCGCTGCGCCGGGGCGGGTTCACCGAACGCGCCCTGACCGTGCTGACCCTCGCCGCGACCGGGATGCCGGTCTTCATCCTGGGTCTGCTGCTGCTCATGGCCGTCTGCGCCTATCTGCGCTGGCTGCCCTTCCCGAGCTATGTCCCGTTCACGGAGAACCCCGAGCAGTGGGCGTGGAATCTGCTGCTCCCCTGGCTGACGCTCGGGCTCTTCGAATCCGCGAAGTACGCCCGGCTGACCCGGGGCGCCACGCTGGAGACCCTCGCCGAGGACCATGTCCGCACCTTCCGCGCGTACGGGGTCGGCGAGCGGGCGATCGTCACCCGGCACGCGCTGCGCGGGGCCGTACCGCCCGTGATCGCGCTCAGCGCCCTCGACGTGGGGACGATGTTCGGCGGCGCGGTCCTCACCGAGTCGCTGTTCGGCATCCCGGGGCTCGGCAAGACCCTGATCGACGGAGTGAAGGTCATCGATCTGCCGGTGGTGGTGGGGGTGGTCCTGGTGATCGGCACCGCGGTGGTGCTCGCGAACCTCCTGGCCGATGTGCTGTACGCCGTCGCCGACCGAAGGGTGGTGCTGTCATGACGAACCCGGTGACGGACTCGGTGACGGACCTGGTGACGGACCTGGTGGCCGGCGGTCTGCCGGACTCCGGCGGCCCGCTCGCCGAGGTGCGGGACCTGGTGGTCGAGTTCCCCGGCTCCGGCGGGGTCCGCGCCGTCGACGGGCTGTCGTTCACCCTCGCGCCGGGCGGTGCCCTCGCGCTGGTGGGGGAGTCCGGCAGCGGCAAGAGCACGGTCGCGGGCGCGCTCCTCGGACTCCACCGGGGCACCGGCGCCCGCACCTCGGGCACCGTACGCGTCGGAGGCACGGACGTGGACACCGCGAGCCCCCGCGAACTGCGGCGGCTGCGCGGCGCGGTCGCGGCGATGGTCTTCCAGGACCCGCTGTCCGCGCTCGACCCCTACTACGCGGTCGGCGCCCAGATAGCCGAGGTGTACCGGGTGCACACCGGAGCCTCCCGGCGGGCCGCCCGCGCCCGCGCCGTCGACGTCCTCGACCGGGTCGGCATCCCGGACGCGGCCCGCCGCGCGCGCTCCCGGCCGCACGAGTTCAGCGGCGGCATGCGGCAGCGGGCCCTCATCGCGATGGCCCTGGCCTGCGAACCGAGGCTGCTGATCGCCGACGAGCCGACGACGGCGCTGGACGTGACCGTACAGGCGCAGATCCTCGATCTGCTGCACGGGCTGCGGGAGGCCACCGGCATGGCGCTGCTGCTGGTCACCCATGACGTGGCGGTGGCGGCGGAGAGCGTGGACGAGGTCCTGGTGATGAAGGACGGCCGGCGCGTGGAGAGGGGCCCGGTGGGGTCGGTGCTGTCGGCGCCCACCGCCCCGTACACCCGGGCACTGCTGGCGGCGGTGCCACGGCTGGACGCCCCGCTGACCCCTGCCCCCGCCGCCGGTACGGATACGCGTACGGACAGGGGTACGGGGAAGGGCGCCCCGGGCCTCCCGGGCTCTTCGGGTGCCCCGGGCTTCCCGGGTCCCTTGGGTTTGCCGGGCTCCTCGGGCTCCTCGGGCTCCCCGGGCTCCCGCGAGATCCTGCTCGAAGCCACCGGGCTGCGGCGGGAGTTCGGCAGGGGCCGGTCCCGTACCGTCGCCCTCGACGGCGTCGACCTCTCCCTCGCCGCCGGTGAGACCCTGGGCGTCGTCGGCGGGAGCGGCAGCGGCAAGACCACCCTCGGCCGGCTCCTGGTCCGCCTCGCCGAGCCCACCGCCGGCCGGATCCAGTACGGCGGCCGGGACATCGGAGCCCTGTCCGAGCGGGCGCTGCGGCCCATCCGCCGCGAACTCCAGATGGTCTTCCAGGACCCGGTGGCCTCCCTCAACCCCCGCCGCTCCGTCGGCGAGTCCGTCGCCGACCCGCTGCGGGCCGCCGGGGTGCGGGACGAGGGCGAGATCCGGCGGCGGGTGAGCGAGGCCCTGGAGCGGGTCGGGCTCGACCCCGGCCGGTACGCGAGCCATCCGCACGAGTTCAGCGGCGGTCAGCGGCAGCGCGTCGGCATCGCCCGCGCCCTGGTCGCCGAGCCGAGGATCGTCGTCTGCGACGAACCGGTCTCCGCGCTCGACGTGACCACCCAGGCGCAGATCGTCGACCTGCTCCGCGAGGTCCAGCGCGACCTGGGGCTCACCCTGGTCTTCATCGCCCACGACCTCGCCGTCGTCCGGGGCATCAGCGACCGGGTCGCCGTGATGCGCGGGGGCCGGATCGTGGAACTGGGGCCGGTGGAGAAGGTGTACGGCGCCCCGGAGGACCCGTACACACGCGCACTGCTCGACGCCGTGCCGAGCCCCGACCCGGAGCGGGCCCGCGCCCGGCGCACGCGGCGCGGGGAGCCCGTACCGGCCTGATCGGCGGGCCGGCCCGGCGGGCTGGGTGACACAGAGTCCCTTTAGCGCGACAGAACGCTACCCCGGGTCGAAAGTCACGAGCATTCACCCCTTCCGGTGGCGCGACGGACAACCGTCCGTCGCGCCACCTCTCCACCGGCTTACGGTCTTTGCGCCGCGGGTCACCGGAACGGTGGCGGCCGTCCACAAGGGAGATCGGGGGTGCGCTCGATGCGGATCGGACTGCTCGCGGACAGCGACTCGTGCGCTGCGGGGAGTGAGGCCCGGGTCTGGAGTGAGCGGCTCGTGCGCGGGCTTGCGCCGCACGAGTTCCACGTCTTCGACCTGGCCGCCGACGGCGCCGGACGCTCCGGCGGCGCCCCCTGTGCCGTGCCCGACGCCGAGGGTCCGTCCGTACCCGGGTCCGCGCACCCGCGCCCGTACCGGCCTTCGTACCAGTCTGCGCGCCAGCCCGCGTACCGGCCTTCGTACCGTTTGGGCCGCCGCGAACGCCGCTCCTTCCTCGACCACTTCGGCCTGCTCGTCGGCGCGGCCGGAGACGCGGTGGGCGGCACCGACCCGGGCGGCGCCGACTTCGCCGAGGGGCTGTACGGCCTCGCCCTGCTCGCCCGCGACCACGGCCCCCTGACCGACGCCCTCCGGTCCGACCCGGCGGTCCGGGTGATCGAATCCCTGTGCCGCACGCCCGGCGCGCGCGGGGCGCACGGCCTCGGACCCACCGGACTCACCGACCACCTCGCCCTCGCCGCCGGGCTCGCCGGGCTCCTCGCCCCGCTCTCCCTGCCCTGGTACGAGGGGAACGGTCTCGGCGCGGTCGACCTCTGCCACGCCGCCACCGGCGGCCCGGCCGCGCTCCCCGGCGTGCTGGCCAAACGCTTCTTCGGAATCCCGCTCCTGGTCACGGAGTACGGCGTCCATCTGCGCGCGCACTACCTCAGCGGCGCGCACGCCGGGGCGGACCGCCCGAGTGCGCCGGTACGCGCCCTGCTCGCCGCGGCACGGCGACTGCTGGCCGCCGAGATCTACGGCGCGGCGGCCCTCGTCGTCTCCGGGGACCGCGCGGGCCGCCGCTGGCAGGAACGGTGCGGAACCGACCCCGCCAAGCTGCGCACCGTCCACCCCGGTCTCGACCCCGAGCCCTTCACCGCCGTCGGGGACGGCGGATGCCCGGGCGACCCGTACACCGTCGTCTGGAGGGGGCCCTTCACGCCCGCCGAGGACCTCGTCGCCCTCCTGCACGCCTTCGCCCGGGTCCGCGCCGCCGAACCGCGCGCCAGGCTGCGGCTGTTCGGCGAGTCGGCCCCCGACGACAAGGAGGCGAAGGAGGCGGCGGAGGCCCGCGCCCACTGCCGGGCCCTGGCCGCCCATCTCTTCCCCGACGAAGCCGCCGACGACCGTACGGCGGGGGAGAACCCGGTCTCCTTCGAGGAACTGGGCGGACCCGAGGCCCCGGGGGCGGCGGACGCGTACGCGATGGGCCGGGTCGTCGCGCTGACGGGCGCCGTGGACGGCTTTCCCACCGGGCTGGCCGAGGCGATGCTCTGCGGCCGGGCCACGGTCGCCACGGACGCGGGCGGGGCGGCCGAGGTCGTCGGCGGTACGGGTCTCGTCGTGCCCCCGCGCAACCCGCGCGCCCTCGCCGACGCCTGCCTCACGCTCCTCGGCGACCCGGAACGCGCCCACCGGCTGGGCGCGGTGGCCCGCGACCGCGCGCTGGAGCTGTTCACCGTCGACCAGAACCTGACGGCGTTCCACGGCATCTACCTGGAGCTGATCTCCCGCTCCCCGGTGCGGCGCGAGGCACTCGACGACGCGGGCACGCCCCTCCCCTTCGCCCACCCGGCCGAGGCCAGGGTCCCCCTGACCGCGCTGACCTCCACTGCGGCGCCCCGCCCCGGATTCCCCTTCCGCCAGGAGACCCCCCGATGACCGCGCCCTCCCCCTTCGACCTCACCCCGGTCCCGCCCCAGGGCCGCCCTGCCCCCCGCTGGCCCCTGGCGGGCACCCCCCACTCCCGCCCCGAACCGGAAGCCCCGTCACCGGACCCCGCGCACGCGGAGGGCCCCTGGGGGGTGCCGACAGGCGGCACCGGTCCCCAGCGGGCGAGTGCGTCGCCGCTCGCGGAGGCCGAGGACCCGTGGGGGCCTGCGGGGGACCCGGAACCCGGCCGCAGGGACACTGAAGGCCCGGGTTCCGCCGCCCCCGCTGCCGCCCCGGCTTCCCGACCCGCCGCGCCGGCGGACCCGTACCCGCCATCCACGCCCCTGTCGCCCGGCACCCCGCCCACAGCCGCCCAGCACCCCCCCGGCCTGACGACGGAAGCCCCCACGACACCTCCGCCCCCCGCGAACCCTGCGGCTGAGGGCGGCCCTTGGGCGGCCGACGGCGAGAGCGCGGTACGGCACCTGTGGCCCGCCGCACCGGTCGGCCCGGTGCCGGCAGCCGACCGCGGGAGCGCCGGTGTTCCGCAGGTCGGCCCTTCTGCTGTGTCCGCCGCTCCTGGTCCGGTGCCGGAGGTCTTGGGCGCCGGTTGTGGTGGTGCTGGATCTGTCGGCCCGGAGGGTCTTGGGCGGGTTGCCGGGGCGGGGGAGCCGGGCCCGGGTTTCGGCCGTGGTGGCGTGATGTCGGGGGTCTGGCCCGCTGCGCCGGTGGGATCGGTGCCGGCAGCCGACCGCGAGAACGCCGTCGCTCCGCAGGTCGGTCCTTCCGCTGTGTCCGCGACTCCTGGTCCGGTGCCGGAGGTCTTGGGCGCCGGTTGTGGTGCTGCTGGATCTGTCGGCCCGGAGGGTCTTGGGCGGGTTGCCGGGGCGGGAGGGCCAGGCCCCGATTTCGGCCGTGGTGGCGTGATCCCGGGGGTCTGGCCCGCCGCACCGGTCGGCTCGGCACCGGCAGCCGACCGCGAGAACGCCGCCGCTCCGCAGCACGCCGCCCCTGGCCCGGCACCTGGGGCCAGACCGGCCGAAGGTCCCGTCGGCCAGCCGCACAGCCGGCGGGCCGCCGCCAGGGCGGTCCCGGACGGTGGGTACGGATCCGCGCGGTCGCGGGGGCACGGCCCGGTGGGAGCCCCCGGCGGCGGGCACGGAGCCGCCCGGTACCGGGCCGGCGGACCCACGCACCGGGGCACCGGCCGCTACGGCACCGCCGACCCCGTCGCCGTACTGCTCCGACGGCACCGGGAGCTGTGCGCGCGGGCCGTCGACCCCCTGGAGATCGCCGCCGGGCTGGAGGCGCGGGGCGTGACCCAGCGGACCGTCGCGCACTGCCGGCACCGGGATCTCTTCTCCCTCGCCGAGGAGTTGTACGCACGCGTCCCGAGGAGCGAGGAGACGCCCCCGCCCCCCGCCGGGCCCGGCGACCCCCGCCCCCGTCGCGGCGGCACGCCGCTCGCCCTGCTGTGCGGTGCGACCGGCGTCCTCGCCGCCGCCGGGCTCGTCGTCGCCGACGGCCCGCTCCAGGACGGCTGCGCCCTGGCGGGGGCCCTCGCCGTCACCGTCGCCCTCGCCACGACCGCCCCCGGGCACGGCCACCCGCGTATCCGGGAACGCGCCACCCTCGCCCTCACCACGCTCTGGCTGCTGGCCTGGACGGTGTACGGGGACGACCTGACCGCCGCGATCCCGGCCGGAGGCCCCGACGCGCCGCCCGCACCGGTCCTCGCGCCCCTCGCCGGGCTCGCCCTCGCCACCGCGCCCGCCCTCTGGGCCGCCCGGCTGTTCGCCGTACGGGTGGGACGCGCGCTCGACGACAGCCGGGGGCTCGCCGAGTTCGCCACCCGGGCCCGCCGCCTCGCCCTGCTCGCCGCCGGCGGCCACGCGCTCGCCCTCGCCGCCGCCCTGGCCACCGTTCTCGCGCTGACCGCCCCGGCCACCTCCGACGGCATCGCCGGGGCCGTCCCCGCGTTCCTGCCCGCCGCCGCCCTCGGGCTGCTGCTCTTCCCCGCCCTGCTGCTCACCGCCCACGGCCGGGCCCGGACCGCCGCCCGGGGACTCGCCGCCGCCTGCGCCGTCGAAGTGACGGCCACCGCGCTGCTGTTCGGCGGCCGGCTCCCCGGCTGCGCCGCCCTCGCGGCCCCCGTCGAATCGGCGGTCACCGCCTTCGGCACCGGGGTCGTGGCGGTCCTCGCGTGCGCCACCACCGGCACCGCCCTGCTGATCCACACCGCCCTGGCCCTCTCCCGGGCCTCCGCCCACTCCGGACGGGCACCCCGATGAACCCCCCGGCCGACCGGACACCCCACCCCGGCGGCCGCATCGATATCACGGAGGAGAAAGACCCTATGACCCCCCAGACCGCCTGGTCCAAGGCGTCGGCACCCCAGCACCGAGGGGCCGCACGATGAGGGTGCTGCTGCTCGGAGCCAACGGCTTTCTCGGCCGGTTCGTCGCCGACCGCCTGCTCGCCGACCCGGCCGTCCACCTCACCGCACTCGGCCGTGGCGACGACGCCGACGTCCGCTTCGACCTCGCCGGGGGCAGCCCGGGGGCGCTCACCCGCTTCCTGAGCGCCGTCCACCCCGGCGTGGTCATCAACTGCGCCGGGGCCACCCGGGGCGGCGCCCGCGAACTCACCCGGCACAACACCGTCGCAGTCGCCACCGTCTGCGAGGCCCTGCGCCGCAGCGGCTGCGGCGCCCGGCTGGTGCAACTCGGCTGCGCCTCCGAGTACGGGCCGTCCCAACAGGGCTCCTCCACCGCCGAGGACGCCATTCCGCGCCCCGGCGGGCCCTACGGCGTCAGCAAACTGGCCGCCACCGAACTCGTCCTCGGCTCCGGCCTCGACGCGGTCGTCCTGCGGGTCTTCTCCCCCGTGGGCCCCGGCACCCCGGCCGGCTCCCCCCTGGGCCGCCTCGCCGAGGCCATGCGGCGGGCCATGCAGTCCGGCGACGGCGAACTGAAACTCAGCGGCCTCGGCGTCCAGCGCGACTTCGTCGACGTCCGCGACGTCGCCCGCGCCGTCCACGCCGCCTCGCTCTCCGCCGCGCAGGGCGTCGTCAACATCGGCACCGGCCGCGCCGTGCGCCTCCGGGACGCCGCCGCCGTCCTGGCCCGGGTCGCCGGCTACACGGGGGCGCTCCACGAACTCGACGGCCCACCCGTCCGGTCCGGCGTCCCCGGCATCGGCGCCCCCCGCTCCGAATCCGTACTCGAACACCTCGCCGCGACCCCCGTCCCCTACCCCGACGGCTGCGGCAGCTGGCAGCAGGCGGACGTCCGCACCGCCCGCGACCGGCTCGGCTGGCGGCCCCGCATCAACCTGGAGGAATCCCTCGCCGACATCTGGATGGAGGCGGCATGCCGTATCTGACCAGAGCGGGCGCCCCGCTGTCCGCGACGGGCGCCGAACGCCTCGGCTTCGGCGTCCCCGGCTACGCCCACCCCCTCCTCGCCCCCGTCGAATGGGCCGAGCTGACCCGGCCCGGCATCCCGTTGCACTGGGTGGTGCTCAATGTCGCGGACGGCCCCGGCGACCGCCCCGACCCGCACTGCCTGGCCGCCGCCGGACGGCTGAACAACGCCGGCGTACGCGTCCTCGGCCATCTCGACCTGGCCCACGGCACCCGCCCCCTCGCCGAGGTGATCGCCGACGCCCGGCGGTACGCCGACTGGTACCGCGTCGGCGGGTTCCTCCTCGGCCGCTGCCCCGCCGACCGCGCCCGGCTCGCCCCGGTGAGCCGTACGACGGCCACCCTGCGGGAGGTGACCGGGGGCGGCCATATCGTCCTGGGGCACGGGACCCACCCCTGCCCGGGCTACGCCGACGCCGCCGACCAACTGGTCACCTTCTCCGGGGCATGGACGGACTACCGCTGGTCCCAGGTGGCCGAGTGGACGGCGGAGCACCCCCCGGAACGGTTCGCCCACTTCGTCCACGGGGTGCCCCTGGCCCGGCTGGAGGAGGCCGCCCGGATCGCCCGCTGGCAGGGGGCCGGGACGGTCTTCTTCACCGACCGCACCGACGTCCAGGAGCCCGGCCCCGCCCCCGGCGGGCGAAGAGCGCAGATCAGCCCCTATGAGGCGCTGCCCGGCTACTGGGACGAAATCGTCTCGCGGATCGGACCGGGTGTCTCGGAATGAGGGGACGCGTGGCAGTGTTACCAGGGAACAACCGTATTGATTTAACGACGCTACGGAGTCCCCGTGTCGCTGCCCCCCCTGGTCGAGCCAGCAGCTGAGCTCACCGTCGACGAGGTCCGCCGGTACTCCCGCCATCTGATCATTCCGGATGTCGGGATGGACGGTCAGAAGCGGCTGAAGAACGCCAAGGTGCTGTGCGTGGGGGCCGGCGGTCTCGGATCGCCGGCCCTGATGTACCTGGCCGCGGCGGGTGTCGGCACCCTCGGCATTGTCGAGTTCGACGAGGTCGACGAGTCCAACCTCCAGCGCCAGATCATCCACAGCCAGGCCGACATCGGCCGCCCCAAGGCCGAGTCGGCCCGGGACTCGGTCCTCGGGATCAACCCGTACGTCAACGTCGTCCTTCACACCGAGCGGCTCGAAGCCGAGAACGTGATGGACATCTTCAGCCAGTACGACCTGATCGTGGACGGCACCGACAACTTCGCCACCCGCTATCTGGTCAACGACGCCTGTGTGCTGCTGAACAAGCCGTACGTCTGGGGCTCCATCTACCGGTTCGACGGGCAGGCGTCCGTCTTCTGGTCCGAGTACGGCCCCTGCTACCGCTGCCTCTACCCGGAGCCCCCGCCGCCGGGCATGGTCCCCAGCTGCGCCGAGGGCGGTGTGCTCGGTGTGCTCTGCGCCTCCATCGGCTCCATCCAGGTCACCGAGGCGATCAAGGTCCTGACCGGGGTCGGCGACCCGCTGGTCGGCCGACTGATGATCTACGACGCCCTGGAGATGCAGTACCGCCAGGTCAAGGTCCGCAAGGACCCCGACTGCGCGGTCTGCGGCGAGAACCCCACCGTCACCGAGCTGATCGACTACGAGGCGTTCTGCGGAGTCGTCTCCGAGGAGGCCCAGGAGGCGGCGGCCGGTTCGACGATCACTCCCAAGCAGCTCAAGGAGTGGATCGACGAGGGCGAGAACATCGAGATCATCGATGTCCGCGAGGTCAACGAGTACGAGATCGTCTCCATCCCCGGCGCGACGCTCATCCCGAAGAACGAGTTCCTCATGGGCACCGCCCTGGAGCGGCTGCCGCAGGACAAGAAGATCGTCCTGCACTGCAAGACGGGTGTCCGCAGTGCGGAGGTGCTCGCCGTGCTGAAGGCCGCGGGCTTCGCGGACGCCGTCCATGTCGGCGGCGGCGTGATCGGCTGGGTCCACCAGATCGAGCCGCACAAGCCCGTCTACTGACCCGTCCCGGACCGGTCCGTCGCCGAGGCCGCTGAGGCCGCTGAAATCGCCGAGGACCGGTCCGTCCCTCCGGTGGGGTGCTGTGCGCGCCCCACCGGGGACCGGGTGCCCCGGGCGGGCGGGGTCCGGACGACAGGCCCTTCGGTGAGCAGGGCTCAGGCCGAGCAGGTCCTGCCGTCCTCGGGTATCGCGCCCTTCAGCAGATAGTCGTCTATCACTTCGGTGGTGCACTCCGAGGTGCCGTACGCGCCGTGCGTGTCGCCCTCGTTGGTGAGCAGCACACCGACCCCCTCGCCCAGCTCGTCCGCCATCCGCCGCGCGCCCTCGTACGGCGTCGCCGAGTCGCCGGTGGTGCCGACGACCAGGATCGGCGCCGCCCCCTTCGCGGAGACGTCCGGCGCGTCCCAGGTGCCCGGCACCGGCCAGTCGGCGCACCAGCCGGCCAGGTCCCAGGCCAGATAGGGGCCGAACACCGGCGACACCCCGGTGAAGTCGGCCAGATGGCGGTCCCTGACCTCCTTCGCCGTCACCCGCCCCTTGCTGTCGGCGCAGGATATGGCGCGCTGGGCGTGGTCCTGCGGGGAGTACTCCCCCTCGCTGTCCCGGTTGTTGTACGCGTCGGCCAGGGTCAGCAGATCGGTCCCGTCGCCGTCCTCCGCCGCCTTCAGCGCCTTCGTCAGCTGGGGCCAGCTGTCCTCCGAGTACAGCGGCAGGATGATGCCGGTGAGCGCGAGCCCTTCGGTGAGTGTGCGGCCCGAGTCGGTGGGCAGCGGCGACCGGTCCACCCGCTCCAGGAGCCGCACGACCTGCTCGGTGCCCTCCTTCGCGCCGATGCCCCGGTCCTCGAAGTAGTTCTCCAGGGCCCGCTGGAAGCCCATGACCTGGTTGCGCGCGCCCCCGACGAAGTCGGCGGTGGGGTCGACCACGCCGTCCAGGACGAGCCTGCCGACCCGGGCGGGGAAGAGGTGGGCGTAGACGGCGCCCAGTTCGGTGCCGTACGAGAAGCCCAGGTAGTGCAGCTTCTCGTCGCCGAGGGCCCCACGGATGAGGTCCATGTCGCGCGCCGCGTTCTCCGTGCCGACGTGGGGGAGGATCCGGCCGGACCGCTCGGCGCAGCCCGCGCCGAAGGCCCGCGCCGTGGCGAGGTAGGTGCTCTCCTCGGCGGCGGTGTCCGGGGTCTGGTCGATCCGGTGGGCCTCCTCCGTCCGCTCGCTGTCCCGGCAGACCACGGCGGAGCTGTCGGCGACTCCGCGCGGGTCAAAGCTGACCAGGTCGTACTGGCTGTTCAGGGTGGAGAACTGGGCGGCGGACAGGGGCAGCCCGGCCACACCGGAGCCGCCGGGTCCGCCGAAGTTGAAGAGCAGGGAGCCGATGCGCTTGCCCGGTCCCTTGGCCTTGGCCCGGACCAGGGCTATGTCGACCGTCCCGCGCGAGGGGTCGCCGTGGTCGAGAGGCACCGGCAGGCTGGCGCACTGCCAGCGGTCGCCGGGGCGCTGGGCCTCGCTGCCATGGGCCTTGACCGGGGCCTCGCACCGCTTCCAGGCCGGCTGCCGCCCGTCCGCCGGGCCGCCGCCGTCCGCGCGGGCGGGCGCTGAGCCCCTGTCGCTCTTGTCGCCGCTGTCACTGCACCCGGCCGCGCCGGCCAGCAGGACCAGGGCGGCGGCCAGGGCACCCACCCGTACCCTCGTGCTCATTGCGCCCCCACACGTCGGAACGTTCACGATCTTCCGGATGCCATGGCGTGCCACAACTCCCGGATCCTGCCCGCCATCCTAAGCACGGCCACTGACAGTGCCCCGGGCTCCCCCGTGACCTGCGGTGACGGAGCTTTCCCGGCTGCGGAGCGCGGTCAGGGGCAGACCTTGCCGGCCGGCGGGACCGTGCCGTCCAGCAGATAGGCGTTCACCGCGTCCCGTACGCAGGTGTCCCCGCTGGTGTACGAGCCGTGCCCCTCGCCCTTGTAGGTCATGGTGACGCCGACGTCCGGGCCGAGGGCCTCGGCCATCGCGCGGGTGCCCTCGTAGGGGGTGGCGGGGTCGCCGGTGCTGCCGATGACCACGATCGGGGCCGAGCCGGGGGCGGAGACGTCGGGGTGCGACCAGGCGCCGGCGACGGGCCAGCCGTCGCAGCTCATCAGCCCCCAGGCGAGGGTGTCGCCGAAGAGGGGCGACGCCGCGCGGAACCGGGGCAGCCGCTCCCTGGTCTCGGCCAGGCTGAAGCGGTCCCGGTAGTCGGCGCAGCTGATGGCGGTGAGCGCCGCCATGCTGTTGTCGTAGTGGCCGTTCTGCTCCCGGCCGTTCATCAGGTCGGCGAAGGTGAGCAGGAGTCCGCCGTTGCCGCCGTCGGCCTCGTCGAGGCCCTGTTCCAGATACTGCCAGAAGTCCTGCGCGTACAGCGTCTGCACGATGCCGGTGAGGGCCAGCGACTGGGTGAGGTCACGGTCCCCGATGGCCGGGATCGGCTTCTCGTCGAGCCGGGCGAGCAGGTCGGCGACCCAGTTCTGGATGTCCTCGACGGATTCGCCGGGCAGCAGGCACTCGTCGCCCCGGTCGAGGCAGTCCCGGGCGAAGTTGCCGAACGCGAGCTGGAAGCCCTTCGCCTGGCCGAGGGCGGACTGTTCGGCGGTCTTGGTCGGGTCGACGGAGGCATCGAGGACCGCGCGGCCCACCGTACGGGGGAAGAGGTGCGCGTAGACGCCGCCGAGTTCGGTTCCGTAGGAGACGCCGACGTAGTGGAGCCGGCGGTCGCCGAGGGCCTGGCGCATCAGGTCCATGTCGCGGGCCGCGTTGGTGGTCCCGACATGGGGGAGTTCGGTGCCGGAGTTCCGTTCGCAGGCCCGGTTGTAGGAGGCGAGCGCGTCCTGGAACTTCCGTTCCTCGTCCGGGGTGTCGGGGGTCGAGTCGCCGGCGTAGAAGGCGTCGAGCCGCCGGTTGTCCTCGCACTCGACGGCGACGCTGCGGCCGACTCCCCGGGGGTCGAAGCTGACCAGATCGTAGCGGGTGCGCAGATCGGCGTAGTCGCTCTCGAAGTTGGGCAGGGCGGCGACGCCGGAGCCGCCGGGTCCGCCGAAGTTGAAGATCAGCGAGCCGATTCGTTTCTGCTGATTCACGGCGCGGCCGCGGATCAGCGCCAGTTCGATGGTCTCGCCGCCCGGATCGGCGTAGTCCAGCGGGACTTCCAGGAAGGAGCACTGCCAGGGGGTGCCGCCGGGCAGCGGCGAGGGCGCGGGGCCGCCGCCCTCGGCCTCGGAAGGCGGTGGGCAGGTGCGCCAGTTCAGCTTCTGCGCGGTGAACCGCTCCAGCGCCTCGCTGCCGGTGGGGGCGGGGGTGGTGGTCCGGGATCCGGCGGTCCCGCCGTCCCCCTCGCCGCCGTCGGAGCAGCCCCCCGCGGCCAGCAGCACGGCGAGGGAGGCGACGAGTGCTGCGGCCCGCAGGGCGGATGCGGTGGTCGGCATGGCTCCATCGTGGGCGCCGGGGGCGGTGGCCGCCCGTGCGCGGGGCCGTTCGGGTGACCCCTCACGGACCGTGGGCGGAGCACCGGAGCACCGGAGCAGCCGGTGACGCGGATCCCCGTGACGCGGAGGGCCGGTGACGCGGAGGGCCGGGTCCTCAGTGGCCCGGGGCCGGACGGACCGCTGTCCGTGGCAGTCCGCCGACGCTCCTTGGGTACTGCTCGGTGCCGCCGGACCGGCGCGGCACGATCCGGGGGAGCGGGCCTACAGGGCGCCCTTGCGCGTCAGATGGTTGAAGACGAACCAGCCCGGCAGGACCGGGAGCCAGAGCGTCATCGTCCGGTACAGCAGCACGGCGGGGGTGGCGACCTCCTTGGGCACGCCCGCCGCGATCAGGCCGAGGATCAGCGCGCCCTCGACCGCGCCCACACCGCCGGGCGTGGGAGCCGCCGACCCCAGGGCGTTGCCCGCGAGGAAGACCACCGCGAGGCTGGCGTAGCTCAGCGGCTGGTGCCCGTCGCCGAAGGCCCGTACCGAGGCGTCCAGGCAGAGCACGAACAGACCGGTCAGCATCAGCATCCCGCCGATGCCGGTGAGCAGCTTCACGGGCCGCTGGAGCACGTCGAGCATCCGGGGCACCACGCCGGCGAACAGCGACCGCAGCCGGGTGGACACGAACTTGCGCAGGAACGGGATCGCGGTCACCACCAGCGCCAGCACGGCGACCGTCAGCAGACCGGCGATCACCGTCCGGGACGGGTTGAGCGACGGGGTCTTCTCCGTGCCGGTGAGATAGCCGAAGGTCAGCAGCAGGATGATGTGCGCCCCGAGCCCGAAGAGCTGGGACGCGCCCACGCTCGCCACGGCGAGTCCCGGACGTACCCCGGAGCGCTGGAGGAACCGGGTGTTCAGGGCGACGCCGCCGACCGCCGCCGGTGCCACGATCTTGACGAAGGAGCCGGCCACCTGCGCCGCCACGGTACGCGGGAACGGCACCCGCTCGGGGACGAAGCCCAGCAGGCTCATCGCCGCCGCCACATAGCTGAGGGCGGAGAACGCGGCGGCCGCAGCCACCCAGCCCCAGTGGGCGTGGCTGAAATCGGTGGTGAAGTCGGTGCCGGCGATCGTGGTGAGCAGGAAGTACGCGGCGACCGCACCGGCGATCAGGCTCACCAGGGTGCGTGGCCGGATCCGTTCCAGGCGGACCGGTTCCACCGGTGCCTGGGGGCGGATCCGCAGCACCTCGTGGCGGATCTGGGAGAGCAGGTCCTCCTCGCGGGCCTCGTCCATCGCCTCGTCGATGGCGCGCTTGTCGGCCTGCTTCTCCGCCCGCTCGGACTTGCGGCCCGCCTTACGGCCCTCCGTGGCCCCGGCGGCAGCCGCCTCGGCACGGGCCCGCTTGGCGGCGGCGGACGCCTCCAGGACCGCTTCCCGCTCCCGCTGGGCCCGTTCCCGGGCCAGCCGGCGCAGGGTGCCCCGGGTGGAGCGGGTCAGCGCGATCGGCTGGAGCAGCGGCAGACAGTCGGCGACGCTGTCCGGACCGAGCACCGCGACCGCCGTGGCGACCGCGCGCTCGGCGCCGAGCCGCAGGGCGAAGGTGGTGAGCAGCTGGGCGATGTCCATGCGCAGCACCACGTCGCCCGCCGCGATCTCGCCGCCCCGCAGATCGGTGAGGATCACCTTGCCGGAACGATCCACCAGGATCGCCTCGCCGCTGAGGCGGCGATGGGCGATCCGGCGCGACTGGAGCGCCTTCACCTGCTGCCACGCCTCGCGGACCACCTCGTCGGTGATCTCGTCGTCGGCCATGGTGTCCAGGGACCGGCCGCCGAGGTGCTCGTAGACCAGCATCACGGCGTCGGGGCCCAGCTCGGAGGTGGCGATCAGCTTGGGGGCGTTGGCGCCGGCGGAGATCGCCGCGTACGCGAGCAGCGCCTCCTGCTCCAGGGCCTGGCGGAGGGACTGGAGCGATCGGCGGGTGGTGATGGACCGGAGGGTCAGCCGGCGCCACACCCGGTAGAAGAAGCCCTGCGCCTGCTGTTCCCGGTCGACGACGGTGACATCGAGCGGAGGGCCGTCCTCCAGGGTGACCAGGTAGCGGCGGCCCCGGTCGTTCAGCTCGGATCTCCGCTCGCTGCGTTCCCGCTTGCGCGCCTTGCGGTCCCGCGCGGTCCCGTCGGAGACGGTCCCGTCGGCGGTGGCCGGGGTGTCGGGGGTCGAGGCATCGGTGGCCGGGGCGGCGGGGTCGCTTCCGGCTGTGTCCGCCGTGGCCTTCGTTTCCCGCGTCCCCTGCGTGGCGTCCTGCGGAGCGGCCTTCCGTGGCGCCGGGGTCGCGGTGTCGTCCGGGACCGGCACTGAGGCCGTCCCGGCCGCGTCCTCCGCGCGCATCGCGGTGACCGGGTGGAAGCCCACCCGGCGCAGCCCCGCCAGCAGGGTCTGCCCGGTGGGGCGGACATTGGGCGTGCCCACCGCGTACAGCGTCCCGTACGCGACGGTCCAGCCCAGCAGCACGGTCAGCACGATCGAGAACGGGGTGGTGAACCCGGCCACCAGCATGGCGAAGGCGTCCAGCAGCAGCACCACCCACAGCACCACCCGCCACCGGGGTCTGCGGGCCATTCCGACGGCCGTCATGTAGGCGATCACGGGTGCGAGATAGCCGTGGACGGGGTCGGTGAGCCCGCTGCCCTGGTGCTGGGTGAGGGCGTCGCGGATGCTGTCGGGCGCCGCCCGTGCCACCCAGAGGTCCGTGGCGAGGGTGACCCCGTGCGCGAGCACCGCCGCGAGGACGCCGTCCGCGATCCGCAGTCCGTCGCGTTTGATCAGCCGCTCGATGGCGAAGGCGATGGGGACGAGGAGGACGGCGATGGAGGAGACCAGTCCGGCGATCTTGACCAGGAGGTCGGGGGCCTGGCCGGTGCCCTTGGTGATGTCCTCCTCAAGGCCGGCGGTGGTGCCGTGCGCGAAGGCGGCGATGGCGAGCAGGACGGCGATCGCGAGCGCGCCGGTCAGCAGCCGCAGCAGGTCGGAGGGGCGGTGCACCCGGGCGGCGAGCAGCGGCTCGTCGCCCGACACCCGGTCGCTGGCGGTCACTCCGGGCGGAGGCTCGGCGGAATCGGCGGGTGCGGCGGATCCGGTGCCGTCCCCGGGGTCCTGCCGCGGCGGGGGTTCATCCGCTTTCGGCCCGGTCCGTTCCGGCTGGGGCTCGGTCCCAGGGGTGCCCGCCGGCCTGCCTGGCTGCACGCCCTGCTCCTTCGCCGTCTCGGTCTCTTCTTGATCTCGTATCACCCGTCACCGCCCGCACGATGGTGGCACGACCGGGCGGCCGGCGGAGGACTCAGGGGGCCGTGCGCGGGAGGTGCCAGTGTGCTATCCGCTGCTTCGGCCG
Source organism: Streptomyces yaizuensis (assembly GCF_034961445.1). Classification (NCBI taxonomy): domain Bacteria; kingdom Bacillati; phylum Actinomycetota; class Actinomycetes; order Kitasatosporales; family Streptomycetaceae; genus Streptomyces; species Streptomyces yaizuensis. The sequence continues at coordinate 298,150 of NZ_BSBI01000003.1, forward strand.
TGAAATCCATTCTGCACCGCATGTCTGTGCACAGGGGCCACGGGCTGTCGGTGCCGTGGGGCAGGATGGGGCGGGTGGAAGAGCTGCCGGAGTACGCCGAGCGGGTGCTGGAGGTCACCGAGCTGATCCCGCCCGGAAGGGTGATGACCTATGGGGACGTCGCCGAATGGCTGGGTGAGGGCGGTCCGCGTCAGGTGGGCCGGGTCATGGCGCTGTACGGGGGCGCCGTGCCCTGGTGGCGGGTCGTCCGGGCGGACGGGGTGCCCCTGGCCGGCCATGAGATACGGGCCCTGGAGCAGTACCGGACGGAGGGCACGCCCCTGCGCCCGGCGCCGCCCGGTGCCGAGGGGCATGTGCCGCGCATCGACATGAAGCGGGCGCGGTGGGACGGCGCGAGCATTCCGGATCGACGGGACTGACGGGACTCCCGGGGGTGACGGGGTGCCGGGGGCAATCCGCCGGGCCCCGGCTCCGGCTCCGGCTCCGGTCCCGGCTCCGGCTCGGGGTCCGGCCCGGGGCTGCTGTTCCCCGGCTTCCGGTACGGACGGATCCGGCCGGGGCGCACAGGGCGCACGGGCCGCCGCCGCGCTCCGGGCGCCGGACGGCGTAGCCTCGATCCTCCGCGCCTCGACCGCGCACCGCCTTCCCCACCCCCCCAGCCCGTACCCGTACCCCATCCGTAACCCCTCAGGACCGGCGATCCACGTGAGTACCTCCACCACCACCGGACACCCGCCGTATCAGCGACCGATACGGCGGCGCGGTCCGGGCGCGTACCGGTTGGTGCGGACTCCGCCGGGAGCCGTGGCGCCCCCGCTGCTGGACGCGGCCCAGCGCGCCGTGGCCGACCACCAAAGCGGCCCCCTGCTCGTCCTCGCGGGTCCGGGCACCGGCAAGACCACCACCCTGGTGGAGGCTGTGGCCTCGCGGGTGGCGGCGGGGGCGGATCCCGCGCGGATCCTGGTGCTCACCTTCAGCCGCAAGGCGGCGGTGGAGCTGCGGGACCGGATGGCGCTGCGGCTCGGGTCCGCCCGCGGTCCCCAGGCCACCACCTTCCACTCCTTCTGCTACGCCCTGGTCCGCGCCCACCAGGACGCCGACCTCTTCGCCGAGCCGCTGCGGCTGCTCTCCGGCCCCGAGCAGGACGTGGCCGTACGCGAGCTGCTGACCGGCCAGCTCGACCTGGAGTCGGACGGGGCCGCGCGCCACCAGTGGCCGGACGAGCTGCGGGCCTGCCTGACCACCCGGGGGTTCGCCGACGAGGTGCGCGCGGTGCTGGCCCGCAGCCGCGAGCTGGGGCTCGGGCCGGAGTCCCTGGCCCGGTTCGCCGCGCGCACCGGCCGTCCGGACTGGCGGGCGGCGGCGTCGTTCCTGGCGGAGTACCTGGACGTCCTCGACATGCAGGGGGTGCTCGACTACGCGGAGCTGGTGCACCGAGCGGTGCTGCTGGCGGAGCGGGGCGGCACACCGCTGGACTTCCCGTACGACGCCGTCTTCGTCGACGAGTACCAGGACACCGACCCGTCCCAGGTGCGGCTGTTGCGGGCTCTCGCGGGCGGTGGCCGCACCCTGGTCGCCTTCGGCGATCCCGACCAGGCGATCTACGCCTTCCGGGGTGCCGACGTCAACGGCATCCTGGACTTCCCCGAGACCTTCCGGGACCGGGACGGCCGGCCGGCGGGCGTCGCCGTGCTCGGCACTTCCCGCCGCAGTGGCGAGAAACTGCTCGCGGCGACCCGGTTGCTGACCCGCCGGATGCCGCTCACGAGGCTCCCCGCCGACAAGGTCCGGGCCCACCGCGAACTCGCGGCGGTCCGGCCGGGCGGGGCGGTGGAGACGTACACCTTCCCGACGCCGTCCACCGAGCTGGAGAACATCGCCGACATCCTGCGCCGGGCGCATCTGGAGGACGGCGTCCCGTGGCACGAGATGGCGGTTCTGGTGCGTGCGGGTGCCCGCAGCATTCCGGCCGTCCGACGCGCGCTGACGTCGGCGGGGGTGCCGCTGGAGGTCGACGGCGCCGATGTGCCGCTGCGGCACGAACCGGCCGTCGCGCCGCTGCTCACCGCCCTGCGCGCGGTGGCGGCGGCGGCCTCGGCCCCGGGGGAGGGGAAGGACGCGGCCGCTCACCGTGCCGCCGCCCCCGCCGCCGTTGCTGTCGGCGACGCCGGTGTTGACGGCGTTGTCGGCGGTGCCCCGGAAACGAGCGGCGATCCGCAGACGGACGGAGTTCCGGGGACGGACGGGGGGTCCGAGGGGGCCACAGGCGCCGACGGGTCCGAGACGTCCGACGGATCCGGGGCGCCCGAGACGCCCGGGGTGTCCGAGGGGCGGCCGGGCCGGGCCTGGCTGGACACGGAGACCGCGCTGACCCTGCTCGGCTCCCCCCTCGGCGGGATGGACGCCGCCGACCTGCGCCGCCTCGGCCGTGCCCTGCGGGACGAGGAGCGCGCGGCGGGCAACCGCGTACCCCCGCCCTCCGACGAACTCGTCGCCCGTGCCCTCGCCGAACCCGAGCGGCTGACCGTCCACGACCGCGCGTACGCGTTCGGCGCCCGGCAGCTCGGCGGGCTGCTGCGGACCGCCCGCGAGCTGCTGGAGCGCGGCGGCACCGCCGAAGAGGCCCTGTGGGCGCTGTGGGACGGCACCGGCTGGCCGGCCAGGCTGGAACGGGCCGCCCTGCGCGGCGGTGCCGCGGGCCGCAACGCCGACCGTGACCTCGATGCCGTGTGCGCGCTCTTCGACACCGCCGCCCGCGCCGAGGAGCGCACCGGCGGCCGGGGCGCCCTCAACTTCATCGAGGAGATCGAGGCGCAGGACATCGCCGCCGACACCCTCTCCACCCGGCACAGCCGCCCCGACACCGTCCGTCTGATGACCGCCCACCGCTCCAAGGGCCTCGAATGGAGTCTCGTCGTCGTCGCCGGGGTGCAGGAGGGGCTCTGGCCCGACCTCCGCCGCCGGGGTTCGCTGCTGGAGGCCGACCGGATCGGCCGGGACGGCCTCGCCGAGCCGCTGACCCCGGGCGCCCTCCTCGCCGAGGAACGCCGGCTGTTCTACGTCGCCGCCACCCGCGCCCGCGACCGGCTGGTCGTCACCGCCGTCAAGGCGCCCGCCGACGACGGGGACCAGCCCTCCCGTTTCCTCACCGAGCTGGGCGCGGAACCGAGGGACATCACCGGACGGCCCCGCCGCCCGCTCGCCGTGGCCGCCCTCGTCGCCGAGCTGCGCGCCACCACCGTCGACCCCGGCGCGTCCCCGGTGCTGCGCGAGGCCGCCGCCCGGCGGCTGGCCCGGCTCGCCGTGCTCACGGACGAGGAGGGCACGCCCCTGGTGCCCGCCGCCCATCCGGAGCGCTGGTGGGGGCTGCACGAGCCCACGCGCAGCCAGGTGCCGCTGCGGGACCGCGACCGTCCCGTCGCGCTCTCCGGCAGCGCCCTGGAGCAGCTCGCGGGAGGCTGCTCCCTCCAGTGGTTCCTCGGCCGGGAGGTCCGCGCGGAGGCCCCCGCCACCGCCGCACAGGGGTTCGGCAACGTGGTCCACGTCCTCGCCGACGACGTGGCCTCCGGCCGCACCCCGGCCGATCTCGCCGTCGTCATGGAACGGCTCGACTCCGTCTGGGACGGGCTCGCCTTCGACGCCCCCTGGAAGTCCCAGCAGGAGAAGGAGCAGGCGCGGGCCGCACTGGAACGCTTCCTCCGCTGGCATGTGCTGGACCGGGGCGGCCGGGCCACCGTCGCCACGGAGCACCCCTTCGACGTCACGCTGGAGGCGGGCGAGTACGCGGTGCGCATCCGCGGCTCCATGGACCGTGTCGAGCAGGATGCCCAGGGTCGTTTTTACGTCGTCGATTTCAAGACGGGGAAGTCCGCCCCCAGCGCCCCGGAGGTCGAGCGTCACGCCCAGCTCGCCGTCTACCAGCTGGCCGTGCGGGAAGGAGCGCTGGACAGCCCGGACCCGTCCGCAGCAGACCCCTCGGCAGACCTCGCCGCGGACCCCTCGGCGGACACCTCCGCGACCGACCTGGCCCCGACCGATCCGTCGGTGACCGACCCCTCCGTCACCGACCCCTCCGCGACCGGTACCTCCGCTCCTGAGACGGCTCCCCCCGAGGTCGGCGGCGCCGAACTGGTCCAGCTGCGGCAGGCCGCCACCAGGAAGGAGGGCGGCGACGCCTTCCCCAAGGTGCAGGCGCAGCCGCCGCTCAGCGGCGAGTGGGTCGGCGAACTGCTCGCCACCGCCGCCGGCCGGGTCCTGGACGAACGCTTCGCCCCGGCCACCGGAACCCAGTGCTCCACCTGCTCCTTCCGCGCCTCGTGCAGCGCGCGCCCCGAAGGCCGCCACATCGTCGAGTGAGCCGCTCGTACCGGGCTGACAGCCCGTACCGGACGAACCGGGACGGACGGGTGAGCCGGGAGGGTTGTCCACAGGCGCACCCGACTGTCGTGGCGGGCGGCTAGCCTCTTCAGGGTGACCGCTCGAATCACCGATCCCGAGCAGCTCAAGGAGCTGCTGGGGATCCCCTTCACCCCGGAGCAGACGGCCTGCATCACGGCGCCGCCCGCGCCGCAGGTCATCGTGGCCGGAGCCGGGTCGGGCAAGACGACGGTCATGGCCGCGCGCGTCGTCTGGCTGGTCGGCACCGGGCAGGTCGCCCCCGAGCAGGTCCTCGGCCTCACCTTCACCAACAAGGCCGCCGGTGAGCTGGCCGAGCGGGTCCGCACCGCACTGGTCCGCGCCGGAGTGACCGACCCCGACGCCATCGACCCGGACAATCCCCCGGGCGAGCCCCGGATCTCCACGTACCACGCCTTCGCCGGGCAGCTCCTCGCCGACCACGGGCTGCGGATCGGCCTGGAGCCCACCGCCCGGCTCCTCGCCGACGCCACCCGCTACCAGCTCGCCGCCCAGGTGCTGCGCTCGGCCCCCGGGCCCTACCCGGCGCTCACCCGCTCCTTCTCCACGCTCGTCAGCGATCTCCTCGCCCTCGACGGCGAGCTGTCCGAGCACCTGGTCCCCCCCGACCGGCTCGCCGAGCACGACACCGGGCTGCTGCGCGCTCTGGAGTCCGCGAACCTCACCAACGCCGATCTGCGCAAGCTCCCCGAGACCGCCGCCGCCCGCCGCGAGCTGCTGGACCTCACCCTGCGCTACCGCGCCGCCAAGCGCTCCCGCGAGCTGCTGGACTTCGGCGACCAGATAGCCCTGTCGGCCGAGCTGGCGCTCACCAGACCCGCCGTCGGCACGCTGCTGCGCGAGGAGTACCGGGTGGTGCTGCTCGACGAGTACCAGGACACCTCGGTGGCGCAGCGGCTGCTGCTCTCCGGCCTCTTCGGCCAGGGCACCGGCCACGCCGTCACCGCCGTCGGCGACCCCTGCCAGGCCATCTACGGCTGGCGCGGTGCCTCCGTCGCCAACCTGGACGACTTCCCCGAGCACTTCCCGTACGCCGACGGCACCCCCGCCACCCGGTACGCGCTCAGCGAGAACCGCCGCAGCGGCGGCCGGCTGCTCCACCTCGCCAACGGCCTCGCCGCCCCGCTGCGCGCCCTGCACGAAGGCGTCGAGGCGCTGCGCCCCGCCCCCGGCGCCGAGCGCGACGGCTCCGTACGCGTCGCGCTGCTGCCCACGCACGCCGAGGAGATCGACTGGCTCGCCGACTCCCTCGCCCACCTGGTCCGCACCGGCACGCCCCCCGGCGAGATCGCCGTGCTCTGCCGCACCGCCGGCGACTTCCCCGAGATCCAGGGCGCCCTGGTGGCCCGGGATGTCCCCGTCGAGGTCGTCGGCCTGTCCGGGCTGCTGCACCTGCCCGAGGTCGCCGATCTCGTCGCCGTCTGCGAGGTGCTCCAGGACCCGGGGGCCAACGCCTCCCTGGTCCGGTTGCTCACCGGGCCCCGCTGGCGGATCGGGCCGCGGGACCTCGCCCTGCTGGGCCGCCGCGCCCGGCTCCTCGTCCACCGCGACCACGGGGACCAGGGCGACGGCCCGGACGGCCCCGGCCTCGCGGAGCGGCTGGCCGCCGCCGTGGAGGGCACCGACCCGGCCGAGGTCGTCTCGCTCGCCGACGCCCTCGACACCTTCATCGACCCGGCCGCGGCGGACGACGGGCTGCCGTTCTCGGCGGAGGCCCGGCACCGCTTCGCCCACCTCGCCCGTGAGCTGCGCGAGCTGCGCCGCTCACTCGCCGATCCGCTGATGGACGTACTGCACCGGGTCCTTTCGACCACCGGGCTCGACGTCGAGCTGGCCGCGTCCCCGCACGCCCTCGCCGCGCGCCGCCGGGAGACCCTGGGCAACTTCCTCGACATCGCGGCCTCCTTCGCCGCGCTGGACGGGCAGGCCACCCTCCTGGCGTTCCTGGGCTTCCTGCGCACCGCCGCCCAGTACGAGAAGGGCCTCGACAACGCCCTCCCCGGCGGGGAGAACACGGTCAAGGTGCTGACGGCGCACAAGTCCAAGGGGCTGGAATGGGACGTGGTGGCGGTCCCCGGGCTGACCGTCAAGCACTTCCCCAGTGAGCAGGCCCGCGAGTCGTGGACCGCGCACCCCCAGGTGCTGCCGCACGCGCTGCGCGGTGACGCGGCGACCCTGCCGGACGTGGCGGACTGGGACGCGAAGGGGCTGAAGGCGTTCAAGGAGGCGATGCGGGAGCACCAGCACACCGAGGAGCTGCGGCTGGGCTACGTCACCTTCACCCGGCCGCGTTCGCTGCTGCTCGGTTCGGCGCACTGGTGGGGGCCGGAGCAGAAGCGCCGGCGCGGCCCCTCGGCCTTCCTCACCGCGCTGTACGAGCACTGCGCCGAGGGGTTCGGCGAGATCGAGGTCTGGGCCGACGCACCGGCGGCGGACGCCGTGAATCCGGGGCTGGAGCAGGGCGGCCCGGACCGGGTCTGGCCGCTGCCGCTGGACCCCGTATCGCTGCGCCGCCGCCGCGCGGCCCGGGACACGGTGCTGTCGTACCTGGACGAGGCGGCGGCCGCCGACGCCACACGCGCGCAGCCCACGGTCACGGGACCGGCGGGATCCGGGGAGCCGTTCCCGGAGGAGCTGTTTTCGGAGGAGCTGTTTTCGGACGGACCGCCGCAGGACCCCGGCCACCCCGGGGAATCCGCGCACCCCGAGGGCACCGCCGACCCGTACGGGGAGTGGGAGCCCGAGGAGCCCCCGGAGCCGGACGAGCCGTGGCACTCCGACGAGCCGTGGCACCCGGAGGATCCGTGGGGCCACGAGGACACCGGACATCCGGCGGACACCGCACACCCGGCGGACGCTGGGGCCGTTGCAGGCGCCCACCCGGCCACGGACCCCTCGTACGCCACCGCCGACACCCCGCCACGGGCTCCGCACCCCGTCGCGGTGCGGCTGCCCCACCAGGCGGGCCCGCCCGGCGGGGAGCCGGCGGCCCCCGCGCGGCATCCGGGGCCGGCGGGCGGGGCCACCCCCGAGGAGCTGCGCGCCATCGCCTCCTGGGACCGCGACCTCACCGCGCTCACCGGCGAGCTGCGCCGTGCCCGCGCCACCACGCACGAGGTGCCGCTGCCGCCCTCCCTCACCGCGTCGCAGGTGATGCGGCTCGCCGCCGACCCCGACGGCTTCGCGCGGGAGCTGGCCCGGCCCATGCCCCGGCCGCCGCAGCCCGCCGCCCGCCGGGGCACCCGGTTCCACGCCTGGGTGGAGTCCCGGTTCGAGGAGCTGCCCCTGCCCCTGCTGGGCCCGGACGAGCTGCCCGGCGGCGACCTGGACGGCCCCGACCTGGCCGAGATCGCCGACGAGCGGGACCTCGCCGCGCTCAAGGAGGCGTTCGAGCGCACCCCGTACGCCCGCCGCACCCCCCACCGGGTGGAGAGTCCGTTCCAGATCACCCTCGCCGGACGGGTGGTCCGGGGCCGGATCGACGCCGTCTACCGCACGCCCGCCGACGCCGCAGCGGAGCCGCCCGGCTTCGCGTACGAGATCGTGGACTGGAAGACCGGCGCCACCGGCGGCGCCGACCCCCTCCAGCTCGCCGTCTACCGTCTCGCCTGGGCCGAGCAGCACGGCCTGGACCCGGAGCGGGTCGACGCGGCGTTCGTGTTCGTCCGCAGCGGAGAGGTCGTACGGCCCCGGTCGCTGCCCGGCCGCGCCGAGCTGGAGCGGATCCTGCTCGGTGGGACGGCAGACCAGGGGGGTGCCGGAGGCGGCTAGGCTCAGACACATGAGCGACACCCCGGACAGCGCCGTCCGCCAGTACATCGAAGAGCACCGCGCCGCCTTCCTCGACGACCTCGTGGAGTGGCTGCGGATCCCCTCCGTCTCGGCCCAGCCCGAGCACGACGCGGATGTACGGCGCAGCGCCGACTGGCTCGCGGAGCGGCTGACCGCGACCGGTTTCCCGGTCGCCGAGGTGTGGCCGACGGCCGGGGCCCCCGCGGTGTTCGCGGAGTGGCCCTCGGACGACCCGGACGCGCCGACCGTCCTCGTCTACGGCCACCACGACGTGCAGCCCGCCGCCCGTGAGGACGGCTGGCACACCGACCCGTTCGAGCCCGAGATCGTGGGGAACAGGCTGTACGCCCGGGGCGCGGCCGACGACAAGGGCCAGGTCTTCTTCCACACGCTGGGGGTCCGGGCGCACCTCGCCGCCACCGGCCGCAGTGCGCCCGCCGTCCACCTCAAGCTGCTGGTCGAGGGCGAGGAGGAGTCCGGCTCACCGCACTTCCGGGAGCTGGTCGAGGCCAACGCGGAGCGGCTGCGCGCCGACGCCGTGATCGTCTCGGACACCGGCATGTGGTCCGAGGACACCCCCACCGTCTGCACCGGCATGCGCGGCCTCGCGGACTGCGAGATCGAGCTGTACGGGCCGGACCAGGACATCCACTCGGGCTCCTTCGGCGGTGCCGTGCCCAATCCGGCGACCGTCGCCGCCCGGCTGGTGGCCGCGCTCCACGACGACGAGGAGCGGGTCACCGTCCCCGGCTTCTACGACGGCATCACCCCGCTCGGGGACGTCGAGCGGGCGCTCTTCGCCGAGCTGCCCTTCGACGAGGGGGACTGGCTGGCCACCGCCCAGTCGCACGGCACCCTCGGCGAGAGCGGCTACTCGACCCTGGAGCGCGTCTGGGCCCGCCCGACGGCCGAGGTCAACGGCATCGGCGGCGGCTACCAGGGCCCCGGCGGCAAGACGATCATCCCCTCGTCCGCGACGCTGAAGCTGTCGTTCCGGCTGGTCGCCGGGCAAGACCCGGGGAGGATCGAGGCCGCGTTCAGCCAGTGGGTGGCCCAGCGCGTCCCCGAGGGGATCCGCTACAGCCTCACCTTCGGAGCGGCCACCCGCCCCTGCCTCACGCCGCTGGACCACCCCGCGCTGCGCTCCGTCGTCCGCTCGATGAGCCGCGCCTTCGACGGGCGGAAGATCCGGTTCACCCGGGAAGGGGGCTCGGGTCCCGCCGCCGACCTCCAGGACGTGCTGGGCGCGCCCGTGCTCTTCCTCGGCATCTCCGTCCCGTCCGACGGCTGGCACGCCCCGAACGAGAAGGTCGAGCTGGATCTGCTCCTCAAGGGCGTGGAGACGGCCGCCTACCTCTGGGACGACCTTGCCGGGGCTCTTGGCCGGCCGTAGCGGGTCCCGGCCGACCGGCCGGGACCCCGGCCGCACGCAACGAGCCCTCGGCTGAACGTGAACGAGCCCTTGGCTGACCGACCGCCGAACCGAGACCCGATCCACCGGGGAGTTGGAAGTACGTGAGCACCTACGGCCATGTCACAGCGGACCGTGCCACCGGCCTCAGCGCGCCGCCGCCCGTCACCCTGACCGAGCCCAGCGGGATCGACCGCGAGGCGCACCACCGGCTGGACGAGGCGTGGCTGGCGGCGGCGTGGAGCCACCCCACCACCCGGGTCTTCGTGGTCAGCGGGGGCCAGGCGCTGATCGACGACACCCCTGACGGGCGCACCGAACTGGTGATGACGCCGACGTTCGAGGCACCCGTCACCGAGACCCACCGCTACTTCCTGGGGACCGACGAGGACGGGGTGCGCTACTTCGCCCTCCAGAAGGACTCCCTGCCCGGCCGGATGGACCAGTCCGCCCGCCCGGCGGGGCTGCGGGAGGCCGGGCAGCTGCTCTCCCCCCGGGACGCGGGCCTGCTGGTGCACGCGGTGGCGCTGGAGAACTGGCAGCGCCTGCACCGGTTCTGCTCCCGCTGCGGCGAGCGGACCGTGATCGCGGCGGCGGGGCACGTCCGCCGCTGCCAGGCGTGCGGCGCCGAGCACTACCCCCGGACCGACCCGGCCGTGATCATGCTGGTCACCGACGAGGAGGACCGGGCGCTGCTGGGGCGGCAGGTGCACTGGCCGGAGGGCCGCTTCTCCACGCTGGCCGGGTTCGTGGAACCGGGCGAGTCCGTCGAGCAGTCGGTGCGCCGCGAGGTACGGGAGGAGGCGGGCGTCGAGGTCGGCGAGGTCGCGTACGTGGCCAGCCAGCCCTGGCCGTTCCCGTCGAGCCTGATGCTGGGCTTCACGGCCCGCGCCACGTCGTCGCGGATCACTGTGGACGGGGAGGAGCTGCACGAGGCCCGCTGGTTCTCCCGGGAGGAGTTGCGGGCGGCCTTCGCCTCGGGCGAGGTGCTGCCGCCGTACGGGATCTCCATCGCGGCCCGGCTGATCGAGGGCTGGTACGGGGAGCCCCTGCCGCGCGCCCGGCCCCGCACCTGAGGCACCGGCCTTTTGGGGCGGGCCCGCGACGCTTGCGGGTCCGTCCCGGGCGGCCTGTCCCGGGCGGCCCGCTCCGGACGCACCGGACCCCCGGTCGGCCGCAGGGCCGCCGGGGGTCGCCCGCTGTCGGGGTCAGGCGCTGAGCGCCTGCTTCACCTGCGCCAGGCTCGGGTTGGTCATGACGACGTCCGCGCCGCCGCCCGCCGGGACGACCAGGACCGTCGGCACGGTCTGGTTGCCGCCGTTGGCCTTCTCCACGAACGCGGCGGACTCCGGGTCCTGCTCGATGTTGATCTCGGTGTACGCGATGCCCTCGCGGTCCATCTGGCTCTTCAGCCGGCGGCAGTATCCGCACCAGGTGGTGCTGTACATCGTCACAGTGCCCGACATCGTCTTCCGGCTCCTTCGCTGGCTCACCGCAGGTGTCCGCCCCCGCACAGTGCGGGGGCATCGAAGAGAACGCACGAGGTCCGGACACCATTCCCGCAATCGGGTCCGGGCCCGGCCACGCTCTCCCAGGGCGTGGGCGGGGTCACCCGGCGTCACCCCCGGGAGTGATTTGTACGACCGGGATGCCCCGGCTGTGGACAACCGCCGCGCCGGCCCCGCCGGACCTGGCAGCATGGCGGGGTGACAGCAGCAACGCACTCCTCTCTTTTCCCGCAGGTCCCCGAGTCGGCGGACGCGGTGCTCGACGGGCTCGACCCGGAGCAGCGCGAAGTGGCCACGGCCCTGCACGGTCCGGTGTGTGTGCTGGCGGGTGCCGGCACGGGCAAGACGCGGGCGATCACGCACCGCATCGCCTACGGCGTCCGTGCGGGGATACTCCAGCCCGCGAGTGTGCTGGCCGTCACCTTCACCAACCGGGCGGCCGGAGAGATGCGCGGGCGGCTGCGCCAGCTCGGCGCGGGCGGTGTGCAGGCGCGCACCTTCCACTCGGCTGCTCTCCGCCAGCTCCAGTACTTCTGGCCGAAAGTAGTCGGTGGCGACGTCCCCCGGCTGCTGGAGCGGAAGATCCAGCTGGTCGCCGAGTCCGCCGCCCGCTGCCGGATCCGGCTCGACCGCAATGAGCTGCGCGATGTCACCAGCGAGATCGAGTGGGCGAAGGTCACGCAGACGGTGCCCGCCGACTATCCGGCGGCGGTCGCGAAGTCCCTGCGGGACGCCCCCCGGGACCCAGCGGAAATCAGCCAGATCTACGGCATGTACGAGCAGCTGAAGCGCGATCGCGCGGTGATTGACTTCGAGGATGTGCTGCTGCTGACCGTCGGCATCCTCCAGGACCGGCACGACATCGCCGACCAGATCCGCCGCCAGTACCAGCACTTCGTCGTCGACGAGTACCAGGACGTCAGCCCGCTCCAGCAGCGGTTGCTGGAGCTGTGGCTGGGCGAGCGGGAGAGCCTGTGCGTCGTCGGGGACGCCAGCCAGACGATCTACTCCTTCACCGGCGCCACCCCCGACCACCTGCTGAACTTCCGCACCCGCCACCCGTCCGCCACCGTGGTGAAGCTGATCCGGGACTACCGTTCGACGCCGCAGGTCGTCCACCTCGCCAACGGGCTGCTGAGCCAGGCCCGGGGCCGGGCCGCCGAGCACCGGCTGGAGCTGGTCTCGCAGCGCGAGGCCGGCCCCGAGCCGGCCTACACGGAGTATCCGGACGAGCCCGCGGAGGCCGAGGGCACCGCCCGCCGCATCCGGGAGCTGATCGACGCCGGGGTCCCGGCGGGCGAGATCGCCGTGCTCTACCGGGTCAACGCCCAGTCCGAGGTCTACGAGCAGGCCCTCGCCGACGCCGGGGTCCCCTACCAGCTGCGCGGGGCCGAGCGGTTCTTCGAGCGCCAGGAGGTCCGGGAGGCGGGCGTGGCGCTGCGCGGAGCGGCCCGCGCCGGGGGCAACGACTCCCTGCTCGACGACGCCGAGGACCTTCCGGCACAGGTCCGCGCCGTGCTCTCGACCCAGGGCTGGAGCTCCGAGCCGCCCGCGGGCTCGGGCGCGGTGCGGGACCGCTGGGAGTCCCTGGCGGCGCTGGTGCGGCTCGCGGAGGACTTCGCCCGCGTCCGCACCTCGGCCACCCTCGCCGACCTCGTCACCGAGCTGGACGAGCGGGCCGCCGCCCAGCACGCCCCGACCGTCCAGGGCGTCACGCTGGCCTCGCTGCACGCCGCGAAGGGCCTGGAGTGGGACGCGGTCTTCCTGGTCGGGCTGACCGAGGGCATGATGCCCATCACCTATGCCAAGACCGACGAGCAGGTGGAGGAGGAGCGCCGGCTCCTCTATGTGGGGGTCACCCGGGCCCGGTTCCATCTCTCGCTCTCCTGGGCGCTCTCCCGCTCCCCGGGCGGGCGGGCCTCCCGCCGCCCCACACGCTTCCTCAACGGGATGCGCCCCGGCTCCGCCCCGGCCGGCGCACGTGCCGCCGGTGGCGCCGGCGGGACCGAGCGCGGCAGCCGTCGCCGCCGCCGGGGCCCGGCCCTCTGCCGGGTCTGCGGCAAGACGCTCACCGAGGCCGGTGAGATGAAGCTGATGCGCTGCGAGGACTGTCCCTCCGACATGGACGAGGGACTGTACGAGCGGCTGCGGGAGTGGCGCTCCGGCCAGGCGCGCGAACTCGGCCAGCCGGCCTATTGCGTGTTCACCGACAAGACGCTGATGGCCATCGCGGAGGCCGTCCCCGCCGACGAGGGGGAGCTGTCCGGCATCTCCGGTGTGGGAGGCCGCAAGCTGGAGCGCTTCGGCGCCGATGTACTGGCCATCTGCGCAGGTCAGGACCTGGACGAGGGGGTCGCGGAGCCCGCCGCGGAAGACTGAGACGAACTCGTCGGAAAAATAGTTTGCGCAGGCCCCGACATCCCCCATAGGTTCTTAACCACGGGAACAGCGGGCTTCTCCGAAGCCCTGTCCCCGTGCTCTACTTATCCGAATACCAGCGGTCGGCCCGTCCGACCCCCCGAGACGCCGAGAGGAGGCGAGTCCAGTGATCAGCAACATCATCAGCTTTGACCAGTCCGTCAAAATGACCGATCGCCCGGTCGTCGCCTCCGCCTGCTCGCTCGGCTTCTCCGTCTCGCTCGGCCTCGCCGCTTCGTTCCGTGCCACCGGTGTGTCCGGTGCCATGACCGAGGCAGCCCTGCGGCCTCTGGGCGGCCTTCCCGTCCTGGAGCGGATCGAGCGACCGACCAAGGCACTGGAAGCAGTAGTGGCAGCGGCACAGGTTCCCACCTATGCCTTTGCGGCGACCGGTGCCGGATTCACGCAGCACGACCAGAACCACAAGACGTGGGCCTTCCGTGGGCTCGAACCCTGGAGTGATCCAGCCTGAGGTGATCAGGCCGGCGCCTTCAGGGCCGCGGAACCCCACTCGGGATCCGCGGCCCTTCTGTTTGCCCTCATCGGGGAGCAGAGCGAAGGGGCCTCGGGACAGCAGCACCCGGTACCAGCCCCCCGGCCCGCCCGGGGGACCACCAACCGGCCGATCGGCCGGACCGACAAGACGAGGAATACACCACCGTGCAACTCGAAGCGCACGCCCCGTCCGTACCGCCTTCCGAGATCATCACCCCGCCCGCGCCCACGGAGGACTCCACCTTGACCGCGCTCACCGCGCTCACCTCGCTCACCGCTCTCGACGACGCGATCGAGAGCCTTGGCACGCCCGTACCCTGCCGTTCGTACGACCCCGAGGTCTTCTTCGCCGAGTCCCCCGCGGACGTCGAGTACGCCAAGTCGCTCTGCCGCACCTGCCCGCTGATGGCGGCCTGCCTCGCGGGCGCCAAGGAGCGGCGTGAGCCGTGGGGCGTCTGGGGCGGAGAGCTGTTCGTCCAGGGTGTCGTCGTCGCCCGGAAGCGGCCGCGTGGCCGCCCGCGCAAGAACCCGGTCGCGGCATGAGCGCCATCGGGACCATCGACAACCCCTTCACGCACGATCCCCAGAAGCAGGCCCCCATGCCCACTTCCCTGAGCGAGCCCGCCGGCTCCGCCACCCCAGTCGTCACCACCATGGGCGCGAACGCCTCGCGTCAGAACAGGACCCGCGAAATGCAACTCATCCCAGAAGCCCTGGCTCGTGCGCATATGCACGATCGCCTGCGCGAAGCCGACATCGAACGCCGGGCGGTCCGCCTGGTGACCGCGCGCCGCATGCAGCGCCGCGCGGAGCGCGTGTCGATGCGCGCCCGCCGCGCGCTGGCCATGGCCGTCATGAACTGACGGCAGGCCACTGCCCCCGGGGCAGGTCCGTCCGGACCTGCCCCAGCGGTGCGTTCCCCCGCCGAAGGCTCCCCCGGGGGGTATCGTCACAGGGTGGACCAGCAGCAGACCCCCCACCCCGTGGGCCCGGGCGCCGAGGGCACCGTGTGTTCCCGCTGCGGCACCGCCGCCGTGGACGGCACCCCGCCCACCTGGACCTGCTCGGTGGAGAACCACACCCGCCGCTACTTCTGCGACGAGTGCGCCCGCGCCAATCTCCGCGCGATCGAGAGCAGGCTCGACTCCGCCTGGTGGTAGCCCCGGCCGCTCCGGCCGGGGCCGCCCGCCGCCCCGCCCCGGCTCCGCCCGGGGACCGGGGCCGGCACCGGCGCGGGCGCCCGCGCCGGAGGACCGGCGGCCCGGACAGGCTCAGGCCCGGTCCGCCACCACCGCTTCGCCCACCGGGCCGTCCTCACCGCTGACCGGCCCGGCCTTCGCGCTCACCGCCCCGGCCCCGGGCCGCGCGCCATCGACACCCCCGGCCCCACCGTCCTTCGCGGTGGCCGCCCCGCCGTGGGCATCGTCGGCCCCGGCATCCGCGATGTCTCCGGGGCCCGCCCTGTCTTCGGCGCCCGCGAGGTCCACGGCCGCCGGTGAACCGCCCGCCTCGCCCGCCACCTCCGCTCCGGCCGCTTCCCCGGCTGCCCCTGTTTCGTCGGCCCCGTCGTCTCCGTCGTCCTCGGGGGCCCACAGGAAGCCGGGCACCCAGGTCTCCAACTCCTCCCGCAGCCGCACCGTGGCGTTCAGCTGGCAGAGCACCCCGATCGTGCTCAGGGTGACCCGGTGTATCAGCAGGTACGAGGGCGGCAGATTGAGCTGCTTGCCCAGCTGGTGCGCGGGCGAGCGGATGTCCGCGATACGGGCCGCCTGCGCCCGCATCCAGCTGCGGGTGAAGGTGAAGTCCGTCACCTCCGCCGGTTCGATGATGGGCAGCAGATACTCCAGCACCGCGTCCGGGTCCAGCTCGATCTCCTGCTTGACGAACCCCTCGTCGCACAGCAGCTCGTACACCGCGTCGGCGTGGCCGTCCAGCGTCAGCCGCAGACACTCGCCGATCGGCAGCGGCAGCCCGCCGGGCAGCCGGTCCACCGTGCCGAAGTCCAGCACGCCCAGCCGCCAGCCCGTGCCGTCCTCCAGGGGCAGCAGCCGGAAGTTCCCCGGGTGCGGGTCGGCGTGCAGCAGCCCCGTCCGCGCGGGCCCGGAGAAGAGGAAGCGCGCCAGCAGCTGACCCGCCCGGTTCCGCTGCTCCTCGGTGCCCTGGGAGATCACCTCGGCCAGCGGGATCCCGTCGATCCACTCGGTCACCAGCACCTGATCGGAGTGGAACACCACATCCGGCACGAGGACATCCGGGTCGTCCGCGAACTCCGCCGCGTGCTCCCGCTGGGACTCCGCCTCCAGCGCGTAGTCCAGCTCCTCCGCCACCCGGTCGCGCAACTCGGTGATCAGGGGCTTGATGTCCATCCCCGGAATCAGCGGACCCAGCAGCTTGGCGAACCGGCTGAGCTGCGTCAGATCCGAGAGCAGCGCGTCCCCCGCGCCCGGGTACTGCACCTTCACCGCGACCTCGCGGCCGTCGTGCCAGACCGCGCGGTGCACCTGGCCGATGGACGCGGCGGCCGACGGCTTGTCCTCGAAATTCAGGAACAGCTCCCGCCACTCCTCGCCCAGCCGCTCGGCCAGCACCTCGTGGACCGTGCGCGTCGGCATCGGGGGTGCCGCGTCCTGGAGCTTGGTGAGCGCGGCGCGGTAGGGGCCCGCGATGTCCTCGGGCAGCGCGGACTCGAAGACGGACAGCGCCTGACCGAACTTCATGGCGCCCCCCTTCAACTCCCCGAGCACTTTGAAGAGCTGTTCGGCGGTGCGCTGTTGCAGCTCACGGGCGACGATCTCGGCGGACTTGCCGCCGATCCGCTTGCCGAGCCCCCAGGTGGCGCGGCCGGCGAACCCCAGTGGCAGAGCGGCCAACTTGGCGGTCCGGGTGACCGCCTTCCGGGGAAGATCAGACATATGCCCCTCCATGTCCCAGTCGGCCGTGCCCGTGGCGCCCCGACGGGCCTTGCTCCGTCGACGGCGGTTACCCGGCCATTGTCTCGTGCGAACGGGCGCGACCGGGGGTGTCCTGCCCCTCACTTTTCCCCACCGCCCCGCAGGAACAGTCGAGGTGCGGGGCGATCCGCTCCCTCCGCCAGTCCAGCAGGGGCAGCGAGACCTCCCAGCGGGCACCCGCGCTGACCGGCAACTCCCCGTCCAGGAAGGACAGCGCGTGGGCCGCCGCCGTTCCCGCGACGGCCGTGGCGAGGGACAGATCACAGGCGGGCACCGGGGCCCTGCGGCCACCCGACCGCCACTGTGCCACCAGCCGGGGCCACCCCGGGTCCCGGTCGGCCCGGCCCCGGTCCAGACAGCCCGCGCACGCCGTCCCGCCGGGCAGCACCAGCGGGCCGACCATCCCCGTCGCCTCGATCACGCCCGCGTAGAGATGGGGTGTCCCGGTGGCGATCCAGTCCGCTGCCGCCGCCGGGTCGGGAGCGTGGGCGGCCAGCCCGTCGCGCGGGCAGACCACGACCAGCGAGAGCCCCGGCTCCCCCCGGCGCGCTCCACCGGGGCCCCGCGCCGCCACCGCTCCTGCCGACCCACTGCCGGGACCGGCGCCGCGCCCCCGGCCGCCGGCCGCCACGGCCCTGGCCGGCAGGACGGCGGCGGCGCGCACCAGCCTGCGGGCCGCCGTGTCCCGCCGCTCGCCGACCGCCTCCGCGGGAAGGCCGCCGGGAGCCACGTCCCAGGGCTCGGTGTGTCCGCCCTCGACCACCTCCACCCGCCCCACGCCCGAAGCGGAGAGCAGCGCCGCCACCGCCGCCCCGACCCTGCCCGCGCCCCGGACCTGGACCCGCGTCGCCTGCCGGGACACCAGCCGCCGCAGCCCCCCGCCCGGTGCGGGATCGACCACGGAGAGCGCCGCCAGATCGGGCCGGAGCCGGTCGACCGCCCCGGTCCTGCGGCGCAGGGCCTCGGCCTCCGGGCCGCCTGCGGTGACATCGTCCAGCAGCCCCGCCGCCGTCAGCCGTCCCACCAGGGCGTCCAGCTGTCCGTCCGGCAGCCCCAGGGAGCGGGCCTCCTCCCGGAGCAGCGGCAGCCCCCGGGTGCCGTCGAGCAGCTCCAGGAGCGCGCCGGTCGCCGTGTCCACCGGGCCGAGCGTCACCGCGACCGGTCCCGTCACCCCGAACTGCACGCTCTGCCGCTCCCGCCAGGCCCGCCGCAGTGCCGGCTTCAGCATGGGATGCATTTCCCTACCCCCGTCGTCGTTCCGAACCTGGTTCACCGGCACCGTGCCCCCGCCGGTCCTGTGCCGGACACCGGCATCCACCGATGGACACCGATGGATGCCGGTGTCCGCCGACGCATGCCGATGGATGAAGAATGCACGGCCGTCACGATCCGCGTGGAAAGTTGTCCACAGGAGCCCGCATTAGTCATATGAATAGGGTGGCCAGGGAATGGATCATGATGGATCCCGGGGGAACCGAACCGGGGGCGGGACTTATTCCACGGTCACCGGGTAACGTCGGGGCGTGTCCGTCGAGCCGTCCCCCAGCGTCACGGGGCAGACCCAGCCCCGGCCGCCCCGCCGATCGATGACAAGCGCGGTCGAGGTCCGCAGAAGCGCGCGCCGCCGCAGAACCGTATCCGCCTATCGCGAGGGCGACCGGACGATCGTGCTGATCCCCGCGCGGATGTCCGAGGCGGAGGAGCAGCGCTGGGTGGGCGTGATGCTCGACAAGCTCGCCGCCCAGGAGAGCAGACGGACCCTCGGCGACGGGGAACTGGCCGAGCGCGCCGAGCGTTTGTCCACGCAGTACCTCGGCGGCCGGGCCACCCCCGCGTCCGTGCGCTGGGTGACGAACCAGAACACCCGCTGGGGCTCGTGCACCCCCGCGGAGGGCAGTATCCGCCTCTCGCACCGGCTCCAGGGCATGCCCGAGTACGTCGTCGACTACGTCCTCCTGCACGAGCTGGCGCATCTGCTGGTCCCCGGCCACGGACCGCGCTTCTGGCGGCTGCTGGAGGCGTATCCCCGGACCGAGCGGGCCCGTGGATATCTGGAGGGCGTCGTCGCCGCGGCCCGGCTGCCGCACCCCACGCCGCCCGACGGAGCGTGACCGCACCGGGACGGACCCGGGCACGGAGCACCGCCGCAGCGCACCCGTGCCCGGCCGCCGCACCGGGCCCGGAGCCTCCGGCCGGGCCCCGCGGACCGGAGCGCCGTGGCGTGTACCGAATGTGTCCCAGGGCCCGTCCGGCCCTTGGCCCGGTGTCCTGCCCAGCGGTTAGCCTGGCGCGGACGTGATCGACGGATGGGGGACGGGCGCAGCACATGGCCAGGGAATTCCAACGCGGCCACAAGGCCAGGATCAGCGATCTGACGGCAGGAACCGATCTGTATGTCGGGGTTCAGATCTCGGCACCGGGACTGGTATTCGACATCAGCTGCTTCGGGCTCGATGCCGAAGAGCGGCTCTCGGACGACCGGTACTTCATTTTCTTCAATCAGCCCGCGTCGCCGGAAGAGTCCATTCGACTTCTCGGCCCGCAAGCCGGTGACACCGAGTCCTTCCGGGTCACCCTGGACCGGCTTCCCGCCCATGTGCACCGGCTTTCCTTCACCGCCACCATCGACGGCCCCGGGCAGATGTCCGCGATCGGTTCCGGTTACCTCCGGATCGTGGCCGGCGGTGAGGAAGTCGTCCGCTATCCCTTCACCGGGGCCGAGTTCAGCACCGAGCGCGCGGTGATGCTGGGGGACTTCTACCGGAAGGACGTGTGGCGTTTCGCGGCCGTCGGGCAGGGCTTCGACGGCGGTCTCGACGCGCTGCTGAAGAACTTCGGCGGCGAGGTCGCCGAGGAACAGCCCGCCGCACCCGGCCCGGGGACGGTGCCCGCGTTCGCGCCGCCCGCCCAGGCCGCGGCCGCGCCGCCCGCGTTCGCGATACCCGGCGCCCCGGCGGCCCCGGTCCCGCCGGTGGCTCCCGTACCCCCCACTTCTCCCGCGCTCCCCATTCCTCCTGCGCCGCACACTCCTCCGGTGGCGCCCACGCCCCCTGCGCCCCCTGCGCCCCCTGCGCCGCCCGCGCCGCCGCCCTTCCCCGTACCGGCGCAGTACCCCGCCCCGATGGCGCCGCCGCCCGGGCCACCGGCACCGGCACCGCTACCGATACCGACACAGACACAGACACCTGCGCCGGGGTACGGGGCCGTACCTCCGCCACAATTCGGCGGGGCCCCCGGACCGGTCGTTCCGCCGCCCTTCGGACAGCCGGCCCCGGCCCCCTACGGACAGCCCCCAGGGGCCTTCCCGACCCAGGCCGCCGGCATCCCCCAGGGCCTCCCCGCGCACGGCCCGGGCCTGCGGGCCGCCCTCCAGCCCTACCGGGAGACGCCCGCAGGCGAGCGCTGGGCCGCACAGAACCACCAGCTCATGCGGGTGGAGCTGGCCAGGGGCGGACCTGCCGTCCTCGCCCGCCAGGGCAGCATGGTGATGTACCAGGGCAAGGTCGACTTCTCCCACCAGAGCGCCGGACTCCTCGGCGCCCGGCTCGGCAGCGCCACCGGCCAGGAACTCCAGCTGATGCGCTGCACCGGCCGCGGCCAGGTCTTCCTCGCCCAGGACGCCGCCCATCTGCACGCCATCGAACTCCAGGGCGACGGCATCTGCGTCTCCGCCGCGAACGTCCTCGCCTTCGACGAGAGCCTGCGGCACGAGATCCGCCGGATCGAGGGCCACGGCATTCCCGGCGGCGCCCTGTTCACCCTCCAGTTCACCGGCACCGGCACCGTCGTCGTCACGACCCGGGGCACCCCCGTCGTCCTGCCCGTCACCCCGAGCACCTTCGCCGACGCCAACGCGGTCGTCGCCTGGTCGGCGGGGGCCCAGGTGATCCTCTCCAGCCAGGTCGGGCTGCGCCGCAGCGCCTACCCCGGGCACAGCGGGGAGACGGTCAACCTCCAGTTCCGGGGAGCGCCCGGCAACTTCGTCGTCGTCCAGCCCTACGAGGTCTGAGGGAGCCGGTAGCAATGGAACAGCAGCAACTCGCGGGCTACGCCCCCACCCCCCTGACGGCCCGGATGGAGAACCACGGCAGCACCATGCTGAAGGTCGCCATGGCCACCGGCCACGACCTCTTCGCGCGGACCGGGTCGATCGTGTCCTACGAGGGCTTCGTCCAGTACGAGCCGAATCCGCCCGCCGCCCGCCAGGCCGCCGCCCAGTGGATCTCCGGGGAGGGCGCGCCGGTGATGAAGTGCTCCGGCGACGGCGTGCTCTACCTCGCCGACTACGGCGCCGACGTCGTCGTCATCCACCTCGACAACGACGCGATCTCGGTCAACGGCACCAACGTGCTCGCCTTCGACGCGCACCTCCAGTGGGGCGTCGAACGGGTCAAGGGGCCGGCCAAACTGGCCGGGCAGGGCCTGTGGAACGTACAGATCGCGGGCACCGGCTGGCTCGCCCTCACCTCCCGGGGCATCCCGATCGTCGTGGACTGCGGCCGGGGCGAGGACGAGACCTGTGTCGACCCGGACGCACTCGTCGCCTGGTCACCGCAGCTCAAAGTGAAGGGGAAGCGCAGCTTCACCGCGTCGTCGCTGGTTGGGCGCGGCAGCGGGGAGGCGTACCAGTTGGCCTTCTCGGGCCAGGGCATCGTCGTCGTCCAGCCCAGCGAGGACAGCTCGGACCGGCTGCGGATCCAGGGCTGAGGGGGAGCGGAACACCACCATGCAGAGCGCACTGTTTCACCACGCGGAGCAGCAGTCCCAGGGACGCTATGTGCTCCAGAACCCCCAGCTGCTGAGGGTCGCCCTCCAGGGCGACGACGTACTCGCCCGCAAGGGCGCCATGGTCGCCTACCAGGGGATGATCGACTTCGACGGCGAGTACGAGCCGTCCTTCCGGCGCGGGGAGCGGCGGCGCGCCGGTGAGAAGCTGGAGCTGATGCGCTGCTCCGGGCAGGGCACCGTCTTTCTCGCCAACCTCGCCCAGCACATCCATGTCGTGGACGTCGACCCGGAGGGTCTGACGGTCGACAGCGACTACGTCCTCGCGCTCGACGCCGCGCTGCACACCGAGCTGATCGCCGTGGACAGCCAGTACGGCATTTCCGGCTCCGGCAAGCACCAGCTGAACATCAGCGGCCGGGGCCGGGTCGCCCTGATGACCTCGGGCCTGCCGCTGATGATGCGGATCACCCCGGAGACATCGGTCAACGTCGACGCGGACGCGATCGTCGCCTGGTCGACGGCGCTGCGGGTGCAGATGCAGGCGCAGACGCACTCCGCCCCCGTCCACCGGCGGCGCGGATCCACCGGGGAGGGCTGGGAGCTGAGCTTCCTCGGCCACGGCTTCGCCCTCGTCCAGCCCAGCGAGGTGCTGCCGCCGCAGCACGCGCGGATCGGCGAAGGGCTGCGCGGCCGCTTCGGCAACGACGGACGCAACCCGGGCAACTCCTGGACCTGAGACACAGGAGCCCGGACCTGAGACGCGAGACCCCGGACCTGACTGGGAAACGGGAGCGGGGCGGCCCCCCTGGAGGGACCGCCCCGCATCCTGAGCACACCGGCGTGGCTCAGCGGGCCGCCGTCCGGTCCAGCGCCGCCCGGGTGCGCTCGACCAGCCGTACGACCGACTCGTCGGCCACGCCCGCCACCTCGTCGTATCCGTACCACCGCAGATCCAGCGACTCGTCGCTGATCTCCGCCACCGCGCCCGCCGGGGCCAGCGCCGCGTACTGCACATCCAGGTGCCAGTGGCAGGGCGCCGGGATCGGATGCCGGTCGAGCCGCACCGGGCCGCCGTCCAGCAGGGTCAGACCCCGGATACCGGACTCCTCGCCGGCCTCGCGCAGCGCCGCGTCGGCCAGTGTCCGGTCCCCGGGCTCGCAGTGGCCGCCCATCTGGAGCCACATCCCCAGCTTGCGGTGGAGCGTCAGCAGCACCCGCCCGCGCTCCGGGTCGACGACCAGGGCGCTGGCCGTCAGATGCCCCTCACCGCAGGCCTTCCACATGCCGTCGGGGTACGCCGCCAGATGGTCCAGATAGAGCCGTCGCAGCTCGTCCTGGTCCGGCGCAGCGCCGTCGTACTCCTTCAGCGTCCGTACGGCGTCCTCGTGCAGGCTCACCGGCCGGATCCACCCTTGCCCTCGTCGCCGTCGCCGCGCTCCTGGCCGTCCTGCGGCCCCTCGCCGCCCTTGGCGTCGTCGGCATCAGCACCAGCATCAGCATCAGCGCCGGCGTCGTCTGCGGACCGTGTGCCCGCCGTGCCCGCCGCGCCACCGGCGGAGCCCTGGGACGCCGCCTCACCGAGCATCCGGTCCAGCTCGGAGAAGTCCAGGTGCTCCCGGTGGACAAAACCGTCCGGGTCGTCCAGGTCGGAGGCGGTCGGCAGCATGTCCGGGTGCTCCCACAGGGCGTCCCGGCCGTCCACGCCGCGCGCGTCCGTGAGCGAGGCCCACAGCCGTGCCGCGTCCCGCAGCCGGCGCGGACGCAGCTGGAGACCGATCAGCGTGGCGAAGGTCTGCTCGGCGGGGCCACCGGAGGCACGCCGCCTGCGCAGCGTCTCGCGCAGGGCTCCGGCCGAGGTCAGCCGGGATGCGGCCGCCTCGTGGACCACCGCGTCGACCCAGCCCTCGACCAGCGCGAGCGCCGTCTCCAGCCGGGCCAGCGCGGCCTTCTGCTCCGGGGTGTCCTCCGGCTGGAACATGCCCTGCTGGAGTGCTTCCTGCAACTGCTCCGGATGCGTCGGGTCGAACTGCCCGACCACGTCCTCCAGCTTGCGCGTGTCGACCGTGATGCCACGGGCGTAGCCCTCGACCGCACCGAACAGATGCGACCGCAGCCACGGCACATGGGCGAAGAGCCGCTGGTGGGCGGCCTCGCGCAGCGCCAGGTAGAGCCGGACCTCCTCCTTCGGCACACCGAGGTCCTTGCCCAGCGCGGCCACGTTCAGCGGGAGGAGCGCGGCCTTGCCGGCGGGGCCGAGCGGCAGACCGATGTCGGTCGAGCCGACCACCTCGCCCGCCAGCACACCGACGGCCTGCCCGATCTGCTGACCGAACATCGCGCCGCCCATGGACCGCATCATGCCGATCAGCGGGCCCGCCATGGCCTGCATCTCCTCGGGCAGCACACCGCCCATGGCCATGCCGACGCGCTCGGCGACCGGGTCCGCCAGCCGGCGCCACGCGGGCAGGGTCTCCTCGACCCACTCGGCGCGGCTCCAGGCGACGGCGGTGCTCGCGCCCGACGGCAGCGAGGTCACCCCGTCCAGCCAGAGGTCGGCCAGGCGCAGCGCCTCCTCGACGGCGGTCCGCTCGGCGGGGCCCACGCTCTCGTCCTTGGTGCCGTCCGCGGTGCCCTGGGAGACGGTCTGGCGGGCGATCTGCTTGGCCATGTCCCAGTTCACCGGGCCGCCCTCATAGCTCAGCATCTGGCCGAGCTGCTGAAAGGCCGCGCCCAGGTCATTGGGGTTCAGCGACCCGAACATGGCGGCGAAGGGATTGTCCCCGCCGCCGCTCCCGGGGCCGAATCCGAAGGGATTGGCCGGGGTGGAGCCGCCGGCGCCGTGGCCACCGCCGGCGGGATCCTTCTTCTTGCCCTCGTCGCCGTTCTCCGGCTCCTCCGGCGGAAGGCCGAATCCGAATGGGGTGTCACTCACGGGTTTCCTCGGCTCGTAGGGCCGCCGGCTTCCTGCCGGCGGCGAATGCCCGACAACACACCCCAGCGTAGACATCCGCGCCCGCCTGTGGGCTCGGTGCTCCGCCGACTCGTGGCCTGGGGCAGGATGGACGCCACCTGGTACGTACGCGTCATGCGCCCATGTACTGAAGACAACCGCTGGAGACCCCTGGTGAGTTCCCCAGATCCACAGGTTCGCGGAGCGCGAAACCGATCGACCCCGTCGCCCGGCGGCGGGCCCAAAGGACGTGGGCCCGTCGTCGCGGTCACCGGCGCCGCCACCGGCGTCGGTGATCTCCTGACGCGCCGGCTCGCCGCGTCCGACGAGGTCAAGCAGGTGGTCGCGATCGACGAGCGCCGGGGCGAGGTCTCCGAGGCGCAGTGGCACATCCTCGATGTCCGCGACCCGGCGATCGCCGAGAAGCTGCGGGGCGCGGACGTCGTGGTGCACCTGGCGCTCGATCTCGACCTGGAGACCGACGCCGCCGCCCGGACCGCGTACAACGTACGCGGAACGCAGACCGTGCTCACCGCCGCGGCGGCGGCCGGGGTGCGGCGGGTGGTCCTGTGCACCTCGGCGATGGTCTACGGGGCGCTGCCGGAGAACGACATCCCGCTCTCCGAGGACGCGGAGCTGCGGGCCACGGCCGAGGCCACCGGCGTCGGCGACCTGCTGGAGATCGAACGTCTGGGGCGCCGGGCACCGCGCGCCCACCCCGGGCTCAATGTGACGGTGGTCCGGCCCGCTGTCCTGGTCGGGGGCACCGACACCGCGCTGACCCGCTACTTCGAGTCGCCTCGGCTGCTGGTCGTGGCCGGATCTCGCCCCACCTGGCAGTTCTGCCATGTCGAGGACCTGGTGAGCGCGCTGGAGTACGCCGCTCTGGAGAAGGTCGATGGCGAGCTGGCGGTCGGCTGCGACGGCTGGCTGGAACAGGACGAGGTCGAGGAGCTGAGCGGCATCCGGCGGATGGAGCTGCCGTCGGCGGTGGCCCTCGGCGCGGCCGCCCGGCTGCACCGCATCGGGCTCACGCCGTCACCCGCCGGTGACCTCGCGTACACGATGCACCCGTGGGTGGTGAGCGTGAGCCGGCTCCACGACGCGGGCTGGCGGCCGCAGTGGACGAACGAGGAGGTGCTGGCCGCCCTCCTGGAGGAGGTCGAGGGCCGGCACACGGTCGCGGGCCGCCGGCTGGGGCGCAAGGACGCCACGGCGGCGGGTGCCGCCGGTGCGACGGTCGCGCTCCTCGGCACGGCGGCGCTGGTGCGGCGGGCCCGCAAGGCCCGGCGGCGGATGTAGCGACCCGGAGGCGGGCCGGGAGCCCCCGCCGTGCCGCCCGGGGCCGGTGGCCGGGGTGGGGGTGTTTTCCGGGTTGTCAGTGGGGTGCGGCACGATGAGTGCATGGGCATCAGTGACGACCATCCGGGTGAGCGGACGGGGCCGGACCCGATCCGTCTGCTGGCGATCCGCGACACCCCTCTCTCCCTGGACGAGGTCTTCGCGGCGGTGGGTGACGCCGCCGCCGGGGGCACCGCCCTGTTCGTCGGCACGGTGCGTGACCACGACGGCGGTGCGGCGGTCGACGGCCTGGGCTATTCGAGCCATCCGTCGGCGGAGGCCGAGCTGCGCCGGACGGCCGAGGCGATCACGGAGAAATACCCGGTGCGGGCGCTGGCCGCCGTCCACCGGGTGGGTGAGCTGGCGATCGGCGACCTGGCGGTGGTCGTGGCGGTGGCGTGCGCCCATCGGAGTGACGCGTTCGACGCCTGCCGTGAGCTGATAGACGTCCTCAAGCGCGATGTCCCCATCTGGAAACACCAGACGTTCTCGGACGGGACCGATGAGTGGGTGGGCGCGTAAGCGCTCGTTGAGGGGTGGTGGTCGAGCGGCGGGTGGGCGCGTGGAGCCTCGGTGAGGCGCGCTTGTCGCAGTCCCGGCGTTCGGGGGACGCGGGGGTGCTGAAACCCCGCCGGAGGCCAAGCGCCCGATTTGCGTAACCGCCCCCCTGCCCTGAGCGTTGAACTGGCAGATGGCTAATCTGCTGATCACTCAGTTGGGGATGTCATGGGGTAGGGAGGTCACGATGGCAGCGCTCGCCTGGTTGCTGATTCCGCTCTTTGCTGTTGTCGGCGCGGCGATATGGGGAGGCTGGGCCGCCCGGAACCGGACAACCGGCGATGTCGCCGAGTTGGCCGGTTATGCGCGGTTCCGCGATGCGATGGAGAAGGCCGCTTCCGGTAATACGACGGCCGAGTAGCCGGCCGGACGGCGCGGTCATCGTCCCGTCCGCGGGGTGCCCCGCCCGCCGCCGTCGTGCGGCCTGTCGCCCCCGCCCCGGACGGACCGGCCCGGACAGTGCGTCCCCGGTCGTGTCCCGTACTGTCGTTCCATGCCACGCCGCACCGCGACGATGCTCGCCTCCACTTTGATCTTCATCGCGCTGATCTGTGCCGGAGTCCTCGTCCCCGTGCCGTACGCGGAGATGTCGCCGGGGCCGACCTTCAACACCCTCGGCAACGCGGGCGGCGAACCGGTTCTGCGGATCTCCGGCCGCAAGACGTACCCCACCAAGGGCCATCTGAACATGACCACGGTCCGGGTCACCGGGGCCGACTACCGGATGAACCTGGTGGAGACGGTGTACGGCTGGCTGGCCCACGACCAGGTGGTGGTGCCGCACGAGACCCTCTATCCGGACGGGAAGACGGAGGAGGAGTCGACGCAGGAGAACGCGGAGGAGTTCACCCAGTCGCAGGAGAGCGCGAAGGTGGCCGCGCTGAAGGAGCTGAAGATCCCCGTGCGCGCGCAGGTCGTCGTCTCCACGGTGGTCAAGGACAGCCCCGCCGAGGACCGGCTGCACGCCGGGGACGTGATCCGCGCGGTGGACGGGAAGCCCGTGACGGAGCCGGAGGACGTGGCGGCCCTGGTGACCCAACGCAAGCCGGGGGAGAAGGTCGTCTTCACGATCGTTCCGGCCAAGGAGGCCGTGGCGGCGGAGAAGGCCGGGAAGCAGCCCACGATCACCGACGATGTGACCATCACCACGGCGAAGTCCCCGGAGACGGGCAAGGCGATCGTCGGCATCCAGGCCGGGACGGACCACACGTTCCCCTTCACCATCGACATCAATCTCGCCGATGTCGGCGGGCCCAGCGCGGGACTGATGTTCGCGCTCGGCATCGTGGACAAGCTCACCCCCGGTGATCTGACCGGCGGGAAGTTCGTCGCGGGCACCGGCACGATCGACGACGAGGGCAAGGTCGGCCCCATCGGCGGGATCGAGATGAAGCTGGTCGGCGCCCGTCAGGCCGGCGCCGAGTACTTCCTCGTGCCGCAGGCCAACTGCCGGGCGGCCGCTTCCGACATCCCCGACGGGCTGACGCTGGTGAAGGTGGACACCATCGCCGACGCGACGGCGTCCCTGGAGAAGATCAGGTCCGGGCGGACCGCCGGGCTGCCCTCCTGCGCCGCCGGCTGAACCCCGGGGCGGGGCGGGTACCGGTCCCGGATCGGTCCCGGTCCCGCACCCGCCACGCCCGGAGGTCCATGACGGACCCGGCGGTTTACGTCGTTTGCGTCGTTTACGTCGGTTACGACTCGAAGGTGGCCGCCAGCGCCTCCGCCAGCCCCGGTACCAGGTCGGAGCCGGTCAGCACCTCGTTCGGGGAGTCCTTCTCCCGCAGCCGCAGGGCCGACTCGCGGGCGCCGTCGCGCAGTACCGCCACGGTCATGCGGACCTCCTGGCGGTTCGGGTGCGCGGAGACCCACCGGGCGAGGGACTTCTCGTCCAGGTTGTCCGGGACGGACGCCTCCGCCGACGGCGGCAGCATCTGGCGTTCGACCGTCAACGCGCATCCGGCGACGGCGTCCGGCCAGGCGATGGTGCCGAGGAACTCGTCGAGGGGGGTGCCGGCCGGGATCTCGTCCTGCTCGACCGGGGTGAGGACCGGGGCGGCCTCGTCGCCGTCGAGGCCGAGCTGGGCGGCGAGACCGGGTTCCTGGGCGCGCAGCCGCGCGGTGTCGACCAGGGCGAACAGCCGCGCGGGCTGGTCCCAGCCGAGCCCCGAGGCGTATGCGTCGATTTCGAGGACGGCGCGGGTCAGCGGGCTCGCGGCGACCGGGCCGGACCCGGCGGGTGCCGGGCCGTTGCCGCCGGAGGGGTCCTGGGGGGACCCGGCGGCGGAGGGGGTGGAAGGGGAAACATTGGACATGCCCAATATCCTGCCTCCTCCGGGACCCCAGACGGGAACTAGGTAAAGCCTCGGTAAGTTGCATGAGTGGGGCTCTAGGATCGCGGGGCCCGATTTGACAGACCGCGAATATTCACCCGACCGCGAACTTCGAGGTGCGCACGTTGGCTTTCCAGATGCCGGACCGCGGCGGAGGCCCCCCGACCGGGCCACGGATCAGAGTGGGCCGCCCGTCCCGGCGTGTCCGCACCCTGCTGATGACACTGGGGGTGCTGGCAGTCCTGGCCATGGCGTTCGTCATGTTCGCCGGGTTCTGGACCGACTGGCTCTGGTACCGATCCGTCAAATACTCATCGGTGTTCACCACCACCCTGTTGACCAAGATCGGGCTCTTCGCCGTCTTCGGTCTGCTGATGGCCACGGCCGTCGGGGTGAACATCTGGCTCGCCCACCGGCTGCGGCCGCCGCTCAGCGCGATGTCGCTGGAGCAGCAGAGCCTCGACCGGTACCGCATGGGCATCGCCCCGTACAAGAAGTGGGTCCTCCTCGCGGTCACCGCCCTCGTCGGGCTGATCGCCGGGGCCTCGGCCACCGGTCAGTGGCGGACCTGGCTGATGTGGATCCACGGCGTGCCCTTCGGCGAGAAGGACCCGCAGTTCCAGATGGACGTGTCGTTCTACGCGTTCGACCTGCCCTGGTACCGCTTCCTGCTGGGCTTCGGTTTCGCGACCGTGGTCCTGTCGCTGATCGCCGCCGCGCTGACGCACTACCTGTACGGCGGGCTGCGGGTCACCAGCCCCGGCGCGCGCGCGACCGGCGCGGCCACCGGGCACCTCTCGGTGCTGCTGGGGGTCTTCGTCTCGCTGAAGGCGGTGGCGTACTGGCTGGACCGGTACGGCCTCGCGGTGAAGTCCAGCGACTTCAAGGCGACGGGGAACTGGACCGGCCTGCGGTATGTCGACGCCAATGCCTATCTCCCGGCGAAGACGATCCTCTTCTGCATCGCCGTGATCTGCGCGGTGCTCTTCTTCGCGACGCTCTGGCGCCGCACCTGGCAGCTGCCGGTGATCGGCTTCGGCCTGATGGTCCTGTCGGCGATCCTGATCGGTGGCCTCTACCCGGCCATCGTGCAGAAGTTCCAGGTCCAGCCGAACGAGCAGGCCAAGGAGAGCCCGTACATCCAGAAGAACATCGATGCCACCCGCAAGGCGTACGGCATCGACAGCGCCAAGCAGGAGGACTACGCCGGTACGAGTGATCCGACCCGCAAGGCGCAGCAGCGCGAGGACGCGAAGTCGGCGGCCAGCTATCGCGTGGTCGACTCCAACATCGTCTCGCCGGCGTTCCAGCAGCGGCAGCAGGAGCGGAAGTACTACCAGTTCCCGGCGACGCTCGACGTGGACCGGTACGCCGGCCCCGACGGGAAGCCGCAGGACACCGTCATCGGTCTGCGCGAGCTGGACCTCGACGGCATCCCCAAGCGGAACTGGATCAACGACCACTTCACCTACACCCACGGCTACGGCGCGATCGCGGCCAAGGGCACCAGCGTGATCACCGACTCGGCGGAGGGCACGGTGGGGTCGCCGGACTTCACGGAGTCCGGGCTGCCGACCGAGGGCCAGCTGAGCCGGGACAACCCGGGCGGCAAGTACGAGCAGCGGATCTACTACGGCGAGAAGACCGAGCAGTACTCGATCGTCGGCGGACCGCAGAAGGAGCTGGACTACGAGGCCAGCGGCAGCAGCACGAAGTACACCAGCTACCGGGGCAACAGCGGCGTCAGCCTCTCCAACACGCTGAACCGCGCCGCGTACGCGGTGGCCTTCAACGAGCCGCAGATCCTGTACTCGGGAGCGGTCGGCGAGGGTTCGAAGATCCTCTACAACCGCACGCCCAAGGAGCGGGTCGAGGCGGTGGCGCCGTGGCTCACCATCGACGGTGACGCCTACCCGGCGGTGGTCGACGGCCGGATCCAGTGGATCGTCGACGCCTACACGACCACCAACAGCTACCCGTACGCGTCGCGGACGACCCTCGGGGACACCACCGAGGACTCGCTGACCACCAACCAGCGGGCCGTCGTCGCCCAGCAGAACCAGGTCAACTACATCCGCAACTCGGTGAAGGCGACCGTCGACGCCTACGACGGCTCGGTGAAGCTCTACGAGTGGGACACCAAGGACCCGATCCTGAAGACCTGGATGAAGGCGTTCCCGGGCACGGTCGAGTCCAAGGGCGACATCCCGGCGGAGCTGAAGTCGCATCTGCGCTATCCGCAGGACATGTTCAAGGTGCAGCGCGAGCTGCTGACCCGGTACCACGTCACGGAGCCCGAGCAGTTCTACAGCGGCAGTGACGCCTGGCAGGTGCCGGACGACCCGACGAACAAGAAGGGCAGTGCGGTCCCGCCGTACTACCTGAGCCTGAAGATGCCGGGCGAGAGCGCGCAGAAGTTCTCGCTGACGACGACGTTCACCCCGGCGGGCCGCCCCAACCTGGGCGCGTTCATGGCGGTGGACGCCGACGCCAACAGTTCGGCGTACGGCTCGATAAGGCTGCTCAGAGTGACGGAGACGGTCCAGGGGCCGTCGCAGGTGCAGTCCGAGCTGAACGGTGTGCCGGAGGTCGCCACCTTCGTCCGCGACCTCAGGGGCACCGACTCGGACATCGAGTACGGAAACCTGCTCACCATCCCGCTGGACGGCGGCTTCCTCTATGTCGAACCGGTCTACGCCCGGGGTGGCAGCGCCAACTATCCGCTGCTGAGGAAGGTGGCCGCCGCCTACGGCGGAGGCAAGCCGGTCTTCAAGGACTCCCTGGACGAGGCGCTCGACGCGGTCTTCGAGCAGGAGGGCGGTACGGAGACTCCGCCCCCGCCGCCTCCGCCGAAGGAGGGCGAGACCGAGCGGCCCACGCCACCGGCGACCGGTGACGCGGCCCTCAAGGACGCCATCGCCGATGTCCTCAAGGCCAATGAGGAGGCCAACGCGGCGCTGGACAAGGATCCGAAGGACTGGGGCGCCTACGGCAGGGCCCAGGAGGAGCTGGAGAAGGCGCTGGACCGCCTCGAAGCGGCCCAGCGGGGGAACCCGGGCTCGAACCGGGATCCAGCCGGGCAGCGGCCGGCAGCGCCCTCGCAGACCTGACGGGGGGCGGTGGGCCGGCGGGGCATCGCGCCCCGCCGGCCCACCGGGCTCCTCGCCGAGCGAGATCCACCGGGCACGGCCGCCCGGGCAGGCGGCATCCCGCACCGTGATAGTGTGTGAACACAACGACGCGGGGTGGAGCAGCTCGGTAGCTCGCTGGGCTCATAACCCAGAGGTCGCAGGTTCAAATCCTGTCCCCGCTACTGTTTATCGAAGAGGGCCCGGATCCTTGAGGATCCGGGCCCTCTCCGTGCGTCATGGTGAGGGCCGGGGGGCCGGGGGGCGGAAGTGCCGGGGCGGGCGCAGGGTGGTGGACCGCGTTTGATTTATCTCTCTGTGGGCAAGTCGACAAAACACTGAAGTGACCTTCCCGGTTGCGGTATACCGGGTGTGAGCGGGTTGCAGGTGGTGCGACGATGGAATATATGGGGGACAGGGCAACTCTGTTGGAGACAGGGCGGTTTGTGCAGCGACATGCCGGGAGCGCAGCGGGATCGGTCCCGCCTGTGCCGGACGGCACCGCAGCGGCCGCCCCGACCGCCGCACGCCGGGGCTCCGGCAACCGGACCGGCGGCGGCACCGGCACCACCGACGCCACCGTCGGGACCGACACGACCGAGCCCGCCGAGAGCATCGACACGAGCGCCCCAGGCGGCGGGACCACCGACACCGTGGAGACCGCGGGAGCCGAGGAGCGCTACCGCCGCGCGGCCGCCGGCGGTGACACCGCCGCGATGAGCGCACTCGGCGCGCTGCTGCTGCGCCGGGGCGACCCGGACGGCGCCGAACCGCATCTGCGCGGCGCGACCGCCGCCGGTGACCGTGCCGCCGCCAACAACCTGGGCGTCCTGCTCCATCAGCGCGGCTACGCCGAGGAGGCGGCCGGCTGGTGGAGGATCGCCGCCGTCGCCGGATCGGCCGCCGCCGCGCACGCCCTGGGACGCCACTTCCGCGAGCGCGGCGACGAACCCGCCGCCGAGTACTGGCTCCGTCAGTCCGCCGAGCAGGGCCATGCGCTGGGCGCGTACGCCCTGGCCGAACTCCTGGAGCACCGCAGCGACGTCGGTGCCGAACGCTGGCTGCGGGCGGCGGCCGAGCAGGGGCACCGGGAGGCCGCGTTCCGGCTCGCCCGGATGCTGGAGCTGCGCGCCGCCGACGAGGAGCGGCCCGGCGGACACCGGGACACCGGACCGCACTCGGGCACCCGGCTCCGTATCGGGGACTACAGCGCGGTGCACGGCGGACCCGCCCCCTCGGCCCCGGGCCGGGGAGGCACGGCCCCGGGACGGCGCACGGCGGGCACCGGCGCGCCGGGCAACGGCGTACCCCGCAACGGCAGCGGCAACGGCGTATCCGGCACCGGATCGCACCGCACCGGGGCGCCGGCGGTCCGCCCGCACGGCACCGGGCCGCAGCGCACCGCCCCCGGTGCCGCTGCTGCGGCGGCCACCGACAGCGCGACCCGGCTGCGGCTGTCGACCCTCGACGAGGCCGCCCAGTGGTACCGGCAGGCCGCCGCGCGCGGCCACCGCCGCGCCGCCCTCCACCTCGGCGCCATCCTGGAGAAGCGCGGCGACCTCAAGGAGGCCGGGCGCTGGTACCTCACCGCCGCCAAGGACGGCGAGACCCGGGCCGCCTGCGCGCTCGCCTTCCTGCTGCGGGACGCCGGGGACGAGGAGAGCGCCGCCGTCTGGTGGCTGCGCGCCGCCCAGGACGGCGACGGCAACGCCGCCAACGCCCTCGGAGCCCTGCACGCGGCACGCGGCGAGCCGCAGACCGCCGAGCGCTGGTACCGCGCCGCGCTGACGGCCGGCGATGTGAACGGCGCGTACAACCTCGGCCTGCTCTGCGCCACCCAGGATCGCGTCCAGCAGGCCGAGCAGTGGTACCGCCAGGCCGCCTACGCGGGGCACCGGGAGGCCGCCAACGCGCTCGCCGTGCTGCTGCTCCAGGCCGGCGACGCCACCGGGGCCGAGCCCTGGTTCTCCAAGGCCGCCGAGGCGGGCAGCGTGGACGCCGCCTTCAACCTCGGCATTCTCCACGTCGGCCGGGACGACGACCGTACGGCGCTGCTCTGGTACGAGCGGGCGGCGGCCGGCGGTCACACCGAGGCCGCGCTCCAGGTCGGCATCGCCCGGCTGCGCGACGGGGACGAGCACGGCGCCGAACGGCATCTGCGCTGCGCGGCCGGGGGCGGCAGCCCGGAGGCCGCGTTCCGGCTGGCGACCCTGCTCGACTCCCGCCAGCCGCCGCCGGGGCCGCCCGTGCTCGGTGAGCCCATGGGCGAGAAGACCGAGTGCGAGGAGTGGTACGAGCGCGCGGCCGAGCAGGGCCACCGGCGGGCCCAGGTCCGCGTGGGGATGCTCTCCGCGGCCCGCGGGGACATGGCCGGGGCGGCCCGCTGGTACCGCGAGGCCGCGGAGGCGGGCAGCCGCAACGGCGCCTTCAACCTGGGGCTGCTGCTGGCCCGCGAGGGCAGCGAGCGCGAGGCGTCCCTCTGGTGGAGCCGTGCGGCGCGCGCGGGCCACGGCCGGGCGGCCCTGCGCCTGGCCCTGCTGGCCGCCCGCAGGGGCGAGCTGGCCGAGGGCGAGCACTGGTGCGCCCGCGCGGTGGAGCTGGGCCCGGCGGAGGTCGCCGAGCGCGCGGCCCGGCTGCGGGAAGCCCTGCACCAGGAGCTGACCGCGTGATCCCGCCGCCCGCGTTCCCTGTGGCCAGGGGTGTGCGGGGGTACGGGGGAACGGATTTGCACCACCCGGTCGGGTCCCGTAAGGTTGTGTTTACCGACGCGGGGTGGAGCAGCTCGGTAGCTCGCTGGGCTCATAACCCAGAGGTCGCAGGTTCAAATCCTGTCCCCGCTACTCAAGGCCGAAGGCCCGGATCCTGATGGATCCGGGCCTTCGGTGCGTTCACGATCCGGAATGGCGGCAGCCCGGTGACCCGGGCCGTTCGGGGTCGGTTGCGGCTCAGGGGCTCAGGGGCTCAGGGGCTCAGGGGCGGTGGTCGGCGGCGGCCCGGTGGCCGGGCCGGGCGCGGCTCAGACGCTCGCGCAGGACGGGCAGATGCCCCGGTAGGTGACCTCGACATCGGAGATGGTGAAGCCGAAGCGCTCGGAGTCGGGCAGGTCCGCCAGGGGGTTGCCCGCGGGGTGCACATCGCGGATGGCGCCGCACCGGGCGCAGACCAGGTGCTGGTGCGGGCGGTGGGCGTTGGGGTCGTACCGCTTGGCGCGGCGATCGGTGGCCACTTCGAGGATCTCGCCGAGCGAGACCATTTCACCGAGGGTGTTGTAGACGGTCGCACGGGAGATCTCCGGCAGCTTCCGCACTGCCCGCGCGTGGACCTCGTCGGCCGTCAGATGGACATGTTCACCGTCGAGGACCTCGGCCACGACACGCCTCTGCGCAGTCATGCGCCAGCCGCGGCCGCGAAGTCGTTCCAACAGGTCACTCATAGGACCAG
The DNA here is from genome assembly GCF_034961445.1 of Streptomyces yaizuensis. NCBI lineage: Bacteria > Bacillati > Actinomycetota > Actinomycetes > Kitasatosporales > Streptomycetaceae > Streptomyces > Streptomyces yaizuensis. The sequence continues at coordinate 333,620 of NZ_BSBI01000003.1, forward strand.
CCTAACAGCGGGGGATCAGGATCCCGAACGGGTGTGACTTTGGAAGCTCGCTTGACTTAGACAAAGTCCATCGTAGGATCGGATCGGCACAAGGGCCAGGACGACGATCATGGAGGCGTACGTGACGCAGGGACCGCTCACCACGGAGGCCGGAGCACCGGTCGCCGACAACCAGAACAGCGAGACCGCGGGCGTCGGTGGTCCGGTTCTGGTCCAGGACCAGTCCCTCCTGGAGAAGCTCGCGCACTTCAACCGCGAGCGCATCCCGGAGCGTGTCGTCCACGCGCGGGGCGCGGGTGCCTACGGCACCTTCACCGTCACCGCCGATGTGACGCAGTACACCCGGGCCGCCTTCCTCTCCGAGGTCGGCAAGGAGACGGAGACCTTCCTGCGGTTCTCCACCGTGGCCGGCAACCTCGGCGCGGCGGACGCCGTGCGCGACCCCCGGGGCTTCGCGCTGAAGTTCTACACCGAAGAGGGCAACTACGACCTCGTCGGCAACAACACCCCGGTGTTCTTCATCAAGGACGCCATCAAGTTCCCCGACTTCATCCACACCCAGAAGCGCGACCCCTACTCGGGCTCCCAGGAAGCCGACAACGTCTGGGACTTCTGGGGTCTCTCCCCCGAATCCACCCACCAGGTGACCTGGCTCTTCGGCGACCGGGGCATCCCCGCCTCGTACCGCCACATGAACGGCTACGGATCCCACACCTACCAGTGGAACAACGCCGCCGGTGAAGTCTTCTGGGTGAAGTACCACTTCAAGACCGACCAGGGCATCAAGAGCCTCACCCAGGCCGAAGCCAACCAGCTCGCCGGCGAGGACCCCGACAGCCACCAGCGCGACCTGCGCGAGGCCATCGAACGCCGCGACTTCCCCAGCTGGACCGTGCAGGTCCAGATCATGCCCGCGGCGGACGCGGCCGGCTACCGCTTCAACCCGTTCGACCTCACCAAGGTGTGGCCGCACGAGGACTACCCGCCGATCGAGATCGGCAGGCTGGAACTCAACCGCAACCCCGAGAACATCTTCGCCGAGGTCGAGCAGTCCATCTTCTCGCCCGCCCACTTCGTCCCCGGCATCGGCCCCTCGCCCGACAAGATGCTCCAGGGCCGGCTCTTCGCCTACGGCGACGCCCACCGCTACCGCGTCGGCATCAACGCCGACCACCTGCCGGTCAACCGCCCCCACGCCACCGAAGCCCGCACCAACAGCCGGGACGGCTTCCTGTACGACGGCCGGCACAAGGGCGCCAAGAACTACGAGCCCAACAGCTTCGGCGGCCCCTTCCAGACCGACAAGCCGCTGTGGGCGGCGACCCCGGTCTCCGGCGTCACCGGCGACCACGTGGCCCCCGGCCACACCGAGGACAACGACTTCGTCCAGGCCGGCAACCTGTACCGGCTGATGTCCGACGACGAGAAGGGCCGCCTCGTCGACAACCTGGCCGGCTTCATCGCGAAGGTCTCACGCGACGACATCGCCGAACGGGCGATCAACAACTTCCGTCAGGCCGACGGAGACTTCGGCAAGCGGCTGGAAGCCGCCGTCCAGGCCCTGCGCGGCTGACGGACGCTTGTCGTAGACGGAGGGCCGGATCCACTGTCCAGGGGGGTCCGGCCCTCCCCCCTTTTTTTTGCAGGCTCGGTTCGCCTCCGGGGCGCTGGAGCGAGTGTCGACGGTCGATCGTGCTCTGGGCGTCGTTGCCGGCGTACCGGTGGACCTTCCGCGCGTTCTCCCTTTCGACACCCGCGGCGCCCCTTCGGCTCACTCGCGACAGGGGAACCGTCCAGAGGGCGAGGCGCTTGTTCGGTGCGGGGTGTCTGCGGGTCGGTCACCGGCAGACGCCACCACGGGGTGCGGGTGCTTGTCCGGTGTGGGCGGGCTGCCCCGGACGCAGAGGTCCGGAACGAGCGAGCGGCGGTCAGCCGACCAGGGTGGGCGGGCGGTGGGCGCGGGTCGGGGCCCAGGCGCGGATGATGTCGCGGACGGAGACCACCCCGACCGGGCCCTGCCCGTCCAGCACGATCAGATGCCGGAAACCGCCCCGGGACATCGTCTCGGCGGCCTCCTCCAACGTCCAGGACGGAGCGGCGAAGACGACATCGGTGGTGGTGTGGGTCCCCGCCGTCTCCCGGTCCGGGTCCTGCCCGGCGCCGACCGAGGCGAGGACGTCCCGCTCGGTCAGAATGCCGGGCCCGCCCTCGGTGTCACCGTCGAGGACGACGGCGGCGCCGACCCGGCGCGCGGCCATCAGCCGGGCGGCCTGACGGAGGGTGTGGGCGGGTCCGATGGTGAGGACCACCGTGCTCATGGCGTCACGGACGAGCATGGATGGAGCCACCTCCTTGGGCGACCGGTCCCCTCGGGAACCGATTCACAAGTTCACAAGTGGGGGAATCCTCAGAGTCGCAGCCGGGGCCGGTGGCGGCAAGGGGCCTGGCGGGGACGGTTTTCCCCGTTCCGGTGAATCACCCCTGGGGGTGACGGAATCGATCCGGTGGGCGACGGTCAGGGGCGCCGGCCGAGGTGGCCCAGCAACTCGGCGTGGAGCAGGCCGTTGGAGGCCGCCGCGTTGCCGCTGTGCGGGCCCGGCACACCGTCCAGGCCGGTGAAGGTGCCACCGGCCTCCTGCACCACGACCGCCAGCGCCGCCATGTCCCACAGCGACAGCTCCGGCTCGGCGCACAGGTCGACCGAACCCTCCGCGACCATCATGTACGGCCAGAAGTCGCCGTATCCACGGGTGCGCCAGCAGGCCCGGGTCAGCTCCAGGAAGCCGTCGAGACGCCCCTGCTCCTCCCACCCCGTCAAGGAGGAGAAGGCGAAGGAGGCGTCCTCAAGGCGGCTGACCCCCGACACCCGGATCCTGCTGCCGTCGTCGGCGGAGGGCCCGGTGTACGCGCCGCCGCCCCGCACCGCCCACCAGCGCCGGCCCAGCGCCGGGGCCGAGACCACCCCGACCACCGGCTGGTAGCCGTCCTCGCCCTCCTCCATCAGCGAGATCAGCGTCGCCCAGACCGGCACGCCCCGGACGTAGTTCTTGGTGCCGTCGATCGGGTCGACCACCCAGCGGCGGGGGCCCGACCCCTCCAGGCCGTACTCCTCGCCGAGGATCGCGTCGCCCGGGCGGGCGCGCAGCAGTCCGGCGCGGATCAGCTCCTCGGCCGCCTTGTCCGCCTCGCTCACCGGCGTCATGTCCGGCTTGGTCTCCACCTTCAGGTCCATCGCCCGGAAGCGGTCCATGGTGGCCGCGTCGGCGGCGTCGGCGAGGCTGTGGGCAAGACGCAGATCGTCCTCGTAGTCGGGCATGGCCGCCACTCTACTGAGCCGCCCACGGCGCGTCGGACAGGGTCGGTCCATGGCTCTTGACAGTGCGAGGAGGCCCATCAAACCTGTGCGCAACGCCGTGCGGCACCAGGGCATCGGGCCCGTGCGCCGGGCGGTCTGGGGAGGCGCGTATGCCCACGGCCCGTGAGTCCCTGCTGGACGCCGCCCTGGCGGCACTCGCCCGCGCGCCGTGGACGGCGGTGCGCATGGTCGATGTGGCGGCCGACGCGGGTCTCTCGCGGCAGACGCTCTACAACGAGTTCGGCAGCAAGGACGGGCTGGCCAGGGCGTTGCTGCGGCGGGAGGCCGACAGCTATCTGCACGGCGTCGACCGGCTCCTCGACGAGGCCGGCGGGCCGGTGGATCCGCTGGTCGCCGTCGCGGAGTGGACGGTGGGCCAGGCCCGCGCCCGGCCGCTGCTGCGGGCGCTGCTCACCGGCTGCTGGGGCGAGCGGCTGCCGGCGCCCCGCCCCGTACCGCCGGGGACGGTGCCGACCGGGGTGCCGGCGCAGCGCCGGGCCGACGCCGGGCTGCCGGGTCCGGCGGAGGTGGTGGCACTGGTACGCGAACGCTCGCTCGCCGCGCTGGCGCCGTGCGGCGGGGAGGCGCGGCCCGTGGGGTCGTGGGGGCTCGGCGACCGTTGCGAATTGGCCATGCGGCTCGCGCTCTCCTGCGTGGTCGCGCCCGCGCAGGACGGGGTGGGGACGCTGGTGCGCCGGGCCGTCGCGGGGACGGGCGGTGGTCAGTGCGCCGACCCCGACAGCTGAAGGCCGATCACCCCGACGATGACCAGGCTGATCGACACGATCTTGAGGGCGGAGACCAGGTCGCCGAGGAAGATCATGCCGTAGATCGCGGTACCGGCCGCGCCGATCCCGGTCCACACCGCGTAGGCGGGGCCCACGTCCAGCCGTTTCAGCGCCAGCGTCAGCAGGCCGAAGCTGCTGAGGGCGAAGGCGGCGAACGCGACGGTCGGCCAGAGCCGGGTGAACCCGTGGGACAGCTTCAGACAGACGGCGAACCCCGTCTCCAGCAGCCCGGCGACCACCACCAGCAGCCACGCCATGGACCAGCCTCCCCGTCGGTCGACGACCGCTCCGTCGGATGTGGCGCGATTGTAGGCAGCTGACCGCCCCGGAATGGGGTAATTGTGGGTAATTCACCCTGATCGCGTCGGCGAACCCCGGACCGGAGCCCGGGCCGGAGGCCGTTCCGGAGTCCGGGGTACGAGTCCGGGGTACGAGTCCGGGGCCCGGTCGGGCCGCGGGTCAGTCGCCCTCGTGGCGTTCGCGGGTCGCGAGCAGCCGGCGCAGCGAGTGCAGCCGCGCCGGATCGGCGTGGCCCTCGGCCACCCACGCGTCGAGCGCGCACTCCGGCTCGTCGTGGCTGCACGCGCGCGGGCAGTTCACCGTCCCCGGTTCGAGGTCGGGGAAGGCGAGGATCACCCGCGACGGGTCCACGTGGTTCAGCCCGAAGGACCGCACCCCGGGGGTGTCGATCACCCAGCCGCCCCGCGGGTCCGCGAGCGGCAGGGCGAGCGCGGAGGTGGTGGTGTGCCGGCCGCGCCCGGTGACCGCGTTGACATGCCCGGTGACCCGTCGTCTGTCCTCCGGGACCAGGGCGTTGACCAGCGTGGTCTTGCCCACCCCGGAGTGGCCGACGAAGGCCGTGGTCCGGCCGGACAGATACGCGTGCACCCGGTCGGCTGCGGCCCCGTCCACGAACTCGTCCCGGGTGGTGACGACGTACGGGACGCCCAGCGCCCCGTACATCTCCAGCAGCGCGTCCGGCGGCGCCAGATCCGACTTGGTCAGCACCAGCAGCGGTTCGAGACCGCCGTCGTACGCGGCCACCAGACAGCGGTCGATCAGCCGGGGCCGGGGCTCGGGGTCGGCGAGCGCGGTGACGATGGCGAGCTGGTCCGCGTTGGCGACGACCACCCGCTCGTACGGGTCGTCGTCGTCGGCGGTGCGGCGCAGCACGGAGGAGCGCTCGCCGATGCGGACGATCCGCGCGAGGGTGTCCTTCGCGCCGGAGAGGTCGCCGACCAGCCACACCCGGTCGCCGACCACGGCTGCCTTGCGGCCCAGCTCACGGGCCTTCATCGCGGTGACGACCCGGTCCTCGACGAGACAGGTGAGCCGCCCCCGGTCGACGGTGAGGACCATGCCCTCCGAGGCGTCCTCGTGCTTGGGGCGGATGCTGGTCCGCGGTCGGTTGCCCTTGCGATTGGGGCGGACGCGGATGTCGTCCTCGTCGGGGTTCTTGCCGTAGCGCCGCATGTCAGGCCCCGTTCAGCTTTCCGCCCCGAGCATGGTTGTCCACATCCGGGGGAAGTCGGGGAGGGTCTTCGCGGTGGTCGCCACGTTCTCGATCTCCACGCCCTCGACGGCGAGGCCGATGATCGCTCCGGCGGTCGCCATGCGGTGGTCGTCGTAGGTGTGGAAGACGCCGCCGTGCAGCGCGCGCGGCCGGATGTGCAGACCGTCCTCGGTCTCCGTCACCTCGCCGCCGAGCCCGTTGATCTCGTTCGTGAGCGCCGCCAGCCGGTCGGTCTCGTGGAGTCGCAGATGGGCCACGCCGCGCAGGGTGGAGGGGGAGTCCGCGAGGGCGGCGACGGCCGCGATGCCCGGGGTCAGCTCGCCGACCTCGCTCAGGTCCACGTCGATGCCGTGGATCTTTCCGGTGCCGGTGAAGGTCAGACCGGTCTCCGTCAGCTCGCAGGAGCCGCCCATCCCGGTGAAGATCTCGCGCAGCGCGTCGCCGGGCTGGGTGGTGCGCCGGGGCCAGTCGGGGATGGTGACCCGGCCGCCGGTGATCAGCGCGGCGGCGAGGAAGGGCTGCGCGTTGGAGAGGTCGGGCTCGATGGTGATGTCCCGGCCGAGCACGGCCGAGGGGGAGACCCGCCAGACATTGGGCTCGCCGCCGGTCTCCGGCTCGTCGACCTGGGCGCCGACCGCGCGCAGCATGTCGACGGTCATCCGGATGTGCGGCATCGAGGGCAGCCGGTCGCCCGTGTGGCGGACCTCGACGCCCTGGTTGAAGCGGGGGGCGGAGAGCAGCAGGGCGGAGACGAACTGCGAGGACGAGGAGGCGTCTATCTCGACCGCACCCCCGTCGAGGGCGCCGCTGCCGTGGACGGTCATCGGCAGGGCGCCGCGGCCGTCGTCGTCGATCCGGGCGCCGAGTGCGCGCAGCGCGTCGATCACGCCGTGGAGGGGGCGCTCGTGGGAGCGGGGGTCGCCGTCGAAGCGGACGGGGCCGTCGGCGAGGGTGGCGACGGGCGGGAGGAAGCGCATCACGGTGCCCGCGTTGCCGACGTCGACGGCGGCGGGGCCGTGCAGACCGGCGGGGATGACGCGCCAGGCCTCGCCCTCGCCGTCGGGGCCGACGCCCTCCTCGATGCCGACGCCGAGGGCGCGCAGGGCCTGGGCCATCAGCAGGCTGTCGCGGGAGCGCAGCGGGCGGCGCAGCCAGCCGGGCTCGGCGGCGAGGGCGGCCAGCACCAGGGCACGGTTGGTGACCGATTTCGATCCGGGCACGGTCACCGTCGCGTCGACGGCTCCGGTCGCGTAGGGGGCGGGCCAGAGGGCGGGGTGCACGGGAGCTTCGGTCATGAGCCTTACTTTAGTGGCTCGCCGGAGGCCGCGATCTTGATCAAATACGCCGAAACCGGGGCGTAATCCAGGAGTGATAGGGAGCGATGACGCGGGGTGACCGGCCGGTGGGCCCGGGTGATCACCGGGCGATTCCGGTACGGGGTACGGGGCCGGCTCCGGGGCGCGAGCCTCAGCAGGATCCGTAAGAGGCGGCCTAGAGGTCCAGCAGCCAGGTGCCGCCGCCGATCAGCGAGGTGAGCGACACCACGTGGAAGACCAGCAGCCAGAGCCCGGCGGGCGCGTGGGTGAGCCGGGCGAGCTGGTCCGCGTCCGAGTCCGGGGCGCCGCCGTGCCTCCGCTTGGCCTGGAGCTCGAAGGCGGGCCGTACCCCGCCCAGCAGCAGGAACCAGACCGCCGTGTACGCGAACGCGGCCTGCGGTTCGGGGCCGGCCAGCCAGGAGACCAGCAGGAACGCGGCGCCGGTGAGCACCACGGTGAGCACCCCGTACGCGTTGCGGACCATCACCAGCAGGGCGAGCAGCAGGGCCGTGGCCGCCCAGAGGAGCAGGGTGACGCGGCCCGACGCGAGCAGCCAGGCGCCGCCGAGGCCGAGCAGCGGTGGCGCGGTGTAGCCGGCGGCGGCCGTGAGGATCATGCCGAACCCGGTCGGCCGGCCCCGGCTCACGGTCAGTCCGCTGGTGTCGGAGTGCAGCCGTATGCCCTCCAGGGTGCGGCCGCTGACCAGGGCCATCAGCCCGTGGCCGCCCTCGTGGGCGATGGTGATGGCGTTGCGCGAGAGGAGCCACAGGGGCCGGGGCCCCACGGCGGCGAGGGCGAGCAGGGCCGTCGCCACGACGAGCCAGGTCTCCGGGGGCGGCTGGGTGCCGGTGAGCCGGTCCCAGAGCCCGCCGACGGACGCGCTGCCGAGCGTAAAAGCGGAATGAGTGCTTTCCATTTCTGGGGCGGCTCCTTGTGCGGCGGGCGGGAGTGGCAGTGTGGCACTCATGTGTGGACGGTATGCGGCCAGTCGTCGGCCGGAGGACCTGGTGGACATCTTCGGCGTCGGGGCCTGGGAGCCCGAGGAGACGCTGGCCCCCGACTGGAACGTGGCCCCCACCAAGGAGGTCCACGCGATCCTGGAACGCCCTCTGAAAGACGCGGAGGACCGTCGTCCGGTTCGCCAGCTCCGTCCGCTGCGCTGGGGTCTGGTGCCGTCCTGGGCGAAGACCCCCGAGGGTGCCGCCCGGATGATCAACGCCCGCTCCGAGACGGTGCACGAGAAGCCGTCCTTCCGCGCCGCCTTCACCGCCCGGCGGTGCATCGTGCCCGCCGACGGCTATTACGAGTGGGTGACCGAGGCCGGGGAACGGGAGCTGGAGGAGCAGGGCCGGCGCAAACGCGCCCGCAAGCAGCCCTACTTCGTCACCCCGGCGGACGGCTCGGTCCTCGCGATGGCGGGCCTGTACGAGTTCTGGCGGGACCGGACCCTGCCGGACGGGCACCCCAGGGCGTGGTGGGCGACCTGCACGGTGCTGACCACCGAGGCGGAGACCGGGCCGCTCGGGGTGGCGCCGGCCGAGGGCCCGCGCTCGCTGGCCGACATCCACCCCCGGATGCCGCTGATGCTCACCCCCGACCGCTGGGACGCCTGGCTGGATCCGGCGGTCACGGAACCGGAACTGCTCCAGTCGCTGCTCCGGCCGCCGCCGGAGGGGCTGATGCGGGCGTACCCGGTCGGCACGGCGGTCAGCAACGTCCGCAACAACGGGCCGGAGCTGCTGACGGAGCTGGAGGGGCCGGAGGAGGGCACCCTCTTCTGAACCCCGACCTTCCCGAAGGGGCGCACGGGCGGCGGCCCGGGGGCGGCGACCGACACGGGCGACCGACACGGCCGCCCCCGGGCCCCCCACCCCCGTACCTGGCACGGCAGGATGGCCCCGTGACCCCCTCGCGCACCCCGGGCCCCGCCCCCGAACCCGGCGCCGTCCCCGGACCCCCCGCAGCGGTCGAGACCGTCGACACCGGGACCCCCGGGCCCGCCCGGATCGCCTGGTACCCGGCCGCCCGCCCCCGGCTCGTCCTCGCCCTCGGTCACGGCGCCGGCGGCGGCACCGCCACCCGCGACCTGCTCGGCCTCGCCGCCGTCCTCCCCGCCGACGGCGTCACCGTCGCCCTCGTGGAGCAGCCCTGGCGGGTCGCCGGAAAGAAGGTCGCCCCCGCCCCCGCCACCCTCGACACCGCCTGGCGCGGCCTGTGGCCCGCCCTGCTCGGCGGTGCCCACGGCCTGCCCGTCGTCGCCGGCGGCCGCAGCGCGGGCGCCCGGGTCGCCTGTCGCACCGGCCGGGAGCTGGGCGCCGCCGCCGTGCTCGCGCTCTCCTTCCCCCTTCACCCGCCCGGCCGCCCCGAGCGCTCCCGCGCGGACGAACTCCTCGGCACGGGGCTGCCCACCCTCGTCGTCCAGGGCGACGGCGACCCGTTCGGCAGGCCCGACGAGTTCCCCGAAGGGCCGTACGGGCTGGTGGCGGTGGCCGGGGCGGACCACGGCTTCGCCGTCCCCAAGCGGGCGGGTATCACCGAGCGGCAGACCGTGACAACGATCACAGACGCCGTCCTGGCCTGGACCCGGTCGCCCGGGGAATGACCGCGCGTCCCGCTCTGTTGCAGCGAGTGTCAGGACGTCAGCAGCAGAGCATGGAGTAGGGAGTCCCGCGCATGGGTTCGACCATCTGCCCCCGCCGCACGCGTACCGCCGATCTGGAGTGGACCGTGCTCACGGCGGCGCGGACGGCCCCGCGCCGGGCGCCGGGCGGCGTCGATCGACAGGGGCCCGGGGCCGAAGGTCGACTATTCTCCGAAACGAGCGGGTCCGCACCCGGGCCCGGAGCGTTGGAGGAGGTGGGTCCGGTCACTGGGACCGAAGACGGCCAGACGGCACAGCCCGCGGAGACGGCTGCCGAGCGCAACGCCCGCTTCGAGCGGGACGCTCTCGGTTACCTCGACCAGATGTACTCCGCGGCGCTGCGCATGACGCGCAACCCCGCCGACGCCGAGGACCTGGTGCAGGAGACCTTCGCCAAGGCGTACGGCTCCTTCCACCAGTTCCGCGAGGGCACCAACCTCAAGGCGTGGCTGTACCGGATCCTGACCAACACCTTCATCAACTCGTACCGGAAGAAGCAGCGCGAGCCCCAGCGCAGCGCCGCCGAGGAGATCGAGGACTGGCAGCTCGCCCGCGCCGAGTCGCACATGTCGACCGGGCTGCGCTCCGCCGAGTCCCAGGCCCTCGACCACCTTCCCGACTCCGATGTGAAGTCCGCGCTCCAGGCGATCCCGGAGGAGTTCCGCATCGCCGTCTATCTCGCGGACGTCGAAGGCTTTGCCTACAAGGAGATCGCGGACATCATGGGTACCCCCATCGGTACGGTGATGTCCCGCCTGCACCGCGGCCGTCGCCAGCTGCGCGGCATGCTGGAGGACTACGCGCGTGAGCGCGGGCTCGTCCCCGCCGGCGCGGGGGAGTCGGACGAAGCGAAAGGTTCGGGCTCATGAGCTGCGAAGAGCCGCACGAGACGGACTGCTCGGAGGTGCTCGACCATCTCTATGAGTTCCTCGACCGGGAGATGCCCGAAGGCGACTGCACCAAGTTCGAGTCGCACTTCGAGGAATGCTCGCCCTGCCTGGAGAAGTACGGCCTGGAGCAGGCCGTCAAGAAGCTGGTCAAGCGGTGCTGCGGTCATGACGACGTCCCCTCCGACCTGCGGTCGAAGGTCATGGGCCGGATCGATCTGATCCGCTCCGGCCAGGCCGTCCCCGACGGGGACGTCACCGCCGGACCCGGCACGGAGACCCCCGTCCGGGCGGAGGCCCCCGGGGTCGAGTGATCGTACGCCGTACGGCTGTACGACTGTATGAGTCGGACCGGCCGCGGCTGACGCGACACCCCCTCTTCGTACGCAGCGGCTGTCACTCGTCTGTGCGAACAACGGCCGACGCAGCCGCACCTCCCTCCTCAACTCGCTAGCGTGACGCGCGAGATGTGAAGGGGGGCGGCGCCGTGAGGTCCGTACCGGCGACGGCACGCGCGTACATTCTCTGCGGGGCGCTCTGCGCGGTGGCGTGCGCACTGCCCGCGCTCTGGCAGCAGACCCCCGCCGGCTGGGGCGTGCCGGCCCTGCTCGCCGCGCTCTACGCGGGGTGCGAGCTGCCCTCCCGCTGCCGGCATCTGGGTCCCGCGATGCCGGTGAACGCCGGATCCTTCTTCCCCGTGCTGCTGGCGGCGGCCTTCCTGCTGCCCCCCGCCGCCGCCGCGCTCGTCGCCGTGCCCGGGGCCCTGCTCGGACAGGTCACCGGCAGCCCCGTCGCCGTCCGCAGGATCTGGCGGGCCGCCCAGCTCGCCCTGGCCACCTGGAGCGCCGCCGCCACCGATGCCCTCCTCGGCGGCGAGGCGGCACTCGGCGGCGGGAGCGGCACGGGTGGCGCCGACGGTGCCGGTGGGTCTGAGTTTCCCTACGCGCTGCTCCCCGCCGCCGCGGCCGCCGTCACCTTCTGCCTGGTCCTGACGATCCTCGAAGCGGGCATCCTCGCCACCGCCGAACGGCAGCCCGCCCGCACCGCCTGGCGCGGGCTGCTCCTGCGCTCCCTCGTCCCCCATCTGGTCCACGGCCTCGCCGGGCTGATGATGGCGGTGCTCTGGACCAGTCCGTACGGGCCCGTCTCCGCGCTCTTCGTCCTGCTGCCGATGTACATCTCCTGCTGGCTCTTCGCCCAGTACCACCGCGAGCGCTTCGCCCACCAGGCCACCATCCGGGCCCTGGTGCAGGCCGTCGACCTCAAGGACCGCTACACCCGGGGCCACAGCGAGCGCGTCGGCCGCGCCTCCGTCCTCATCGCCCGCGAACTGGACTGGGACGAACGCCGCACCGAGGTCATCCGCTTCGCCGGGATCCTCCACGACGTCGGCAAGCTGGGCGTCCCCACCCGGGTGCTGCGCAAGGACGGGCCGCTCACCCCCGACGAGCGCCGGGTGATCCAGCTCCACCCCGAGTACGGCCACGAGATCGTGCGCGGCATCGGCTTCCTCGACGAGGCCAGGGCCGCGATCCTGCACCACCACGAACGCATGGACGGCACCGGCTACCCCTGCGGCCTCGCCGGGCCGCGCATCCCCGCCTTCGCCCGGGTGGTCGCCGTGGCCGACGCCTTCGACGCGATGACCTCCACCCGCTCCTACTCCCGGGCCCGGCCGGTGTCCGTCGCCCTGGACGAGCTGCGGCGCTGCGCGGGCACCCAGTTCGACCCCGAGATGGTCGCCGCACTCGTCCGGGCCCTGGAGCGGCACGGCTGGGAGACCGAGGTCACCGCCGGTGACGACGCCGACGGCACCGACGCCCCCGCCGGGGGCACGGGCGCCCGGGGCGCCATCCCCTCCCAGCCGGTACGGCTCGCGGGCCGCACCCCCACCCGGGGCGGCACCGCGTGACCCGCGCCGCCCCGGGCGGGGGCCGCCACCGGGCCCGCCACCGCCGCCCCCGCCCCGGACCCGCCGTCGTCCTCCTCGTCCACATCTCCACCGCGCTCCTGGTCGCCACCGCCGTCGTGCTCACCGTGCGTGACGGCTTCCACGAACCCGGCAAGGCCCTCGCCTTCGCCACCCTGATCGTCGTCGGCGAGCTGACGCGCTGCGCCGCCGCCCCCGGCGGGCACGAGACCGCCCCGCTCGGCGCCGCCGGTGCCCTCGCCTACGCCCTCCTCGGCGAATGCGGCGGCACCCCCACCGGACACGGCGTCCTCCAGGTCACCGCCGTCGTCGCCGCCGGGGCGCTCGCCGGTGCCGTGCCCCGGCTGCTCGGCCCGCCCGCCGAGGCCGGCCCCGCCCTCGACCACGCCGTCCGGCGCGTCCTGTGCGGCACCTTCGCCGCCGTCTGCTTCCAGCCGATCTACAACTCCGGCGAGCTGGTCCCCTGGGCGCGCGGAGCCTCGTACGCCCTGTTCCTGCTGGTCCTCACCGTCCTGACGGCCCTGTACGGCGCCCTCCTCGCCGCCTTCCTGCTCCGGGCCCGCACCGGATTCCCCTACGGGGCCCTGCTCCGGGACGAGCTGCGCGCCCTGCCCGGCATCGGCACCGCCGTCTGCGCCACCGGCGCCGTCATCGCGCTCGCCGTCGCCGTCGCCGGACTGTGGGCCCTGCCCGTCTTCTGCGTACCCCTGCTCCTCACCCAGCTCTCCTTCCGGCGGTACGAGGCCGTCCGCGCCGTCTACCGGCAGACCATCGCCTCCCTCTCCCGCTCCACCGAGATCGCCGGCTACACCCCGCCCGGCCACTCCCGCCGGGTCGCCGCGCTGAGCTGCGCCGTCGGCCGGGAGCTGAGGCTGACCGGCCAGGACCTGACCGTCCTGGAGTACGCGGCCCTCATGCACGACATCGGCCAGCTCTCCCTGGTCGACCCGGTGCCCGCCGGGGCCACCGCGCCGCTCCCGGCCGCCGAGCAGCGCAGGATCGCCCGGCTCGGCGGGGCCGTGGTCCGGCAGACCGGTGTCCCCGCCGAGGTCGCCGTGGTCGTGGAGCGGCAGGCGGACCCCTGCGGGGAGCAGCCGCTGCCCGCCCGGATCGTCCGCGCGGTCAACGCGTACGACGATCTGGCGGCGGACCCGGCGACCGGCCCGTCCGGGGCGCTGGAGCGGCTGCGCCACGGCAGCGGGCGGGAGTACCAGCGCGAGGTCGTGGAGGCGCTGGCCAGGGTGCTGGCCCGGGGCGGCCCCGGGGCGGAGGGGCCCTGGCAGGCCACGGCCGGCGGGGCGGCCCGCACATTTGGAACCCTGCGTTCCCTGGGGGCGGAGCGGGCGATGCCGCGCGACTACGGGGATCCGGCCGCCGGCCCGCGCCCCGGGCCGCCGAAGGGCCGCACCGGCGACACCCCCCGCTGACCCCCCTGACCCCCGCGTCCTGAGGTTCCGGCATGCGCTCCAGCGGGGTAACCCATGGGTAATGAGTCAGCCTCAAGGCGGGCATGGTTGGATGCGAAGAGAGGCATCGACCAGCGTCAAGCGGACACACGAACGAACGTCAGGAAGCACACCAACAGCGTCCGGGAACATCACCCGAACGACCGGCAGGCGGTTATCGTGAAGATCTTCGGGAAGGTACGGCACCGGCCGTCCGCCTCGTGGCGGCAGGCAACCGACCGCGCGTTCACGCTGATCGGCGACGGGCGTTACGAGGACGCGGGCGCGCTGCTGACCAGAGCGGCGGATCTGGAGCCCTGGCTCTCCGAGTCCTGGTTCAACCTCGCCCTGCTGCACAAATTCCGCCATGACTGGGAGCAGGCGCGCGCCGCCGGGCTGCGGGCCGTGGCCCTCCTCGACAGGAGCGGCGGCGCCCCGGACTGGTGGAACGTGGGCATCGCGGCCACCGCCCTCCAGGACTGGCCGCTCGCCCGCCGCGCCTGGCAGGCGTACGGGCTGAAGGTGCCCGGCGTCCCCACCCGCACCGGTGGCGTGGGCGCGGCCCCCGACGGCGCGCCGCTCGCCATGGACCTGGGCAGCGCCGCCGTCCGGCTCTCCCCGGAGGGCGAGGCCGAGGTGGTCTGGGGCCGCCGGCTCGACCCGGCCCGGATGGAAGTGCTCTCCATCCCGCTGCCGTCCTCCGGCCGCCGCTGGGGCGAGGTCGTCCTGCACGACGGCGTGCCCAACGGGGAGCGGACCACGACCGCCGGCCCCTCCTACCCCGTCTTCGACGAGATCGAACTCTGGGCGCCCTCACCCGTACCCACCTGGGTGGTGCTCCTGGAGGCCGCCACCGAGGCCGACCGGGACGCCCTGGAACGGCTGGCCTCCGACGCGGGCTGCGCCGCCGAGGACTGGTCCTCGTCGGTACGGCTGCTCTGCCGCTCCTGCTCGGAGAGCCGCATGCCGAGCGCGGAGGGCGAGGGCGAGCACCTGGATCCGCACGACCACAGCGAGCCGGGCCACCCCGGGCCGCTCGGGCACCGCACCTCCGGGGAGCAGTGGTCGGCGGAGCGCGAATGCGGGATAGCCGCCCCCGCCTCCCTGGTGCGCGGACTGCTCGACGGCTGGGTCGCCGACAGTCCGGACACACGGGAGTGGCGGGATCTCGAAGAGGTCTGCTGATCGCCGGTGGGCCCTCCCCGGGCTTCGGCTGACGTTTCCCCGAGGAGTGCCCGTAGGCTGTACGGGCGGCGGATGACCCGGCCGATGGCAGGACACGCAGGGTCACCGGCCGTGGACGTACCGACATACCGAGGACCGAGGAAGGCGTACGGCAGACATGGCGTCGCAGCAGGAGACTGACCAGCAGGTCACGGGGACCTTTGCCGTGGACGACGAGGGATTCGTCGTGGACACGGAGGACTGCGAGGCGCGTGAACTCGCCCACCGGGAGCGGGGCACCTCGCACCCCATCACGGTCGTGGGCAACCCGGTGCTGCACCAGGAGTGCCAGGACGTGACCGAGTTCGACGCCGGCCTCGCCCGGCTCGTCGACGACATGTTCGCGAGCCAGCACACGGCCGAGGGCGTCGGCCTCGCGGCCAACCAGATCGGCGTGGACCGCAAGGTCTTCGTCTACGACTGCCCCGACGACGACGGCGTCCGCCACACCGGCTACATCATCAACCCGGTCCTCGCCGAGCTGCCGCCCGAGCGCCGGGTCCTGGACAGCTCCAACGAGGGCTGCCTGTCGGTGCCGACCGCGTACGCGGAGCTGGCCCGCCCGGACTACGCCGAGGTCAGCGGGGTGGACCTGGACGGCAACCCGGTGAAGCTCCGGGGCACCGGCTACTTCGCCCGCTGCCTCCAGCACGAGACCGACCACCTCTACGGGCGGCTCTACATCGACCGGCTCTCCAAGCGGGACCGCAAGGACGCGCTGCGGCAGATGGCCGAGGGGACCCCGCGCTACGAGGTCGTCCCGAACGACTGAGACGACTGACACGACTGAGCCGATCCGCGAGGACGGTGGACCGAGGGCCCGGTGCGGCATCCGCACCGGGCCCTCGGCGTCCCGCTACCGCTGCTTCCAGTAGGGCGTCTCGCCCGCCCGTTCGCCGCGGAAGGCGCCCGCCAGACCCGCCGCCAGCGCCCCGATGGTCAGGAGGATGGACCAGAGGTTGGTCAGCGGCGTCAGCAGCACCGGCAGCAGCAGGCCGTACGCGAGGGCGAAGAACGCCAGCCGGCGCAGTTCCTGCCGGAGCACGAGCGGCCGGGGCAGCCAGTGGTGACGCAGGCCCGTCCGGGGGCCGGTCTCCACCGTGGCCTGCTTCTTCGTCCACAGAGCGGTCTCGCGGTCCACCGTCAGCCACAGCACCCGTCCGTCGTCGGTGACGAACGCCAGGTACTGGAAGCCGGGCCGCTCCTCCCACCGGGGGCTGCCGATCAGCCAGCCGTCCCGGTGGCCGGCCCAGGCGAAGACGAGCGGGTTCATCACCTGCGCGGTGTTGAGGAGCCGCCGCTCGCCGTCCTCGACGCGCATCCGTAGTCCGTGCCGGTACAGGGTCGTCTCCGCGCCGCCGCCCGACGGCCGGCCCCGGTACTCCTCGCGCAGGGTGCCGGTGATCCGGCCCCGGCGCGCGAACACCTTGCCCGCGCGGGCGTCGGACCGCAGCAGCCTGCGCTCCTTGTGCCACAGGAACGCCAGCACCACCAGGGCGACGGCGCCGGGGAACATCACGATGAAGAGGGTGGGCGAGCCGGCCCCGATGGGCAGGGACCAGCTCCACCAGGAGTCGTCCGCGTACGGGGTCAGGAACCGGTCCCGGGTGTCGACATAGCCGCCGACGGCAGGGTCCGACGGGGCGTAGAGCACCTCGACCCAGTCGCCCTTCTTCCCGTCGTCGTTCCACGGCACATGGGCGCGCGGGGCCTTCACCCGGATCTTCTCGCTGCCTGGCCCCGGCACCTCCAGGACCAGGTCGGCCCGGTCGAAGTCATGGTCCGGGTAGGGGGTGTACCCGCTGTCCCTGGCGTTGTCGATGGAGACGATCTGTCCCCATCGCACCTCGGCACCGGCCTTCTGGATCGCGGATATCCGGCGCAGGTCCCCGCCGTCCGGGCGGCTGGCCAGCTCGACGACGAGGACCGGCAGCAGGACGAGGGCCAGGACCACGGCGAAGGCCGCGCCGAGGAACGGCAGCCGCCGCAGCGGGATCCCGTTCGGCGGCGGCGGTGCGGAGGACGCGTCGGAGACCTTCTCCAGCGACGCGGCGACACCCGGGCCGGGGTGGGTCCGCGACCCGGCCCACGCCCAGCCGGCCATGAGGACGAGCGAAAGACCGCCGAGCACCACGACATCGATCCGGGGGTGCGCGATCCCCGGCCCGAACACGAACCGGAGCGCCGCGGCCGTCGCCGACAGCACCGCCCCCCACCACAGAAGCCTGGACCACCAGGCATGTCTCCCCATGAGGGAGGACGCTAGGGGGTTGAACGATCAACGTCCAGCGCCCAACGCCCTCCCCCGGGGCGGCTCTAGAAGTCGTCGTCGAAGCCGACCGAGCCCTCGACCGCGACCTGATAGGCCGACGGACGGCGCTCGAAGAAGTTCGTCAGCTCCTGGACGCCCTGGAGTTCCATGAAGGAGAACGGGTTCTCCGAGCCGTAGACCGGGGCGAAGCCCAGCCGGGTCAGCCGCTGGTCGGCCACGCACTGGAGGTACTCGCGCATGGACTCGGTGTTCATGCCCGGCAGACCGTCGCCGCACAGGTCCTGACCGAACTGGAGCTCCGCCTCGACGGCCTCCCGCAGCATGTCGGTGACCTGCTGCTGAAGGGCGTCGTCGAACAGCTCCGGCTCCTCCTTGCGGACCGTGTCCACGACCTCGAACGCGAAGTTCATGTGCATGGTCTCGTCCCGGAAGACCCAGTTGGTGCCGGTGGCCAGGCCGTGCAGCAGGCCGCGCGAGCGGAACCAGTACACGTAGGCGAAGGCCCCGTAGAAGAACAGCCCCTCGATACAGGCGGCGAAGCAGATCAGATTGAGCAGGAAACGGCGGCGGTCCGCCTGCGTCTCCAGCTGGTCCAGCTTCTCCACCGAGTCCATCCAGCGGAAGCAGAACTGCGCCTTCTCCCGGATGGAGGGGATGTTCTCGACGGCCGCGAAGGCGGCCGTACGGTCCTCCGGGTCGGGGAGGTAGGTGTCCAGCAGGGTCAGATAGAACTGGACGTGCACCGCCTCCTCGAAGAGCTGCCGGCTGAGGTACAGCCGGGCCTCCGGGGAGTTGATGTGCTTGTAGAGCGTCAGCACCAGGTTGTTCGCCACGATCGAGTCACCGGTCGCGAAGAACGCCACCAGCCGCCCGATCAGATGCTGCTCGCCGGGGGACAGCTTGGCGAGGTCGGCGACGTCGGAGTGGAGGTCGACCTCCTCGACGGTCCAGGTGTTCTTGATGGCGTCCCGGTAGCGCTCGTAGAAGTCGGGGTAGCGCATCGGGCGGAGCGTCAGCTCGAAGCCGGGGTCGAGAAGATTCTTTTCGGTCATAGCGAATCGGGCGCGGGGGGCGCCGTCCTCCAGAGAAAGGGGAGTGGGGGTGAGGGGCGGGCGGGGCACTGCCTACTGGCAGGCGTCGCAGGACTCGGGGTTCTCCAGCGAGCAGGCCACCGCGTCGGCCGCGTCTGCTGCGGCCTGCTGCACCGGTACCGGCGCGGCGGCGGAATTCGCGGCGGACGCGGCCCGCGCGATCCGGGTAGCGGGCCGCGAACGCAGGTAGTACGTCGTCTTCAGCCCCTGCTTCCAGGCGTACGCGTACATCGAGCTGAGCTTCCCGATGGTCGGCGTCTCCAGGAAGAGGTTCAGCGACTGGGACTGGTCGATGAACGGGGTGCGTGCCGCAGCCATGTCGATCAGGCCGCGCTGCGGGATCTCCCACGCCGTGCGGTACAGCTCGCGCACCTCGGCCGGGACCCAGGTGAAGCCCTGGATGGAGCCGTTGGCGTCGCGCAGCGCCTCCCGGGTCTGCGCGTCCCAGACGCCGAGTCGCTTCAACTCGGCCACCAGGTAGGAGTTGACCTGGAGGAACTCGCCGGACAGGGTCTCGCGCTTGAAGAGGTTGGAGACCTGCGGCTCGATGCACTCGTACACACCGGCGATCGAGGCGATCGTCGCGGTCGGGGCGATGGCGAGCAGCAGCGAGTTGCGCATGCCGGTGGCGGCGATCCGCTCGCGCAGCGCGGCCCAGCGCTCGGGCCAGTGCCGCTCGACGCCATAGTGGTCGGGGTGCAGCACTCCGCGCGCGGTCCGGGTCTTCTCCCAGGCCGGGAGCGGCCCGTTGCGCTCGGCGAGATCGGCGGACGCCTCGTACGCGGCCAGCATGATCCGCTCGGCGATCCGGGTGGACAGCTCCCGGGCGGCGGGGGCGTCGAAGGGCAGCCCCAGCTGGAAGAAGACGTCCTGGAGGCCCATGGCGCCGAGGCCGACGGGGCGCCACTTGGTGTTGGAGCGGCCGGCCTGCTCGGTCGGGTAGAAGTTGATGTCCACGACCCGGTCGAGGAAGGTCACGGCGGTGCGCACGGTGGCGTCCAGCCGCTCCCAGTCGATGTCGCCGCCGCTGACGAAGGCGCCGAGGTTGACCGAGCCGAGGTTGCAGACGGCGGTCTCGCCGTCGTCGGTGACCTCCAGGATCTCGGTGCAGAGATTCGAGGAGTGGACCGTGTGGCCGGGCAGGGCGGTCTGGTTGGCGGTGCGGTTGGACGCGTCCTTGAAGGTCATCCAGCCGTTGCCGGTCTGCGCCAGGGTGCGCATCATCCGGCCGTACAGCTCCCGCGCGGGCAGGGTCCGCCGGGCCAGGCCCGCCGCCTCGGCCTTGCGGTAGGCGGCGTCGAACTCGTCGCCCCAGAGGTCGACCAGCTCGGGCACGTCGGCGGGGGAGAAGAGGGACCACTCGGTGTCCGCGTCGACCCGGCGCATGAACTCGTCCGGGATCCAGTGCGCGAGGTTGAGGTTGTGGGTGCGCCGGGCGTCCTCGCCGGTGTTGTCGCGCAGCTCCAGGAACTCCTCGATGTCCGCGTGCCAGGTCTCCAGGTAGACGGCGGCGGCACCCTTGCGGCGGCCGCCCTGGTTCACGGCCGCGACCGAGGCGTCCAGCGTCTTGAGGAACGGCACGATGCCGTTGGAGTGGCCGTTCGTGCCACGGATCAGCGAGCCCCGGGAACGGATCCGGGAGTACGACAGGCCGATGCCGCCCGCGTGCTTGGAGAGCCGGGCGACCTGGTGGTAGCGGTCGTAGATGGAGTCCAGCTCGTCCTGCGGGGAGTCCAGCAGGTAGCAGGAGGACATCTGCGGGTGGCGGGTGCCCGAGTTGAAGAGCGTGGGCGAGGAGGGCAGGTAGTCCAGCCGGCTCATCAGCCCGTACAGCGCGGCGACCTCGTCCAGCGCCCGCGTGCTGTCGTCCTCGGCGAGGCCGCAGGCGACCCGGAGCATGAAGTGCTGCGGGGTCTCGACGACCTGCCGGGTGATCGGGTGGCGGAGCAGGTACCGGCTGTAGAGGGTGCGCAGCCCGAAGTAGCCGAAGCGGTCGTCGGCGGCCGGGTCGATCAGCGCGTCGAGCCGGGCGGAGTGCAGCGCGGTGAAGGCGGCGGTGCGGTCGGCGATCAGGCCCTCGGCGTGGCCGACGGCGACCGACGCGGAGAAGGAGACGGCGCCCTGGCCGGCCGCCTCGTCCGCGATGGTGCGGGTCAGCAGGCGGGCGGCGAGCCGGGAGTAGGCGGGGTCCTCGGAGATCAGGCCCGCCGCCGCGTCCGTGGCCAGCGCGCGCAGCCCGGCCGCGTCCGAGCCGGGGTGCCGGCCGCGCAGGGCGGCGGCGGCGACCTTGCCCGGGTCGGTGTCCGGCAGATCGGCGGTGAGGTCGGTGAGGGTCCGCAGCAGTGCGGTCCCGGGCTCCTCGCCCTGTCCGGGGACGGGCGCGGTGCCCCGTCCGGCGGCCTGGGGGACGGTGGTCCCCGGGGTCTGCTCGGTCGTACCGGAGGCCGGATCGGCTGGCGCGATGGTCACGTGGTGCTCTCCCTCGCTCGGCTCACGGACCGGCGGGGGAGCGGGCAGGCCGCAGGGCACGCGTACCCGACTGCGGGCAGCGCTCCTGACGGCGTCCCCGGCCCTAACCGCGAGGCCCGGACGTCTGGGCACCCGGGTCGGTCGAACCGGGCGCACTGTCGGCAGACGTCCGGACTCGCGGGTACGACAAAGGCACCACGGCACACCGTTGCGGGACAGTTCCGGATTCACACCGGATTCCTCTGCGGCGACAGCGAGATGAGCATACATGTGGGGGCGATGGGTGGTGATGCCCCCCAGATGTTGTGTCGCGGGGGTGGTGACGAGGGAGCTGTGCGTAAGCGTGCCGATGGCCGCGCGGCCGTGTTCCGGGCGCCCCGGCGGGCGGCCTATGGGGCGAATCGGCGCAGAGGTGTATCCTGAAATCCGTAGTCAATGTATGCATCCGGGCTTTATTCGCATACATGATCGGGAGGCTGTTGTGACCACGACCCAGATCGACCTGGATGACGAGCTGCTGGCACAGGCGGCGGACATACTGGGCACGGCGACCAAGAAGGCGACGGTCAACGAGGCCCTGCGGCGGCTGGTGGCCCTGGAGACGCAGCTGCGTCATCTGGACGAGCTGGCGTCGGGCGCGTACCCGGATCTGGCCGACCCCGAGGTCATGGCGTCGGCATGGCAGTAGCGCGCTATCTGGTCGACAAGAGTGTGTGGGCGCGCGCGGGAAAGCCGGGCGTACGGGCCGCGCTGGAGCCCAGGCTGCTGCGCGGGCTGGTGGGCACGTCCGGCATCGTCGATCTCGAAATGCTCTACAGCGCCCGGAACGGGGACGAGTACCGGCGGATGCTGAGCCGCCGCCGGGCCTTCGAATGGTTTCCGACGACCGACGAGATCGTCACCCGGGCCATCGAGGTCCAGGGCATCTGCGCGGACAAGGGCCACCACCGGGCGCTGTCCATCCCGGACCTGCTGGTCGCCGCCACGGCCGAGCGCCACGGGCTCACCGTGCTGCACTACGACGGTGACTTCGACCTGATCGCCGAGGCGACGGGGCAGCCCGCCGAGTGGGTCGTCCCCCGGGGCACGGCCGACTAGAAGTGGTGTGCCCGGGGCCTGTTGGCGGTCGCGGGGGCGGGGCGGCCGTGCGGAACGCCCCGCGCCCCGGTCAGCGGGCCGGCCGCTGGAGGCGGGCGACGAACTTGTAGCGGTCGCCCCGGTAGACCGAGCGCACCCACTCCACCGGCTCGCCCCGCCCGTCCAGCGAGTGGCGGGAGAGCATCAGCATCGGCAGCCCCACATCGGTCCCGAGCAGCCCCGCCTCGCGCGGGGTCGCCAGCGAGGTCTCGATGGTCTCCTCGGCCTCCGCGAGATGGACGTCGTAGACCTCCGCCAGCGCGGTGTACAGCGAGGTGTACTTGACGAGGCTGCGCCGGAGCGCGGGGAAGCGCTTGGCCGAAAGGTGGGTGGTCTCGATCGCCATCGGCTCGCCGCTCGCGAGCCGCAGCCGCTCGATCCGCAGCACGCGGCCGCCGGTGGTGATGTCCAGCAGCCCGGCCAGGGTGTCATCGGCGGTCACATAGCCGATGTCCAGCAGCTGGGAGGTGGGTTCCAGACCCTGGGCCCGCATGTCCTCGGTGTACGAGGTCAGTTGGAGTGCCTGGGAGACCTTCGGCTTGGCCACGAAGGTGCCCTTGCCCTGGATGCGTTCGAGCCGTCCCTCGACCACCAGCTCCTGAAGTGCCTGGCGTACGGTGGTCCGTGAGGTGTCGAATTCGGACGCGAGTGTGCGTTCGGGGGGCACGGGCGTCCCCGGGGGCATAGTCTCTGTCATGTCCAGAAGGTGGCGCTTGAGCCGGTAGTACTTGGGTACGCGCGCGGTACGGGTCGAAGGCCCGCCCTCGCTCTCCGTCCCCACCCCGTCCGTGGTCATGCCCAGCCTTCCCGACTCCTGCGCTGCTGCCGTCACCGGCTCCTCCGTCTGTAGCGGCTCACATGGTGGCACGGTCCGGTCACGGGACGTCGCCCTCCCTCAGGTGTCGGTCCTATAACGGACGCGACTGCCCTTCTTATACACCCTTGACACCCCAAAAGGTCTAGGCCAAGCTCCCGGGTACTGGTCTAAACCATTAAAGACCAGGTCCCAGCCCCACGGGCAGACCTGAAGCGCTGTCACTGTGCACTGCGTGTTGTGCGACTCCCGGGCGGTGGGGGGAACTCTTGCATCCCTGAGGAGGGTGGCGTGAAGCGCAAGCTCATTGCTGCAGTCGGTGTAGCGGCCATGATGGTCTCGGTGGCGGCGTGTGGCTCCGACGACAAGGGCAACGACAACGCGGCCCCGAAGGACCGTACCGGTGAACTCACCGTCTGGCTGATGAACGACGCCCAGTCCACCTGGCCCGAGGTCGTCGCCGACGCCACCAAGCAGTTCAACGCGAAGTACCCCAAGGTCAAGGTCAACGTCCAGTACCAGCAGTGGGGCGACAAGACCAAGAAGCTCGACGCCGCCCTCTCCGGTGACAAGTTCCCCGACGTGGTCGAGCTGGGCAACACCGAGACGATGACGTACATCCTCGGTGGCGCCCTCGGCGAGATCGACCCGAAGAAGTACGCGAACTCGGACACCTGGATCAAGGGTCTGAAGGACACCTGCACCTTCGAGGGCAAGATGTTCTGTGTGCCCTACTACGCGGGTGCACGCGTCGCCGTCTACAACACCGACATGTTCAAGGCCGGCGCCAAGGTCGACAAGCTGCCCACCACCGAGGCCGAGCTGACCGCCGCCCTCGACAAGGTCGCGGCGAAGTACGGCAAGGACAAGGGCTACTCCTCCCTCTACCTGCCGGGCAAGTACTGGTACGCCGCCATGTCCTACGTGGCTGCCTACGGTGGCAAGATCGCCGAGGTCGACGGCGACGGCAAGTGGACCGCCTCGCTCTCCAGCCCGGAGGCCCAGAAGGGCATCCAGCACTACGTCGACCTGGTCAACAAGTACAACAAGGCCGACAAGACCAAGGACGAGCAGGACCACGCCAACGTCATGGCGAACGAGAAGGCCGCCGTGATCTACGGCAACGCCTGGGAGGCCGGCAGCGTCTTCGGCGGCGAGAACGGCAACCCGAAGCTGGAGGGCAAGATCCTCACGGCGGGTATGCCCGGCCCCGACGGCAAGCCGCTCCCGACCTTCATCGGCGGCTCGGACCTCGCCACCATCGCCAAGTCCAAGCAGCAGGACCTGGGCGAGGAGTGGATCTCGTTCTACACGAACGAGAAGTCGCAGGAGGGCCTGATGGCCCAGGACATCCTGCCGAACAACACCAAGCAGCTCCAGCCGCTGAAGACCAAGCCGGCGACCGCTCCGGCCGCCAACGCGGTCGAGACCTCCTGGTTCACCCCGATCGCCCCGGGCTGGGCCGCCATCGAGAAGTCCGAGGTCCTGGAGCTGATGCTCCTCGACATCATCAAGGGCACCTCGGTCGCCGACGCCACGAAGAAGGCCGACGCGGAGATCAACAAGCTGATCAACAACGAAGGCGCCTGACCTTTCCGGTCACCAGCCTCTGATCTCCCCGGGGGGTGACGGTCCCGCGCGATGGCGCCGGGGCCGTCACCCCCGCCTCAGGTGAAAAGTCCGAACGGAAGGCCACGCACCATGAGTGCCGCCGAGCTCAAGACCCCCGGGGGACCGGACCCCCAAGCCGCCACGGAGGCGGCCGACAAGCGGCCCGCCGAAGTCCACGAACCCAAGACGTCCGGGGGAGGTGGCCAGCGGAGACGCAAGGGGGCGTTGCTGCCCTATCTCCTGATCGCACCGGCCTTCATCGCCATCGCGGCGGTGTTCGTCTGGCCGCTGATCAGAACCGTGATCATGTCCTTCCAGGACGTGGGCCGCAAGGAACTCTGGCTCGGCACCGACCCGGAGTGGGTGGGCTTCCAGCAGTTCGAGGACATCCTCACCGACGGCGAGTTCTGGGATTCGGTCACGCTGACCGTTATCTTCATGATTGCTTGTGTGGTCACCACACTCGTCATCGGTCTGGGCGTCGCGCTGATGATGCAGCGCATGTCCGACTGGGCGCGGCTGATGCTGACCGGCGCCCTGATCGCCGCGTGGTCCATCCCGCTGCTCGTCGCGTCCTCGATCTTCCGCTGGCTGGCGGACTCGGACTACGGCGTCATCAACATGGTCCTGACCAAGTACCTGGGACTGGACTTCCAGGGCCACAACTGGTGGCTCGACTACAAGCAGGGCTTCGTCATCATCGGCGCGGTCGTCGTGTGGGGCGCCATCCCCTTCGTCGCGATCACTCTCTACGCCGCCCTCACCCAGGTCCCGAAGGAGCTGGAGGAGGCCGCCGCCATCGACGGCGTCAACGCCTTCGGCAACTTCCGCTATGTGACCTTCCCGGTGATCAAGCCCGTCTTCCAGATGGTCGCCACCCTCTCGGTGATCTGGGACTTCAACGTCCTCGGCCAGGTATGGCTGATGCGCGGAAGCAAGCCGGAACCCGAGTACGAGATCATCGGCCTCTACGCCTTCAACAAGGCATTCGAGAACAACTCCTTCAGCCAGGGCGCGGCCATCTCCCTGATCACCGTTCTGCTGCTGTCCGGTGTCGCCGTGTACTACCTGCGTCAGCTGCTCAAGATCGGAGAGGTCGATTGAGCACCACTGCCTCCGCGCCGAAGACCGAGACACCCGTGACCACCGTGAAGTCCGCGCCGGCCGTCAAGCTCAAGCGCTCGACGGACCGTAAGAAGAAGAGCCGCCACGTCTACAACACGCTGGGAATGCTGATCTTCGCGGTCATGGCCTTCCCGGTGTACTGGCTCGTCGTCAGCTCCCTGCGGCCCAACCGGGAGATCCGCAGCTGGGACCAGACCCTCTGGCCCTCCTCGCTGACCTTCGACAACTTCAAGCGTGCGGTGAAGTACGAGAACTTCGACACCGCCATCCAGGCCAGCCTCATCATCAGCATCACCGCCGTCGCCGGCGCCATGCTGCTGGCCACCATCGCCGCGTACGCCATCGGCCGCTTCAAGTTCTACGGCCGCCGTCCGCTGATGATCGTGCTCATCGTGGTGCAGCTGCTGCCGCCCACCGCGATGCTGATCCCCATCTATCTCCAGCTCAACGAGTTCGGCGCGCTGAACGAGTTCTGGGGAATCATCATCATCTACATGGTCTCCACGCTCCCCTTCGCCACCTGGATGATCCGCGGCTTCGTGATCAACATCCCGAAGGAGCTGGAGGAGTCCGCGATGGTGGACGGGTGCAGCCAGATGGGCGCCTTCTGGCGGATCGTCTTCCCGCTGCTCGCGCCCGGTCTCGCGGCCGCGTCGATCTTCTCGCTGATCAACGCCTGGAACGAG
Organism: Streptomyces yaizuensis; assembly: GCF_034961445.1. Classification (NCBI taxonomy): domain Bacteria; kingdom Bacillati; phylum Actinomycetota; class Actinomycetes; order Kitasatosporales; family Streptomycetaceae; genus Streptomyces; species Streptomyces yaizuensis. The sequence goes on from NZ_BSBI01000003.1 coordinate 359,924, forward strand.
TACATGCTCGCGTACATCGTTCTCCAGGACAACGACAAGTACACGCTCAACATCTGGCTGGCGAACTTCACCACCTCCCGGGGCACCGACTACGGCGCGCTGATGGCCGCCTCCGTCATCGTCGCCATCCCGGTCGTCATCTTCTTCATGATCATTCAGAAGAAGATGGCCGCCGGCCTGACCTCCGGCGCTGTGAAGGGATAACGGCATGACGACTGTTGCACGCGGTACCTCCGACACTCTGACCCGCGACGCCCTGGCTGTGCTCCAGCCCGGCTTCGTCGGCACCACCGCTCCCGACTGGGTGCTCCGCCATGTCGCCGACGGCCTCGCCGCCGTCGGTCTCTTCGGCCGGAACATCCAGACCCCGGAGCAGGTCGCCGCGCTCACCGCGCAGCTGCGCGCCGAGCGGGACGACATCCTCGTCGCCATCGACGAGGAGAGCGGCGACGTGACCCGGCTGGAGGTCCGCGAGGGCTCCTCCTTCCCCGGCAACTACGCGCTCGGCACCGTCGACGACGTCGACCTCACCCGTGAGGTCGCCCGTGAGCTGGGCCGCCGGCTCGCGGAGTGCGGGGTCAACCTCAACTGGGCCCCGACCGCCGACGTCAACGCCAACCCGGACAACCCGGTCATCGGCGTCCGGTCCTTCGGCGACGACGCCCGCCTGGTCACCCGGCACACCCGGGCCTACGTCGAGGGCATGCAGGCCTCCGGCGTCGCCGCCTGCCTCAAGCACTTCCCGGGCCACGGCGACACCAACGTCGACTCGCACCACGCCATGCCGCGCATCGACGTCGGCATGGACACCCTGCGCGTCCGCGACCTGCCGCCCTTCCGGGACACCCTGGACGCGGGCCCCAAGGCCGTGATGAGCGCGCACATCCTGCTGCCCGCGCTCGACCCCGAGCGCCCGGCGACCATCAGCCCGCAGATCCTCACCGGCCTGCTCCGCCAGGAGCTGGGCTTCGACGGGCTGATCATCACCGACGGCATCGAGATGAAGGCCATCTCCGCGACCTACGGCATCGAGCGCGGCACCGTGCTCGCCATCGCCGCGGGTGCCGACGCCATCTGCGTCGGCGGCGGGCTCTGCGACGAGGGCACCGTCCTGCGACTGCGCGACGCCCTGGTCGCCGCCGTCCGCAACGGCGACCTGCCCGAGGAGCGGCTGGCGGACGCGGCGGCGCGGGTGCGCTCCCTCGCCGAGTGGACGCGCCGGTCCAGGACGTCCGCGCCGGAGCCGGGCGCGGCACAGCAGGAGGGGATCGCGTCCGGCCCCGGCGTCGGCCTCGTCGCCGCCCGCCGGGCCATCCGGGTCACCGCCGGAGAGCTGCCCTACGAGCCGGTCACCACCGCTCCGTACATCGCCTCCTTCGCCCCCGAGAACAACATCGCCGTCAGCAACGAGACCCCCTGGGGTGTCGGTGCCGAGCTGGCGAAGCTGCTGCCCGGGACCGAGTCCGACAGCTACGACGCCTCCGAGACGGACCCGTCCGAGCTGGTGGGCAAGGTGCTGGCACGCGCGGCAGACCGTAGGATCGTCGCAGTGGTCCGCGATGCCCACCGGCACGCCTGGATGACGGCCGCACTCGACGCGCTGGTCGAGGCCCGGCCCGACACCATCGTGGTCGAGATGGGCCTCAACCGCGCACAGCCCAAGGGCGCGCTGCACATCGCGACCCACGGCGCCGCCCGGGTCTGCGGTGCGGCCGCCGCCGAGGTCATCACCGGTCAGGGAGCCGGCGGCTGACCGACACGTACCGTACGACGCCGGGGCGGGGGGACACCTCCCGCCCCGGCGTCGTCACGAGCAGTGGGAGGCACCGTCATGTCCACCCCGTACTCGGCCGGCGCGAGCGAACGGCCCGGCCGGATCATGTCCGGCGAGATGGCGGAGCAGCCCGCGGTACTGCGGCGCATCCTGGACGAGGGTGCGCCGCTGATTCATGAGGTGGCGGCCCGGATCGCCGAGCGCGAGCCGCGGTTCGTCCTGCTGACCGCGCGCGGCACCTCCGACAACGCGGCCCTGTACGCGAAGTACCTGCTGGAGATCCAGCTGGGCCTGCCGTGCGGGCTGACCTCCATGTCCACCACCACCGCCTACGGGGCGCGGGCCCGCCTTAGGGACGTCCTCGTCGTCACCGTCAGCCAGTCGGGCGGCTCGCCCGACCTGGTCGCCTCCACCCGGGCGGCCCGGGAGGCGGGCGCCCTCACCCTCGCGGTCACCAACAACCCCGACTCGCCGCTGGCCGCCGTCTCCGAGTACCACATCGACATCCTGGCCGGCCCGGAGAAGGCCCTGCCGGCCACCAAGACCTACACCGCGTCCCTGCTCAGCCTCTATCTGCTGGTCGCCGGGGTGCGCGGGCGGGAAGGAGACGCGGCCGCCGGCGCCGCGGGTGCCCTGCCCGAGCTGGCGGAGGCGGTCCTCGCCCGGCAGGACGAGGTACGGCGGCTGGCGTCCCGCTACCGCTTCGCCGAGCGGATGGTGATCACCTCGCGCGGCTACGGCTATCCCACCGCGAAGGAGGCCGCGCTGAAGCTGATGGAGACCAGCTACATCCCGGCCCTGTCCTACTCGGGCGCCGACCTGCTGCACGGCCCGCTGGCGATGGTGGACAACATCTCCCCGGTGATCGCCGTGGTCACCGACGGCAGGGGCGGCGAGGCCCTGCAACCCGTGCTCGACCGGCTGCGGGGCCGGGGCGCCGATCTGGTGGTGGTCGGGCCGTCCGCGCAGGTGGCGGCGGCCTCGGCGGGGTTCGTCCTGCCCACGGCAGGGGTCCTGGAGGAGCTTCAGCCGATCCTGGAGATCCTGCCACTGCAACAGCTGGCGTACGAGGTCACGATCGCGCGGGGGCAGGACCCGGACGCGCCCAGGGCGCTGGCGAAGGTGACGGAGACCCACTGAACGCGCAGGCAAGGGGAGCAGGGCCCTGACATACCCGCGGGCCGCGGCGCCTGACGGGACCCTCAACCCGTCCGGCACCGCGGCCCGGAGTGCTCGGCCGACGCGGGTGTGCGGTCCCGCGCGGCCGTCAGGGAGGACCGGGCGCAGTCAGGGCAGAGAGCACCGGGACCTCGTTCCACTCTCCTGTGCGGTGGAGAGCGGAAGTTCAGCCTGCGTCTTCATTGTGGACTAGACCATTCGCGGATGTCCATGGATCGGCGGGGATTGCTTGGCGCACTCGAACGCCCCCCGGGTGCGCCCCGGCGGAGGTGGGGTCACCGGGCGCCCCCGGGTGGATTCCCGACCCCGGTCCCGGAGGAGTTCCCGCCCGGTGCCCCCACCCCCTGACACGGGCGCCCGCCGCACCCGGTTCACCCCGCGGGTACGCTCGCACACGTGCCCTCCATGAACGACCTCGTACGCCAGCACACCGCGCTGAGCGAATCCGACCTCGAATGGCTCCATCTCCTGGTCTCGGAGTGGCAGCTGCTCTCCGACCTCTCCTTCGCCGACCTGGTGCTGTGGGTCCCGACCCGGGACGGCACCCGCTATGTCTCCGTCGCCCAGATGCGGCCCAACACCGGCCCCACCTCCTACCAGGACGACATGGTCGGCCATCTCGTCCCGCGCGGCCGCCGCCCCCTGCTCGACGCCGCCCTGGACGAGGGCAGGATCGTGCGCGAGGGCGACCCGGAGTGGCGTGAGGAGGTCCCCGTACGCGTCGAGTCGATCCCGGTCCGCCGCGAGGGCCGGGTCCTCGGCGTGATCGCGCGCAACACCAATCTGCTGACCGTGCGGACCCCGTCCCGGCTGGAGCTGACCTATCTCCAGTCCGCGTCCGACCTCGCCCAGATGATCGCCGCCGGCTCCTTCCCCTTCCCGGGGCAGCAGGTCGACATGGACGCCTCGCCGCGCGTCGGCGACGGACTGATCCGCCTCGACGCCGACGGACTGGTCCAGTACGCCAGCCCCAACGCGCTCTCCGCCTACCACCGGCTCGGACTCGCCTCCGACCTGGTGGGACACCACCTGGGACAGGTCACCGCCGAGCTGGCGCCCTCCCGGGGCCCCGTCGACGAGGCCATGGTGAAGCTGGCCAGCGGCTACGCCCCCCGGGAGACCGAGGTCGAGGGCAACGGCGGCGTCATCCAGCTGCGCGCCATCCCGCTCAAGCCCAAGGGCACCCGCATCGGCTCCCTGGTCCTGCTGCGCGACGTGACGGAACTGCGCCGCCGGGAACGCGAGTTGATCACCAAGGACGCCACCATCCGGGAGATCCACCACCGGGTCAAGAACAACCTCCAGACGGTCGCCGCCCTGCTGCGGCTCCAGGCCCGCCGGATGGACTCCGAGGGCGGCCGCGAGGCCCTCAACGAGGCCGTCCGCCGGGTCGGGTCGATCGCCATCGTGCACGAGACCCTGTCGCAGAACCTGGACGAGCGGGTGGAGTTCGACGAGATCGCCGACCGGGTGATCGCCATGGTCGCCGAGATCTCGCCGGGCAAGGTCGAGTGCCGCCGCACCGGCAGGTTCGGGGTCCTCGACGCGGAGGTCGCCACCCCGCTCTCGATGGTCCTCACCGAGGTGCTCCAGAACGCGCTGGAGCACGCCTTCCCGGCGGGGGAGCGGGGCTCGGTCGAGGTGTCCGCCGTCCGGGGCGAGATCCGCGTCGACCGGAGCGCCGCACGACTGCTGATCACGGTCCAGGACGACGGCCGGGGACTGCCCGCGGGCTTTGACGCGCACCGGGACGGAAATCTCGGTCTGCAGATCGTACGAACCCTTGTGGAAGGGGAGTTGGGCGGAACGTTCGACATGCTCCCTGTGCCCGGCCCTGACACCGGTACCAGAGTTGTGCTCGATATCCCGGTAAGCGCCCAGAAGTAATTTCCGTACAGGTAAGGCGATTTACCGATACGGGAACAGCAGCGAGCCCCGGACCGAAGGGATTTCGGTCCGGGGCTCGAATGCTGTGGGTTACTGCTGCGCGCTGCGGCTCGGGGGGCGGTGAGTGCGTACACGCTGTACGCGCCGCCGAAACCCAGGCTCGGTGCGGGGCGGCTCAGGCGCTGGCGTTGCGCGCCCGGTTGCGGGCGGCGCGGCGCTTCATCGCGCGGCGCTCGTCCTCGCTGAGGCCACCCCAGACGCCGGAGTCCTGGCCGGACTCAAGCGCCCACTGCAGGCACTGCTCCATGACGGGGCAGCGGCGGCAGACGGCCTTGGCTTCCTCGATCTGCAGCAGCGCAGGACCGGTGTTGCCGATGGGGAAGAAGAGCTCGGGGTCTTCCTCGCGGCAAACGGCGTTGTGACGCCAGTCCATGGCTGCTACCTCTCCTTGGTATTACGTGCAGGTTGCTTGTGAATGTGAACGCTTTCACGAATCCCCCCGCAAGGGAAGGGCCGACCGCCGACACGTCGACGTGTGGTCCAGGGTTTTGAGAGGGGGTTCCGGCGATCTGCGGTCACCCGATCCTGCGGGCCGTCCCGATCGCCATGAAGAGACTCGCAAACCTCGGCGACGGATACAACCCCTTCCGGAAAGTTTTTTTTGATTCTACGGTGTCGACTAGGTCACAGCCGTCATTCCATGGGGTGGAGACCAGTCCGTACGTTCGAGATAAAGGCTGTTTGAGCCTTCTACTCACACAATCACACGCAGTGCACGGCGTACGCCTGTGAACGTCACGCTCGTACGCAGCCCGAGGTGGTCGCCGTCCATCTGGAAAGGCAGCGGGACCTTTGAATTCAAGGTGAACTCGCCGAGGTCATGCAGAGTAATCGCGTGCTTGCCCTGCGCCCCCCGGCTCGGGCTGGACGTGAGCAGCTGGGTGGCGTAGCGCGCCACCGCCGGGGTGGAGAGCCGGGAGAGCCCCAGGACATCGAGGCCGGTGTCGAACGACGCCTTCGGCGACGCGTACACCGGACGGTTCCCCAGGAAGGTCCACGGCGAGGTGTTCGCCACTATGGACAGGACGAGATCGGTGACCGGCTCGTGGCCGGGGCGCTCCAGGGTGAGCTGGCCGTGTATCCGGTGCGGGTCGCCCAGGAACTGGCGGACCACCTGACGCAGATAGAGGGCGTGGGTCGAGCGCTTGCCGCGCTCGCGCTGCTGCTCGACCCGGCCGATCACGCTCGCGTCGAAGCCGACGCCGGCGCAGAAGGTGAACCAGCGCTCCGGGGTGCCCTCGTCCGGGGTGCCCGGGGTGCCGGAGGCGAGCCCGAGGCCCACCGTGCGCTCGCTCTGCTCGGCGAGGGCGGCGAGGATCGCGCCGGTGGCCTCCACGGCGTCGTTCGGCAGGCCGAGCGCGCGGGCGAAGACATTGGTCGAACCGCCGGGGACGACCGCGAGCCGGGGCAGCCGGTCGGGGTCGGGGCCGTCGTGGAGCAGACCATTGACGACCTCGTTGACGGTGCCGTCGCCGCCGAGGGCGACCACCAGGTCGATGTCGTCCGACTCGGCCGCCCGGCGGGCCAGGTCCCGGCCGTGCCCCCGGTACTCCGTGGTGACGGCCTCCAGCTTCATCTCGCTGGCGAGTGCGTGGATCAGTACGTCACGCGTCCGCGCGCTGGTGGTGGTAGCTGCCGGGTTGACCACGAGAAGTGCGCGCATGCGCAGCAGCGTACCCACTGAGGGTGACAGGGGCACAGGCCGGGACCCTCCGGCGGGCCCGGCAAGGCGCCCGGCAAGGCACCCCGTAAGGCGTCCGCGCCCGGCGGCTACCCTTACCGGTGTGACTGAAGACAGGACCCCGCGCCCCGCCCGTCTGACCGCCGCGGCCGCGGTGTCCGCGGTGGAGGGCCTGGCCCTGGTCGGGTACGGCGTCTATCTGCTGGTGATGGGTCTGCTCGGCCGGCCGGAGAGCCCGGTCCAGGCCGAGACGGGCGGAGTGACGCTCATCGCACTCGGCGCCATCCCGCTGATCGCGGCCCGGGGGCTGCTGCTGTGCCGGAGCTGGAGCCGGGGCCCCGCGCTGATCACCCATCTGATGGCGCTGATCCCCGCGTACACGCTGCTGAAGTCGACCGGCGGGCTGATCCCGCTGGGGATCCTGGTCGCGGCGGTCGCGGTCTCGGGCCTGGTGCTGATCGTGAACGCGGAGACCACCCGGGCGCTGGGTATCGGCGCCGCCCGCGACGCCTGACACCCGCCTGGCCGGCCGTGACCGGCAGCACCGCGTGATCGGACGGAACGGGCGGGCCGCGGTCGACGCCGGCCCGCCCCTCGCCCTTCTCCTGCCGTCCTGTCCTGCCGTCCCGCTACTCCTCGACCAGCAGCTTCTCGCGCAGCTGGGCCAGGGTGCGCGCCAGCAGCCGGGAGACGTGCATCTGGGAGATGCCGACCTCCTGCGCGATCTGCGACTGGGTCATGTTGCCGAAGAAGCGCAGCAGCAGGATCCGCTTCTCGCGCGGCGGCAGGTCCTCCAGCAGCGGCTTGAGCGACTCCCGGTACTCGACGCCCTCCAGCGCCTCGTCCTCGGCGCCCAGGGTGTCCGCCACCGCCGGGGACTCGTCGTCCGTGTCGGGGACGTCGAGCGAGAGGGTGGAGTACGCGTTCGCCGACTCCAGGCCCTCCAGGACCTCCTCCTCCGAGATGCCGAGGCGCTCGGCCAGCTCGTGCACGGTGGGGGAGCGGCCGTGCAGCTGGGACAGCTCGGCCGTCGCCGTCGTCAGGGCCAGGCGCAGCTCCTGGAGCCGCCGCGGCACCCGGACCGCCCAGCCCTTGTCCCGGAAGTGGCGCTTGATCTCCCCGACCACGGTCGGGGTGGCATAGGTCGAGAACTCGACCCCCCGCTCCGGGTCGAACCGGTCCACCGACTTGATCAGGCCGATCGTCGCCACCTGTGTCAGGTCGTCCAGTGGCTCCCCGCGGTTGCGGAACCGCCGTGCCAGATGCTCGACCAGCGGCAGATGCATCCGTACCAGCTGGTTGCGCAGCTCGGCCCGCTCCGGGGAGCCGTCGGGCAGCTCGCGCAGCTCGACGAACTTCGCCCGCGCGCCGTTGCGGTCCGGTGTCTCCTGCCCCTGTCCGTGCCCGTGCTCGCTCATACGGCCTGCCCTCTCCCGGCCTTCCACCACACGCGGGGCGCCCCCGGCATCACCGGGAGGGCCACCCCCCGCCCGCGCCCGCTCCACGCCGGCCGCGCCGCGGCCGTCGAGTCCGTCCACCGGGTGCGGCCGGGCCTGCTGCTCCGGGAAGTCATGCACCGGGGGTGGTTCGTTCCGCACCGGACCGTCCTCGTTCCGCACCGGACCGTCCCCGTTCCTCACGCCGGCCCGGGTCCCGCGCCGCGCTGTTTGTACAGGCTGATGGAGACCGTGCGGTCCTCGGCGACCGAGGATTCGACCTTGCCGGCCAGGGCGGAGAGCACCGTCCAGGCGAAGGTCTCCCGCTCCGGCGCCCGGCCGTCCGTGGTCGGCGCGGAGACCGTCACCTCCAGGGAGTCGTCGATGAGCCGGAAGACACAGCTGAGGACGGAGCCGGGGACCGCCTGCTGCAGCAGGATCGCGCACGCCTCGTCGACCGCGATCCGCAGATCCTCGATCTCGTCGAGGGTGAAGTCCAACCGTGCCGCGAGACCGGCCGTGGCCGTCCGCAACACCGACAGATAGGCACCCGCAGCGGGCAGCCGGACTTCCACGAAGTCCTGGGTCCCGGGCTCGCCTGCGATCTGGGACACCCTCACCTCCAAGTGGCACAAGCTCTTTCCGGGCCGCGGGAGAAAGGTCCCGAAGCCGTCGCTACGCAGTCCGTACGTAGCCGGTACTGGCCCGGCGACGCTATCGCGATCCATGGTGCGCTGTCGCCGGGCCCCCCTCCTCCGCCTCGATCACTCATGGTAAGCATATGACCACACACGGTGGCTAGGGGTTGGAGGCTCAAATGTGAGGAAGGGGTGGATGGTTGACGTACCCGCACGTGGGGCCGTCGAACCGTGGTGCGGGCCGGAGATGGCCACGATCCGATCATCACACTGTGTGACGATGGTGGGCGCGGCCTGTGCCCGGTGCCGGCGGGACGCGGCGGGGACCCCGTCGCACGGCGGCTCTTTCCCGCCGCCCCGGGGGCGGGAAGGCAGGCCGGTGTCGGGGCGCGGGCCTGCGCGGTACCGCGTGCTCCTGCGCCGTCCTGCGGTGTCCGCGGCGTCAGACCAGGGACTCGTCCACGAAGCACCACCGCCAGTCCTCGCCCGGCTCGAAGCTCCTCATCACCGGGTGACCCGTCCCGGCGAAGTGCGCGGTGGCGTGTTGCAGCGGTGAGGAGTCGCAGCAGCCGACATGGCCGCACTCCAGGCAGAGCCGCAGATGGACCGGGACGGTACCGGCGGCCACGCACTCCGGACAGGTATCGCTCGCCGGGGCGGGCTCAGGGCGGGGCAACCCGGCGATGTGCGGACACTCGCTCATGATGGCCAGGTTACGGCGATGACGGCGCGCCGTCCCGGCGAACCGGTCCTCGGGGGATCGGCCCCTCGCGGCGGCGGCGCCGATCCCCCGAGGACCGGAGAGGACCGGAGCATGGACGCACTCTCCCTGGTGGCCCTGATCGCGGCGAGTGCCGTGATCGCCGGGGCCGCCGGCCGGACGCCCGTGGCGGCGCCCCTCATCCTGGTGACCGCCGGACTCGTGGGCGCCTATCTGCCGGGCGTGCCCGACTACACACTCGATCCGCACATCGTCCTGCCGCTGCTGCTGCCGCCCCTGCTCCACCTCGCCGCCCTCGACGCCTCCTATCTGGACCTGCGGGCCAACGCGCGGCCCATCGCCCTGCTGTCGGTGGGCTATGTGCTCTTCGCCACCGTCGCCGTCGGCCTGCTGCTCCATCTGCTGGTGCCGGCGGTCCCGCTGACCGCCGCCCTGGTGTTCGGCGCGGTCGTCGCGCCCCCGGACGCCGTCGCCGCCACCGCGATCGCCCGCCGGCTGCGGCTGCCGCACCGGATCACCACCATCCTCCAGGGCGAGTCCCTGGTGAACGACGCCACCGCCATCACCGCGTTCAAGGTCGCCGTGGCCGCCGCGATCGGCGAGGGGGCCAGCTGGGCGGGGGGTGCGGAGGAGTTCGCGCTCGCCGCCCTCGGCGGCGTCGGGGTCGGCCTGGTGCTCATGGTCCCGCTGCACTGGCTCCGCACCCATCTGCGCGAACCCCTGCTCCAGAACACCCTGTCGCTGCTGATCCCCTTCGTCGCCTACGCCGCCGCCGAGCAGGTGCACGCCTCCGGGGTGCTCGCCGTGGTCGTCGTGGGGCTCTATCTCGGCCACCGCCGCTGGCAGGTCGACTTCGCCACCCGGCTCCAGGAGGGGGCCGTCTGGAAGATGGTCGCCTTCGTCCTGGAGTCCACCGTCTTCCTGCTGATCGGGCTCCAGCTGCCGTACGTCGTCCGGGGCCTCGGCGACACCGGCGTCGCCGAGGCGCTGGGGTACGCCGTCGCCGTGTTCGTCTTCGTCGTGGTGGTGCGGTACGTGTGGGTCTTCCCCGGCACCTATCTGCCGTGGGTCCTCTCCCGCCGGATCAGGGAGCGGGAGGCGCGGGAGATCACCTGGAAGGGCCCGGTCATCGTCGGCTGGGCCGGGATGCGCGGGGTGGTCTCGCTCGCCATCGCCTTCTCGATCCCCCAGGTCACCCTGGCGGGCGACCCCTTCCCCGCGCGCAATCTGATCCTGTTCCTGACCTTCACGACGGTGATCGGCACGCTGGTGGTGCAGGGGCTGACCCTGCCCGCGCTGATCCGGGCGCTGCGGCTGCCGCAGCCGGACGCGCAGGCCGAGACCCTGGCGGAGGCGCAGGCGCAGAGCGAGGCGTCCCGGGCGGCGGACGCGCGCCTCGACGAGCTGCTGCGGGACGAGCGCAACGCCCTGCCCCAGCCGCTGGAGGAGCGGCTGCGCGCCGTCCTGGAGCGGCGGCGCAACGCCGTGTGGGAGCGGCTGGGGGCCGTCAACGAGGTGACGGGGGAGACGACGGACGCCACCTACCGGCGGCTGGCAGGGGAGCTGATCGAGACCGAGCGCACGGTCTTCGTCCAGCTGCGGGACGCGCGGCGGATCGACGACGAGATGATGCGGACGCTGCTGCGCCGGCTGGACCTGGAGGAGGCCGCCGCCTACCGCGAGGAGGAGGACGGGGACGCGTCGGGGTCGGCGTGACCGGTGACCACGGCGACGACGGTGGTGCCGGGGGCGAAGGCGCCCTCCTCGGCGAGCGTGGTCAGGCCGTGCAGCATCTTGGCCACGTACACCCGCTCCAGGGCGAGACCGTGCGCGGCTTCGAAGCCGTCCGCGAAGCGGGCCAGCTCCGGCGACGTCCGGGCGTAGCCGCCGGCGTGGAAGCGGCCGTCCAGGGTCCAGTCGCCCCGGCGGCCGCCGAAGGCGTCGTGCTGGAGCCGCAGGACCTCGTCCGCGAGGAAGTCCCCGCGCAGGACGGGGAAGCCGATCGCGCGGGCGCCCGGCGCGAGCCCCGCCGCGAGCCCCGCGAGCGTACCGCCGGTGCCGCAGGCGACCCCGGCCACGACAGGGCCGTACGGGGCCGTCCACGGGGCCGCGGCCGGGCCGGTGGCGAGTTCGCGGCCGAGGCCGGCGCAGCCGCGTGCGGCGAGGGCGTTGCTGCCGCCCTCGGGTATCACGTACACCTCGCCGTCCGGGGCGGCCCGCTCCACCAGCCGGGCCAGCACCTCCGGCTCGTCCTTGCGGCGGTAGGAGCCCCGGTCGGCGAAGACCAGCCGCATGCCGTCGGCCGCGCAGCGGGCCAGCGAGGGGTTGAGCGGGCGGGAGGCCAGTTCGTCGCCCCGGACGACGCCGATGGTCGGGCAGCCGAGCAGCCGTCCGGCGGCGGCGGTCGCCCGCAGGTGGTTGGAGTAGGCGCCACCGAAGGTGAGCAGGGGCCGCCCGGCGGCCGCCCGCAGATTGGGCGCGAGTTTGCGCCATTTGTTGCCCGGCAGCTCGGGGTGGACCAGGTCGTCCCGCTTGAGCAGCAGACGCAGTCCGCGCCGCGTGAACCGCTCGTCGTCGACCCGCTGGAGGGGGGAGGGCGGCCGGGGCCGCAGGGCGGCGGGGCCGGCAGGAGCGGGGGGACCGGGCGGACCGGGGGGACCGGGCAGGTCGGCGGGGACTTCCGGAGGCATATGCCCATTGTCGCAGCGCCCCTTCCGGCGGGCTCGCGGTACGGCCGCGCCCCGGGGACGGGGGAGGGTCCGGCGCGTCCGGGGGATCCGGACGCGCGGTGGTGCGAGAGGGCGTACGGAGGTGCGACACGGCGCGGGACGGGAGCGCGGGACGGGGTGCGTACGGTGGCGCAATCGTTTTGGTCACAACTTCATTGCCGGGGTGAGTCGTTCGGTTTGTGTGCGAGCCGATCCGGTCATCCACTCGGCAGTTCGCGAAGTTCCTCCCTCCCGTGCCCCGGCGGTGGGAATGTAGTCCCATCCGTTTGTGTAATGGTGCTAGGACTCTGCGTGCTGAAAGGCTTCTCTCGTGGGTCGGCGGCGAACGGATGACCCGCCGCTCCACCGCATGACCGAGAGGACAGACCGTTGACCATGTCGGAGGCCATCGAGGGCCGTGCCGCCCTCGCGCTGCTGGAGCGCGCCCGGGCGGTGGTCGACCCCCCGCTGCGGACCGCGCTCGACACCCTCCCGGGCCCGCTGCGCCGGATCGCGCTCTACCACTTCGGCTGGGAGGACGCCGACGGCGCCCCGGCCGACGGGGGCGCGGGCAAGGCCGTCAGGCCCGCGCTCGTCCTCGCCGCCGCGCGGGCGCTGGGCGGCGACCCCCTCACGGCCGTGCCCGCCGCGGTCGCGGTGGAGCTGGCGCACAACTTCACCCTGCTCCACGACGACGTCATCGACCGGGACCCCACCCGCCGTCACCGGCCCACGGCCTGGACCGTCTTCGGTGTCGCGGACGCCGTCATCGCCGGTGACGCCCTCTTCGCGCTGGCGCTGCGGATCCTCGCCGAGGACCCGCACCCGGCGTCGGCCGCCGCCGCCGGACGGCTGTCCGCCTGCGTCATCGAGCTGTGCGGCGGGCAGCAGGCGGACTGCGCCTTCGAGGGGCGCGGCCCCCGCGAGGTCTCGCTCGCGGAGTGCGTGGAGATGGCGATCGCCAAGACGGGGGCGCTGCTGGGCTGCTCCTGCGCCCTGGGCGCGCTGTACGCGGGGGCCGAGCCGGAGCGGATCGCCGCGCTGGACACCTTCGGCCGCGAGGCCGGGCTCGCCTTCCAGCTGATCGACGATCTGATCGGCATCTGGGGGGATCCGGCGCGCACCGGCAAGCCGGCCGGGGCGGATCTGGTCGCGCACAAGAAGTCGCTGCCGGTGGTGGCGGCGCTCCGGTCCGGCACCCCCGCGGGCGCGGAGCTGGCCCGGCTCTACCGGACCCCGCTGACCGGCGCGGACGTCCGCAGGGCGGCCGACGCCGTGGAGCGGGCCGGGGGGCGGGACTGGGCGCAGCTCCAGGCCGCCGACCGGATGGCGGGCGCGGTGCAGGAGCTGTCCCGGGCGGTGCCGGACCCGGCGGCGGCGGGCGATCTGCTGGACCTGGCGGAGTTCGTCACACGGCGCAGCCGCTGACCCCCGCGGGCCCCGCGACAGGGGCCCGGCGCGGTGCGCGCGGAACACCCTTGCCAAGCCACTACGGATGGAGCACTATGAGTGGAGTGGTCGAGCGGCCCGCCCGCTCGCCGCACCCATCGCCCTGCTCCATCCCCTGACGACAGGACCGGTTTGCGCAAGCTCAGCTACTACGTCGCGGTCTCCATCGACGGCTTCATCGGAGCCCCGGACGGTGACGCGGCCTTCTTCAACACCTACGTCCACGGCGAGTACCTCGACTACCTCAGGACCGAGGGCGCGGACACCCTGCCGACCCCCGCGCGGCGGCTGTTCGGCATCGAATCCGTGCCGAACTCCCGCTTCGACACGGTCATCCAGGGCCGGGCCAGCTATGAACTGGCCCTCGCCGAAGGGATCACCAGCCCGTACGCGCACCTGCGCGAGCTGGTCGTCTCCCGCAGCATCACCGAGTTCCCCGACCCCCATGTCGAGATCGTCTCCGGGGACATCGCCGCCCGGGTGCGGGAGCTGAAGCGCGAGGACGGCCTCGGCATCTACCTCTGCGGCGGCGCGGACGTCGCCGGGCAGCTCCGGGACGAGGTGGACGAGCTGGTGATCAAGACGTATCCGGTGGTCCTCGGCTCCGGGATGCCCATGTTCGCGGCGGGGTTCCGGATCGACGCGTTCGCGCTGGAGTCGCTGCGTTCCTTCGACAACGGGGTCGTCGTGCGCACCTACCGCCGGCAGCGCTGACCCGCGCCCCGGCCCCGGCCTCCCGGCTGTCCGGGGCGCCCCGCGCGCCGTACGCTGGAGGCATGACCAGCGATGGACGCGGGACCGTCCGCGGCCCGCGGGCCGAGCCCCGGTGCCCGGTCTGCGGCCTGCCCGTCGGGACGGTCATCACCCGCCGCAAGACCCTGGGGGCGTTCGTCCCCTCCTGGGGCCCCGGGCCCTGCCGTAACGCCGAGTGCGCCGCCTTCGCCGAGCCGCCCGCCCGCGCCCTCCACCCCGCCGGACGGCACCCCGCGGGCCGGGCGGGACGGCCGGAAGGCGACCCCGGCGCGCGCTCCGGCGCGGTCTGAACCATCCCTGCCGTTCAGCGGAGTTCCCGGTACCGCTACAGTCCGCGCCATGTCATCGGAGTCGACTGAAGTCTGGGCGGGCTGGTACCGCGACCGACGGGGCGCGGAAGCGGTCACGATCGCGGCGCACGGACGGCAACTGCGCACGCGCATCAGGGGTGTTGAGTACGAAGGGGCCGCCATCGCCGCCCTGGAGGCGGTCGGGACGGAGGGCGTGCTGCTCTCCTCCTGCGTACTGGAGTGGGACATACCGCTGCCCGTCCACACGGACGGGACCGTCGAACGGGCCACGCTGAGCTGTCTGCTGACCCTCGGTGAGCTACGGCCCGAGGGCGCCCTGGACCGGGCGGACCTCCAGCTGACCCTGCACTACGCCGGGGCGGCCTTCGCCTCCGGGATCGCCGGGGGCGACTTCGACGGCGCCCTCGGCCGGATCCGCGAACAGCTGCCGCCGGGGGCCGAGCTGGGCGCGCTCCGGCCCGCCGCCTGAGCGGCCCGCGGCGCGAGCACGCGAAGGGCGCCCCGCCGCGGCAGGCGGGGCGCCCTCGTACGCGTTCCGGAACCGTCCGGACCCGGGTGTGGTCCGGACGGCGGGGTCAGGTCAGGAGACCTGCTTCATCGCCGACGCGAGCCCGGAGGCCCAGATGGCGTTGACCCGGGCGCGCTCGGCGGCGTTCGGCACGGCGTTGGTGCACGAGGGGCCGGGGCCGCCGCCCGACATCAGCTCGGAGCACGGGCCCCGGTAGTTGTCCGGCAGACCGAGCACGTGCCCGGTCTCGTGGGACGTCACGCGGTACGAGTCGTACTGCTGGTTCTGCCGGTAGTCGAGGAAGATGTAGCCCCGGCCGCGGCCGTCGGTGCTCGCGTAGGAGCCCCGGGAGTCATTTCCCTCGTAGTAGCGGAAGCTGGGGTTCGAGCCCTCCTGGAGCCGGATGTTGGCGACCGAGCTGTTCCAGATCTGGGTGGAGCGGGCTATCTGGGCGCGGAAGGTGGGGGCGCCCGCCGCGTTGTAGGTGACGGTGACCACCCGGGCGCCCGGGTTGGCCTTGCGCTTCTCGGCGACGGACTTCAGGACGGCCGCGAAGAACGCCTCGTTCGCCCTGCTGTCCTCCTTCGAGCCCTCGTAGGCGGCGTAGGGCGCGGCGGTGGTCGGGGCGGCGGCCGCGGGGGACTCCGGCGCGACGGCGGCGGACGCGGGCACCGCGCCGAGGGCGGCGGCGAGGGCGGCACCGAGGGCCGGGACGATGATTCTGGAGTGACGCATGTGGGGGGCTCCTACTCCTCCGGTGAACGGATTCGGTAGGGGGAGTTTCCGGCAGGGAACCCCGCGGGGGGATGATGCCAAACAGCGATAACACCAGCCAATCGTCATGTCCATGTCCGTCCGTCATGCCCGGACTATGTGTCTGGTGTGGCGGCTGGAATCGGTCCTACTCTCGGGTCATGCAGCTCGAAGTGAGGCATCTGCGCGTCCTGTGCGCCATCGCGGACACCGGCAGTGTGCACAAGGCCGCACGCCGGCTCGGAGTCAGCCAGCCCTCGCTGACGACTCAGCTCCGGCGGATCGAGAAGGCCCTCGGCGCCGAACTGTTCTGGCGGGAGCGGTCCGGCTGCCGGCCCACACCGGTGGGCCGCGCGGTGCTCACCCGGGCCCGCCCCCTGCTGGCCGACATGAGCGCCCTCGTCGTCGAGGCGAAGGCCGCCGCCGCCCACTCCGGCGGCCCCCGCCTGCGCATCGGCTCCACCGCCAGCCGCGCCCTGCCCGGCTGGCTCGGCAGGCTGCGCCAGCGACTGGCCGGAACCGATATCTCCCTGCACATGGACGTATCGGCCAACGCCCTGCTGCGGATGGTCGCCGAGGGCCAGCTCGACGTCGCCTTCGTCCACGAGGTGGAGGGCTGCCCGCTGCTGCTGCCCGAAGGGGTCGCCCTCCGCGTCCTGCTGGAGCGCGAACCGCAGTTCGTCTCGCTGCCGCGCGACCACCCGGCCGCCCTCGCCCCCGTGGTGGAGCTGGCGGACCTGGCACAGGACCGCTGGATCGTCGACCCGACCGTCGACGGCGAGTGGGACGGGCTGCGCCGGGTGCTCCAGGACGCCGGGATCACCCCGTCCATCCTGCACGGCGACTACCACACCGCCGCCTCCCTGATCGCGGCCGGCGAGGCCGTCGCCCCCTGCCAGCCGACCTCGGGAGCCGGCGAGGAGACGGCGGTGCGCCCGCTGCGCGGCGACCCGCTCGCGGTCCGGCTGCTGCTCTGCTCGGGACCCGGCACCGGGGACCGGTACGCGGCGGTGTACGCGGATCTCCAGGCGGCCTACCGGGACGTGGCGTCCGGCGCGGTGGCGTACCGGCAGTGGCTGCTGCGACACAAGAGCCCGCTGCTGACGGCCCCCGCCGCCTGACCGCCGTACCTCCGCACGAACCGGGAGCGCCCCCGTACCGACGTCGGTACGGGGGCGCTCAGGAACGGGTGCGCGGCGGCTACTTGAGGTAGACGAGCCCGTCCGTGGTGATCGTGGGACGTCCGGTGGTCCCGGCCACCACGATCTTCACCGTGTGCTTGCCGCTCGTGCTCCAGGACTGGGTCCAGAGCGCGTCACGGTACTTGGTGGTCGTCGACTTCAGATCGACGGTCTGCGTCTTCTTGCCGTCCACATAGATGTGCACCTGCCCCGACGTGGCGGCCCTGGAGACCACCAGCGCGGCCGAACGGCCGGTGAAGGTCCAGGTCAGCGAGGCGTTCCGGGTGCCGCTGGAGAGGGACTTGCCGCCGAGGTAGCTGGTGGAGGACTTGGCGGCCCACGTGCCGGTCTTCGCCGCCGAGGTCTCCTGGAGGATCACCGGGGAGCCGCTGACCGACCCGGAGGCGGTGTTGCCCGCCTGGTCCTGCGCGGTCAGCGCGAACGCGGTGGTGGCGGCCGGCTTCGCGGTGTGCGAGGCGCTCGTGGCCGTCGGGCCGTAGACGGCCTTCACCGGGGCCGTCAGCCGGACCTCCTTCAGCGCGGCGGTGTCGGCCGCCTTCCAGCCCAGGGTGAGCGGCACGGCGGTGGCGTTCACCGTGGCCTTGCGGAGCGTCAGCGACGGCGCCGTCGTGAAGCGGGGCGCGGTGGCGTCGGCGACCACGGTCACGCTCGCGCCGCCCTTGTTGTTGCCGGACTGGTGGACGCCCCGCACCTGCACGGTACGGGTCCCGGCGGCCAGGGTCGCCTTCGCGGAGGTCGCGGTGGCGGGCGCGGTGGCCACCACCTTGCCGTCCACGAGCAGTTCGTACCTGCCGATGAGGGAGGCCGGCGTGGTGGCCGACCAGTTCACCGTGACGGGCCCCTTGGCGTAGTACGTGGACCCGGCGCGGGTCGCGCCGCCGACCGAGGTCACGCTGATCCCGTTGACCTGGCCGCCCGCCAGCTCGCGGATGGCGCCGAGACGGGCGTACAGCTTCGCCCCCGGGCAGACGGTGTTGTAGTCGTCGCGGTGCGAGTGGATCGCGGGCCGGGAGACGACATCGCCCTTCTTCCAGCGCGCACCGGCGAAGTTGACGCCGTCGGCGCCCGCGGTGAGCTGGGCGGTGCCGGTCGGCGGGACCTTGTACTGCCCCAGCTTCCAGGCGGAGAGGCGGGCCAGCGACGTCAGCACGGCCTGCGGCGGCTCGACGGTGTCGTAGTCACCGAGCACGGACACGCCGCTCGTCTCCGAGTTGAAGCCGTAGGAGTGGGCGCCCATCACGGGCTGGTCCACACCGCCCTTGCGGCCCTCGTAGATCACACCGCACCGGTCGACGAGGAAGTTGTAGCCGATGTCCTTCCAGCCGCGCTCCTTCACGTGGTACGCGTAGATGCCCTGCACCAGGGTCGGCCCGTCCGTGCAGGCGTAGGTGCTGGAGCCGGTGGTGTGGTGCACGACCATGGCCTTGACGACCCCGCCGGGGAGATAGCCGGGCGGCTCCGGGCTGATCGTCTCGTCCGCCCGCCAGCCCGTGCGCGAGGTGATGGGCGGCCGCGGCGCGGTCGACGGCGGACCGGCCGTGGGGGTGGGCGTGGGCGAGGCCGTCGTCGGCACGGCCGTCGGGGCGGACGGCGAGGGCGCCACCGTGGACGGTACGGGGGACTGCGTCGGCGCGGTGGTCGGCGGGGTGGTCGTGGGAGCCGGGGAACCCGAGGGAACCGGCGGCTCGGACGCGCCGGGACCGGTCCCCGTGCCGTCCGTCGGCACCGGCGACGACGGAGTCGGCGCCTGCCCGGTCGGGGTCGCCTGCTCCGGCGACGGGGTCAGCTCGGCCGCGTAACCGGCGGGCTCCATCCCCGAGGTCCGGCCGGTGCCGGGGTCGATCATCGCCAGCCGCAGCCCCCGGGGCAGCGCGCCGGACTTCCCGTCGATCCGTACCTCGACCCCGTCGGAGGGGCCGACCCAGGCCGGCTCGGTGCCGCCGCGCCCGCTCTCGCCCGGGTCGGGGGAGTCGTGGGACTCCAGCTCGCGCCAGGCGGACCAGTCCCCCGAGCCGGTGGCCCGGGTGCGGACCTCGACCTTCCCGGCGACCCGGGCGGACGGGTCGGTCCAGGTGACCCCCAGCATGCTGAACGTGTCGGTGCTCTGCCGGGGGAGGGCCGCGCTGCTCCGCGACCGGTCCACGGCTATGTTCTCGGTGCGTATCTCGCTCGTGGCGGGGCCCGGCGGTACCGTGTCGGCCCCGGCGGCCGCCACGGCCCGTTCACCGGAGTCCCCGGATTCCCCGGGGAGCGCCTGGACCACCAGGACCCCGGTCACCGCCGCGGCCACCACCGAGGCCGCCCCCACCCAACGACGTCTGCTCATCTTGGCTCGGTCTTCCTTTCCCTCGGGAACGCTGCGTCGCAAGCTACCCGAGGGGCGGAAGTGATAATGGAAGCGGGCTCTCCCCTTCCGACCGACGGCGGGTCGATCCGTGGGCGGGGTGGCCGGTCAAGCCCCGTATGTCCCTGATACGGGGGACGTTGGCCGGACGGCGCCGGTTCGCCACCGCGCGGTGATAGCACGTGATGACGCCGAAGCCGCCGAAGCCGCCGAAGCCGCCGGGCCCTGAGGGCGGCCGGTTCTTGAGGGCGGCCGGGCCCTACGCCGCCGTCGCCTCGTCCAGCAGCAGATAGAGCAGCCCGAGCAGACTGCCCCCGCTGACGATCTCCCGCCGGTCCACCATGCCCCGTACCTCCCGCAGCGGGACCCATTCGATCCGGTCGGATTCGTTCAGCTCGGTCGGCGGCCCGGCCCAGTGCGCGCCGTCGGCCCGGAAGACATGGTGCTCCGAGTCCGTGATGCCGTTCGCCGGCTGCGCGTACACCAGCGGCCGCAGCGGCCCGGGACGCCAGCCGGTCTCCTCCTCCACCTCCCGGGCGGCGGTCTGCTCCGGGGTCTCGCCCGCCTCGATCAGCCCCATCGGCAGCTCCCACCCCCAGGTGTCCGTGATGAACCGGTGCCGCCACATCATCAGCACCCGCCGCCGGTCCACCACGGCGGCGACCGCCAGATGCCGCATCCGCACCACATGGTGCTCAAAGCGGAGCCCGTCGGGCTGCTGGACGTCCGCCAGCCAGAGATTGACCCACTGGTTGTCATAGATCTGGCGCTCGCCGTGGACCGTCCAGCGCATTGCCCAACTCCTCGTGATCACAACGCCGCTCCGGGATGTCGGGACCACTCTCCACGCTCACCACCGGCCCGCCCTACGCGCGCTCACCCGTACGGCTGACGGCACGGCCGCGCCCCGCGCACCGGCGCCGGGAACGACGACGGCGGCCCCGCCCCCGAGGGGAGCCGGGCCGCCGCGCGCCGACCAGGAGAGGAGGGTTTCAGCCCTTCTTGGTCTCCCAGAAGATGCGGTCGATCTCGGCGATCAGCTCCAGCGCCCGCTCGCCCGTCTTCGGGTCCGTGGAGGCCTTGGCCGCCGAGAGCGCCTTCAGGGTGTCGTTGACGAGCGTGTGCAGCTCGGGGAACTTCTCGAAGTGCGGCGGCTTGAAGTAGTCGCTCCACAGGACCGAGACATGGTGCTTGGCCAGCTCGGCGCGCTGCTCCTTGATGACCGTGGCGCGAGCGCGGAAGTGCGCGTCCTCGTTGGCCAGGTACTTCTCCTGGACGGCCTTGACCGACTCGGCCTCGATCCGGGCCTGGGCCGGGTCGTACACGCCGCAGGGCAGGTCGCAGTGGGCACTGACCTTCACCCGGGGGGCGAACAGGCGGGAAAGCATGCGGGAGTCCTCCTCGTGATCGTCTTCTCAGGTGGGACATTACTCCGTGAGAGGACCGATTTCGCGAGGGGCCCCGGATGCTTGGGCCGAAAGTCCGAGACCCGTATGGGACCCGGGGCGGAGCCGCGCGGACCGGGCCCGCATAGGCTGGGACCCGCTGTGACCGGGAGGCGGAGATGAACGAGGAGGGGGCCGGGCCCGTGGCCCCGTTCGGCGTGGCCGAGGTGACCGGCCCGTCGATGTACCCCACGCTCCACCACGGCGACCGGCTGCTGGTGCACTACGGCGCCCCGGTGAAGCCGGGCGATGTGGCCGTGCTGCGCCATCCGCTCCAGCAGGACCTGCTCGTCGTCAAGCGGCTCGTGGAGCGGCGCGAGGGCGGCTGGTGGGTGCTCGGGGACAACCCGGCGGCCGAGGGGGACAGCCGCGTCTTCGGCGTGGTCCCCCCGGAGCTGCTGCTGGGCCGGGTCCGGGGCCGCTACCGGCCGCGCGATCCGGATCAGCGCTCCTGGCCCGCGCTCGCCTCCTGGCTGTTCTCGGCGGTCAGGCCGGTGCTCTCGGCCCGCTCGGCGGCCTGGCGCTTGCGCGCCCGGTAGGCGGCGACGTTGGCGCGGGTGGCGCACCGGTCCGAGCAGTAGCGCCGGGAGCGGTTGGTGGAGGTGTCCAGATAGGCGTTGCGGCAGGGCTGCGCCTGGCAGAGGCCGAGCCGGTCCACCCCGTACTCCGTCAGATGGAAGGCCAGCCCCATGGCCGCGATGGCCGCGTACCCCGCCGTCGCGTTCGACGGGTGGTCGGCCAGGTGCATGTGCCAGTCGGGGCGGCCGTCCTCGTCGCGCTGGTCGTGGCCGGAGATCTGCGGGCTGACGGGGAACTCCAGCAGCAGCGAGTTGAGCAGGTCGACGGCGCCCTCCTCGTCCCCGGAGTCGGCGGCGGCGAAGACCGCGCGCAGTCTGCCCCGTACCGCGCGGAACCGGGTGACGTCCGCGTCGGTGGCCCGGCGCGCGGCCTGCATGGACGGGCCGAAGAGCCCCCGGACCGCGTCGACGGAGGTCAGGGAGTCCTTGTTGCGCGCCGGCTCCTCGGTGTTGACCAGCCGCACCGCGTAGTCCGAGTAATAGACCAGTTCCACTTGTAGTCCTTACCGACAGCGTCTAGAGTTCCGACAGGGGCGAGTAATAGGCGTTCTCCAGTACAGGGTATTACGAATGGAGGGGTTCCGGTGACGGAAACCGCGCAGGGGACGGACTGGCGGGCCTGGCAGGAGAGCTGGGACCGGCAGCAGGAGTGGTACATGCCGGACCGCGAGGAGCGCTTCGCGGTCATGCTCGACATGGTCGAGGCGACCGTCGGCCCCGCGCCCCGGGTCCTGGACCTCGCCTGCGGTACGGGAAGTATCACCGACCGGCTGCTGCGCCGCTTCCCCGACGCGGTCAGCACCGGGGTCGACCTCGATCCCGCGCTGCTCGCCATCGCCCGGGGCACCTTCGCGGGGGACGAGCGCGTCACCCTGGTCACGGCCGACCTCACCGACCCCGCCTGGGTGGACGCCCTGCCGCACCGGCAGTACGACGCCGTCCTCACCGCCACCGCGCTGCACTGGCTCTTCGCCGGGCCGCTCGCCACCCTCTACCGGCAGCTCGCCGGGGTGGTCCGGGAGGGCGGGGTGTTCGCGAACGCCGACCACATGATCGACCTGTCCACCCCGCGGATCAACGCGGCCGAGCGCGCCCACCGGCACGCGCGGCAGGACCGGGCCAAGGAGGCCGGCGCGCTGGACTGGGCCCAGTGGTGGGCGCTCGCCGCGCGGGACCCGGCGCTGGCGGAGCCGACGGCCCGCCGGTTCGAGATCTACGGCGAGCACGCGGACGGGGAGATGCCCTCGGCGCAGTGGCACGTCCAGACCCTGCGGACGGCCGGTTTCGCCGAGGCCCGCACGGTCTGGGCGTCGCCCACCGACACCATGGTCCTCGCACTGCGTTGAGCCGGAGCCGGATCCGGCTCCGGCTCCGGAGCCGGAGACGCGGAAGGGCGGTACGGGAGACCCGTACCGCCCTTCGCCCTGCCGTGCCGCGGTCCCGTCAGAGGACCTTCGACAGGAACGACTTCGTCCGCTCGTGCCGCGGGTTGGTCAGGACTTCGCGCGGATGCCCGGACTCGACCACCACGCCGTTGTCCATGAAGACCAGCGCGTCACCCACCTCGCGGGCGAAGCCCATCTCGTGCGTGACGACGACCATCGTCATCCCGTCCTCGGCGAGTCCGCGCATCACGTCGAGGACATCGCCCACCAGCTCGGGGTCGAGCGCCGAGGTCGGCTCGTCGAAGAGCATCAGCTTCGGCTCCATCGCCAGGGCGCGGGCGATCGCCACCCGCTGCTGCTGGCCGCCGGAGAGCTGCGAGGGGTAGTTGCCCGCCTTGTCGGCGAGGCCGACGCGGTCCAGCAACTGGAGCGCGCGGGCGCGGGCGGTGGCCCGGGACTCGCCCTTGACCTGGACCGGCGCCTCCATCACGTTCTCCACCGCCGTCATGTGCGGGAAGAGGTTGAAGCGCTGGAAGACCATGCCGATGTCACGGCGCTTGAGGGCGACCTCGCTGTCCTTCAGCTCGTACAGCTTGTCGCCCTTCTGGCGGTAGCCGACCAGCTCGCCGTCGACGTAGAGCCGGCCGGCGTTGATCTTCTCCAGATGGTTGATGCAGCGCAGGAAGGTGGACTTGCCCGAGCCGGAGGGGCCGATCAGACAGAACACCTCGCGCGGCGCGACCTCCAGGTCGATCCCCTTGAGGACCTCGACGGGGCCGAAGGACTTGTGGACGCCCTCCGCCTTGACCATGGCGTGCGTGCTCATGCGGACGCTCCCTTCGGGCGGCGCACGGAGAACACCGTCGACTTGATCTTCTGGAACGGGGTCGACGGCAGGGTGCGGGAGGTGCCCCGGGCGTAGTGGCGCTCCAGGTAGTACTGGCCCACGCTCAGGACCGAGGTCATCACCAGGTACCAGGCGGCGGCCACGAAGTACATCTCGACCGGGGAGCCGGAGGTCTGGCCGATGTTCCGGGCCTGCCAGAAGAGTTCGGTGAACTGCACCGCCGCCACCAGCGAGGTCGTCTTCAGCATATTGATGACCTCGTTGCCCGTGGGCGGCACGATCACCCGCATGGCCTGCGGGATCACGATCCGGCGCAGGGTCTTGGAGTGGCTCATGCCCAGCGCGTGGGACGCCTCGGTCTGGCCCTCGTCCACGGACAGCAGACCGGCCCGGCAGATCTCCGCCATGTACGCGGCCTCGTTCAGGCCGAGGCCGAGCAGCGCCGTCAGGAACGGGGTCATGAAGTCCGACCACTCGTCCTTGTAGAAGCCGAAGTTGACGTACTCGAAGACCAGGCCGAGGTTGAACCAGACGAACAGCTGGACCAGGACCGGGGTGCCCCGGAAGAACCAGATGTAGAACCAGGCGATGGAGGAGGTGACGGGGTTCTTCGACAGCCGCATCACGGCGAGCAGGATGCCGCCCGCGATACCGATGGTCATCGACAGGACGGTCAGGACCAGGGTCTCGGCGACACCGTCGAGGATGCGCTCGTCGAAGAAGTACTCGGGGATGGCGTCCCAGTTGATCCTGCCCTGGGAGAAGGCGTACACGATCAGACCGAAGAGGGCGAACGCGACCGCGGCGGAGACGTAGCGGCCGTAGTGGCGGACCGGGACGGCCCTGATGGCCTCCGGTCCCGCCGGTGGCGGCGGGGGAGCGTCCTCCGGGTCTGTTTTTTTCAGATCGGCAGTCACAGGGAGCCTTGAGCCTTTCGTGGCGAGTGGGTGCGGGGCCGGCCGGGGACCGGCCGCGGACCGGGCCGCCGAGCGGTGGCGGCCCGGCCCGGTGGGGTCAGGAGCCGCCGTTGACCTTGGCCTCGGTCACCGCGCCCTCGGCGACACCCCACTTGTCGACGACCTTCTTGTACTCGCCGTTCGTGATGATCTCCGCCAGCGCGGCCTTGATGGCGTCCCGCAGCTGGGTGTTGTCCTTGGCGATGGCGATGCCGTACGGGGCGGCCTCCACCTGCTCGCCCACGAGCTGGAAGTCCTTGCCGCCACCGGACTTCTTAACCGTATAGGCGGCCACCGGGAAGTCGGCGGAGCCCGCGTCGGCGCCACCGGCCCGCAGCCGGGTCTGGGCCTCCAGGTCGGTGTCGAACGCCTCGATCTTGATCGAGCCCTTGTCGCCGCACTTCTTGTTCTCGGCCTTGGCCAGGTCCTCGGAGACCGTGCCGCGCTGGACGGCGATCTTCTTGCCGCAGAGGTCGCTCCAGGACTTGATGCCCTGGTCGTCGCCCTTCTTGGTGTAGATCGAGACGCCGGCGGTGAAGTAGTCGACGAAGTCGACGCCCTCGCCGACCTTCTTGCCGGTCTCGGAGTCGATGCCGTTCTGGCGGTCCCGGGTGTCGGTCATGGCCGACATGGCGATGTCGTACCGCTTGGAGCGCAGCCCCGTGATGAGGGTGTCGAAGGTGCCGTTCTCGAACTCGAACGTCACCCCCAGCTCCTTGCCCAGGGCGGCGGCGATATCGGGGTCGATACCGACCGTCTTGCCCGAATCATCCTTGAATTCCACCGGCGGGTAGGCAATGTCCGAACCCACCCGGACGACGCCCTTGTCGCGAATGTTCTGCGGCAGCATGGCGTTGAGCTTGTTGCCGGTACCGGCGGAGGCCGAGGCGTCGGTGGTGTTCCCGCCGCCCGAACTCTTCTTCTCGGTCTGGTCACCGCAGCCGGTCAGCAGCAGGGTGCCGGCGACCGCGATGGCGCCGACCGCGGCCAGCCGGAAGGTCACCGGCTTCCGGGTCCCCGGTGCGGTCGTCCGGCGCGTGGTGCGTGCGGTCATGTTGGATGTCCTCCGGCGTGTCAGGGAGCTGCCATTTCCTGGTCGTATCCCGATCGCGTCCTCGTCGTCGAGGGCTGCGACCTTGAGTGTTTTCGGCATCTTGCCATTCGGGCTAGCCCATTTAGGGGCCCAAGCATGTCAAAATCGGGTAACGGGACACCCCCGCCCACCGCGTGCCCGGCCGACCGGAGCCGGACCTTTCGCGGGAATACACCCATCCGGCCGGAAGTTCTTCGGTGTACGGCCGGTCGCGAGCCAGAAAGAAGGTGCGTAGCTCCCTTGTCCGGAAATCGGAGACCAGTCGTCACAGCACCGGATATCGGACTCGTCCTCGGCGGCTCGTTCGGGTAAGAAGGACCCTTACACCCCTCACCTGGGGCTCAGGGCACGTGTGCGGCGTGCCCCGCGTGGCCGTATCAACCCCCCTGTCAGGCGGCTCAACCGCGACAGCGGGGCACGGACACGGTGCCCGCCCACCCCTCCTCAACCAGGAGCGGCAACCCTCGACCATGAATGACTAAGGGGTCATACACAGATGGCAGCGGAGATCGTCAATCCCCCCAGCGGCAGCAGCGCCGCCGACGGCCCGGAGAGCGCCGAGAGCGCCCCGGAGCCCTTCGATCCGGCCTTCGCGCTCCACCGGGGCGGCAAGATGGCCGTCCAGGCCACCGTCCCCGTGCGGAACCGGGACGATCTGTCCCTCGCGTACACGCCCGGTGTCGCCAAGGTGTGCAGCGCCATCGCCGAGCAGCCCGAGCTGGTCCATGACTACACCTGGAAGTCGCAGGTGGTCGCCGTCGTGACCGACGGCACCGCCGTGCTCGGCCTCGGTGACATCGGACCGGAGGCGTCCCTTCCGGTGATGGAGGGCAAGGCGATCCTCTTCAAGCAGTTCGGCGGCGTCGACGCCGTCCCGATCGCCCTGGCCACCACCGACACCGACGAGATCGTGGAGACCGTCGTCCGGCTCGGCCCGTCCTTCGGTGGGGTGAACCTGGAGGACATCTCGGCGCCGCGCTGCTTCGAGATCGAGCGCCGGCTCCAGGAGCGGCTGGACATCCCGGTCTTCCACGACGACCAGCACGGCACGGCGGTGGTCACCCTCGCCGCGCTGCGGAACGCGGCGAAGCTGACCGGACGCGAGCTGGGCGACCTGCGCGCGGTCATCTCGGGCGCGGGCGCGGCCGGTGTGGCCATCGCGAAGTTCCTGCTCGCCGCGGGGCTGGGCGATGTGGCGGTCGCCGACCGCAAGGGCATCGTCAGCCGGGACCGCGAGGACCTGAACCCGGTCAAGCGCGAGCTGGCCGAGCTGACCAACAGGGCCGGGCTCGCCGGCTCGCTGGAGTCCGCGCTCGCGGGCGCCGACGTGTTCATCGGGGTCTCGGGCGGCACCGTGGCGGAGGCCGCCGTCGCGTCGATGGCGCCGGGCGCCTTCGTCTTCGCGATGGCCAACCCGAACCCGGAGATCCACCCCGATGTCGCGCACAAGTACGCGGCCGTGGTGGCGACCGGCCGCAGCGACTTCCCCAACCAGATCAACAACGTGCTGGCCTTCCCCGGCATCTTCGCGGGCGCGCTCCAGGTGCGGGCCGCCCGGATCACCGAGGGCATGAAGATCGCCGCGGCCAACGCGCTGGCGGACGTGATCGGTGACGAGCTGGGCGCCGACCACGTCATCCCCTCGCCGTTCGACGAGCGGGT
The DNA here is from genome assembly GCF_034961445.1 of Streptomyces yaizuensis. NCBI lineage: Bacteria > Bacillati > Actinomycetota > Actinomycetes > Kitasatosporales > Streptomycetaceae > Streptomyces > Streptomyces yaizuensis. The sequence continues at coordinate 387,294 of NZ_BSBI01000003.1, forward strand.
CGCCCCGGCGGTGACGGCCGCCGTGGCCGCCGCCGCCCGTGCGGAGGGCGTGGCCCGGCGCTAGTACCGGAGTCACGCGTACGCGTACGAGAGCGGGTCCCGTCGTGCGGCGGGGCCCGCTCCCGTCGGTACGGGCAGTACGGGTGTACGGGTACGGGGTCGCGCGCGCACGGGATACCGGTGAGCGATCCGGGTGGGCGGCGCGGGTGAGCGGTCCGGGTGAGTGGCGCGGGTGAGCGGCGTGGGTCACATCCCGGCGTCGTTCCGTCACGGCGCGCTCCGGCCTAGGGTCGGGCCATGTTCGCCGCCTACGCCGCCCGTATCGACCGTGACGATCCCCTCAAGGGGCTGGAACTGGGGGAGCGCCCGGCCCCCGTGGACCGGCCCGGCTGGACCACCGTGACCGTCCGGGCCGCCTCCCTCAACCACCACGACCTCTGGTCCCTGCGCGGGGTCGGTCTCCCCGAGGAGCGGCTGCCGATGATCCTCGGCTGCGACGCCGCCGGGATCGACGCCGACGGCCGCGAGGTGGTCCTCCACTCCGTCATCGGCCAGAGCGGCCACGGCGTCGGCCCCGACGAGCCCCGCTCCATCCTCACCGAGCGCTACCAGGGCACCTTCGCCGAGCAGGTCTCCGTACCCGCGTGGAACGTCCTGCCCAAGCCGCCGGAGCTGAGCTTCGAGGAGGCCGCCTGCCTCCCCACGGCCTGGCTCACCGCGTACCGGATGCTCTTCACCAACGCCGGGGTGCGCCCCGGGGACTCGGTGCTGGTCCAGGGCGCGGGCGGGGGAGTGGCCAGTGCCGCGATCGTGCTGGGGCGGGCCGCCGGGCTGCGGATGTACGCGACCAGCAGGGACGGAGCCAAGCGGGCGCGGGCGGTGGAGCTGGGGGCGCTGGACGCCTTCGCGCCCGGGGAGCGGCTGCCGCACCGGGTGGACGCGGTGATCGAGACCGTGGGGGCGGCCACCTGGTCCCACTCCGTCACGTCGCTGCGGCCGGGCGGGACCCTGGTGATCTCGGGCGCGACCAGCGGGGACCGGCCCTCCCATGCCGAGCTGACCCGGATCTTCTTCCTGGAGCTGCGGGTGGTGGGCTCCACCATGGGCTCCCGGGACGAGCTGGAGGACCTGCTGGCCTTCTGCGCCACGACCGGGGTACGGCCGGTGATCGACGAGGTGCTGCCGCTGGAGCGGGCCCGGGACGGGTTCGCCCGGATGGCCGACGGCGGGCTCTTCGGCAAGATCGTGCTGACGCCCTGACCACCGGGTGCGCCCCGACTGCCCCTGCCCGTGCCCCTGCCCCTGCGCCCGGCGCCGGAGAGCCGGCACCGGGCGCAGGGGACAAGGGGGTACGGGGGGTACGGGGGCGGCGGTCCGGGTCAGTCCTTCGCTTCGCCCCGCGTCCGGCCCGTGATCAGCGTCGCCGTGATGTGCGCGGCGGCCGTCGACAGATGGCGGCGGGCCTCGGTGAGCTGGGACTCGGTCACCCCGTGGTCGCGTGCCGCGTCCCGGATGTCGTCCCGGAACCGGTCCAGCAGCCGTTCCAGATCGCGGGCGGGGGCGCCGGTGGAGAAGGGCTGTCCGGGCCACTCCGGATCCGGCTCCGCCGCGCGGGATGCCCCGGGGGATGACCCGGGGGACGCCTCCGGTGCGTCGGTCCGCTCGGCCCCTTCCGGCTCCGGACGGGCCCCGCCGCGGGGCGCGGCCTGCTTGGCCAGCCCGCCGAGCAGGTTCGTCAGCTCGCCCAGCCCCTCGCGGACGCCCGTGGGCCACTCCCCCCGGGCGAAGTGGTCCTGGACCTGCTCCTGCACCTGCCGGGTGATGCGCTGCACCTCGCGGCGGGCCTTCTCCTGGGCCTCCTTGGCCTGGCGGCGGGCCTGCTGGGCGTCCTCACGGGCGCGGCGGGCCTGCTCCTGCCACTCGTGGGTGACCTTGCGCCACTCCTCGCGCTCCTCGCGCTCCCGCCCCGCCGGGTCGGCCTGGGGGCGGCCGCGGGTGGCGGACGCGGCGGCCCGCAGCTCGCTGCGGAGCTGTCCGGCGGCGCCCCGCACCTCCTCGCGGATCTCGGCGGCCAGCTCGGAGACGGACTCCCGGATCTCCACCTCCAGGGCGGCCAGTTCGCCCTCGCGCCGGGCCAGCTCCTCGCGGCCGGCGTCGGTGAGGGAGTAGACCTTGCGTCCGCCCTCGGTGGCATGGGTGACCAGGCCCTCCGCCTCCAGCTTGGCGAGGCGGGGGTAGACGGTGCCGGCGGACGGCGCGTACAGGCCGTGGAAGCGCTCCTCCAGCAGGCGGATCACCTCGTACCCGTGGCGGGGGGACTCCTCCAGGAGCTTCAGCAGATACAGGCGCAGTCGGCCGTGGGCGAAGACGGGCGGCATCTCAGAGCACCTTTCCGGTGGAGTCGGCTCCGGTGGAGTCGGCGGGGCGGGCGGGATCGGCGGGACCGGCGGAGTCGTCAGGGCCGGGGCCAGGACCGGGGCCGGGGCCGGACTCCTCGTCCTCGGGCCGGGACAGCAGGGCGACCGAGCCGGACATCGTCCAGGCCTTCAGGGTGCCGCCGCCCGCGCCGAGCCGGCCGCTGATCCTGTTCTCGCCCCAGTCATGGGTGACCCGCAGGGCGTCGAAGGCGTTGACGACCGAGCCGCCCGCCGTGTTCACATCGACCTTCGCGTCCAGGGCCCCGGGCAGCCGGATCGCCACCTCGCCCGAGACCGTGGTCAGTTTGACGTCGGTGGCGCGGGCGGCGCCGTCGGCCGGGGCGGCGAGGTCCAGCAGCAGGTCGCCGCTGACCGACTCGGCCCGCACCCGGGCGTCCGGGACCCCCTCGATCACCGTGAGATCACCCGATACGGAGTGGTAGCGCAGCCGGCCGCTCAGGGCCTGGACCTCCAGATCGCCGGAGACGGACTCGGCCCGCACCTCACCGGCCACCCCCACCAGCGTGGTGTCCCCGCTGACGCTCTGGACGCAGATCCCGCCGTCGACACCGGTGACGACCGCTTCCGCGCCCACCACCCCGATGTCCACCCGGATGTGCGCGGGCACGGTGAGCGTGACGGTGGCGGTGTGGTCGCGGGTCCCCGGGCCCAGCAGCTTCAGCCAGCGCTTCCAGGGCACGTCCCCGTAGCCGACGGACAGCGCGGAGCCGCGCCGGGTGACGGTGAGCGGCGGGCCCGCGACGGCGGAGACCTCCAGCCGTGCCGTCGGGTCGTCGCTGCCGACCACGTTCACCGTGCCCTGGACGAGCCGGACCGTCAGCGCGGTCAGCGGGGTCAGCGGTTCATCGAAGGCGAGCTTCACCGGCTCGGTGATCTCCCATGTCGACCCCTGCGTCCTTGTCGACCCTGTCATGAGTACTGCCCTCCCAGCCGGACCGGACGGAGATACGACGCAACATATCGCGTCTTCCTCGTTCGATACGATATATCGCGAGTACTCGATGTCAAGGGGCGGGAGGCGACCGGTCGCATGACCAAAAACCACCATGGCGGGGCAAACTGCCCTAGCGTGAATGCTGTGAACCCCGAGAATGCTGTGGATTCCGGAAACGCGACACCCGTGGGCGCGCTGCTGCTCTGCCGGGCCGAGCCCTCCGCCGTCCGGCCCCCGGCCCAGCTGCTGCGCGAGCGGCAGCTGCTCGCCCCGGCGGGCGACGGCTGGAGTGTGCTCGTCCCCGAGGGCAAGCCCTGGCGGGAGGGGGACGAACCGGTCGACCGGGTCCTCGGCGGCTGGGCGTCGGCCGTCTCGGTCGCCACCAACCGGCCCGCGCTCGCCCTGTGGTGGGACGGCGAGCGCTCCGGCTTCACCCTCGCCTCCGGCTTCCGCCGGCCCGTGGGGTACGTGTGGCTCACCGACGGGACCCCGGCCGGTGAGGACGAGGCCGTCCACACCTTCGCCGCCCGCCTCGGACTCGACCCCGTCCTCGATGTGCAGTCCCTGGATCCGCTCACCCGCCCCGACAGCGAGGCGGACGCGCGCGCCCGGCTGCTCGGACTCGTCGCCGTCCTGGCGCGGACCGGGCTGCGGCTGCCCCCGGGGCTCGCGCCGGGCGAGGCGGGGGAGGCGCTGCGGGCCGCCGCCCGGGGCGCCGGCGCGGAGCCCGTCGAGTGGGCGGGCTGGCGCGACGCGGTCAGGGCGGAGCTGCACGCGGTCGAGGAAGGACTCGACCACTGGCTGCGGGACCGCGAGGCCGACGGCGCCCGCGCGCTGGGCGCGGCCCAGCTCGCCGCCGGGGTGCCGGCCGTCCTGCACGGGCTGCGGCGGCGCGACGCCGGCTGGCTCACGGCCGGGGCGGTGCTCCTGCTGAACGGGGGGCTGGCGCTGCGGCCACGCACCGGGCGCGGCCGCTAGCGGACTCGCACCGGCAGGGGGTCCCGTTCAGGACGCCGGGCGCGTCACTCGTCGTCGTCCTCGTCGTCCAGCCGGGCCAGCCAGGTCGCCAGGCGCTCCACCGGGATCTCGAAGTCGGGGTTGAGGTCGACGAAGGTCCGCAGCTGCTCGGCCAGCCACTCGAAGGTGACCTCCTGCTCGCCGCGCCGCTTCTCCAGCTCCTCGATGCCTCGATCGGTGAAGTACACAACATGCTCCCGGGACGGATGGGGGACTACTCCTCTCAGCCTACGGTCCCCGTGACCGTCCCTCGCCGCCGCTCCCCGGTACGGGCGGCGGGGACGCGCCGCCCGTACCCCGTTCATCCGGCGCCCGGCTGCGGTACATACCGGGGGAGTTCTCCGTCGACGATCGGGGGGACCATGAGCGGACGTGTCCAGCGGATCGAGCTGCCCGGGGGTGCCGTCGTGCACGCCCGGCTCTCGCAGGGGAGCGGCGGCTACGGCGAGTACGCCGCCGACGACGAGGACGTGGGCTTCGTGGAGAGCGCCACCGCCCGCGTGCGGCAGCTGGAGGAGCTGATCGGCGCGGTGGGCTCGTCGGTGCTCGCCGCCGCGGCCGCCGCCGGGCCCGACGAGGCCAGTGTCTCCTTCGGGATAGAGCTGACCGCCAAGTCCGGCGCGGCGCTGGCGGTGCTCGCGGCGGGCGAGGCCCGTGCCTCCGTGCAGGTCACCCTCACCTGGCGGCGGGGAGGGCCCCCGCCCGCCGAGCGGCCCCCGGGGGACGCCGGAACCTCCCCGTCATGAGCGACGCCGACCCCGTCATCGACGCCCTCGCCCGCGCCGCCACCGTCCATCTCCTCCCCCTCCTCCCGCCGGGCTCCCCGGACCCCCCGCTCTGGGGCACCGGCTTCTTCGTCGCCCCCGGGCTCGTCCTGACCTGCGCCCATGTCCTGGCGCCGCAGCTGCGCGGCGACCGGGGGCGGATCTTCGCGGTCCGGGGCAGCGAGGTCGCCGGCGGTGAGGCGCTGCCCGCCCGGCTGGAGCGCTGGCTCCTCGACGGCGACCCCCGCCCCGAACAGCGCATCCCCGTCGCCCAGGACCTGGCCCTGGTCCGGCTGGTGGACGGCGGCCTGGAGCACGAGTGCGTCTGGCTCACCGACCGCACCGACTACGCGGGCGGCCGGGGCGTCGTCCAGGGCTACCGCCCCGAGGAGGGCGGCCGGGCCGTCCGCTGGAAGGCCACCGCCCGCATCAACGGCTTCGACGACGACCACGGGCTGCGCTTCCGCCCCGACGCCGAGTTCCCCCCGGGCGGCTCTGGATCCCCCGTCCTGGACGCCCACACCGGCGCCGTCGTCGGCGTCCTGAAGTCCCGGCGCGCGGGCCGCGACGGCGGCACCGCCGTCGCCGTCACCGCCCTGCGCCGCCTCGGCCCCGCCTACCAGCCGCTGGTCGCCGCCCACGACCGCTGGCACGGACAGTCCCCGAAGGCCACCGGCCACAACTGGATCGAGCGCCAGCAGCAGCTGCCCGGCAGCGGGGTGCACACCGGCGGCGACCAGTGGAGCCCCCGCGACCGCCGGGAGGCGCTGGGCCTGCTCGCCGCCGTACCCCCGCCGGACGGCATCCGGCCCGTCGCCGAGCTGGCCCGCAAGGCCCGCGGCGGGGTCGCCGCGCCCCCGGGGCAGCTGCTGCCGTACGCCTGGCGCGACGGCCACGGACTCCTGTACGAGGCCGGGGCGCCGGTCGCCGCCATCGCCGCCCTCCACTACCTCCAGCTGGTCGTCGCGTACGAACGGACGCGCGGCGGGGACGCGTCCGCGCTCGCCGCCTGGGTCGCCCGCCGGCTCCAGGAGGTCCCCCGGATCGTGCACACGGTGGTCACCGAGGCGAGCCTGCCGCCCGGACTCGTCCCACCCGCCCCCGGGGCCGCACCGGCCGCGTCCGTCGTCCGCTACCCCCGGCCGGGCGACGGCGCCACCGTCGTCGTCGTGGAACTCGACCCGGTTCTCGGCGCACCCGGCACCCCGGGCGCCGGCCGCTTCTACTGGCGGATACGCGTGGACGACGGCCTCGACCTCAACGAGCCCCTGCACGAGAACCAGACCGGTGAGGGCGTCCTCCCCGGCGAACTCGTCCGCCATCTGCGCGGGCCCCTCGTCGAGGTCTTCGCCACCGTGGACGCGCCCGGGGCCCCCGCCCCGCTGGAGGTCGCCCTCCCGGTCGACCACTTCGACACGGCGGTCCACCGCTGGCAGCTCACCGAGATGGCCCGGCTGCACCAACCGGCGTATGTCGGCGTACGCCGCATGGTGGTCCTGCGTGATATCGCCAGACGAGGTGAACCGGACCCCGTCCGGCTCCGCCGGTGGCGCGCCATGGAGCGCGCGGGAGCGCCCGTCGCCGTCCGCACGCCCCCGCTCCGGCAGGTCCCCCGCTCCCGCCACTTCCAGGAGATGGGCCCGTCCGCCGTGCCCGTGCTCTGCCGCCCCGTCACCACCGGACCCGGCCGCCGGGCCATCGGCATGGCCCTGGCCGCCGGGTGCGGCATCGCCCTCTGGCACACCGACGGCCACCCCGACCACGGGTGCGGCGACTTCTGCGAACGGTTCCACGACGGCGCGGCCCGCCTCCTCGAACAGACAGCCGAACCCGTCGAACTCCCCGACCGCCTCAGACGCCTCAGGGACGACATCAGCGGAACCCGCAACGGCGGCCACTGGGCCGAGTCCGCGGCCCTCCTCTACGACGATCCGGGCCGCCCGCTCCCCGCCGACGACAGCGGACCGGTGGACTCCCCATGAGGGCCCCGTGCGGGCGCCCCGGGGAGAGCCTCAAAAGATCGCCGCCGGGAGCCATGGGAGGAGACCGCCATGGGTACATAACCGGCGTTGCCCGCGACCGGTCCCCTGCCCGTCACTGAGGAGCGAGCGATGGACGACTGGCTGATCTACCGGGGCGTCGGAGCCCCGGACCTCCAGCGGATACGCGCACTGCCGCCACCCCCGCCCTGGCGCGCCTTCTCCGGGGAGCCGCTGCCCGACCCCGTACCCCCCGTCGACGCCTCCTCGCTGCGCCGCCTCGGCTCCCGGGTCGGCACCCCGCCCGCCCAGGACCCCCGCGCCCTGGAGCTGATCAACGCCGCCCTCTATCTGCGCCGCCCCCTCCTCGTCACCGGCGAACCCGGCTCCGGCAAATCCACCCTCGCCCACTCCGTCGCCTACGAACTGGGCCTCGGCCGGGTCCTCCAGTGGCCCGTCGTCAGCCGCACCGAACTGAAGGACGGCCTCTACACGTACGACGCCATCGGCCGGCTCCAGGACGCCCAGCTCGCCGAACGCGACCCCGGCACCGGCGCCCGCGAACCCGACGACATCGGCCGCTACATCCGCCTCGGGCCCCTCGGCACCGCGCTGCTCCCCACCGAACTGCCCCGGGTCCTGCTCATCGACGAACTCGACAAGAGCGACATCGACCTCCCCAACGACCTGCTGAACGTGGTCGAGGAGGGCGAATTCGCCCTGCCCGAGCTGGAGCGGACCGCCGACCGGCCCGGCCGGCAGGTCGTGCGCGTCCTCACCGACGACGGACGGCGCGTCCCCGTGCGCGGCGGCCGCATCCGCTGCCACGCCTTCCCCTTCGTCCTCATGACCAGCAACGGGGAACGCGACTTCCCCGCCCCGCTGCTGCGCCGCTGCATCCACCTCCATCTCGACCCGCCGCGCGACGAACGGCTCGCCGCCATGGTGCAGGCCCACTTCGGGACCGGGGCCGACGAGCGCAACCTCGATCTGATCGGCCGCTTCACCAGCGAGGACGGCGACGGCGAACTCCGCCCCACCGACCAGCTGCTGAACGCGATCTATCTGACGCAGCACACCGTGCGCGGCGAACCGGGGCGGCGCGAGGAGATCGCCGGACTGCTGATGCGCCCCCTCGACACCCGGCGGAGGTGAGCCGTGCCTCCGCACCGGCCCGCACCGCACCGGCCCGCCAGGCACCGGCCCGCCCCGCGCGGTATCCGCGGCCCCGCCCGGCCGGGCCCCTGCCGCGCCACCCCGCGGGAGCGGCCATGAGCCAGGACACCCCCGCGCACCGCGCGCCACCCGACCCGGACACCCCCTCCGGCACCGGCCGACCACCGGAGCCCGGCACCCCCGGCACCCCCGCCGCCCCCGGCCGACCACCGGAGCCCGGCCGACCACCCCACCCCGCCGGCAGCCCCCTCACCGCCCTCGTCCACCGCATGCGCCGCGCCGGACTCGACCCCACCGCCGAAGAGCTGGCCGACGCCCTCTGGCTGGCCCGCCACGTCCCCGCGACCCCGCCGCCCGGCGCCCGGCCCGGCACACCCCCCGCCCCCGACGGGGCCGACGAGGACACAGCCGACACCGCCGACCCCGCCGACCCCGTACGCGACAGCGCCCCCGACGCCGTACTCCCCGCCGTCCTGCGCCGCGCCACCTCCCCCCGCTCACCCGTCGCGCTGTACGGCCCCGGCCGCCCCGCGCCCGGCGGCGGCGCCCCGCCCGGCGCCGTGATGCGCCGCATCAGGGTCCCCGTCCCCGCCGCCCTCCCCGACGCCGCCGCCCTCGAACGCTCCCTGCGCCCCCTCCAGCGCTACCGCCCGCCCCAGCGCCCCCTGCGCCGCGAACTCGACGAGACCGCCACCGCCGACCGCGCCGCCGACACCGGACTCGTCCTGCCCGTCCTCACCACTCGCCGCAGCCGCGAGGCCCGGCTCGCCCTCGTCATGGACGACTCCACCTCCAACGTCGTCTGGCGCGACGCCCTGGAGGAACTGCGCCGGATCAGCGAGCGCTCCGGCGCCTTCCGCGAGGTCACCGTCCACCACGTGCACGAGAGCGGCCCGCCCCCCACCGGCGTCGGCGACCCCACGGGCCGCCGCCTCACCGTCGTCCTCAGCGACTGCGCCGGCCCCCTCTGGCGCAGCGGCCGCATGCAACGCCTCCTCCACACCTGGGCCGCCACCGCGCCCGTCGCCGTCGTCCAGCCGCTGCCCCAGCGGATGTGGCCCCGTACCCACCTGCCCGCGTTCCCCGGCGTGCTGCGGCGCCGCGAGGGACCCGCCGGACGGCTGGAGTTCACCCCCGACGAGGGCACCGCCGCCCCCCGGGGCATCCCCGTCCCCGTGCTCGCCCTGCGCCGCTCCTCCTTCGAGGCCTGGACCCGGCTCGTCGCCGGCGGCACCGGGCAGACCCTGCACGCCGCCGCCGGCATCGTGCTCCGCCGCCACCGGCCCGCCGCCACCCGCACCCGCACCGCCCACCGGCTCGACCCCGCCGAACGCGTCCGCCGCTTCCGCAGAACCGCCTCGCCCGCCGCCGCGCAACTCGCCGTCCACCTCTCCGCCGTACCGCTGCTGCTCCCCGTGATGCAGCTCGTCCAGCGCGCCACCCTCAAACGCAGCGGCCCCGACGTCCTCGCCGAGATCCTGCTCAGCGGCCTGCTGCGGCGCGACCCCGCGGGCCCCGGCACGGGCGACGGCGGCCCGGCCTACGTCTTCCTCGACGGCGTACGCGAGGAACTGCTCGGCCGGCTCGGCACCGGCAGCGCCGCCCTCGTGCTCAAGCACTGTTCCGAGTACGTCGAGTCCCGCTACGGCCGCACCGTGCGCAACTTCCCCGCCATGGCCGCCGCCTTCCTCACCGGATCCGTCGACCCCGACCCCCGGCCGCCCGCCCCGCCAGGACCGGACGAGGAGCCCGCGGCGCTCTCCTTCGCCCAGGTCTCCACCCAGGTGCTCCGCCGCCTCGGCGCCGACCGCGCCGCCGTCCTCCCCGGCGGGCTCCCCCGCGAGGGCACCGCCTCGCTGCGCGCCCGTGCCCGCGCCTGCCTCGCCCACTACGCCGAGCACGGCACCGTACGCGACCTGGACGCCGCCATCGCGCTCCTCCACGCCGCCGCCCAGACCGAACGGGACCCCACCGCGCGCGCCGGGCTCTACGAGGAACTGGCCGCCGCCCTGCTCCGCCGCTGGCTGGTCCGCCCCCTGCCGGAGGACCTGCCCGAAGCCCTCGACGCCGCCCAGAACGCCATCGCCGGCGGCCCGCCCCGCGCCCACCTCACCCTCGCCCGGGTCCTGGAGTCGATGGCCGACGAGGTCGTCTCCGAACGGCTGCCCACCAAACTGGTCCCCGAGTGGGCCTGGCTCCAGGCCGGCGACGACCCCGAACCGGTGGCCGCCGTCCTGCTCACCGCCGCCGACAGCAGCCTCGCCGAGCTGACCGACCCCGCCCCCGGCGACTGGGACGGCGGGCTGCGCGAACAGGCCGCGACCGCCCGGATCCGGGTACTGCGCCGGCTCGCCGTCCTCGCCGCCCCCTACGGACTCGCCGGCCCCACCGACCCCGGCGACTGGTTCACCGCCACCCTCGACACCGCCATCGGCGTGGTCCAGGTGCTGACGGAGGAGACCGTCCCCGAGGCCCTGACCGAGCTGCGCACCGACGAGCGGCACGAATCCGCGCTGCTGGCCCGCGGCGGACTCCTGCTGGAGCTGGCCCGCCACCACCGGGGCGAGGGCCCGGTCGCCCCCCGGACCGTGGACGTGGCCGCCGCCCGCGCGTACGCGGAGAGCGCCGGCCACGACCTGCACACCGGGATCGACGGCATCGACTGGGACGCCGTCGGCCCCGCCGAGCTGTGCCGGGTGTGGCTGGACTACGCCGACGCCATCGAGTTCGCCGACGAGCACCCCGACGACGACACCCGGCTGCGCATCCTCCAGGCCCTCGACCAGGCCCGGCGCAACGCCGCCGGGGACGAGGAGGCCCAGGCCCACATCCTGCTGCGGATGGCCGCCCTGCTGGAACAGCGCTACCTCACCACCGGCGGCTGGGCCCACCGCGACTCCGCGATCGCCGCCTGGACCGAGGCCCTGCCCCTGCTGCCCTGGTCCGACCCGAGGCGCACCGCCGTCCTGGCCGCCCTCGGCCGCCAGCTCACCGAGCGGGGCGTCGACAAGGAGCACCCGGCCGACATCCACGCGGCGGTACGGGCGCTGCGCGGCGCGATCGAGGAGACCGCCGCCGCCGACCCCGAGCTGCCGCGCCGCCGGGCGCTGCTGGGGCACGCCCACATCGAACGGTTCCGGGCCGACGGCGCCGTCGCCGACCTCCACGAGGCCGAGTGGGCGCTCGGGGCCGCCGCCCGGGAGGCCGCCGACCCGGAGCTGGCCGCGTACGCCTGGTGGTACCGCGCGGTGGCCTGCGCGCTGCTGGCCCGGCGCACCGGCTCACCGGCGCGGCTGCGGGCGGCCGTCGCCCACTACCGGCGGGCCGAGGAGGGGCCCGACGGGCTGCTGGAGAGCGCGATCACCGCGCAGTGGGCGCGCGCGGGACGGCTGGAGCACACGGCCGGGCCGGACCGGGCGCTGGAGGAGCACCGCGCGGTGCTGGGGCTGCTGTCGTCGGTGCGCTCGCGTTCGGCGGAGCTGATCCGCCAGGAGGTCGAGCGCCTGGAACGCCGGTGACACCGGGCCCTGTGCGCGCGGGAACGCCGGAGGGCCGGCACCCCGCGGTGCCGGCCCTCCGTACTGCATGCACGGCCGGTCAGGCGTCGAAGACCTCGTTGACCAGCTGCTCCTGCTCCTGCTCATGACGCTTCTTCGAGCCGACCGCCGGGGACGAGCCGTGCGGACGGGAGATCCGCCGCAGCCGCTCGCCGTGCGGCACGTCCGCGCCGACGGCCAGGTCCAGGTGGTCGATCAGGTTGAGCGCGATGAACGGCCACGCACCCTGGTTGGCCGGCTCCTCCTGGGCCCAGATGTACTTCTCGGCCCCGGGGTACTTCGCGATCTCGGCCTGGAGCTCCGCGCCCGGCAGCGGGTACAGCCGCTCCAGACGGATGATCGCGGTGTCCGTCAGACCGCGCTTCTTCCGCTCCGCGTCCAGGTCGTAGTAGACCTTGCCGGACGTGAAGACGACCTTGCGCACGGCCGCCGGGTCCACCGAGGCGTCCCCGATGACCGGGCGGAAGCCGCCGGTCAGGAACTCCTCCGCCTTCGACTGCGCGGCCTTCAGCCGGAGCATCGACTTCGGGGTGAAGACGATCAGCGGCTTGTGGTGCGGGTTGTGCACCTGCCAGCGCAGCAGATGGAAGTAGTTCGACGGCAGCGTCGGCATGGCGACCGTCATGTTGTTCTGCGCGCAGAGCTGGAGGAACCGCTCCGGGCGGGCCGAGGAGTGGTCCGGGCCCTGGCCCTCGTAGCCGTGCGGCAGCAGCAGCGTCACACCGGAGTGCTGGCCCCACTTCTGCTCGGCGGAGGAGATGAACTCGTCCACGACGGTCTGCGCGCCGTTGACGAAGTCACCGAACTGCGCCTCCCAGACCACCAGCGCGTCCGGGCGGGCCAGCGAGTAGCCGTACTCGAAGCCCATCGCCGCGTACTCGCTGAGCAGCGAGTCGTACACGTTGTACCGGGCCTGCTCCTCGGTCAGGTAGAGCAGCGGGGTGTAGTCCTCGCCGGTCTCCTGGTCCACGAGGACCGCGTGGCGCTGGCCGAAGGTGCCGCGCCGGGTGTCCTGGCCGGAGAGGCGCACCGGGGTGCCCTCCATCAGCAGCGAGCCGATGGCCAGGGTCTCGCCCATGCCCCAGTCGATGGTGCCGTCCTCGACGGAGGACGCGCGCCGCTGGAGCTGCGGCAGCAGCCGCGGGTGGACGGCGACATTGTCCGGAATGGTCACCTGGGACTCGGCGATCCGCTTCACGACCTCCTGCGAGACGGCCGTGGTCACCGCCACGGGGAACTCCGCCTGCGGGTCGGGGACCTGCGTCGGCGCCGGCAGGCTGGTGGCCTCGCGGACCTCCGCGAAGACCTTCTCCAGCTGGCCCTGGAAGTCCTGGAGCGCCTGCTCCGCCTCTTCCAGCGTGATGTCCCCGCGACCGATCAGCGACTCGGTGTACAGCTTGCGCACCGAGCGCTTCTTGTCGATCAGGTTGTACATCTGCGGGTTGGTGAACTGCGGGTTGTCGCCCTCGTTGTGACCGCGGCGGCGGTAACAGATGAGGTCGATCACGACGTCCTTGTTGAACGTCTGGCGGAACTCGAAGGCGAGCCGCGCCACGCGGACGCACGCCTCCGGGTCGTCGCCGTTCACATGGAAGATCGGCGCCTCGATCATGCGGGCCACGTCGGTGGCGTACATCGAGGAGCGGGAGGACTCCGGGGCGGCGGTGAAGCCGACCTGGTTGTTGATCACCACATGCACGGTGCCGCCGGTGCGGTAGCCCCGCAGCTGCGACATGTTCAGCGTCTCGGCGACGACGCCCTGGCCCGCGAAGGCCGCGTCGCCGTGGAGCGCGACCGGCAGGACGGTGAAGTCGGTGCCGCCCTTGTTGATGACGTCCTGCTTGGCGCGGACGACACCCTCCAGGACCGGGTCGACGGCCTCCAGGTGGGAGGGGTTGGCGACCAGCGAGACCTTGATCTGCTCGCCGTCCAGACCGGTGAAGGTCCCCTCGGCGCCCAGGTGGTACTTCACATCGCCGGAGCCGTGCATCGACTTCGGGTCGAGGTTGCCCTCGAACTCGCGGAAGATCTGCGCGTACGACTTGCCGACGATGTTCGCGAGCACGTTCAGCCGGCCGCGGTGGGCCATGCCGATGACGACCTCGTCCAGGCGGGACTCGGCCGCCGAGTCGATGACCGCGTCGAGCAGCGGGATGACGGACTCGCCGCCCTCCAGCGAGAACCGCTTCTGACCGACGTACTTGGTCTGGAGGAAGGTCTCGAACGCCTCGGCCGCGTTCAGGCGGCGCAGGATCCGCAGCTGCTCCTCGCGCTCCGGCTTGGCGTGCGGGCGCTCCACCCGGTCCTGGATCCACTTGCGCTGCTTGGGGTCCTGGATGTGCATGAACTCGATGCCGGTGGTGCGGCAGTACGAGTCGCGCAGCACGCCGAGGACGTCGCGCAGCTTCATCAGGGACTTGCCCGCGAAACCGCCGACCGCGAACTCGCGCTCCAGGTCCCACAGGGTGAGCCCGTGCTCGGTGATGTCCAGGTCGGGGTGCTTGCGCTGGCGGTACTCCAGCGGGTCGGTGTCGGCCATGACATGGCCGCGGACCCGGTAGGAGTGGATCAGCTCGAAGACGCGGGCGGCCTTGGTGACGTCGTCGTCGTGCGAGGCGTCGATGTCCTTGAGCCAGCGGACCGGTTCGTAGGGGATGCGCAGCGCCTCGAAGATGCCGTCGTAGAAGCCCTCCTCGCCGAGGAGGAAGTTGGCCACGATCCGCAGGAACTCGCCGGAGGCCGCGCCCTGGATGACCCGGTGGTCGTAGGTCGACGTCAGGGTCATGACCTTGGCGATGCCCAGCTTGTTCAGGGTGTCCTGGGAGGTGCCCTGGAACTCGGCCGGGTAGTCCATGGAGCCGACGCCCATGATCACGGACTGGCCGGGCATCAGCCGCGGCACGGAGTGGACGGTGCCGAGGCCGCCGGGGTTGGTCAGGGAGACCGTGACCCCGGTGAAGTCGTCCATCGTGAGCTTGTTGCCCCGGGCGCGGCGGACGATGTCCTCGTACGCCTGCCAGAACTCGAAGAAGTTGAGCGTCTCGGCCTTCTTGATGGCCGCGACGACGAGCTGGCGGTCGCCGTTCGGCTTCACCAGGTCGATGGCGAGGCCGAAGTTGACGTGCTCCGGCTTGACCAGCGTCGGCTTGCCGTCCTTCTCCGCGAAGGAGTGGTTCATCGCCGGCATGGCCTTGAGGGCCTGCACCATCGCGTAGCCGATGAGGTGGGTGAAGGAGACCTTCCCGCCCCGGGCGCGCTTGAGGTGGTTGTTGATGACGATGCGGTTGTCGAAGAGCAGCTTCACCGGGACGGCGCGCACGGACGTGGCCGTGGGCATCTCCAGCGAGGCGTTCATGTTCTTCGCGACGGCGGCGGCGGGGCCGCGCAGGGTGATCAGCTCCGGTCCGGCGGCGGCCGGGGCGGCGGGCGCGGCCTGCTTCGCGGGGGCCGGGGCCTTCGCGGGGGCGGGCCGCACGGGCGCGGCGGCCTTCACCGGGGCGGGCTGCACCGGGGCGGGCTGCGCGGGCGCCGGCGCTGCGGGGGCCGGAGCCGGTGCCGGTGCCGGTGCCACGGGGGCGGCCGGGGCCGCCTGCGGGGCTGCGGCGCCGTTGGTGCTCGCGCGGGGCGCCGGGGCGGCCGGCGCGGGGGCCGGAGCCGGTACGGGCGCGGCGGCCGCGTCCCCGGTGGGCTCGGCCCCGGTGGCGGCGGCGTTCTGCGCGCCGGGCTTGTAGTCGGCGAAGAAGTCCCACCAGGCCCGGTCGACCGAGTTCGGATCCTGGAGGTACTGCTGGTAGATCTCGTCGACAAGCCACTCGTTGGGGCCGAAAGCGGCGGCGGGGTCGGCGCCCTGCCCGCTCTGGTCGGTCGTGGGGGCAGCACCCGGCCGGAGGCTGGGTGAGCTGGGGCTACTGGGGGACTGAGACGACACGGCGGCAACCGCCCTCTTCCGCTTCACAAGGTGATGGACAGCGGGAAACAAGGCTACGCCTCCCTGGCCTGGACGTGCAGGCCAGGCGGGCCACAGTCGCGCAAGTCACATCGAAAAGCGGGTTTCGGGGTGGGGAATGGCGGGAAATAAGCACGGTTTACCCGCGCCGCTGGTATGACTCCCGGCGGCGGCGCTTCGACAGGCGTTCACCTGCCGGACCGGCTTCCTGCCCTCTCTCCACACACATAGAAGGATTGCTTCCGATTCGAACCCTACGTCAAGGGCGGGGTCCGGGGATCCCCGGAAGAGTGACCAGGATCCGGCAGCCCCGGGATGATTCGGCCACCCCGATCCGGCCGCCGTGCAGATCGACCGCCCAGCGGGCGATGGCGAGCCCCAGACCGGTGCCGCCGTCCCCCTTGCCCTGCGGAGGCTTCCCGGTGCCCCGGTTGAACCGTTCGAACACCTGATGGCGCTCCTGCTCGGGGATGCCCGGACCCTCGTCCTCCACCTCCAGGTCGAGCGACTCCGGGTAGTGGCCGCGCCGGGCCCGGACCGTCACCCGGCCGTGCGGCGGCGAGTGCTTCACCGCGTTGTCGATCAGATTGGCGACCACCTGGTGCAGCCGCTCCGCGTCCGCGTGCGCGGTCAGCTCCGGCGGCGACACGTCCAGACGGAGATGGACGTCGGTACGGGTGTGATGGCCCGAGCCGGAGGCCAGGCCCCGCTGGGCGGCGGCGAGGTTGGCCTCCTTCAGCACCCCGGAGAGATAGGGCCACACCTCGAACCGGCGGGCCCGCAGCGGGACGACCCCGTTGTCCAGCCGGGAGAGGTCGAGCAGGGTCTCGACCAGCCGGCCGAGCCGCTCGGTCTGCTTCAGCGCGGTGCGCATCGTCTCCGGGTCGGCGGCGGAGACCCCGTCGACCACGTTCTCCAGCACCGCCCGGAGCGCGGCGATCGGGGTGCGCAGCTCGTGCGAGACATTGGCGACCAGCTCCTTGCGGTGCCGGTCCACCGCCTCCAGGTCGTCCGCCATCCGGTTGATGGTCGAGGCGAGGTCGCCCAGCTCGTCCCGGCGGTCCGCGCCGCGCACCCGGCGGGTGAAGTCGCCGTGCGAGATCCCCTTGGCCACCGTGTTCATCTCGTCCAGCGGCGCGGTCAGGCCGTGCGCCACGAACTGGGTGATCAGCAGGGTCGCGATCACCGAGAAGACGGTGATGAAGCGCAGCTCGGTGGAGGTCTCCAGCGCCACCAGGAGCAGCCCGGTGGTGATGAAGACCGACACCACCACCAGGGTGCCCAGCCTGGTCTTGATGGAGATCTTGGTCCTGGCCGGGACGGACCGCCGGTGCTCCTGAGCGGGTGGCTCCCCCCGGGGACAGTTCATGGCGCGGGGGTCTCCAGCGCGTATCCCACGCCATGGACGGTACGGATCCGCTCGGCCCCGATCTTGCGGCGCAGCGCCTTGATGTGGCTGTCGACGGTGCGGGTGCCGGAGGCGTCCGCCCAGTCCCACACCTCGGCGAGCAGCTGTTCCCGGGAGAGGACCGCGCGCGGCGTGTTGGCGAGACAGACCAGCAGGTCGAACTCGGTGGGGGTCAGGTGCACGTCGTCGCCCCGGACCCGGACCCGCCGCTGGGCGTGGTCGATCTCCAGCTCGCCGAGGCGGAGGATGCCGCTGCGGGGGGTGACGGCGGCGAGCGCGGCCCGCTCCACCCGGCGCAGCAGCACATGGACGCGGGCGGCCAGCTCGCGCATGGAGAACGGTTTGGTCATGTAGTCGTCCGCGCCCACGCCGAGGCCGACCAGCATGTCGGTCTCGTCGTCCCGGGCGGTGAGCATCAGCACCGGCACCGGGCGCTGGGCCTGGACCCGGCGGCAGACCTCCAGGCCGTCGAAGCCGGGCAGCATCACGTCGAGGACCATCAGATCGGGCTGCCACGCCTCGGCCGCGTCCACGGCCGCGGGTCCGTCGGCGGCGGTCTGCACCAGAAAGCCCTCGGCCCGCAGCCGGGCGGCGATCGCGTCGACGATGGTCGAGTCGTCCTCGACGACCAGCACCCGGCGCTGGGCACCGGGTGTGGCCGCGACGCCGTTGTGGGTGGTGTGTGTCTGTTCCATCGCCCGCCCCTGTAAGCGCTATCAGCAAGTTGCCTGCGCATTGTGGATCCGTGTGTAGCTCAGCAGCGTAAAGGCAGTTGGAGCCTTGGGGCTACGCGGGCCTGACGGCGAGATGGACCACGTCAGGTACGCCTCGGGCAACCTGGATCTCTTCGGTTCTTACCCCGTTGAATCCGGCATTCCGCAAGGAGTCTTCGAATGCGGCGGAGGGTTTCGCGGACCATACGGCGAGTACTCCACCGGGTGTCAAGCGGGCCCGGCACAGCGCCAGTCCGGCTGGTGTGTACAAGGAGTCGTTGTCCGGGGAGACGGTCCAGTCGGGCCCGTTGTCGATGTCCAGGCAGAGCGCGTCGTACCGGTCGTCGCTGTCACGGAGACGGGTGAGCAGATCCGTCACGAGGATCACGCTCCTGGGGTCGGCGAGCGCGGCGGCGGTGATCTCCCCGAGGGGGCCCCTCCGGTGCCAGTCGACGATGGCGGCCTCCCGCTCCACGACGGTGATCGGGCCCCAGCCGGGGCGGGCGGCGGCGTGCGCGAGCGAGAAGCCCGCCCCCAGGCCGCCGATGAGCAGCGACGGCGGCCCGGCCCGGCGGCGCCCGCCGTCCGCGCCGAGCGCGGCGAAGGCCGCGTCGATCAGCAGACGCTCGGAGCGGCCGTCCGAGGTGTCCATCAGGAAGCAGCCGTTGACGATGATCTCGTGCACACCGCCCCGGCGGCGGAGGACGACCTCGCCGTGGGGGCCGTCGCGGCGGTCGAGGGTGACGGGGAGGTCGTACGGCTCGGGGCGCAAGAGGTTCTCCGGTCCGGCGGGGGCTCGTCGGAGGCCATCGTGTCCGTCGTGGGGGCCCGCATCAAACCCATTCCGGCCCGGTGGCGTGTTCGCGGGTGTCCCACGGGCCGGAAACCGTCCCACCAGGCCGGAAACAGCCGTCGTCAGCGTCCCTGCGGCCGGGGCCCGCGCCAGGCGACGAGGGCGGTGCCGACGGCGCACAGCACCAGGGCGGCGGCCCAGGCGGAGACGTCGTCGCCGGGCCGCACCGGCCAGCACCGCAGCACCGGCCCCGCGCCGTGGCGCGGCAGCGTGGCCGGCCACAGGTACAGCAGCGTCGGGACCCAGCTCAGCCGGGCACCGAACAGCACGGCGGCGGCCGCCGTGACACCCACCGCGCCCAGAGCGGCCCGCACCGGCACGGCGGGCCCGGGGACGGCGAGCGCCAGGGCCGCGACGGCGAGCGCTGCCAGGAGCAGCACCTGCGCCGCCCGCAGCGGCCACCAGCGACGGGCGGCGGCCCGGTCCAGGTCCTCGTCATGGGTGCGCAGCCCGGCGCCGACGGCCGCCGCCACGGCCAGCGGGCCCAGCAGCGCCGGAGCGCCCTGCCCGGGACCCGGGGCGAGCACCGCCGCCGCGACGATCACGGCCGCCGTCGCGGGGACCCGGCGGGCACGGGCGTGCAGCAGGAGCCCGTACCCGAATCCGTATCCGAATCGGCCGTTCACAGCGCGGGCATCCGGTCCGGGGCGCACCGGGCGAGCGCGCCGAAGTACGCCGACAGCCAGCGGCGGCGCTCCTCCCGCTCCATCGTCTCCAGCCGGTCGAAGCGCCGCAGGAACGTCCGGGTCCGTGCCTGTTCGGCGGCGGTGTCGGGGTGGTGGTACGTATCCCAGATCTCCTCCCCCGTACGGCCCGGCGCGGCGCCGAGCCACTCCCGCAGCACCAGCGACAGATCCTGGTAGCGCTGGTCCTCGTCCAGCGCTGTGCAGCCCTCGCGGGCGTGGACCAGCGAGGCCGCCGTCCCCCAGGCGTAGAACTCCGGGTCGGTCAGCCGGCCCCGGACCATCGACTGGCCGAGGGGTGTGAGGGCGGGCAGCCGCTCCTCGCCCGGCGCGAGGTCTCCTGGTACGGCGGTGAGACGCACGGGCAGGTGCTCGACGCCCGCCAGCCGGTCCGTGACCGGTTCGAGGGCCCGCCGTATGTCCGGCAGCATCCCCGGGTAGCGGGCCGGTACGCACAGTTCCGGCCAGGCGGAGGTGTCGCAGACCGGCCGGAACACCAGCGGGTCGTCCCGCCACATCCGCTCGTCGGTCTGGACGATCAGCACGCCGGCGACGGCGGCGGCCGTCAGCGGCACCAGCGCGGTCCAGCGGCGCCGGGCCGCGAGGACGAGCACGGCGGCGACGGCCGACCCGCCCGCCCAGGCCACCGCCACCAGCGGCTGCCACCACACCGGCACTCCGCCGTCCACCACGGACTCCCAGCTCGCGGGGGAGAGGTAGGCGGCCGTCCGGTCGCTGTAGCCCGGGATGCCGAGTCCGGCGTAGACCGCGACACCGAAGAGCGGCGGGGCGAGCCGTACCCGTACCACCGCGCCGGTGACGTACCCGAGGAGGGCCGTCGACAGCACCAGGACGGCGGGGACGAGCAGCGTGGAGACCACCGGGCGGCCGCCCGAGGCGTAGGGCCAGGACGCGAGCAGCGCCCCGGCGACCACGGCGAGCTGGCCCAGGGCCGCCCATACGGCGGTGGGCAGCGCGGCCACGAGGACCCGCGCCAGCGGGGGACGGGTGGTGGTCCTCAGCAGCTCCCCGGTGTGCTGCCGGTGCTCGCGCCCGCCGATCAGGGCCCCGGCCGCGCCCGCGAGCGGGGCCGCGACCAGCGTTCCGGCGATGTGCAGCAGCCCCTGCGTCGCGCCCCAGTCGCCCTGCCACTCGTCGGCCTTGCCCGCCATGGCGGCTCCGGCGGCGAGCAGGATCAGCACCCCGGCCCAGGGCGCGGACCCGCGTACGGCCTCACTGCGGACGGGATGTGCCCGCCACCGCGCCGGTACCCGGGTGGTACGCGACGACCGGTCCCCGCCCGGCGATGGGTCTGTTCCGGTCCGGCCCGGGGATGTCGTGGCTGCCCGCCGCTCCGGGTCCGGTGCGGTCTGCGGCACGGAAGCTCCGTCTCCGCGCCGGGAGGGCGCTGGGTCGATGTCGGCCCCGGCTGACCCGATGGGTTCCGGTTCGGGGCGTCGTGCAGGGTCGGGGTGTGCCCGCCGCATCGGGTCTCCGTCTGGTTGTGGTGGTGGTTCGGCGTCCGCCGCGTGGTGCGGGGTGGTGTGCGGATCCGCCGTGGCCGTTCGGTCCGTTCCGGTCGGCTGCGGCGGCAGCGGGGAGTGGACTGCTGCGGCACGGTGTCTGTTCGCCGGGGTGGTTCGGTGGCGGTCGGTGTTCCGGTTCGGGCTGCCGCGGTGGAGCCTCATCCGCCCGTCACGATGGTCCGGGCCCCGGGTGGCCGGCCGGTCGCGCCGGGATCCCACGACCGGGGCACGCTCCTCCCGCTGTCGTCGGCCGCGGTCATCGGCCCGCTCCCTTCCGGTCGGCCGCAAGGGCCCGGTGGGCGCGCAGGGCGGCCGTGTACCCGCGTTCGATCGGGCTGGTGGACGCGGGATCCGGTAGAGCGGACAGCGCCGACGGAGCCGACGGGTCCGAGGCGTCCGGTGCGCCGAGGGCGGTCAGCTCCGCCGTGGTGCCCCGGTAGGCGATCCGGCCCGAGTCGATGAGGGTCACCTCGGTGCAGGCGGCCGCCACGTCCTCGACCAGATGGGTGGAGACGATCACGGTGGCGGTGGCGCCCACCTCCCGCAGCAGCGCCCGGAACTCGACCCGCTGCTCCGGGTCGAGTCCGGCCGTCGGCTCGTCGAGGAGCAGCAGGTCGGGGTCGTTCACGATGGCCTGGGCGATGCCCACCCGGCGGACCATGCCGCCGGAGAGCCGGCGGACCTTGGTGTCGGCGCGGTCGGCGAGGCCCACGCGTTCCACCGCGCGTTCCACGGCGGCGGGGATCGCGGCCGGGGGCATCTCCTTCAGCCAGGCGATGTACGCGACGAACTCCCGCACGGTGAAGCCCGGGTAGTGGCCGAATTCCTGTGGCAGATAACCGAGCCGCCGCCGGACCCGGGCCAGGCTCCGGCGGTCGGCGGTGTCGTGGCCGAGGAGTTCCACCCGGCCGGCCGCCGGTGCGGCGACCGTGGCGAGGACGCGGATGAGCGAGGTCTTGCCCGCTCCGTTCGGGCCGAGCAGCCCGTGCACCCCGGTGCCGAGGTCCAGGTCGACGCCGTCCAGGGCCACGGTCCGCCGGTGGCGCACGGACAGCCCGCCGACCCGTACGGCGGGTCCGTCGGCCGCGCCCGTACCCGTACGCGTACCCGAGTTCGTACTCACACCCGCTCCAGACGGTCGAAGGAGGAACGGCGCAGGGCGAGCAGCCCCGCGCAGAGGAGGGCGGCGGCCGCCCAGGTGGTCTGTGCAGCCGGTCCGGCGACATAGCCGCCGAGCCGGGCGGCGGCCTCGGCCGGAACGGAGCCCGCCAGGGGCGTGAGGACCGCCAGCAGCCAGCCGCAGGCGAGTGCGGACGCGGCGGCCTGGCAGCCCGTGTAGGAGCCGAGGGCCAGGGCCGCCAGGGTCAGGGCGAGGCCGGGCAGCAGCCAGGAGGCCGGGCCGGGGACGCCCGGGAGCCCGGTCGCGGGCGGCAGCAGCGTCCCGGCGGCCGCCAGCAGGACCACACCGGCCAGCAGCACCACGGCGGTCCGGGTGAGCAGCAGCCGCAGCCCGCCCGACGGCGTGGACGCGATGATCTCGTGCAGGGGGTCGGCGCGGCGGCCGTACGACAGCGCCACCCCCAGCAGCGGGACGACGGGGGAGAGGGCCAGCAGCAGCGGCCGGGCGGCCCGGGGGAGGTCCACGGCGTACGCGAGGAGGAGCGCGCCGCCGACGACGGCGAGGAGCGCCGGCCACCAGGCCCTGCGGACGGCGGGTCCCGCCGCCCAGCCGAGCCGGGTGACCAGGCCCACGGAGCCCGCCGGGGCCGGGGTCTCCCTTCCGGATCCCGCCGGGCCCGCGTGCTCGGGGGCCCGTCCGGCCGCCTCCGCCAGGACCGCCGTGCGGATGTCGTCGAGGACGGCGCCGGCGGGGCCGCGCCGGACGGCGGCGGAGACCCGGGCCGCGCACGGTCCGCAGCCCTCGATGTGGCGTTCCAGTGCGCGGGCGTCCGGTTCGCGGGCCGTGCCGAGCGCGTACCGCAGGGCCAGGGGTGCGGACACGTGCCCGCCGGTCGGGTGGCTCATGCCGGTCATGCCGTACCTCCCAGCGGGCAGCTCCCCGGCGCCAGGGCCTCCAGCGCCGAGCGCAGCTCACGGCGGGCCCGTCGGGCCCGGGACTTGACGGTGCCCTCGGGGATGCCGAGCGCGTGGGCGGCCTCCCGGGTGGACAGGCCGTCGATGACGGTGGCGCGCAGGACGTCCCGCAGCTCCGGCGGGATCCGGTCCAGGGCGTCGCCGAGGTCCCCGTACTCCAGCGAGATCAGCACCCGCTCCTCGGCGGAGGGGGCGTTCGGCGGCGGGGCGGCGCTGTCGGGGACGGGTCTGCCCTGCCGGGCGCCCGTCCGGTACGCGTCCAGGAGCCGCCGGCCGGCGATCACCCAGAGCCAGCCGCCGGCCTCGCCGCCGTGGTGGCCGCCCGCGTTCCGCCAGACCGCGACGAAGGTGTCCTGGACGACCTCGCGCACGGTCTCGGGGTCGGCGCAGCGGCGGGTGAGCCGGGCGTGCAGCCAGCCGGCGTGGCGGTCGTAGAGGGCGGCGAGCGCGTCGGCGTCCCCCCGGGCGACGGCGCGCAGCAGAGCGGCGTCGTCCCGGTCTCCGTCTCCCTCCGTGGCTTCCCGGTCTTCCCGTGTGTCTCCCCGTGCGGGGCGGATCCGTCTCACACCCCTCTATCGCTCGCCGGGGCGGTGCCGGTTCTCGGTTCCGCGGATCGGGCCGGAGGGGCCGGAGGGGCCGGTTCCGTACCGGTCGGGGAGTGATCGCTCAGAGCGAACAGGGGCCCGGGAACATCCGGCGCCGCCCATGCATTGACTCCACATAACTGCATTGAGTCCTTGACGCTCAAGTTCACTGCCTAAGGGGAGATCATGGCTGCTGAGTCCCAGACGTTCACACCGCTCACCCTGCCCGTGCTGCCGCTCGACGACGAGGTCGTGCTGCCCGGAATGGTGGTGCCCTTCGACCTCACCGACGGCGATGTCCGCGCCGCCGTCGAGGCCGCGCAGGCCGCCGCCGGTTCCTCCGGGGGCAGCAAGCCGCGGGTGCTCCTTGTTCCCCGCGTGGACGGGCAGTACGCGGCGACCGGCGTCCTCGGGACCGTCGAGCAGGTCGGCCGCCTCTCCGACGGCGACCCCGGCGCCCTGATCCGGGGCGTGGGCCGGGTGCGCATCGGCTCCGGCACCACCGGCCCCGGCGCCGCCCTGTGGGTCGAGGGCACCCGGATCGAGGAGACCGTCCCCGATCCGCTCCCCGGCCAGATCGCCGAGCTGGTCACCGAGTACAAGGCCCTCGCCACCGAATGGCTCAAGAAGCGCGGCGCCTGGCAGGTCGTGGACCGGGTGCAGCAGATCGAGGGCGTGTCCCAGCTCGCCGACAACTCCGGCTACTCCCCCTTCCTCACCACCGCCCAGAAGATCGAGCTGCTGGAGACCACCGACCCGGTGGCCCGGCTGCGGCTCGCCACCGAGCAGCTGCGGGAGCACCTCGCCGAGCAGGACGTCGCCGAGTCCATCGCCAAGGACGTCCAGGAGGGCGTCGACAAGCAGCAGCGCGAGTTCCTGCTCCGCCGCCAGCTGGACGCCGTCCGCAAGGAACTGCGCGAGCTGAACGGCGAAGGCGACGCCGACGGAGCCGACGAAGCGGAGGACTACCGCGCCCGCGTGGAGGCCGCCGACCTGCCCGAGAGCGTCCGCGAGGCCGCCCTCAAGGAGGTCGCCAAGCTGGAGCGGTCCAGCGACCAGAGCCCCGAGGGCTCCTGGATCCGCACCTGGCTGGACACCGTCCTCGAACTCCCCTGGAACGAGCGGACCGAGGACGCCTACGACATCCGGGGCGCCCGTGCCGTCCTCGACGCCGAGCACGCGGGCCTCGCGGACGTGAAGGAGCGGATCACCGAATACCTGGCGGTGCGCAAGCGGCGCGCCGACCGGGGGCTCGGCGTGGTCGGCGGGCGGCGCGGGGGCGCGGTGCTCGCGCTCGTCGGCCCGCCGGGCGTGGGCAAGACCTCGCTGGGCGAGTCCGTCGCCCACGCGATGGGCCGCAAGTTCGTCCGGGTCGCCCTCGGCGGCGTCCGGGACGAGGCCGAGATCCGGGGCCACCGGCGCACCTACGTCGGCGCGCTGCCCGGCCGGATCGTCCGGGCGGTCAAGGAGGCCGGCTCGATGAACCCGGTGATCCTCCTGGACGAGATCGACAAGGTGGGCTCCGACTTCCGCGGCGACCCCGCCGCCGCCCTCCTCGAAGTCCTCGACCCGGCCCAGAACCACACATTCCGGGACCACTACCTGGAAGTCGAGCTGGACCTGAGCGATGTCGTCTTCCTGGCCACCGCCAATGTGCTGGAGGCCATCCCCGAGGCGCTGCTCGACCGGATGGAACTGGTCCGCCTCGACGGCTACACCGAGGACGAGAAGGTCGTCATCGCCCGCGACCACCTGTTCCCGCGCCAGCTGGACCGGGCCGGCCTGGCCACCGGCGAAGTGGAGCTGGCGGAGTCGGCGCTGCGCAAGCTGGCCGGGGAGTACACCCGCGAGGCCGGCGTGCGGAACCTGGAGCGGGCCCTCGCCCGGCTGCTCCGCAAGGTCGCGGCCGAGCACGAGCTGGGCGAGCGCGAGCTGCCCTTCACCGTCGGCGCCGAACAGCTCCGCGAGCTGATCGGGCGGCCGCACCACGTACCGGAGTCCGCGCAGGACCCGGCCGAGCGGCGCACGGCCGTGCCCGGTGTCGCCACCGGACTCGCGGTCACCGGCGCGGGCGGCGACGTCCTCTACGTCGAGGCGTCGCTCGCCGATCCGGAGACCGGCGGCTCCGGGCTGACCCTCACCGGCCAGCTCGGCGACGTGATGAAGGAGTCGGCGCGGATCGCGCTGAGCTTCCTGCGCTCACGCGGTGCGGAGGCCGAGCTTCCGGTCGCCGATCTGAAGGACCGGGGCGTGCACATCCACTTCCCGGCGGGCGCGGTCCCCAAGGACGGGCCGAGCGCGGGCATCACCATGACGACGGCGCTGGCCTCGCTCCTGTCGGGCCGGCCGGTCCGCACCGACGTGGCCATGACCGGCGAGGTCTCGCTCACCGGGCGGGTGCTGCCGATCGGCGGCGTGAAGCAGAAGCTCCTCGCCGCCCACCGGGCGGGCATCACCACCGTGGTGATCCCCAAGCGGAACGAGGCCGACCTGGACGACGTGCCGGCGGAGATCCGCGACACGCTGGAGGTCCACCTCGTCACCGACGTACGGCAGGTGCTCGACATCGCCCTCGCCCCGGCGGACGTCCCGATCGCGGCCGCCGCCTGACGGACCCGGGCCCGCTTCCCCGCAAGCGGGCCCACCACCGGCCCCCGGGCGCGCTTCCCTCCCCTTCCCGCGCCCGGGGGCCGACGCGTCCCCAGGCGCTTCCGCCGCCCTCACCCACCGTCACAATGGGCCGATGGAAACGATCAACCGGGCGTCCGGGGACCCGGAGCTGCGGGCGGACTGCGCGAACTGCTTCGGCCTGTGCTGCGTGGCCCTCCCCTTCGCCGCGTCGGCCGACTTCGCCGTGGACAAGGCGGCCGGGCAGCCCTGCCGCAACCTCGACGCCGAGTTCCGCTGCGGCATCCACACCCGGCTGCGCCCGAGCGGCTTCACCGGCTGCACGGTGTACGACTGCTTCGGCGCCGGCCAGAAGGTCTCCCAGGTCACCTTCGGCGGCACCGACTGGCGCCGCGACCCCGCCGGCGCCCCGGCGATGTTCGCGGCCTTCCCCGTCGTCCGCCATCTCCACGAACTGCTCTGGTACCTGGACGAGGCCCTGGGCCTCGCGGCCGCCCGCCCCCTCCACACCGAGCTGCGGGCCCTGCGCGCGCAGACCGGGGAGCTGACCCTGCTCGACCCCGCCGCCCTGGCCGCCCTCGACCTGGCCGCGCACCGGCAGCGCGTCAACGTCCAGCTGCTGCGGACGAGCGAACTGGTCCGGGCCGGGTCGCCGGCCGGCCCGCGCCGGCGCAAGGACCGCCGGGGAGCCGACCTCGCCGGCGCCCGTCTGCGGGGCGCCGACCTGCGCGGCGCGAGCCTGCGCGGAGCCCTCCTCATCGCCGCCGACCTGAGGGGCGCCGACCTGCGGCAGGCCGACCTCATCGGGGCGGACCTGCGCGACGCCGACCTCGGTGGCGCCGATCTGACGGGGAGCATCTTCCTCACCCGGCCCCAGCTGAACGCCGCCAGGGGAGACGGCGCCACCCGGCTCCCGGAGCGGCTGGAGCGCCCGGCCCACTGGACCTGACACCCCCACCGCGGCGGCCCGTCAGCCGTTCGCGAGGGCCTGCACCCGGTCCAGGGCCCCGTTGAACCGGTTGTGGTCGCCCACGAGCGGCCCCGACGACGTGTACTGCCACATCGTGTGGAAACTCCAGCCCGCCGGCAGCTCCCCCGGTGTGGTGTCGTACCGGGGGACCCACAGCGGGTGGACCGCCCCGAACCCCGTGTACCGGCCGGTGCACTGCGTCCACCAGCTGGTCGCGGTGTAGATCACGGCGTCCCGCCCGGTACGGGCCCGGTACCGGTCCAGGAACTCCCGGATCCAGCCCACCATCTGCGCCGGCGTCAGGCCGTAGCAGGTGTGGCCGTACGGGTTCCACTCGATGTCCAGGGCGCCCGGCAGGGTCCGGCCGTCCCGGCTCCAGCCGCCGCCGTTGTCGACGAACCAGTCGGCCTGCGCCGCCCCCGTCGCCGTGTCCGGCGTGGCGAAGTGGTACGCCCCCCGGATCATCCCGGTGTCGTAGGAGCCGGTGTACTGCTGGGCGTAGTAGGGGTTGCGGTAGTAGGTGCCCTCGGTGGCCTTGACGTAGGCCCACTTGACCCCGCTCGCCCACAGCGCGGCCCAGTCGACGTTGCCCTGATGGCTGGCCACGTCGACCCCCTCCGTCTGCACGGCGCGGGTCCTGGGCGGCAGCGGCCCCTGACCGTCGTGGGCGATCACGCCCATCCCCAGATAGGCCGAGCCGCGCGGCGGGACATCGGCGGCCCCGGCCGGCCGGGGGGCCAGCGAGAGCGAGAGAAGGGAGAGGAACGAGAGGAAGGAGAGGGTGGTGAGGAGCGCACCGGCCACCGGAAACCGGCGGCGGGGTGCGCCCGGCGCGTTTCTGAAAGTGATGAATCCGGATCTCTGCACGGAACCACCCTGCCTCCGCCGGCCGGACCGCGGCGGGCCCGCGCGAGGCCGCCCCGACCGGCGCCCCCACCGGGATGGAGCAACGCGCCACGGACCGGCCGCGGGCGGCCGCGCCCGCCGCGGGGGAGCCCGCCGGGGGCCGCCGGGCCGTCGCGTCTGCGAAATACTGGAACCCGTCGCCGCCATCGCCGCCGGCGGCACCGACCTTCCGGAAGCAGAGACCGTACGAGGGGTGCTGACGTGCACAGAAGCGACACGGCGAGCGTGGCCGACCTCAAGGGCGACATCGGCGGGGAACAGGTATTCCTCGCCCTGGAGCGGGAGTTGGCCGTCTTCCTGCGCCGGGCGCGGGCCTCGTCGGGCGAGATGGCCCGTCAGCTCCACCCCGATCTGGAGGCCTCCGCCTACGGTCTGCTCGTGCGGCTGGAGGAGACCGGCTCCCTGCGCGCCACCGACCTCGCCGGGTACTTCGGCGTCGGCAAGGCCACGATGAGCCGTCAGCTGCGGGCGCTCGAAACGCTGGGCCTGGTGGTCCGGGAGCCCGACCCCGCCGACGGCCGGGCGTCACTCATCCGGCTCACCGAAGAAGGACTCCGGCGGTTCCGCCGGGTGAGGGACGCCCGCCGCGCCCGGTACGTCGCCAAGCTGGCCGACTGGGACCGTGCCGAGATCTCCGAGCTGGCCCGGCTGCTCCACCAGCTCAACACCCGCGCCGGGGACTGACCGCCACCGGCCGCCCCGGGCCGCGCGGCCCGGGGCCGCCCCGCGCACCGTGCCACCGCCGGCGACGCACCCGCGCACCGCGGCCACCGCTCACCCCAGCTCCGCGAAGACCGCCGTGGCGTCGTCGTGCAGCTTCCACCGGAGCACCGCCGACCGCGCCGGCGCCCCCGACGTCTCCAGCTCCCGCACCCGCTCCAGCAGCCGCTCGGCACCCTCCTCGCGCAGCACCCCGAGGCACCGCGCCCAGTCGCCCGCGCCGAACATGTCCACCCAGCGCGCCGCCCCGTCCGTCAGCGCCGCCACCGACCGCACCCGCGATCCCGGGGTGCTCCCCGTCAGCGCCCGCTCCGCGACCGCCGGGTCCGCCGCCGCCGTGAAGAAGCCGCCCTCCGCGTTCCGCAGGGCGTCCGTGCCCGCGTGGCTGCGCCGCGCGTCCCGGGGCAGCCGGTCGACCCGGTCGTCCACCACCGCCCGTACCTTCCCGCCGGGCTCCTCGATCAGAAGGGTCGAGTCCGCCAGCACCAGATGTTCGACCGGGTCGGCGGCTCCGCCCCAGCGGACCAGGACCACCGTCGCCTGCGGTGTTCGAACGTGAGAAAGGTCACAGGTGTCCCGGTGGGCGTCGGCGGTGCGCCGGATTGCCGTGGAGAGAATCCCGGCCAGTGCCGTATCCGGACGAGAAGTGGACAGTTCGAGCAGAGCGCCCCCGAGCCGGGCGGTGAACCAGGCCACCGGGTGCACACACCCGTAGTCACCCTCCGGCGGCGTCACACCGTCCAGCACCACCAGCGATCCGCCCCGGCCCGACGCGGGCAGGGACACGGATGCCCAGTCTTCGTTGGGACGTTCGGGTGAACCGGGGGAAGTGGCCAGATCCATACGCATGGCCCCCAGTCTGCATGACTCGTTCACGCCATCCGCACAGATGCGGAAATCGTAGGTACAGGCAGGTCAGGGGTGCTGCGGAGGGGCTGACGGACCATCGGGTGGAGCTGCGGGCGCGCATCCTCCCAAAGCCTGGCCGGAAGATCCAGTCAGTGTCCACGGATCGGCCCACGAAACAACCGAGAGGAGTTGTTTGCCAACTCCCCCGTGATGTTCACTCGTTCAGGTGGCAGAGCGGCCGATGCGCGCCCCCTTCCCCAAAAGCACTGGAATGGTGTCATCTCGTGCCTGGGGTTGGGTTCCGAGTATGACCGGTCGTCATCTCTGCTCCAGGTTCCCAAAGGTGGACGATTCAAGCAGGATTGCGAGCACCGGTGCAGAAGAAGCGGCCTCAGGCCCCCCTGGCCCCTGAGACGTATCCGGCACAGGACGGCACAGCGCACGGCACAGCGGCGGCCCCCGTCGCCAAGGGCCGTGCCAAGCGGGTGCGCAACCGGCTCGTCATAGGGGTCGCCGTCGCCGGGCTCGCCGTCGCGGGCGCCGGCACGCCCGGCGTCCTCACCGGCCTCGACGACCTGCGCGAGTCCCAGCGGCTGCTGACCCTCGCGCAGCTCAACCGGCAGGCCGTCACCCTCGCCCACTCGCTCTCCGACGAACGCGACGAGGTCACCGCGTACATCGCGGCGGGCCGCGACGAACAGCGCGGCGGCCGCGGCGAGCGGCGCGACGTCACCGACGCCCGCACCTCCCGCGTGGACCGCCAGATCGAGGAGATCCGCGGCGCCATCCCGGACGACCGCGCCGAACTGCGCCGGGAGCTGGCCACCGTGCCCTCCCTGCGCCGGGCCGCGCTCACCGGCAAGGGCTCCGCCATGGAGGCCCACCAGGCGTACACCACCGTCATCGGGGCGCTCCAGGGCCTCGCCGACGAGCTGGCCGACCGGCTGCCGCCGCGCGCCCCCGGGGCCACCCGGGCCGCCCGCGCCACCGCCGAGCTGGGCCTCGCCGCCGAACAGGCCTCCGCGGCGCGCGGACTGCTGCTGGGCGGGCTCTCCGTGCCCGCCGTCGAGCCCGTGCAGACCGTGGACGAGATCACCGGGCTGACCGTCGAGGAGGAGAGCGAGGAGGGCAAGCGGGCCGAGGAGGCCCGCGACGCCCTCAGCGCCGCCGCCCAGCAGGCCCGGGTGCGCGAGCTGGCCGCCCTCGCCGACTTCGACCAGGCCGCCGCCAAGGACGCCCGGGACTCCCTCGCCGCCACCGTCACCGGCGCCGAGGTCAAGGCCGCCGAGGGCTATCTCGCCCGCCTCACCGACCAGCCCCGGCTCTCCGAGGACGACCGCCGGGCCGACCGCGAGAAGCTGGACGCCGCCCTCACCGCCCGTATCGAACAGATGCGCGGCGTCGAGTCCACCCTCGCCTCCGAGCGGATCGCCGCCCTCGAAGCCCTCCGCGACGACGACGTCACCGCCCTGGAGATCCAGGCCGCGATCCTCGCCGGACTGGTGCTGATCTGCGTCGGCGTCGCCACCGCGACGGCCCGCACCCTCACCCGGCCGCTCGCCGTGGTCCGCATCGGCGCCGCCCGCCTCGCCTCCGCGCCCGACAGCGGGCAGCCGATCGCCTTCACCGGCCGCAACGACGAGTTCGCCCAGGTCGTACGGTCCCTCAACGCCCTGCACAGCCGCACGCGCGACCTCGCGCAGCGCGCCGACGAACTGAGCAGCGAGCGCACCGGACTCATCGGCTCCAGGGACAACCTCGCCGCCAAGCTCTCCGAGGCCCGCGCCGAGCTGCGCGAGCGCACCGACGAGCTGGCCGCCGAACTCCAGCGGCTGCGCCACACCGTCGACCACACCTTCGTCAACCTCTCGCTGCGCACCCTCGGCCTGGTCGAACGCCAGCTCGGAGTGATCGAGAAGCTGGAGGAGCGGGAGCAGGACCCCGAGCGCCTCGCGACCCTCTTCAAGCTGGACCACATGGCCACCGTCATGCGCCGGCACAGCGAGAACCTGCTCGTCCTCGCCGGGGCCGAGCACGGCCACGGCCACCCCGGCCCCGTCCCGCTCGTGGATGTGCTGCGCGCCGCCGTCAGCGAGATCGAGCGGTACGAGCGGGTCGTCATCCAGGCCCTGCCGCCGCACGCCCACATCGCCGGGTTCGCCGCCGACGACCTCAGCCACCTCGTCGCCGAGCTGCTGGAGAACGCCACCGCCTTCTCCCCGCCCGACGCCCAGGTCGAGCTGTCGGGCTGGCTGCTGGAGAACGGCGAGGTGATGCTCTCCGTCACGGACACCGGCATCGGCATGACCGCCGCCCGGCTCGCCGAGCTGAACGCCCGCCTTGACGACCCCCAGGCGTACGAGCTGGCCCCCACCGGCGGCGACGCCGAGGGCCTGGGGCTGAGGGTCGCCGGGCTGCTCGCCTCCCGGCACAAGGTCCGCGTCCAGCTGCGCGAGCAGAAGCAGGGCGGGGTCACCGCCGTCGTCGTGCTCCCCGCCGGCCTGCTGCCCGCGCCGCCGCCCGCCGAGGGCCTGCCCGGCATGTCGGACACCGCGTCCACCCAGGTCGCGCTGGTCGGCTCGGTCGCCGAGGCCAACTCCAACGCCCTGCCCGGCGGACAGCGCCGGCCGCTGCCCGCACACCCCGGGCACGCGCCGCAGCACGCCGCACCGCCCCTGCCCCGGCAGGACCCCCTGGTGGCCGCCGCCGAGGCGGCCGTCCGCCAGGCCGGCGAACCGGTGCACGACACCCATGAGCGGGCCGCCGACCGCGCCCCCGTGGCCGCCGTCGACGAGCCGACCTTCGAGATGCGGGCCCCCGAGCCGGACGCGCCCGCCGTGCCGGAGCAGGCCCTGCCGGGCCCCGGCACGCCCACCCCACACGTACCGGCCGCGTCCGCCCCGGCGGCGCACCGGACCGCCGCGGGCCATCCACCCGCGGCCGGGCCCGAGCGGGCGGGGGAGCCCGCGGGACCCACCGCGTCCCCGCCGACGACGGGGGCCGCGCCCGTCTGGGACCGCGTCACCGACAAGGGCCTGCCCAAGCGCACGCCCAAGGTCGTCAAGCCCGCCGCCGCGCCCGGCGAGCGGACCGGCAGCGTCGACGCCGAAGCCCTGCGCCGCAGGCTGGGCGGCTTCCAGCGGGCCGCCGACCGCGGCCGCAAGGAGGCCGAGGCGGAGATCGCGCGCACGGGACCCAGAGAAGCGGGGGACACAGTCGAGGAGGCACGCAGTTGACTGCGACCGGCACGTTCGGCCTGAGCAGTGAGGCCCGCAATCTGCACTGGTTGCTGAGCAATCTGGTGGAGGAGGTGCCTGGCCTGCGCTCGGTCGCCGTCGTCTCGTCCGACGGGCTGCTCCTGCTCTCTTCCGACCCCGAGCGGAACGCCGCACCGGCCCTGCCCCCGGCGGGCACCCGCCCGGAGGGCCCCCGGGGCTCCAGCGCGGACCTCGCCACCATCGTCTCGGGCATCGGCAGCCTGACCGTCGGCGCCGCCCGTCTGATGGACGGCGGCGGGGTCAAACAGACCATGGTCGCCATGGAGGGCGGCTGCGTCTTCATCATGTCCATCAGCGACGGCTCCCTCCTCGGGGTGCACGCCGACGCCGACTGCGACATGTCCGTGGTCGCCTACCACATGGGGCTGTTCGTGGGGCGGGCCGGACATGTGCTCACCCCCGAACTCCGCAGCGAGTTGCGCAAGTCGCTGGAGGAGGCGCAGTGACCGGGAAGCACCGTTCCGCCACCCCCGCCGGGCTGCCCGTGCGCGGGGAGAACCACCGTCCCTCGCGGGTACGCCCGTACTCCCTCACCGGCGGCCGGACCCGCTTCGGCCATGTGCTGCTGGTGGAGACCTTCGTGGCCGCGCTGGAGGCACCGCCCGAACGGCCGGAGCTGACCCAGGGGGACCCCACCCGGGTGATGCCCGAGCTCCAGGCCATCGTGGAGCTGTGCCGGCGGATGCGGACGGTCGCCGAGATCTCCGCGATCCTCAAGATGCCGCTGGGCGTCGTGAGGGTTCTGCTGAGCGATCTGGCCGACCAGGGAAAAATTCGTGTATACGGCACCGGACAGGGTTCCGGCCGCCCCGAACGCGCACTGCTGGAAAGGGTGCTGAGTGGACTCCGCCGCCTCTGACACGCTCACCTCCGGGAGCCGGCCGCCCGCCGGGCAGCGGCTCCCGACCCTGCCCGGGCAGCAGGGTCCCGAACGCCGGGAGGTGCCGAACCCCGCCGAGGAGGGGCTGCGCGACTGGCAGCTGGACCACACCCGGGCCCCCACCGCCGCCAAGGTCGTGGTCGCGGGCGGCTTCGGCGTGGGCAAGACCACGTTCGTCGGCTCGGTCTCGGAGATCACCCCGCTCCAGACCGAGGCGCTGATGACCCAGGCCAGCGAGGAGACCGACGATCTCGCCGCCACCCCCGAGAAGCTGACGACCACCGTCGCCATGGACTTCGGGCGGATCACGCTCGATCAGGACCTGGTGCTGTACGTGTTCGGCACGCCCGGACAGCAGCGCTTCTGGTTCATGTGGGACGACCTGTCCCGGGGCGCGATCGGCGCGATCGTGCTGGCCGACACCCGGCGGCTCTCCGACTGCTTCCCCGCGCTCGACTACTTCGAGAGCAGCGGGCTGCCGTACATCGTCGCCGTCAACCACTTCGACGGATCGGAACTCTTCGCGACCGAGGACGTGCGGGAGGCCTTGACCATACCGGTCCACGTGCCGATCGTGATCATGGACGCGCGCAACAAGGCCACCGTGGTCGAGTCCCTGCTCGAACTGGTGACCCATGCGCTGAACGCCACCCCCGAATAACCCCCCACGGTTCCCATCGCCTCGTATCGGACGGAAGAGACCCCCCGGATGCGGAAGATACTCATCGTCGGAGCCGGTCAGTCCGGCCTCCAGCTCGCGCTCGGCCTCCAGTCGCAGGGCTACGACATCACCCTGATGTCCAACCGCACGGCCGACGAGATCCGTCATGGCCGGGTCATGTCGACCCAGTGCATGTTCCACACCGCGCTCCAGCACGAGCGCGACCTCGGCATCAACTTCTGGGAGAACCAGGCCCCCCGGATCGAAGGACTCGGCGTCTCCGTCGCCGGACCGGGATCCGAGCGCCTGATCGACTGGGTCGGCAGACTGGACGGCTACGCCCAGTCCATCGACCAGCGGGTCAAGATGGCCGGCTGGATGGAGACCTTCGCCCAGCGCGGCGGCCAGCTCGTGATCCACGGTGCCGCCGTCGGCGACCTGGACTACTTCGCCCGGACCTACGACCTGGTCCTGGTCTCGGCGGGCAAGGGCGAGCTGGTCTCCATGTTCGCGCGGGACGCCGCCCGATCCCCCTACGACACGCCGCAGCGCGCGCTGGCCGTCGCCTATGTGCACGGTCTGGGCCCGCGCCCGGAGCACCCCGAGTTCGACGCGGTCCGCTGCAACCTCGTGCCCGGAGTCGGCGAACTCTTCGTGATGCCGACCTGGACCACCTCGGGCCGCGCGGACATCCTCTTCTGGGAGGGCATCCCCGGCGGACCCCTCGATGTCTTCCAGGGGGTGCGCGACCCCCAGGAGCATCTGCGGCTCACGCTGGAACTGCTGGAACGTTTCCTCCCCTGGGAGCACGCCCGTACCACCGGGGTGGAACTGACCGACGCGGGCGGCACCCTGGCCGGACGGTACGCGCCCACCGTGCGCAACCCCGTCGGCCGGCTCCCCAGCGGCGGCCTCGTCCTCGGCGTCGCCGACGTCGTCGTCGCCAACGACCCCATCACCGGCCAGGGCTCCAACTCCGCCGCCAAATGCGCCGCCTCCTACCTCGCGTCCATCGTGGAGCACGGCGACCGGCCCTTCGACGAGACATGGATGCGGTCCGCGTTCGACCGCTACTGGCAGACGGCGCAGCACGTCACCAAGTGGACCAACGCCATGCTGGCGCCGCCGCCGGAGCACGTCCTGAACCTGCTCGGCGCCGCCGGGCAGCTCCAGCCCGTCGCCGACCGCTTCGCCAACGGGTTCAACGACCCCGGGGACTTCGAGAACTTCTTCTACGACCCCGCCCTCGCCGACACCTACCTCGCCGAGACCGGCGCGGCGGCCGCCGCCGCTCAGGACACCGCCGAGGACGCGTCGGAGGCCGTACCCGCCGCCTCCTGAGCGAGCGGCACCGCACCGCCGGACCAGCCCGTGTCGGGACCCGCCGTCGCCCCCTCGGGGAGCGGCGGCGGGAGATACGCGCCCGGCGGCAGCGGCGGACCGTACGGATCCGGGCGCACCGCGCCCAGCGGCGGATTCGCGGCGACGGGGGAGACCTTGACGGCCGTCCCCGGGCGCGGGGCGTGCACCACCCGGCCACCGCCCAGATAGATCCCCACATGGGTCGCGCCCCCGAAATACACCACCAGATCCCCCGGGCGCAGCGAACGCAGCGGCACCCGGGGCAGCCGGGCCCACTGCTCCTGACTGGTCCGCGGGATCCGCACCCCCGCCGCCGCCCAGGCCCGCTGCGTCAGCCCCGAACAGTCGAACGACCCCGGGCCCTCCGCACCCCACAGATACGGCTTGCCGATCTGCGCGACCGCGTACCGCAGCGCCAGCGCGCCCGCCCGGGTCGGCGGATGGTCCCGCGTCAGCGTCCCCGCCGGCAGGACCGTGTCCCGGACACCGGGCGCGGACACCCCGGCGATCTGGTCCGGGGTCAGCGACGCCAGCAACTCCTCGACGGCCCGCAGCCGCACGGCGGCGGTGTCCCGGGCCCGCTTCTGCCGCGCCGCCAGCGTCCGCTCCCGCTCCAGCGCCCTGCGCGCCGACCGGGACAGGACCTCGGCCCTGCGGGCCGTCCCCTCCAGCCGGTGCAACGTGGCCCGGCGGTGCGCCGCCGCCCGCTCGATCAGATACTGCTCGTCCACCGCCCGCCCCGGGTCACGCGCGAGCAGCAGCCGCAGCAGCGCCGAAAGACCCGACAGCTCCGCATGCCCCTGGTACTGCTCCCGCGCCAGGTGCCCCGCCGCGACCCGGCTCGCCCCCAGCGCCTCCCGGGCCCGGGTCAGCTGCCGCCCCAGCCGGGCGGTACGGGCCCGCTGCGCCCGCAGCCGGCGGGCGGCACCCTCGTACTCCGAACCGGCGTCCTCCGCCTGGTGGTACAGGATCCGCAGCCGCGTCAGCGCGTCGGGGAGCGTCGCCGGTGCCTCCGGGAGCACGGGCAGCACGGCCGCGTCCGGCGGGGGCACCGGGGCGGCCGGCGCACGGGTATGCGCCGCCGGGGCGAGCCGGGGCCGCGCCTCGCCCGGCGGCCCGGTGAGCGCCAGCGCCGTCACCGCGGCCAGCGCCGCCGTCCCCGCCGTATGCCGTCGTGTCCTCCCGGCTGACACCACCACACCACCTCCGACCGGGCGCGGGGGTCCGCCGGTGCGGAGCCGCCCCCACCGGGTATGTGGACACCGGGGCGCCCCGGTCCACCGGAAAGGGGCGGATCGGCCCAGCGGCTTCACCCCCGGCGACGGCCCCTCGCCTCTTCACGGCGTGTCGGCTCGACTCACCGCGCCCCCGCCCGCCCGGTCCCGCCCGGCTTCGACCACGGCCACCTCAGCTCGCGCCGCTCCCGTCCGCCGGGGACGAGGACGTACTTCCAGCCCAGCTGGAGCCCGAGCCGCCGGGTGTGGCCCCGGGGCTCGCGGCGGTAGGCGTACACGGTGGGCGGGGAGCCGTCGTCGTGCGGTACGGGCACCTCGTACCACTTCGGCGGATGTCCGGTCGGGCCGACGAGGACGGGCAGGGCCTG
Source organism: Streptomyces yaizuensis (assembly GCF_034961445.1). Classification (NCBI taxonomy): domain Bacteria; kingdom Bacillati; phylum Actinomycetota; class Actinomycetes; order Kitasatosporales; family Streptomycetaceae; genus Streptomyces; species Streptomyces yaizuensis. Next base: position 424,823 of record NZ_BSBI01000003.1, read on the forward strand.
GCCGTCGAGGGGGCCGCCGACGAAGGGGGTGTTCTCACGTCTCACCGTGCCAGTCTCCCGCAGACCGACGCGGGGGTACCGGTGGCCCGCGCGTGTACGGGGTGGGCCTTGCGCTGCCCGGCCGCGTCGGTACGTGTGCGGGGCGCTCGTCCGGGGCCGGCCCTGTCTGCCCGTGTCGGTACGGGGTCCCGCACCCTTCTTCCCCCCCGCCTGGGGTACCGGCTGCCCTTCGCGTGGTCCGTGGGTGGGGGTGCAGGGTCGCCCCCGCAGGGGATCGGCGGAGCCTGCCCCGCACTGAACCCGGTGAGTACGCTCGCCGACCCCGAGGAGGTGAGCCCGGAGGCCCCGCCAACCCGCACCACCACCCGGACCGGGCCGACCCGCACAAAAATCAGCCCCGCCGGCGATTGAGGCGCGGGGGCTCGGGGGCTGGATTTTGCCGGGTGATCGACGGCGAGGCGGGTTTGTGCGGCCTGTCCCGGGTGCGGGTGTGGTGCGGGTTGGCGGGGCCTCCGGGCTCACCTCCTCGGGGTCGGCGGACCGAAGGCCCACGGTCCACGCACGCCGGACTTCCCGCCGATCCCCTGCGGGGGCGACCCTGCACCCCCCACCCACGAAGCCAGCCAAGGCGACCGGTACCCCGAGCCGGGGGAAAAAGGGGTGCGGGACCCCGTACCGACACGGGCCGGACAGCCGGGGCCCCGGACGAGCGCACCCCGCCCGCATCGACGCGGGCCCCGCAGCGCGAGGCCGACCTCGTGCTACGCGACCGGCACCGTGGCCGTCCGCGACAGCAAGCGTCCGGGCGGCCCGGAACGGCGGGGCCCGGTCGCGACATCCACGGTGAGGCAAGGACTCCGTGCACCGTGCGGGCGGGCGGCCGAGGCGGTCGAGTGTCAGTGGGGCCTGGCAGGGTGGACGCATGGTCAAACTTCCCGATGGTCGTCCCTTTCCGCCCCCGCGCTGCGCCGATGAGCGCGCCATGCTCGAAACCTGGCTGGAGTTCCACCGCGAGACCCTGGCGATGAAGTGCGCCGGGCTCACCGAGGAGCAGTTGCGGCGCACCCCGGTGGAGCCCTCGCCGATGAGTCTGCTGGGGCTGGTCCAGCATATGGAGGCGGTCGAGGCGGAGTGGTTCCAGCGGACCTTCGCCGGGCGGGACGAGCCGTTCCGGTATCCGCGGGACAACGGGTTCACGGTGGCCCCGGAGCGGACCGCCGAGGAGACCCTGGCCGGGTGGCGTCAGGAGGTGGAGCGCAGCCGGGCGGTCGTCGCGGCGGCCGGGTCCCTCGATGACAGCGGGACCTTCCTGGAGCCGGAGGCCGCCGAGGTGCTGGGCGACAGCGAGGTCTCGTTGCGGTGGATCCTGATCCACATGATCGAGGAGTACGCGCGGCACAACGGGCACGCGGATCTGCTGCGTGAGCGGGTGGACGGCGTCACGGGGACCTGAGGCCGGTGGGCCGGCCCTGTCCGGCCGCGCGGCGGGCCGTCGGCAGGATTCCGCGGGCCAGTCGGCCCACGGGCCCTTCCGTGTGTTCGAGTTCCAGCAGGCCGCGGACCGCCGCCGCCGTCTCCGGGTCGGTGGTCGCGGCGGCGGCCAGCGCGGCGATCAGCTGGTCGAGGAGCCAGTCGCGCAGTTCGGGTGCGGTGGGCCGCTTCTCCTCGTCCAGCCAGATCAGGGAGGCCGCCTCCACGGCGGCGATCCAGGTGCGGACGAGCATCCGCAGCCGGGGGCCGGGCCGGTCGCCGCCGAGGTGGAGCAGGAGTTGTTCGGCGGCGACCCGCCGGACCTCGTCCACGATGGACGTGGTCCGTGAGGTCGAGGCGGTGCTGCCGCCCCGCAGCAGTGCGCTGAATCCGGCGTCGTGTTCGTCGACGAAGACGAGGTAGCGGTCGAGCATCCGGGAGATCCGCCCGGTCGGGGGGCCCGTCCGGGGTTCGGTGAAGCAGAGTTCCAGCTCGTCGGCGGCGGAGCGCAGCGCCGTCTCGTACAACTGCTGTTTGCCGCCGGGGAAGTAGCGGTAGACCAGCGGCCGGGAGACGCCCGCGGCTTCCGCCACGTCGTCCAGGGAGACGTCCTCGGGGGGCCGGTGCGCGAACAGTCTCAGGGCCGCCGCGAGGAGTTGGCTGCGACGGTCCTCGACGCTCATCCGCCGGTAGGCGGGAGCGGCGGGAAGCGGGGCGGTCATGGTTCGCAGGGTAGCCGCCGGGGCCGGAAAGGGGACGTGCGGGGCGGGGAGGTTTCCCCGTACGGGAGGTCCGTTCCGGGCGTGTGTACGGGCCGGTGGCGGGGTGCTCAGGCGAGCAGGCCGGATGCGCGCCAGAGCCGGCGGCCCGGTCCCCGCAGCACCCCGATGTCGTCCAGGAAGTCGGTCAGCCGCTTGGCGCCCGCCTGCATGACCTCCCGCCGGTGGCCGCTGGCCCGTACCTCCGCGAGGGCGACCCGGCGGTCGAGCCCGACGTTCTCGTACACCGCCGGGTTGATGAAGCAGACGGAGAAGACCCGGGCGGCTTCGCCGCTGCTGAGGCGGGTCAGTTCGCGTTCCCAGCGGGGCGCGGTCACCATCTGGCGGCGCAGCTCCTCCCGGGCGTACCGGACGTGCCGGGCCTCTTCCACGACGTGGATGCGGGTGATGGAGCGGATCAGCGGCTGGACCCGTTCGTCGGGGAAGGTCAGGCGCTGCATCCAGTCGAGGATCTCCTCGCCGAGGAGGGTCGCGGCGAAGGTGCCGGGGGCGGTGGAGACGCTCTTCAGCACCCGGCCGAGCTGGTGGTGGAGGCGGGGGACGGGGTACGCGGGGGTGCCGCCCTTGACGATCATGCGGGCGAACATGGTCGAGTGCCGGCACTCGTCGGCGATCTCGGTCAACGCGTACCGCATGTGTGTGCTGGTCACGGGCTTGTCGTAGATGTGCCGGACGAGCATCTGCATCAGGATCAGCTCGAACCAGATGCCGAGGGACGCGAGCGAGGCGGCCTCGTGCCGGGCCAGGTCCATCCGCTGTTCCCCGGACATCCGCCGCCACAGCGGGGTGTCGTAGAGGGAGACCAGCTCCGGGGGCCAGAACCAGGTGCCGTCGGTGAGGGGCGCGTCCCAGTCGATGTCCCGGTCCGGGTCGAAGGAGTGCCGGGCGGAGGCGTCCAGGAGCCGCTGGGCGACCTGTTCGCGGTCCCGGAGCGGGCCGAGTGCGTCGTGGAGCCGGGTGAGGTCGGGTTCGGACGCGATCGTCATGGCGAAGGGCACCTCGTGAACGTCTGGGCGGTGTGCCGCGTGGTCCCCCATGGGGCGCGGGCGCGTTCGGGGCACCCTTATCAGACTCTGTGTCAGCAGACGCGTCAACACCCCCGGCGCGACTTGTTGACTACCCGTCTACCAAGTGTGAGCCTGCCCCTGAGTGCCCAAGTCACCCTGGACGTACGGGATATGAGGCGAAGGAGTCGATCCGGTGTCGACCTACGATCACTACACGAACCCGCCCCCCTCCCCCCACTGGCAGGTGCCCGCCACCGGCGCGGCCCGCTTCAGCTGGGAGTACGACGGAGGCCGCGACCGGCTCCTGGCCCTCTACCAGAAGGGCAAGGACAAGCAGTGGGACGGCGCCAAGCGCATCGACTGGGAGCTGGAGGTCGACCCCTACGACCCCCTCGGCACCCCGGACGAGGCCCTCGCCCTGTACGGCACCTCCTACTGGGCGAAGATGACGCAGGGGCAGCGCGCCGACTTCCGGCGGCACGCGGCGTCCTGGCAGTTCAGCCAGTTCCTCCACGGGGAGCAGGGCGCGATGGTGTGCGCCGCGCGGATCGTGGAGTCCGCCCCCGACCTCGACGCGAAGTTCTACTCGGCCACCCAGACCATGGACGAGGCCCGGCACGCGGAGATCTACGCCCGGTTCCTCCAGGAGAAGATGGGGCTGCTCTACCCGGTCAACGACAACCTCCAGGGACTGCTGGGCGACACGCTCCGCGACTCCCGCTGGGACATGCCCTACCTCGGCATGCAGGTGCTCATCGAAGGGCTCGCACTCGCCGCGTTCGGCCTGATACGCGACCTCACCGACAAGCCGCTCCCCAAGCAGATCCTCGCCTATGTGATGCAGGACGAGGCCCGCCATGTCGCCTTCGGGCGGATGGCGCTGCGGGACTACTACAAGGAGCTGAGCGACGCGGAGCTGCGCGAGCGCGAGGAGTTCGTGATCGAGGGCTGCTATCTGATGCGCGACCGGATCAAGGGCGTGGAGGTGCTGGAGAACTTCGGCGTGCCGCGCAAGGAGGCGGAGGAGCTGTCGGAGCGCTCCGAATACCTCCAGATCTTCCGGAAGCTGCTGTTCAGCCGGATCGTGCCCTGTGTGAAGGACATCGGGCTGTGGGGCGAGCGGTTGCAGCGGGCCTATCTCGACATGGGCGTCTTCGAGCTGGGGGACGCCAGCCTCGATCTGCTGATGACCCAGGACGAGGAGGTCGCCGAACAGCTCGACCGGGAGCGGTTCGCGGCGGAGGAGGCGGCCCGGGTGGCGGAGGTGGCGGACGCGGTCCGGCTGGGCGCCGAGGAGCCCGGCGCGGCCGATCCGGACGGGGCGGGGCCGGTGGCGGCGGCCTGAGGCGGGAGGGCCGGGGGACCGGTGCGCTCCTACCGGGAAACGCTGGTCGCGGGTATCCGACCGAAGATCGTCCTGCGGAAGGACGGAAAAGGCCCTGCTCCCGGACGGCTGTGGATATACGCCGCCACCCGCGTTCCCGGACGATGGTCGTCATGACCACCACCATGAACCGGGCCGCCCGCAGCGCCGCCCGCCGCAGTCTTCAGGGGCTCGCCCTCGGGGACGCCTTCGGACGGCGCTGGTTCCCCCTCTTCCGCGAGCGGGAGCGGGCCCGGGAGGAGATCAGGGCCCGCCGCACCCCGCAGGAGGCCGACTGGCAGTGGACCGACGACACCGCGATGGCGCTGGCGATCCATCAGATCCTGGAGCGGTACGGGGAGGTGGAGCAGGACCGGCTGGCGCAGGCCTTCGCCCGGGTCTACGACGCCGACCGGGCGCGCGGCTACGGCCACGGGATGCGGATGCTGCTGCCCCGGCTGCTGGCGGACCCCGCCGGCTGGCCGTCGCTGGCACCGGAGCTGTTCGACGGCGGCAGCTTCGGCAACGGGGCGTCGATGCGGGTGGCCCCGCTCGGCGCCTGGTTCTCCGCCGACCTCGCGACGGTGGTCCGGCAGGCGGAGCTGTCCGCGCGGGTGACCCACGCCCACCCCGAGGGTGTCGCGGGCGCGATAGCGGTCGCCGTGGCCGCCGCCCTCTCGGTCCGGGGCGGGCTCACCCCGGCCGCCGTCGCCGACCGCACTCCGCCGGGTCTCGTCCACGACGGCCTGCGGCGCGCCGCGGAACTCCCCCTCGCCACGGAGCCCGGCCACGCCGCCGACGTCCTCGGCAGCGGTCAGCGGGTCCGCGCCGACGACACCGTCCCCTTCGCCGTCTGGACCGCCACCCGGCACGCCGGCGACCTCGAAGCGGCTCTCTGGGCCACCGCCGAGGGCCTCGGCGACGTCGACACCACCTGCGCCATCACCGGTGGCATCGTCGCGGCGGCCACGGGCGTCGACGCCGTCCCGGACGCCTGGCTCAGCCGCCAGGAGCCGCTGCCGGGCGGGTGAGCGCCGTCGGCCGGCCCCGGGTGCCGCTCACCCGTTTGAGGGGCTGAGCGGCATTCCACCGGGGGACGCCGATCCGGTCGGCCAGACTCCCGCGTATGAGAACGATCACGGATGCCGCACAGGAGGACGCCTGGGACGAGGGGTACGTGTGGCCGCGTCCGCCCGCCGACGGCTGGCGGGCCGACGACCTCGACGGGCTTGCGGGTCTCCCTCCGCGCACGGAGCTGATCGACGGGAGCCTCGTCCGCACCGGTCCGCAGACCCTCTTCCACACACGCACCATCCACTACCTGATGAGGTTGCTGATGGAGCAGGCGCCCGAGGAGTGGGAGGCGGTCAGCCGGATGACGGTCACCCTGGACGAGCGCAACCGCCTGGAACCCGATGTGTCCGTCGTCGCGGTCGCCGCCTTCACGGGGCCCCGGCAGACCGGGTTCGCGCCGGCGGACGTGCTGCTCGCGGTCGAGGTCGTGTCGGACGACTCCGCCGCGCGCGACCGGGGGATCAAGCCCCTGAAGTACGCCCGCGCGGGCATTCCCCACTTCTGGCGGGTGGAGAGTGACGGGGAGCTGCCGGTCGTCCACGCCTTCGCACTCGACCCGGGCACGTATGCCTACGGACCTGCCGTCAGCCACCGCCGGCGGCTGACGGTCGACCGGCCGTTCCCCCTCGACATCGACCTCACCGCCGTCCACCCGCGCCGGCGCCCGGCCTCCTGACGTCCCGTTTCCGCAGCAGGTCCCGCTCCCGCAGCAGGTCCTGTTCCCGCAGCGCCGCCGCCATCACCGCGCGGGCGACCGGGGCCGCGTTCCCGCCGCCGCTGATGTGACCCCGTACCGCGTCCGCGTCCTCCACGACCACGGCGACCGCCACGGCGGGCCGCGCCGAGCCGTGGGCCCGTGCGAACGAGATGAACCACGCGTACGGGACGCCCGAGTTGCCGAGGCCGTGCTGCGCCGTGCCGGTCTTGCCGCCGACGGTCGCGTGCGGGAGGGCCGCCGCCGACCCCGTGCCCCGCTCGACCACGCCGACCATCAGGCCGGCCAGCAGGCGCGCCGTCAACGGGCTCATCACCCGCCGGGGCGGCCGCTGCCTCGGATGGGAGACCGCCCGGGTGCCGCCGTGCGCGGTGACCCGGTCCACCAGGTACGGCGGCCGCAGCTCGCCCCCGTTGGCCACCGCCGCCGCCACCAGCGCCATCTGGAGCGGGGTCGCGGTCGTGTTGAACTGCCCGATCGACGACAGCGCCAGCTGGTCCGCCGACATCCGGGTGTCGAAGTTCGACGGCACCACCGGGGACGGGATCCGCAGCCCCGGGTCGTTGAAGCCGAACCGGGCCACCGCGTCCCGCATCCCCGCGAGCCCCACCCGGGTCCCCAGATGCGCGAGGACCGTGTTGCAGGACCACTGGATCGCGTACGCGAGCGACGCGCCGCCGCAGCCCTCCGCCGCGTCCGGCAGCCGGGTGCGGGTGCCCGGCAGCGGATACGGCGACGGCGTGCCGGTCGGCGCGTCCACGTCCGTCACCACGCCCGCGTCGAGCGCCGCGGCGGCGGTCACGATCTTGAAGGCGGAGCCGGGCGGGTAGGTCTGCCGGATCGCCCGGTTGAGCATCGGCTGCGTGGGCTGCGAGGTCAGCCGGTCCCAGGCGGCCCGTACCGAAGGGCCCGTTCCGGACAGCTGGCCGGGATCGTATGACGGGCTGCTGACCAGGGTCAGGATCCGGCCGGTGGCCGGTTCCACCGCCACCACGGCGCCCCGTTTCCCGCCGAGGCCCGTGTATGCCGCCCGCTGCATCGCCGGCTCGACGGTGGTGCTCACGTCCGCGCCCGTCGGACGGCCCCGGCTCAGCTCGTGCCAGAGCGGCAGCGACGCCAGCGCGGGATCGGTGCCCGACAGCACCGCGTCGGCGGCGTCCTCGACCATGGTGGTGCCGTACGTCTGCGACGAGAAGCCGGTCACCGGCGCGTACAACGGACCCTCCGGGTACACGCGTTCCCAGCGCAGCTGCTGCCCGGTGTCCCGGGACGCGGTCAGCCGGCGCCCGCCCGCCAGGATCTCCCCGCGCGGCTCGGCGTAGCGGGCGATGGCGCCGCGCCGGTTGGCCGGATGCCCGTCCAGCTTCCCCGCGTCGACCAGCTGCACCCGGGCCGCGTGCACCGGGAGCGCCGCCAGCAGCAGCAGACAGAGTGCCCCCGACCGCCGGACGCAGGGGATCACCGGCCGTCCTCCGGCCGGTGCGGGGCGGGGCCGTGGCCGGTCCGGCGGGCCGAGTCGCCCAGCCGGATCAGCAGGGCCACGATGACCCAGTTGGTGACGACGGACGAGCCGCCCTGCGCCAGGAACGGCATCGCCATCCCGGTCAGCGGGATCAGCCCGGTGACCCCGCCGGTGATGACGAACACCTGGAGCGCGACGATCGAGGCGAGGCCCACCGCGAGCAGCCGCCCGAACGGGTCCCGCAGCCGCAGCGCGTACCCGTACCCCCGGGCCACCAGCAGCGCGTACAGCAGCAGCACGGCGGTGAGGCCCGCGAGCCCCAGTTCCTCGCCCGCCGTCGCGAGCACGAAGTCCGACTTCGCGGCGAAGCCGATCAGCGCCGAGTGGCCGAGGCCGAGTCCGCTGCCCAGCACCCCGCCCGCGCCGAAGGCGAACAGCGACTGCGCCAGCTGGCCCGCGCCCTCGCCGGCGTCGGCGGTGGCGAAGGGGTGCAGCCAGTCCGTCACCCGGCCGTGCACATGCGGCTCCAGCGTGCCCACGGCGACCGCGCCCGCCGCCGCGAGCAGCAGGCCCACCGCGATCCAGCCGGTGCTGCCGGTCGCCACGTACAGCATGATCACGAAGAGGCCGAAGAAGAGCAGCGACGTGCCGAGGTCCCGTTCGAGGACCAGGACGCCGACGCTGAGCAGCCAGATCGTCACGACCGGGGCCAGCACCCGGCCCGCGGGCAGCCGCAGCCGCCGCAGCCGGCGGCCGGTGGCGGCGAGGGTGTGGTGGTTGGCCGCCAGATAGGCCGCGAAGAAGACCGCCAGCAGGATCTTCGCGAACTCGCCCGGCTGGATGGAGAACCCGCCGGCCCGGATCCAGATCCGGGCGCCGTTCACGGCGGGGAAGAAGATCGGTACGGTCATCAGCGCCAGGGCGGCGGCGACCGAGAGGTACGCGTACCGCTGGAGCACCCGGTGATCGCGGACCGCCGTCACCACGACGATGAACAGGGCGACGCCCAGCGTCGACCACACCAGCTGCGCGGGGGCGGCGGCCTCGCCCGGGGTCTCCAGGTCCAGCCGGTGGATCAGCACCAGGCCGAGGCCGTTGAGGAGGACCGCGATGGGCAGCGGCAGCGGGTCGGCGCAGGGGGCGCACAGCCGGACGGCGACATGGGCGAGGAGCGCGAGGGCGCCGAGGCCCGCCCCGTACCGCAGGGCGTCGTGGGGCACGGCGTGGGCGCGGGTCACGCCGACGATCGTGTAGCCGAGGACGGAGATCAGGACGGCCCCGACGAGGAGCGCCAGTTCGACCCCGCGCCGGCCCGCCGGACGCGCGGCGGCGGACGGCGGCGCCTGTGCCGCCCTCGCCGTTGCGCTCATGCCCGGCAACGTACCAACTTCGGGATGCTATGTCCCTTATATGGGTCCCTTGTATGGCTTGTGCTGGCCCTGGGGTCGTCAGGGGGTGGCGGCGGACGCCGACGGGGGCGGCGCGTCCTCCCGCGAGGGCACGGGCCCCGGCAGCTCCAGCCGGGCCACCGCGCCGCCGCCCCCGGCCGCGTCCCCCGCCGCGTTCCGGAACCGCAGCTCCGCGCCGATCACCGCCGCCTGCCCCAGGGCGATCGTCAGCCCCAGGCCGTGGCCCTTGGACCGGCCGCCCTCGGTACGGAACCGGGCCGGGCCGTGCTCCAGCAGATACGCCGGGAAGCCGGGGCCCCGGTCCGTCACCGTCACCACGGGGCCGTCCACGGTCAGCACCACCGGATCGGCGCCGTGCCGGTGGGCGTTGGCCACCAGATTCCCGAGCACGCGCTCCAGCCGCCGCCGGTCGGTCTCCACGGTGGCGTCCCGCACCACCCGCACCTCGGTCCCGGTGCCGAAGGCCCGCACCACCCGCTCGGCCACCTCGCCCAGCCGGTGCAGATCCAGATCCACCGTCTCGCTCCCCGCGTCCAGCCGGGAGATCTCCAGCAGATCCTCGGTCAGCGCGCGCATGGCCCGGACCCGGTCGCGGACCAGCTCCGCCGGGCGGCCCTCCGGCAGCAGCTCGGCCGCCGCCGTCAGACCCGTCAGCGGGGTCCGCAGCTCGTGCGCCACATCGGCGGTGAAACGCTGCTCGCTGAGCAGCTTCCCCTGGAGCGTGGCGGCCATCGTGTCGAGCGCGCCGGAGACCGTGGCCACCTCGTCCAGGGGGCGGCTGGGGTCGCTGGTGCGCGGATCGTTGACCCGGGCGTCCAGGTCGCCCGCGCCGATCCGCCGGGCCACCTGCGCGGTCAGATGGAGCCGGCGGGTGACCCGGGTCACCGCGAACGCCCCCACCAGCAGCGTCGCCGCGATCGCCAGCACCGACGAGCCGACGATCGCCCGGTCGAGACCGTTGATGGTGCGGGCGCCCTGCGAGTGGTCGATCCGCACGGCGAGCGCCCGGCCGTCCGCCGGGCCCGCCGCCCACATGGTGGGGCGGCCGGCGAGGGTGTTCATCATGGTGCCGCTCTCGCCGCCGACCGCGAGCCGCCGCAGCGACGCGGGCAGGCCCGCCGGATCGACCTCGGCGTACGAGGGCAGCGGCTCGCCCGCCTCGTACGCCCGGGCCGCCTCGCCCAGCTTGTCCAGCGCCTTCTCCCGGGCCTGGTCCACGGTCTGCGTGGTCACCGCCGCGTGCACCAGCGCACCGAGCAGCGCGGCGAGACCGCAGCACATGACGGTGATGAAGAGGGCGGCCTTCCAGGGGAGGGTGGCCGTCCAGCGGGGGCGGCGCAGCCGGTACGAGCGATACGAGCGATACGAGCGGTACGAGGACGTCCGGCGCATCCGGGGGGAGGCTCCGCGCGGGCGGGAGAACGGGCGGGAGAACGGGCGGGGGAACGGCCGGGAGAACGGGCGGCGGATCATCCGGCCGTCTCCCGCGCCGGGGACGGCCGGCCGCTCTCCGGCAGCGGCTTGACCCGGACGATCTCGTCACGGGCCTGGAGCATCGCCCCGTGGGTCTCGTCCCACGACCAGGCCGTGCGGTACTCGTACCCGGGGATGCCCGCCGACACCGAGTGCAGGACGAGGTCCCGGCCCGCCAGCTCGATCCGGACCATCTGGTCGGACGTGGCCATGATCCGGGTCAGCCCGCCCCTGCCGTCGGGCATGTAGCAGCGTACGGCGGTCTGCTGCTCGGGCATGGTGACGCCGACGATCAGCTCCTCGCGCCCGTCGCCGGTCAGATCGCGGTAGTACGGCGCGAGCACCGGGCACGTCCGCGGCGTCCGGGGCTTCTTCGTACAGCCGGGCAGGGCCTGCACGGTCTCCATGTAGAGCCCGGCGATCCCGGAGTGCTCGTGCGGGGACGCGCCCTCCTCCGCCCGCAGCACCGCCACCGGGTCCAGCGCGCGCACCCCGCCGGCGGGCACCTCGATCCCCGGCACCCGGGCGGTGTCCACCTCGCCGTAGTCGTACGGGGGAGAGGTGACCGGCGGCAGTCCGGGCCAGAGCCTGACCGGGCCGCCGGCCTCCTCGGCGGGGCCCGCGCTGACCAGCTTGCCCGGGTCGCCGCAGCCCGCGAGCAGCAGGCCCGCGACGGCCAGCGGCAGCGCGCGGCGGAGCGGTCGGTGGCGGCGTGCGGGCAACGTTCTCCTCGCGGGACGGACGGTCGGTGGATGCTTCCACCCTATTCGCAGGAAGGTTTCGTCCCGGCCGCCGCCCGGTCGCCGGTCCTGCGCCGTGTGTGCCGGGCCCGCCGCGGGACCGGCACGGACCGGTCGCGAACGGGCCCCGCGGCCGGATCAGTGCTGGTAGGGGTTGCGCGGCTGCTGTCCCGCCGATCCCTGGCCGTACGCTCCGCCCTGTCCGCCGAGGCCGGCCGGTCCGGCCTGGGCCGCGCCCGGGGCGGAGGGCATGCCGAGGCCCGCCGCGTTCTGCGCCAGCAGCTGATCGGCCTGCTCGGCGGTGAGCTTCGTCTCGGCGGCGCAGAACGTGCACTGCGTCCCGTACTTCGTGGAGACCGCGAACAGCGGCACGAAGAACAGCGTGAACTTGGTGACCCGCTTGCGCAGGGTGTGCGCCGACGGGTTGCCGCACGCCCCGCACACCAGGGTCAGGATCGCCAGCTGGTGCAGATACCCCTTGGTACCGAAAATGATCATGAGGTGGGCCTCTCCCCGGTCTCGCCGGTCTCCCTCGTCCGCCCGGTGCTCCCGGACTTCCCTGACGTGCCGGTACTCCCGTTGCTCCCGGTCTTTCCGGCGCTGCCGGGCCGTACGGCCTTCCCGTCGTTCCCGCGCCGGCCGGTCCTGTCGGTCCTGTCGGGTGCCCGGCCGGTCTCCCCGGCCTCTGCCCCCGTCCCGGAAACGGTTCCGGACCCGTTCCCGTTCCCGCTCTCCTTCCCGGCGTCGGCGTCGGCGTCGGAGTCGGGGGCGGTCAGCGCGCGCCGGCAGAGCCCCAGCAGCCGTTCGTCCCTCACGATGTCATGACTGCCGTAGCCGCCGTCCATGGCGTTGTGCCGGCGGACCCGCGCCAGCTCGTCCCGGACCAGCTGCTCCGCGCCCTCGGCCCGCCCCGCCACCGGCGGCCCGTCCGCCGCGACGGACCCGGGCGCGTCCGCCGACGGCTCCGCGAGCCGCTCGGCCGTGGGCACCCGCGTGAACGGCAGCGCGTCCCACGCCGCCCGCAGCACCGGCCACCCCGGCTCCGGGTCGCCCGTCACCCGCCAGAGCGCCAGCGCCGCGTCCACCCGCGTCCCCGGGTCCCCCGCCCGCAGCGCGATCCGCAGCTCGGGCTCCGCCTCCCAGGCCACCGGGCCCATCGACCCCAGCACCCCGGCCGCCGCCCGCCGGGCCCCGGACTCCGACACGAGCGTCGCCCGCAGCACCGGCAGCACCGCCCCCGCGTCCCCCGCCACCGCCCACAGCGCCCCGGCCGTCTTCACCGTGAACGCCGCCGCGTGCCCGCCGGGCCGCCCGGCGTCCGCGAGCAGCGCCCGCAGCTCCCCGGCCGCCTCCCGGGCGGCCGGGCCGAAGGCCGTCAGCGCCCCCAGCGCCAGCTCCACCACCCACTCCCTGCGGTACTCGGGCGCATCCCGCAGCACCCGCAGCACCTCGGGCAGGGCCTCCGCCGCGCCCAGCGCCGTCAGCCCGTACAGCAGCGGGCCCGCCGTGTCGTAGAGCCGGTCGTCCAGCTCCGTCCCCGCCAGCCGGGCCCGCAGCGCCGGTATCAGCGGGGCCGCCGCCGGGCCCAGATGGTCCAGGACGTAGCCCAGGTCGTGCGGGGCCCGGGGCAGCTCCAGGATCCGGGCCAGTACCGGCACCGCCCGCGCGTCACCCGCGCGCGCCAGCGCCGTGACCGCCGCGCCCAGCGTCCGGGGCCCGCTGGCCCACTCCTGCACCCAGGAGCCGGGATCGGCAGCGGCGAACTCCGCCAGCGCGTCCGCCGCCGGGGCCGCCAGCGTGAACAGCTCCCCGAGCGCGGCCGCCGCCGCGTCCGCGAGCCTCGGTTCCCCGTCCGCCAGCTGCTCCCCGATCAGCGCCACCAGCTCGCCGTACTCGCCCCGCCGGGTCCGCAGCAGCGCGCTGCTCATCCGTACGGCGTCGATCCGCTGGCCCCGGTCCGGGCTGCACAGCTGGTCCGCCAGGAGCGCGGTCCGGTCGGCGACCCGGTCGCCGAGGCCGGTGTGGAGCGTCCGCAGCAGATCCCCGGTCCACAGGGCGTGGGGGCCCGTGCCCGTCCGGTCGTCGTCCGCGTGCGTCCCGTACACCGCGCAGGAGCCGTACGTACCGGACGAGACGTGTGCGCCGTGTGCGCCGGAAGGGCCGGTCTCCAGCGGGCCGGTCTCCGGCGGGTCGGCCGGCTCCGCGCGCAGCTCCCGGAGCAGACCCGTCACCCCGGGCACCACGTCGTCGGGGAGCGCGTGCGGGGCGCACCGGGCGAGCTGGGCGAGGGCCGAGAGCCGCAGCCCGGCGTCGTACACCGCCGGCCGCGCGGGATCCGTGCGTCCCACCCCGCCCGCCGGGGTGCCGCCGGCTTCCCCGGGGGGTGTCCCGGCGGGGTCGTCTCCGCGCGTCGACCCGTACGCGGGAAGGGCCCCCGCGATCGGGTCCCGGGGGCCGCCGGGCGACGGCAGCGCGTTGAGAACGGGCCGCCCGGAGCCGATCGGACCGATGTCGACCGGAGCGATGTCGGCCGGACCGATGTCGACCGGAGCGATGTCGGCCGGACCGGAGTCGGCCGGACCGGTCGCGCGCGGCTCGTCCCCGCCGCCCGCCGTCCCGTCGTCGTTCTCCTCGCCGTCGCTTTCCGTGTCGTCCCCGCTGTCCGTGCGGTCCATGGGATCCGTGTCCCAGAGGGCGGCGAGACCCGGAACGCCCAGGCCGTCCGGTCCGCCCCGGTGACCCGCCCCGTCCGGTCGCTCGTACAGCTGGTGGGGGCTGTACGGGTCGTCGGGGTCGTAGAGGTCCCCGGGGAGCCGGTCGTGCCCCGGTTCCCCCGGCGGCGGCCTGTCCCAGAGGTCCGTGAGGCGGGTGAGGTCGGTGAGGTCCGCCAGGTCCGGTGACCCGGGGACGCACCACGGATCGACGACGCCCCAGCCCTCCGCCGCGTACCGCCCCTCCCAGGGGCCGCCCGGGAGCGACGGCGACCGCCGGGCCGCCGCGTCCGCCGCCGACCCCGTCGCGTACCGCACCCGGGCCAGCTCGACCAGCCACTCCACCACTTCCGCCGCCAGCCAGGCGTGCCGCAGCGCGATCCGCCCCGCCGCCTCCACGCAGGCGAACCGGACCTCGGGATCGGACTCGGCGCCCAGCCGGTCCCGCAACAGCCCCAGCACCAGCTCCGGTTCGCTGTGCAGGGTCGCCAGCGCCAGCGGCACCGTGAGCCGCACCCCCCGGTCGCCCGCGTCGAGCAGCCCGAGGAAGACGTCCGCGCCGGCCGTCACCGCCGAGGCCGCCATCGCGTAGTTGGCGGCGAACTCGAACTCCTCGTCCTCCGGATCCAGCTCGTCGTCGCCGTCCAGGTCGATACCGCCGATGCTGGTCAGCAACTCCACTATCCCGCCGCGATCCTGGACCGCCGGATCGGCCACCAGCTCCAGCAGGAACGGTATGCACGCGAGGGTGGAGTCGTAGACGTCCCCCTGGTGGTGCACCGCTCCGTACATTCCGTCGAGAGCCGCCTCGCGCTCCACCGCGTCCGCGGACGCCAGCCCGCGCAGCAACTCGGGAACGTCGTCCGCCGGACCGTAGGCATGCCCCAGCGTGGCCCAGTCGACCTCGTCGATTCCCCCGAACACGCCGCCCCCTCCCGAGATACGTGCGACACGCGCATGCCCCCGAAACCTGCGCGGGAACCACGCGCTTGGGGAGAGTGTGCACCACCGTCCGGACATCGCGGGGATATTGCCCGGAAGGCCATGGGCCTGTTCGCGCGGTCGTGTCCGAGGGGTCACGAACGGGGTGTGACCGCACGGCGACACTGCGAGTCGCACCGCCCCGGGAGGGAAAGCGTTTTCCGGCTGCAAGTGCGCACGCCGGGCGGCCGTCGCGGTGCCGGGTACGCACGGTGTGACGGTCCCGGCGGCGTCCGGGCGGTCGAGGGCGCCGGGCGGGGGAGCGGTGTCGACAGTGGCTGGATCTGGTTGGTCGATGTATCTCTTCGACGGGAGCAGGCGGCCGCTCGGACACCCGGTCCCACCGGGGAGTTCACCCTCGGGTCGGCGCCCGTGCCGACGGCCGCCGACCGCGCCGCCGGGCGGCGGCCCCGACCAATTCGACGGCGCCGGATGGCGCGTTCTCCACCTGGTGGCGCTGCGTTGCGGCGGCCGTACGGACCGTGGTGGCCGACCTGCCGCCGGGGCCGGCCGGGGGTGGCGGCACCGGGGGGCGCGCCGCCGTTCCCGACCGCGCCGACCGGCCGCGACGAGCCCGTTCCGGTGCCGTGCCGCAACCGCCGCCGGGCCGGTCCGGCGTCCCGCGCGCCCGCGACGGTGGTCCGCCCGGCCCTCGTCGTGGCGGGGCCGGTCACGGTGACGGCGCCGTGGACCCCGGTGACGTCCTCGCCCTGCGGACAACGGCGTCGGCGTATCGGCCACTTCGGCGGGGTGCGCAAACCGGCCGAAGTCGTGGCCCTCCGTACGACGGCCCGCGATCGGCGCACCCGGCTGCGCGGCTGACCCGGCCGCCGCACCGCTCCCAGCGATCCCCACAGGCCCGGCCGGGCCTCCCGGACCCACCGGCCTCAGGGGCCCCGGGGCCCGGTCCGTACGCCGCCGACCGGGCCGTCCGGGCCGTCCGGACTCCGGAGGCCCGAAAGCCCGAAGGCTCGAAGGCTCGAAGGTCCGACCGCAGCCGCGCCGAGCCGTCCGACCGCCGCCGTACGTGCCCGGGCCCGGTCAGCCGTCCACACTCGGCCGTGCCCAGTCGCCCGACCAACCGTGCTCAGCCGTCCGTACCCAGCCGTGCGCACTCAGCCACGCCGAGCCGCCCGACCGCCGCGCCCAGCCGTCCGTACCGCCGCCGTCCGCACTCAGCTGTCCGGCCGCAGTCGCGCCGAGCCGTCCGTACCCAGCCGTCCGGCCGAAGTCGTCCGACCGCAGTCGTGCTCAGCCGTCCGACCGGAGCCGGCCCAGCCGTCCGCGCTCAGCCGTACCGTCCCGCCCGGTCAGCCGTCCGACCGCAGCCGGACAAACCTCGCTGTCTCGTGCCGCCCCGGCACCTCGCGCAGCTCCACCGGCAGCGGCTCCGTCAGCAGCCGCGCCGCGCCCGCACCCGACTCCGCACCGGACCCCGCCCCTTGGCCGCCGGGCCGCGCCAGCCGCCCGGCCACCGCGTCGGCGAGCTGCCGCGCCTGTACGGCGGTGAGCGCCGCCACCCGGATCTCGCGCCCGTCGCCGAGGCGCACCAGCAGCGCCCCGGGCCGCCGCTCGGGCCCGAAGACGCCGACGAGGACGCCGTCCACCGTGTCCGCGTGGCGGATCTTGCGCCAGGCCCAGGTGGGACCGGCCCGGTACGGCGACGCCAGGGCCTTCGCCACGATCCCCTCCACCCCCGCGTCCCGCAGCTCGCGGAACCAGAGCCGGGCCGTCTCCTCGTCCGTCGTCGCGAGCACCCGTTCCAGCGGCGGCCCGGTGTCCCGCAGCGCCGCCCCGAGCAGCTCCCAGCGCTCGCGCAGCGGCAGCGGCCGTACGTCCCGGCCCGGCACGGCGAGCACGTCGAAGGCGATGTACGAGAGGGCCGTCCCGGACCGCTCCCGGTCGGCGCGCGACCGCAGCAGGTCGCCGAAGCTGAGCCGCCCGTCGCGGTAGGCGCACAGCTCCCCGTCGAGCACGAGACCCGCCGGCAGGACGCTCCCGAGGTGCGCGGCGATCCGGGGGAACTCCGGGCCCAGCGCCCGCCCCGAACGGGACTGGAGGAAGACCCCGCCGTCCGCCCCGACGAAGGCGAGCGCCCGGAAGCCGTCCAGCTTGACCGAGTACTGCGTGCCGCCGGGCAGCCCGTCCGGAGGGGGGATGCTCTCCGCGCGGCGCGGGCGCATGACCCCGAGCGGCGGCCGCAGCGGCACCTCCCCGAATCCTTCCCCGACTCCCTCTCCCTCCCCGGGCCCGTTCACGGCAGCGGCGGCCGGGCCCGGCCGGGGTCGGTGAGCGGGGCCAGCAGCTCCCCGTACCGGTCGAGACGGTCCGCGAGATCGCCCATCAGGACCATCGGCACCGGCCCACCATCGGCGGCGTCCGCGACCTCCTCCCAGGTCAGCGGGGCGGAGACGGTCGGCAGCGCACGGGCCCTGAGGGTGTAGGGGGCGGCCGTGGTCTTGGCGGCCGCGTTCTGGCTGTGGTCCACGAAGACCTTCCCCGGCCGCAGCGCCCTCGTCATCCGGTGCAGCACCAGCCGGGGCAGCGCGGCCTCTCCCGCGACGGCCAGCCCCTTCGCGTACGCCGACACCCGGGCCGACGGCGTGGGCGCGACCGGTACGAGCAGATGCAGCCCCTTGGCGCCCGAGGTCTTCGCGTACGCGTCGAGACCGTCCGCCGCCAGCCGCTCCCGCAGCCACAGCGCGACCGCGCAGCACTCGGCGACCCCGGCGGGCGGGCCCGGGTCGAGATCGAGGACCAGCCGGTCGGCGACGGCGGGCGCGTGCGCCGTCCACTGCGGGGTGTGGAACTCCACCACCAGATTGGCCGCCCACATCAGCGAGGGCAGATCGTCCACCACGACCTGGCGCGCGCCCGGGTCGTCCGTGTGCGGCACCGGGGCCGTCCGCACCCACGCCGGGGTGCCGGGCGGCGGGTTCTTGGTGAAGAAGAGCTGCCCGCCGGGGCCGTCCGGGTAGCGCAGGAAGGAGACCGGCCGGTCGCGCAGATGGGGCAGGAGCGCCCCGGCCGTGACCGCGTAGTAGTGCAGGATCTCGCCCTTGGTGGTGCCCGTGGCGGGGTGGATGACCTTGTCGAGATTGCTCAGCGGCAGCCGCCGCCCCGCCACCTCTGTGATCGGCGTCATACGATAAGAATTCCATGAAAGCCGCATATCGGGACGGAGTGGTCTGACGGTGCGATCCATCTGGAACGGCGCGATCTCCTTCGGCCTGGTCAGCATCCCGATCAAGCTGGTCAACGCCACCGAGAGCCATACGGTCTCCTTCCGCCAGGTCCACACCGCCGACGGGGGCCGGATCCGCTACCGCAAGGTGTGCGAGCTGGAGGAGAAGGAGGTCCCGGCGGCCGAGATCGGCAAGGGGTACGAGGAGGCCGACGGGTCGATCATCCCGATCACGGACGAGGACCTGGCCCGGCTGCCCCTGCCGACGGCGAAGACGATCGAGATCGTGGCCTTCGTCCCGGCGTCGGAGATCGACCCGCTCCAGATGGACGCGGCGTACTACCTCTCCGCCGACGGCGTCCCCGCCGCCAAGCCCTACACCCTGCTGCGCGAGGCGCTGAAGCGGAGCCGGAAGGTGGCGGTGGCGAAGTTCGCGCTGCGGGGGCGGGAGCGGCTGGGGATGCTCCGGGTCGTGGACGACGTGATCGCCATGCACGGGCTGCTCTGGCCGGACGAGATCCGCCGCCCGGAGGGGGTGGCCCCGCAGACCGAGGTGACCGTGCGCGACGCCGAGCTGGATCTCGCGGACGCGCTGATGGACACCCTGGGCGAGGTCGACATCGAGTCGCTGCGCGACGACTACCGCGAGGCCGTGGAGGCCATGATCGCGGCGAAGGCGGAGGGCGGCGTGCCGGCCGAACCGGCGGGCGGTGGGGGCGGCGGCGGTCAGGTCATCGATCTGATGGCGGCGCTGGAGAACAGCGTGAAGGCGGCGCGGGACGCCCGCGCCGGGGCCGGGGCCGGGGGCGAGCGGGCGGAACTGGCCGGGGTGACCCACCTGGAGACACGCAAGAAGGCCCCGGCGCGGACGGCGCGGACGGCGGGGACCGCGAAGGCCGCGGGCAAGGCGCCGAAGGGGCAGAAGACGGCGTCCGCCGGGGCGAAGGGGACCGCACCCGCCCGGAAGTCCACCGCGCGGACGGCGAAGGCCACCGGGATGCCGAAGTCCGGCGCCAAGGACACCACCGCCCGGAAGTCGACCGCCAAGGCGGCCAGGGCAGCCACGGCAACCACGGCAACCACGGCGGCCACGGCGAAGAAGGCCGCAGGCAAGAAGACGGCCACGGCCACGGCGAAGACGACTGCGAAGACGACTGCGACTGCGACTGCTGCGAAGAAGACCGCGGGGTCGCGCAAGCGCGCGTCGGCCTGACGGAGCCGGGACATCGGACCAGCCGTACGGGGGTGGAATCGCCGCGTCCGCCGGACCTGCCACAGGGCCCTGGAATTCCGGCCGAAAGCTGTTGGACCGCGCTCGACTCCGTTTGATTCCGTGGAATTCCCGGGGCTCCCCCTTCCGGCGCGCCCCCGGGCGGGCCTCCGTACGACCGGCGGAGCCCCACGACGGAAGAGCACCCCCACAGCAGAACGGAGCGCGGTATGGACACGGCGATCATCATCGGTGGTGGTCAGGGCGGCCTCGGTACGGCCTTCGCCCTCCGGAATCAGGGCTTCCGCCCCCTCGTCCTGGAGGCCGGCACCGAACCCGTCGGATCCTGGCCCCACTACTACGACAGCCTGGTCGCCTTCACCCCCGTGTGCTTCTTCTCCCTCCCCGGCCTCCCGTTCCCGGGCGACCCCTCCCACTTCCCGGCCCGTGACGAGGTCGTCGCCTATCTCCGCAGGTACGCCTCCCTCCTGGACTGCGAGATCCGCACCGGGACCCGGGTCCTCTCCGTCGTCGCCGACCCCGACGGCTATGTGGTCACCACCGAGGACGGAACACGGCTGCACGCCCCGGTCGTGGTGGCCGCCACTGGCACTTTCGGCCATCCGCACCGGCCCGCCCTCGGCCTCGGCCGTTACACGGGCACCGTGCTGCACTCCTGTGGGTACCGCTCGCCCGAACCCTTCGCCGGGCAGCGGGTCGTGGTGGTCGGCTCCGGCACCTCCGCCGTCCAGATAGCCCGTGAGCTGTCCGGGACGGCGCGCACCACGATCGCGAGCCGGCGGCCGATCCGGTTCGGCTCCACCCGCTTCCGGGCCGACAGCGCGCGCTACTGGCGGTTCTTCGGGATGGTCGGGCGGCTCCCCGTCGGCCCGGCGCTGCCGCGGCTGTCCGAGTTACGACTCGTCGTCGACTACAGCGGCGCCCAGCGCCGGGCCGTCGAGGAGGGCCGGCCGGACCGGCGCCCGATGTTCACCGGCGGCGAGGGCCGCGAACTGCGCTGGTCCGACGGGACCCGCGAGATGGTGGACGCCGTCGTACTGGCCACCGGGTACCGCCCGGCGCTGGAGTATCTGCGGCCGCTGGGCGCGCTGCGCGCCGACGGCACACCCCGCCAGCGGCACGGCCTGTCGACCAGCCACCCCGGCCTCGCCTACATCGGCGTCGAGGGACAGCACACCCTGTTCTCGGACGCGCTGAACGGGGTCGGCCCGGACGCCCGGCACATCGCCCGCGCGCTGCGCCGCCGCGTCGCCCGCAGGGAACCGGCCCTGCGCCGCCGTACCGCGTCCCCGGCGCTCCCGGGCTGAGAGGCATGCGGCACGAGCCATGCGGCATGGGTCATGGGCCATGGGTCATGCGGAAACGGCCGTACGGGAAAGGGCCCACGGCGAAGGGGGCCCACGGCGAAGGGGGCCCACGGCGAAAGGGGCCCACGGCGAAAGGGGTCCACGGCGAAAGGGGTTCACGGCGAAAGGGGCCGACGGCGAAGGAGCCCACGGCAAAGGGGGCGGCCCGCCGGAACCGTGGTCCCGGCGGGCCGCCCCCTCACCGCTGCCCGCCCCGGTCCGTCACCGGCCGAGGTAGGCGTTGTGGATCGTCACCGACCCGGTGTTGCCCCGCTTGTCGGTGACCTTGCCGCGCAGCGTGACGCCCTTGCCCTTCGCCGGGTTGCGCAGGTCCACCGCGCCCCCCTTGACGGTGAGCTTCCGCCAGGTCCTGCCCCCGTCGTAGGAGGCCTCGGCCGTCAGCGAACGGAGGTTCGCGCCCGCCGCCGGTCCCTGGACGGTGAGCGTGACCTTCTGCGTGACGCCCGCCGGGGCCGTGCTGTCCAGCCCCACCCGCGCGCCGAAACGGACGGAGGAGAGCGGCTGCATCACCGCATCCGTCGGGTCCTTCGCCGCCTGCGAGCGGAAGGTCCACCGGCCCTCGACCCGGCTGCTGGCCGCCGCGACCTTCGCGCTGCGGCTGACGGACGTCGTCAGCGTGTAGTCCGCCGCGCCCGCCGGCACCCGGAACGCCACCTTCCCGTCGAGGGGCTGCGCGGCCTCGCCGGTCTTCCTGCCGTTCCGGTGGAGCGTGCTCCGGGCGGCGGTCCAGGTGCCCCACCCGTTGTGGCCCCGGGCGTCGGTGAAGAGCGGCAGCCCGCCGTAGAGGGTGTTGTTCTCGCGGTACACCCCCAGCTCACTGGTGATCAGCGGCTGGACGACCCCGGTGTTGAACGTGTCCTCGTACGTCTTGCCCGGCCGGTAGCGGACGGCCCTTTCGTTGGCGTACACGAGGTCCGCCTCGGGGAACCCGTCCACCACGGCCCCGCTGAGCTGCCCGTAGAGCGAGGACCAGAGGGTGCCACGGGTGGAGAGGTGGAAGGTGTGGGTGAACGGCAGCTTCCGGACGACGGGTCGGGGCTCGTCCACGGAGCCGCCGGGGGCGAAGCTCCAGACGTTCACCAGACCCCGCTTGCCGCCGGGCACCCGCGCGGACGAGCCCGCGTTCACCTTCAGCGTGGCCAGCTCGGCCGGCCGGTAGGGGCGCGTGAGACCGGTCGGGAACCGGTCCGACGGATCCTCGGTCCGCGCCACGCGGTACTCGGTGCTCTGCCCCTTCAGCCACTGGCCGGCGTAGGAGAAGCGGACCGAGCCCGGGGTGCTCCCCGGACCCTGGTGGGCGGTGCGGACGCCGGTGAAGCCGGCGAGGCGGTACTCGGAGAACAGGTAGTGCTCGCCGATGGCCCCCTCGAAGGCGAAGTCCAGGGCGGCGCCCACCGGGGCGGCGGCCGGGTCCGGCACGGTGATGTCGAGGGGCTTCGCCGTCCGCGCGTCGACCGTGATCGTCTGGTCCTTGTGGGCGGTCAGCCGCGGGCGGACCAGGATGTCGTAGCCGCGGGTGGAGTCCTCCGGATCGACCGTGAACCGGGATTCGAGGTGGTAGAGGCCCCGGGGCAGCCGGACCGTGGTGGTACCGGAGGCGTCCTGGGCGGTGTACCTCGTCTCGGAGTCGCCGCTACGGGGGACGAGCAGGCTCGCGCCGATCGGGGACGGGGCGCCGTCGCGGCCGATGTGCCGGACGGTGATGTCGTACGACTCGACCTCCCGGTCCACGGACAGCGCGGTACGGACGCTCTGCCCGGCGCCGGAGCCCGTGCCGGTCGCGGTCACGACGGCCGCGTAGTGGCCGTCGAGGGAGCCGCCGATCCGGGTGTCGGCCGTGACGCCGACGGAGGCGGTGCCCCGCGCGGGCACGGTCACCGTCCGCGCCCCCAGGGTGAAGAAGCCGGCGGGCGCGGGCTTGCCCCGGGGCCCGGTGGCGGTGATCCCCAGGGTGTAGGTGACGGCCCGGTCGCCGAGGTTGCGGTAGGTCACCTGCCGGGTCACGGGAGTGTCGTCGGTGTGGGGCCACCGCTGGAGCGGGAAGGCCGCCGACGGCGGGTCGGCGATCACGCTCTGCCGGACGGCCCGGTCCACGGCTATCCGGCCCGTCCCCTCCTGGAAGGCGGTGTACCGGCCGCCCTGGGCGGAGGCGGTGAGCACGGCCTTCAGCTCCCGGGCGGACAGGCCCGGGTGGCGCTGCTTGAGCAGGGCGGCGGCACCGGCCGCGTGGGGCGCGGCCATCGACGTACCGGACAGGGTGACGTAGCCGGCGGGCTTCTCGCCCTCCTCGTCGGCGACGACACTGCCGGCCGCGGACGCCGCCGTGATGTCCACCCCGGGGGCGGTCACATCGGGCTTCAGCCCGCCGTCGCCGACGCGCGGACCCCTGCTGGAGAAGCCGGCCAGCCGGTCCAGGCCGTCGACGGCGCCCACGGTCAGCGCCTCCTGGGCGCTGCCGGGCGTGCCGACCGTGCCGGCGCCCGAACCCTCGTTGCCCGCCGCTATCGCGAAGAGGACGTCCTTCTCCCGGGTGACCCGGTCGACGTGGGTCTCCAGCGGGTCGGAGCCGGGGGTGTCGGTGCCGCCGAGGCTCAGATTGACGATCCGCGCGCCCCGGGCGACCGCCCAGTCGATACCGGCGATGATGCCGGAATCCATGCCGAAGCCCTCGTCGTCCAGCACCTTGGCGTTGAGGATCCGGGCCCCGGGGGCGACGCCCTTGTACGTGCCGCCCGCCCGGGCGCCGCTGCCCGCCGCGATGGAGGCGACGTGCGTGCCGTGGCCGTCCCGGTCCCTGGCGTCGCGGGACTCGGAGAAGTTCTTCGCGGCGGTGACCCGGCCCTTGAGGTCGGGGTGGCCGCCGTCGACACCGGTGTCCAGGACGGCGATGGTGACGCCCTTGCCGTCGTAGCCCGACTTCCACACCTTCGGGGCGCCGATCTGCGCGGTGCTCCGGTCGAGTGCGGCCCGGTGGACACCGTCCAGCCAGACGCGGGCGATGCCCGGCGCGGCCGTCCGCGGGCCCCGCTCGCCACCGCGGGTCAGGGCCTGCCACAGCCCGGTGGTGCCCCGGGTGGTGACGGCGTCCGCGTTCAGGGAGACCAGCCGCAGCGGCGCCCCGGTGCCGTCGGCCCGGTCCACGGCGGCGCGGGCGGCCCGCGCGGTGCCCCGGTAGCCGACGATGACCTTGAGGCCGTCCCGGTAGGCGCGGCGGCTGGGGGCCTTCGCCAGCTCCGTGACGTCGAACAGCCGCTGGTCGAGCGTGCCGTCGGCGAGCAGCGGGGCCGCGTCCTCGGGGACCACCAGGGTGCGGCCCCTGGCGGTCCGCACCTGGAAGGGCACCTTCTCCCGGCCCTCCGCGCGGACGATCCGCCGCACCCGGCCGTCCGCGCCGACGGTGACCCGGTCACCGGTGATGAGCGCGACCTCGTGGCCGGGCCGCTGCCCCGGGGCCTGGGCGGCCGCCCGCGCGGAAGCCGTACCGTCCGTGGCGGCGCCGCCGGAGGGCCCGTCCACCGCCGATGCCGGGCCGGTCATGCCCGCGGCGAGCGCCACCGCGGCCGCCACGGCGACCGTGGGCACGCACGCCCTCTTCAGTTGTCTGCGCAAGTCTCCCCCTGGAGATGAGCGGGAACGGCGGACGGGACGGCCCGCCCGGCCGGGAGTGCGACAGTCGGTCCGATGTGCGCTTCCCCCGGGGTCGCAGTATGCCGGGGGGCATCAGGGGGCTCAACGCGTGCACGTGATGCGGGAGGTGTCCGGGGCCGCTCCGCGACGGCCCCGGGACCGTCCTGCGACGGCCCCTGACACCTGTTCGGTCGGTGCCTGCTCCTGACACCTGTTCGGTGGTGCGTGCTCCTGAGCCCTGTTCGGCGGTGCGTGCTCCTGACGCCTGCCCCTGACGCCTGTGACACCTGCTCAGCCGGCGGCCTGGGGACCCGCCGCCCGTTCCTCCTCGAACGCGAAGGTCGCGGTGATCGCGTCGAAGACGTCGTACAACTGCTCGGCCAGCGCCAGATTGGGGCTGAAGCAGGTCACCACCATCGCCCTGGACGAACCCGGCACCGGTATCACCGTATGCATCACCAGGAGCTTGTAGCCCGCCCCGTCGACCAGCTCGCTCTCCTCCACCCCCACCAGCCGCCCGACCTGGCCGACCGAGGGCAGCGTCCGGGTGGAGAACGTCCGGGCGGTCCCCGAGCCCCGCCGCCGCTTCCCGGTCGCGCTGAACCGCTTCGCCAGCTCACGCGCCGAATAGGTCTCCCCCTGCGGCGGGGTCACGCTGAACACCATGACCCCGGCCATCAGCAGCCCGTCCTCGTACAGGGACGTGGTGCCCGCCGCGTACAGGGCCCCCTGCCGTCGCGCGCCCTCCAGGATTCTCCGCGCGTTGCGGAACGCCTCGTTGATCTGCTCGCGCCCCCGCGGGTCGGGTGCGGTACGGAGCATGCCCGCCCGGATCGGCGTGAGGCTGTCGCCCGAGAGGTCGTACCGCACCCAGCTGTCCGGGATGCCGATCGCGAAGGACCGGGGCGGACCGGCCATGTCGCTCGCGCTCATGTCTTCCTTCCGCTCCCGTCCCCGGCGGGCGCGTCACCGAATTCCCGGCCCACGTCCCTGGACTTCATGAGTTCCGTGCAATTGCAGATGGCGATGCGAAGGCGGTCGTCCCTTCTTTTCCGGTCGGTCGGGAGACCCGGGCGCGCCCGTGGTGGGCCGACGGTGGCGACGTCAAATCCCGACGCCTTGGTTTCGCTGAGATCCAGCACTCTTCCCAGGAGCGTTCCCGCGCGCTTCACCCCATCCCCCGGGACATCGATCTCGGCCATCGGACCCTCCTGTGTGCGGCTGACGAAAACGACGGGAGATCCTCCCGTCATGCCCCCCGCACGGATCAGAAGCATGGATGGTTCAACGGGTTGATATTGAAGATGCCGGTCGCGACTGGGATTCTGGCGATGTGGTGAAGCGATCCCGGCCGCGTCATATCGCGTTGACACCATCGGCCCCGTTGCTGGTGATCTTCTGTCTCTCGCTGGTCATCGGCGGGATCGTCACCGTGCGTTCGACCGGCCACGCGGCGACGCCGTACGCGGCGAACCGCATCGACGCGGCCGACATTCCCAGGATTCCGCACCCGCCCCGGCCGGGCGCCGACGCCTCTTACGGATCCTTGACGCAGGACTGCGGCCGCAATGAGAAAGGCCACTACAACGCGGACAATATGGTGACCTCGCCCGGTCTGGTCGGCGGCGCCCACCACACACACGAGTACGTGGGCAATGTATCCACCGATGCCCGTTCCACCGACCGAAGTCTGGCGGCCGCCGCCACCACCTGCGCGGGCGGCGACCTTTCCCCGTACTACTGGCCCGTGCTGCGCCGGCTGGACCGAAAGGGAGCGGACCGGCACGCCCACGGCGGCGGCAGTGACGGCAATACCGGTGAGATCCTGCCGCCCGCCTCCGTGAAAATCGAATTCCTGGGCAATCCCGTCGCGAAGGTCGTCCCCATGCCCCGCTTTCTCCGGCTGGTCACCGGCGACCCGGTGGCGGCGACCACGAACGACGAACGGGTACGGGCCCAGTGGGGCTGCACGGGCCGGCCGGACCGGGCGGGCCGCCACTACCCGCGCTGCCCGGCCGGCAGCGGGCCCACCCGTACGCTGGAGTTCCCCAGTTGCTGGAACGGGCTCCACACGGACAGCCCCGATCACCGCGCCCACGCCGTCTTCCCCGCGCCGTCCGGGCTCTGCCCGCCCGCGACCTTCCCGGTGCCCAGGCTGCGGGTCACCCTCGCCTACCGGCTGCCCCACGGCGTGCCGTACGCGATCGACTCGTTCCCCGAACAGAAGCGCCACCCCAAGACCGACCACGCGTTCTTCGTCAACGTGATGCCGGAGCAGCGGCTCGCGCGGATCGCCCGGTGCGTCAACGAGGGCCGCCGCTGCGGGCCGCGCTGACCGCGCACCTCCCCGTATCCGACGATCCGGGTCCTGTTCCCGCCATCCCCGCCGCGCCGTTGAACCGGCGCCCGCCACCACCCGTGTTCAGCGCGTCGGACCGGCACAGGACGGAGTGGGCGGATGGCGGCACTGTGGTCCCGCACCCGGCAGAGGACCAACGACGAAGTACTCATCAGGGCGCTGTACGAGGAACACGGCAGAGCCCTGCTCGCGTACGCCCAGCGGCTGACCGGGGACCGCAGCGCCGCCGAGGACATCGTCCAGGAGACCCTGATCCGGGCCTGGCGGCACCCCGAGGCCCTGGTCAACGGCAAGGGGTCGGTCCGCGGCTGGCTGCTCACCGTCGCCCGGAACATCGTCACGGACCGCTTCCGCGCCCGGGCGGCCCGCCCCACCGAGGTCGCCGAATCCCCGGCCAACGGCCCCGTCGAGCAGGACCACGCCGAGGCGGTGGTCGACTCGATGGTCGTCATGGAGGCCCTGGACCGGCTCTCGCCCGACCACCGGGACGTCCTGATGGAGATCTACTTCCAGGGGCGCACCGTCGCGGAGACGGCACAGGCCCTGGGCATCCCGGCGGGCACGGTCAAGTCCCGTTCGCACTACGCCCTGAAGGCCCTGAGAGAGCTGTACACCGAGAACCCCGGCACAGCGCGGCTGACCGTGGTGAAGGGAGCGGCGGCGTGAGCGCCCAGCGGCACGACAGCGGACTTCTCGGCGCCTACGTCCTCGGCGTCCTCGACCCGGACGAGTCGCGCGCCGTGGAGGAGCACCTGGCCGGCTGCACCGGTTGCCGTACGGAGGCGGGGGAGCTGAGGCGGCTGAAGGCCTCCCTCGGCGAGGTGCCGCCCGAGGCGTTCCTCGACGGCCCGCCGGACGGCGGCGACCTGCTGCTCCAGCGCACCCTGCGGCAGGTCCGCGAGGAACGGCGCACGGCCGAGTGGCGGCGGCGGTCCGCCCAGTGGGCCGTCGCGGTGGTCGCGGCGGCCGCCGTGCTCGCGGGCGGCCTGATCGCCGGCCGCTCCCTGGACGACAGCGGCGGCGCCCCGCCCGGCGCGGGATCCGTGACGACGGTGACGCCGACCCCGCCCCCGCCGCCCGAGGGGATCGCCGTCGCGTCGGCCCGCGACCCCCGTACCGGGGCGCGGCTCGTGGTGCGCGTGACCCCGGCGCACGCGTGGGTACGGATCGACGCGGCCGTCACCGGGATCCCGGCGGGGGAGCTGTGCCGGCTGGTCGTGGTCTCCCGCGACGGGGAACGGAAGGTGGCGGGCGGCTGGCGCGCGGGCGGCGCGGAGAAGGGCGCCGCGCTCGACGGCTCGGCGGCGGTGCCGCGGGAGGAGGTGGCGGCGGTGGTGGTGGAGAACGAGGAGGGCCGGGCGTTTGTGACGGCGAGGATCGGCACTTGAGGGGTGGGGGCGGAGCGGCGGTCGGATGGTGGAGCAGTGCTCAGGTTGCAGGGCAGCGATCGCGTGGTGGAGCAGTGCTCGGGTTGTAGGGCATTGCTCGGGTTGTAGGGCAGTGCTCGGGTGGTGGAGCAGCGGTCGGGTCGTGGAGCAGCGCTCGGGTCGTGGACTGTCGCTCAGGGGGTGACGCCCTGCTTCTCCAGCTCGGCCCGCATGACCCGCAGCCCGTAGTGGAGACGGGACTTCACCGTCCCGGGCGGTACGCCGGTGCTGTCGGCGACCTCGTTGATGGTGCGCCGGTACAGGTACACCTCGGTGATGACCCGCCGGTGCGCGCTGGTGAGCTTGGCCATCGCGTCCAGGACGACGATCCGTGACAGGACCTGGTTGGTGCCGTCGGGCACCGTGAAGAAACCGGGGTCGCCGGCGGAGACCTCGACCTCCCTGGGCCGGCAGTCCCGCCGCCGCCGGTCGTTGATGACGATCCGGCGGGCCACGGTCGCCAGCCACGGCAGCAGCGTGCGATCGCCGCCGTCGTCCTCCCGGCGGAGCTGATGGGCGTGGCGCCAGGCCCGGAAGAAGGTCTCCTGCACCACGTCCTCGGCCCAGTGCCGGTCCCCGCCGGTGAACCGCAGCACCACCGACAGGAGCACCTTCCCGTAGGCGGCGTGCACCTCGCGCAGGGTCTCGTGGGACGCGGCGGGCACGGGACGGTCCGCGGGGCACTGCCGGGCGCGTGCCCCGGCGACGACGGCGTCCGGGGTTCTTTCATGTACGAGGGTCACGGCCGCCTCCCTTCCGCCCCGCCGCCGAACGGGCCACGGCGACCGCGCCGGTGGACACGTACGTGGTGGTGCGTACGGGTACGGAATGCCGATCCGAGCTGCGCAGAGCCGGTCACGTGACGCCCCCGATTCCCTCACGACCACCGCCCCGGAAGGGCTTTCGCAGGGAACGCGGGGACGGTGACGTGTCTCCCCACCGCATTCCACGTGCGCTGGAGCGGAGCCCCGCGGGACGGGCCGCGCGCACGCGAGCGGCCTGTTCGCGGACGCTCGTACCAGTCTGCCGCAACCGGCTTGACCCCCGCTGGAGGCGGAGGGGTCCCGGCCGCGGCGCACGGGAGCCGTGCCGGAGCGACCACCGCCCGGGGGCGCGCGGGAGTCCGCTCCGGCGCGGCAGCCGTCCGCTGCGGGTGTGCTCCACCGGCCCCGGCGCCCGGCCGTGGCTACCAGTCCACGTACAGCTCCTTCAGACCGCAGACCAGCCGGTCGTGGCGCCAGGGCAGCGCGTTCAGGTCGGTGGCCACCGGGCGCAGCCGGGGAAAGCGGCGGAGCAGACCCGTGAGGGTCACCTCCAGCTCGATCCGCGCCAGTGCGGACCCCAGGCAGGCGTGCGGCCCGTAACCGAAGGTGACGTGCCCGACGGGCGGCCGGAGTATGTCGAAGCGGTCCGGGTCGGGGAAGCGGGCGGGGTCGCGGTTGGCGGCGTACGGCAGCGGCATCACCCCCTCGCCCTCGCGGATCGTCACCCCGCCCAGCTCGACGTCCTCGCGGGCCACGAGGATCAGGAAGAAGCTGCCCTGCGGCTGGTGGCGCAGGATCTCCTCCACGGCGCCCCGGATCAGCCCCGGGTCGTCCCGCAGCGCGGCCAGCTGCTCCGGGTGCTGGAACAGCCGCCACATCCCGGCCCCGATGGTGTTGACGGTGGTCTCGTAGCCGCCGACGAGCACGGTCTGCGCGAGCCGGGCGACCTCGCCGTCGGTCAGCGGGACGCCGTCCTCCTCGGCGGCCGTCAGCCAGCCGCTGATGACATCGTCCCCACGGACCTCCCGCCGGGCCGCGATCAGCTCGCCGAAGCACCGCTGGATCCCGGCACGGGCCGCGTCGGCCTCCTCCTCACTGACACCGAGGACGGTCACGAGGGTGTCCGACAGCCCGGCGAACCGCGGCCGGTCCGCCTCCGGCACGGCGAGCAGGTCGGCGATCACCGTGATCGGCAGCGGATACGCGAGCCCCGCCACCAGATCCGCCGGCGCCCCGGACGCCTCCATGGCGTCCAGATACCCGTCGGTCAACTCCTGCACCCGCTCCCGCAACGCCTCGATCCGCCGCGGCGTGAAGGGCCGCGCCGCCAGCCGCCGCAGCTCCAGATGGGCCGACCCGTCGCTCTGCAACGTCCTGGCCACCCGAACGGGCCCACCGGGCACCCCGGCCGACCCCACGCGGGGATCCCCTTCCTTCAACTCCCGCGAGAAGACCGGCTGCGCCAACGCGGCGCGCACCTCCTCGTACCCGGTCACCAGCCACACGACGCTGCCACTGGGCAGCCGCACCCGCGCGACGGGCCCCTCGGGCAACGCGTGCGGCTCCCCTGCGAAGCCGTGGGAGGGATAGTCGGGCACGGTCTGCTGCGTCTGCATCGGGCCTCCTTCTCCTGCCCGCACCCACGGCGCGGGGGTGCGCACGGTTCACGCGTACGAGCGAACCGGGCACGGTACGAGCACGGGAGGAGGCCAGTACGAGGCGCGAGGCGATCACGTGCAGGGCCGCACGGTCCCCGACGCATGGTGGAGCGGGCAGCCACCCACAGTTTGCGGGTACGTGTACGGGTCACGGATGTGGCGCGAGCACCGGCGTCCGGGACGGAATGCCGGCCACCGCCACCTCGATGCCCTGGGCCCGCAGGGCACGGGCCGCCTGTAGCAGGGACACCTGGGCGAAGGTGAACAGGTTCTCCGTCGTCAGAGCCTTGCCGCTCTTGAGTGAGATGGCGTACACGACCCTCCTCGGGGTGAACCCGTCATCCACGGGATGACCCGGGCGCCGTTCCCGCACCCGCCGGACGAACTCGGTGCGTGCTTCCGGATCGAAGCGCAAAGCGTCGGCGGAGATCCTGCCCTGGGCGAAAAGGTGGCTCAGCGGTGCCGAGGAAGCGGCCCGCTTCACGTGGACCAGGGTCCCGTCCTCCGCGAGCAGG
Source organism: Streptomyces yaizuensis (assembly GCF_034961445.1). Classification (NCBI taxonomy): domain Bacteria; kingdom Bacillati; phylum Actinomycetota; class Actinomycetes; order Kitasatosporales; family Streptomycetaceae; genus Streptomyces; species Streptomyces yaizuensis. Next base: position 456,139 of record NZ_BSBI01000003.1, read on the forward strand.
TCGGCGGCCTCGAAACCGTGCGGGTGCTGGGTCGTCCTGATCAGCCGGCGGTCCAGGCAGACGTAACCCTGCTTCGCCGCCTCCAGGTTGTAGTCCTCCTCCGTCGCGAGGTCGGTCGTCCAGGTCGGCAGTGGACAGTCGGCCGGAGTGGTGAGGAGGGTGCCGACCTCGCTCCGGATGCCCTCCAGGTACTGGTCCCCGATCTCGAACCAGCGTCCCTCGTGATGGAAGTAACGGCTGGCGCCGAGGGGGATCTCAGCCGTGATCCACTTGTGGGCCTTCACCTGTGCGCTCACCGGATCGGTGCCCTCCTCGTCCCGGTGCATCTGTATGTAGCCCGCCTGCAGGGCTCCGAGGCGTCGGCCGGGCGGGATGCCGTCGAGCAGCTCCAGAATGTCGTCGAGCGCCGGAGAAGCCATGACACGGCGGACGGGTCCGACCTTCACCCGGTAGGAGAGAGCGGCGTCCTCCTGGTCCAGGCAGGCTGCGGGAACGGCCAGAGCCAGCGATCCGGTGTCAGCCGAGGAGCCCAGCAGATCGTCGAGACGGGCCTCCAGAGTGCTGCGCCGCGGGTCTCCGCCCTTGAGCGGCCGAACGCGGGCGATGGCCTCGAACTCAGGCGCGGGAGAGCGGCGGGCAAGGATTGCCCGGACCTGTGTGAGGTCGTCGACCAGGTCCCCCGGCTGCGCACCGAGATGGATCTTCAGGGCGTCCGTGCCGGCTACCTGAGCCGTTCGGCGGCTGTGTTTCCCGACCGTGAGCTCCGTCGAGCCCAGGGTGCCGACGAGTCGGCTCACGACCTCTCCGTATTCCTCGATCGGGAACGCGCGGATGTGCTGGCCTTGGGCGGCCGAGCTCCGGTCCGTGCGGCCTCTGGCATCCATCAGGCTGTGTGTGACCTGCCGGATGGCGTCGGGCTGTGCCGCGCGCAGCACGAAGTCGAAGCCGAAGCCGGGGGAGATCCTGCTCTGGTCGAGCAGAAGGTGCCCCATGCCGAAGGTGAGGGCGAAGACGTCGCCGGCGACAGGAAGAAGCAGGGCGCACGCCGACGTGTGGTTCTCCACGGACGGCCTTCGCCCGGTGAGGGTGTGGACAGCAGAGATCCAGTCGGGCGGCCGGTGGAGGCCGATCACACCATGGCAGAGGAGTGCGGGGGTGTTCCCGGTTGTCACGTCCTCGACGACGAATGCGTGGTCGCGCTCGTACCTGGCGTTGAGCGCCGCGCGCAGGTCCGCAGGGGACGTGCCCGTGTCCCGGAGCAGGTAGAGAGTGCTGCGCCGGGTTTTGGAAGCAGTGACAGGGCTGTGGACGGCAGGCGGGCCGAGCGGCATGGGAACTCCTGGGGCAGCGACGGAATCTGGTGCCAACAGTCCCCAGTAGACGTGCACGTGAAAGCAGTGTCAAATATGTTTTGCGGTTTGGGTTGTGGTGTAAGGTGTGAGCTGTCCACTCAGAAGATGAGGTGTCGCCCGGTCATGCCCGAGCCAACAGCCCATGTGACAGCTGCGGAAATCTCCCGCATCGCAGGTGTCACGCGGGCCACCGTCAGCAACTGGCGCCGGCGGCACGCCGACTTCCCCACCCCGTCCGGCGGCACCGAGACCAGCCCGCTCTACGACCTCGGAGCGGTTCAGGCGTGGCTCGGGTCGCGCGGACACACGCAGGTCGCCGACCCCCGGGAGGAGCTGCGCACCGCAGTCCGCTTCCAGCCGTCCGACCCGGACAGGACGACTTGCCGCATCGGCTTCGTCCTCGCGCTCGCCCGGCTTTCCCCGGACGGGACGGCGGCGCTCGCCGACCTCACGGATGCCGAGCTCGTCGCTCGGGCCACGGAGGAGGTGACCGCAATCCTGACCGCACTCCCCGGGCCGATGCCCAGCAGTCCCCTGTTCTCCGCATCCGACAGCACCATCTTGCGCGCACTCCTGCGCTGCGTACGCGAAGAGGGCGGTCCGGCCGCGCTCACGGTGCTTGCGGAGAGAGAGCTGGAGGACGGCGCCGCGACCGGCGTCTACAGAACCCCTGAACCTCTGGCACAGCTGATCGCGGGGTTGCTCCCGGTCGGCGTCCGGCGAGTGCTGGATCCGGCATGCGGCAGCGGCACGCTTCTGACGGCCGCCGCCGGGCGCGGCGCCATCACCCTCCTCGGCCAGGACTCCGTACCCGTACAGGCCCAGCGCACCGCGGTCGGGCTGAGCCTCGCCGCGCCCCGGGCCGAGGTCACCGTGCGCGTCGGGGACAGCCTGCGCGCGGATGCCTTCGACGGTCTGATGGCGGACGCCGTGGTCTGCAACCCGCCGTACGGAGATCGGGACTGGGGCCACGACGCACTCGCCTACGACCCGCGCTGGGCCTACGGCGTACCGGGCCGGGCCGAATCCGAGCTCGCCTGGGTGCAGCACTGCCTCGCCCACCTCGCTCCGGGCGGCCTGGCCGTGCTGATCCTGCCGCCTGCCACCGCATCCCGCCCCTCCGGGCGTCGCGTCCGGGCGGAGCTGGTGCGCAGTGGCGCAGTCCGGGCCATGCTGGCCCTCCCCGTCGGCGCCGCCCCGCCGCTGCACGTGGGCTTGCAACTCTGGGTGCTGCGCCGCCCCGAGCCGGGAGGCCCGGAGCGGAAGTCGGTGCTGTTCGTCGACACCGCCGGTTCGCCCTCGCCGAGTGCCGGGGAACAGGCGACGGGCTCGCCGCGTACGGGTTCCTCCCGGGCCCCGATCGACTGGGCCGACCTGACCAACCGGACGCTCGCCCACTGGGCCGCCTTCACCGCCGACCCGGACCGTTTCACGGCCGAGCCCGGCATCGCACGTGCGGTACCGGTCGTCGACCTCCTCGACGATCTCGTCGACCTCACCCCGGCCCGCCAGGTCCGCATCTCCCGCTCGGACGTCGACCCCGCCGAGCTGTCCACGCGTACGGAGACAGGCCGCCGCCAGCTGACCGAGGCAGCCCGCTCCCTGCTCGACGCCGTAGGCCTCGCCGGCCGGACCGAACTCCGCGGCTCGTCCGGTGAGTGGCGTACGGCCACCGTCTCCGATCTCGCCCGGGGTGGGGCGCTGACCCTGCTCCGCACCGTGCCGGACACCAAAGGATCAGCGCCGGAAAGGTCCGCCATGGCGGTGCCGATGCTCACCGGAGCCGATATCGCGCGGGGGACGCGCCCGACAGGCGACTCGGCGGAGCTCCGTTCCGCGGCCGTTCCCGTGATCGCCGTCGGCGATGTCCTCGTACGGGCGATCGCCGGTGGATCCGGGCCGATGGCCCGCGTCGCGGACGAGAAGGACACGGGTGCACTCCTCGGACCCCAGGTCCACCTTCTGCGCCCGGACCCGGCCCGCCTGGACTCCTGGTTCCTGGCCGGCTTCATCGGCTCGGAGGAGAACGTCGCCGGGGCCTCCACCGGCAGCACCGTCCTCCATGTGGCTCCGGGCCGACTGAGGGTCCCGCTCCTGCCGCTGGACGAACAGCGCCGCTATGGCGAGGCATTCCTGCACATCCACGAACTGCGCGCGCGGGCACGCAGGGCCGCACTGCTCGCGGAGGAGACGGCGGCCCTGTTGGCGGCCGGCCTCACGGGCGGTGCGCTCCTCCCGCCCACGTCCACATCCACGGCCTCGGCCGATACCAGCCCGGCCTGAACCACACGTGCACTTCTCGACCATCCACCACACTTGTCCGCACCCGCTCCGGTTGGGCGGGAAGGTCCGGAAGGAAACCGGGGAATCCCTTGAACAGCAGTAAGCACACGGAACTGGCGAACCATGCCTGGTCCGTCGCCGATCTCCTGCGCGGTGACTACAAGCAGTCCGACTACGGCAAGGTCATCCTGCCGTTCACGGTGCTGCGCCGGCTGGAGTGTGTGCTGGAGCCGACCCGGGAGAAGGTCGCGGAGACCGTCGCCCGCTTCCAGGACCAGGACATCGACACGGGGTACTTCCTCCGCAAGGCGTCTGGGCACTCGTTCTACAACAAGAGCGATCTGACCCTGAGGAAGATCGCCGCGGACCCGCAGAACGCGGCGAGGAACCTTCAGATCTATGTCGGTGCCTTCTCGGACAACGCCCGCGAGGTCCTCGACAAGTACGAGTTCACCCAGCAGATCAAGCGGCTCGACGGTGCCGACCTCCTCTACCAGGTCATCGGCAAGTTCACCGACCTGGATCTTCGCCCGGAGGCCGTGCCCAACCACAACATGGGCTACATCTTCGAGGAGCTGATCCGCCGCTTCGCGGAGCAGTCCAATGAGACGGCGGGTGAGCACTTCACCCCCCGTGAGGTCATCAAACTGATGGTCAACCTGCTGATCGCACCCGACGGGGACGCCCTGACCGTGCCCGGCGCGGTCCGTACGGTCATGGACCCGGCGTGCGGTACGGGTGGCATGCTGTCGGCTGCCGAGGACCACATCCTGTCCCTGAACCCGGACGCCACGGTGGAGGTCTACGGCCAGGAGCTCAACCCGGAGTCCTGGGCCATCTGCCGGTCCGACCTGATGATCAAGGGCCAGGACCCGGAGCACATCGCGTTCGGCAACTCGCTGAGCGACCCGGGCCAGGGCCGCGAGAAGTTCGACTACCTCCTTGCCAACCCGCCGTTCGGCGTGGAGTGGAAGAAGGTCAAGGAGGAGGTCGAGTACGAGCACAAGCACATGGGCGAGGCCGGCCGCTTCGCCGCGGGCCTGCCGCGCATCAACGACGGCTCGCTCCTCTTCCTCCAGCACATGATCTCGATGATGAAGCCGGTGGACGCGAAGGGCGGTGGCGGCTCCCGCCTCGCCATTGTCTTCAACGGCTCCCCGCTCTTCACCGGCGCGGCCGGCTCGGGCGAATCCGAGATCCGCCGCTGGATCCTGGAGAACGACTGGCTGGAGGCGATCGTCGCTCTCCCGGACCAGCTCTTCTACAACACGGGTATCTCCACGTACTTCTGGATCCTCACCAACCGAAAGTCCCCGGACCACAAGGGCAAGGTCGTCCTGCTGGACGCGCGCGATCAGTTCCAGAAGATGCGCAAGTCGCTCGGCGACAAGCGCAAGGAATTGGGCCAGCGGCACATCGCGGACGTGACGCGAGTGTACGCGGAGGCCATCCAGGCCGCGGCAGAATCGGAGCACGAATTCCATGCCAAGGTCAAGGTCTTCGAAAACTCTGACTTCGGTTACCGACGTATCACGGTCGAGCGCCCGCTGAAGCTCCGTTTCGAGGTGACGGAGGAGACGCTGACGGCCCTGGCGGCGGCGAAGCCGGTCCAGAAACTGGCGGAGGCGGAAGCGTTCGTGGCTGCCGTCCGCACGCTCCTGGGCTCGTCCTGGGTGACCAAGTCCGAAGCGCTGGTGGCCCTGAAGGACGCGGCTGCCGCCGCTGGCCTGCTGTGGCCGACGGGCGCGCCGTTCATGAAGGCGCTCCGTGACACGATCGGTGTGCGTGACCCGGAAGGCGAGGTCCAGCTCATCAAGGGCGAGCCTGAGCCGGACGCGGAGCTGCGGGACTACGAGAACGTTCCGCTGGGTGAAGATGTCGAGGAGTACCTGAAGCACGAGGTCCACCCACATGTACCGGACGCGTGGATCGACCACACGAAGACGAAGATCGGCTACGAGATCCCGTTCACGCGGCACTTCTATGTGTACAAGCCGCCGAGGCCGCTGGCGGAGATCGACACGGAGCTGAAGGCACTTGAGGCGGAGATCCAGACACTGCTGGGGGAGGCGTCAGAATGACGACTACTCGCATCAAGTCGATTGTCCGGAATGTTGTCGAGAAGTCCGATGGGGCGCCCCAACCCTTTATCGGACTTGAAGATGTAGAGGGTGGTACGGGGCGGCTTCTCCGTGAGAACCTTTCAGTGAAGGCGGCCGATGACAGCATCTGTCACCGCGCTGGGGATGTTCTCTTCGGTAAGCTCCGGCCATATCTTGCTAAGGCTCTCTTGTTGAAGGCACCCGGTACGGGAACGAGTGAAATGCTAGTCCTGCGCCCCGATCCTCGAATCGATGCGCGATTCCTGCTGTATGTGACTCTGTCGAATCCCTGGCTGGAGTGGGCGAAAGCAACTGCGTACGGCACTAAGATGCCGCGTACATCCTGGGAATTGATGGGGAATTTTCGAATTTGGCTCCCATCGCTTGAGGATCAGAGGCGCATTGTCGGATTCCTCGACGCTCAGACGATGCGCATCGATCTACTGCTACAACTTCGGGATCATCAGATTCGGCTGGTTGAGGAGCGTAGCGGGTCCGCACTCGATACTGCATTCGCCGGCAGTTCACATACGCCTACTCGCCTCAAGTATCTACTGGCTGAGAAGTCGCGCTATGGGGTGCTGGTGCCAAAATTTGTCGATGATGGGGTGCGGTACATTCGCGTCAATGACTTGCTCGATCTGCCCGGCCGTGCCGACTCGCTGGCGCGGATTCCTGCGGAACTCTCGGCGCAGTACACCCGGACTGTGACGAAGCCCGGTGACGTCCTGCTCAGCGTGGTGGGGACCATGGGGCGTTCTGCCGTTGTGCCGACGGAACTCGCAGGAGCAAATGTCGCTAGGGCTGTAGCATCTTTGCGCCCTATGGATTACGTGCCTTCAGAGCTTCTCGCGACCTGGCTGACCACGCCGGAGTTCCTGCGTCAGGCCAATGATGCAACCGGTTCTGATACGGCGCAGCCCACCCTGGGTATGGAGGACCTGGGTAATTTCCGACTCGCTTGGCCGACTGATAAGCGAGGGTTGGATGCGTTGACGCAGGCTGCTGGTCGGATCAGGCGGCAAAGGAGGGAAGTCGCTCAAGTATTGCGCCGTCAGACTGCCCTCTTCATTGAGCGCCGCCAAGCCCTCATCACCGCCGCCGTCACCGGCCAGTTCGACGTCTCCACCGCCAGCGGACGCAACGTCACGGAGGGAATCACCGCATGAACCCCGGCCCCGTCCACAGCGAATCCGCCTTCGGTGATGCCATAGTCGCCGCCATGACCGAGCGCGGCTGGCGCGAGGTCGGCCCCGCCGGCTACCAGCCCGACCTCGGCCTGGACACCCAGGAGCTCTTCGAATTCCTGGGCAGGACGCAGGCCGAGGAGTGGCACGAGCTCCGCACCAACTACGGTGACCCCAACGAGGCCCAGCGCGGATTCGCCCGCCGTCTCGACCAGGCCATCGCCAACGACGGCCTGCTCCACGTCCTCCGCAACGGAGTCAAGGACCGCGGAGTCCTCCTCCGTGTCGCCTACTTCAAGCCGAACCTGGTCGCCGACGACTCCGTACTCGACGGCTACCGCGCGAACCGCCTCACTGTTGTCCGTGAGCTTCCCTATGCCACCAAGCAGCTCGACTGGAACCATCGCCTCGACCTGACCCTGTTCCTCAACGGCATCCCCGTCGCCACCGCCGAGCTCAAGAACCCGCTCACCGGCCAGGGCGTCGAGCACGCCAAGGAGCAGTACCGCGCCGACCGCGACCCCACCGAGCTGATTTTCACCCGGCGGGTCATCGCGAACTTCACCGTCGACCCCGACCTGGTCTTCGTCGCCACCCAGCTCAAGGGCAAGAACACTCGGTTCCTCCCCTTCAACACCGGCTCCGAGGGCCCCGGCCGTCCCGGCGGCGCCGGCAACCCCGCCCCCACGGCCTTCGGCCGGTACGCGACCTCCTACCTCTGGGAGCAGGTCTGGGAGCGGGACAACTGGCTGGATCTTCTCCAGCGCTTCGCCCACCAGCAGAAGTCCAGGACGCCCGGCGGCGGCACCACGCGCACCACGATCTTTCCGCGCTACCACCAGTGGGACGTGGTCAAGAAACTGACCGCCCACGCTGCCACCCACGGTGCCGGCCAGAACTACCTGATCATGGCCTCGGCCGGCTCCGGCAAGTCCAACACCATCGGCTGGCTCGTCCACCGCCTCTCCGACCTGCACGCGGACAACGACCCCCGCGTGCTCGACACGGAGGCCCTTTCCGCAGGCTTCATCAAGCCCGGGGCACCTGTCTTCGACAAGGTCATCGTCATCACCGACCGCCGGAATCTGGACGCCCAGCTCCGTGAGACTGTCGGCAGCTTCTCCCAGACCGACGGACTGGTCGTCAAGATCGATGAGAAGCACGGTGCCAAGAGCGAGCAGCTCGCGCGCGCCCTCTCCCGTGACACGGGCAAGATCGTCACCGTCACCCTGCACTCGTTCCCCGCGCTCCTCGACTACCTCAAGCGCAACCCGACGGAGATCAAGGGCACCACCTTCGCGATCGTCATCGACGAGGCCCACTCCTCCCAGTCCGGGGACGCGGCGACCTCCGTCCGAGCCGCCCTCCGCGAACTCGGTCTCGACTCCGACTCCGGTGACGACGGCGCGACCAGCATCACCGTCACCGACAAACTCAAGAAGAAGGCGCTGGAGCGGTCCCGGGCCGCCAACCTCTCCTACTTCGCCTTCACCGCCACCCCGAAGCCCAAGACCCTCGAACTCTTCGGCACGCCGGACCGGGTGGACGGCAAGGACATCTACCGCCCCTTCCACACGTACTCCATGCGCCAGGCCATCGAGGAAGGCTTCATCCTCGACCCGCTGCGCAACTACGTCACGTACAACACGTACTGGAAGCTGGTGAACCAGAACCACGACGAGCGCGAGGTCGACCCCGCCAAGGCGAATTCCCTCCTCGCGCGGTACGTGCTCACCCACGACTCGACCGTCTCGCAGCATGCACAGGTGGTCGTCGAGCACTTCGTCGCTCACACCCGGGGCCGTCTCGGCGGGCGTGCCAAGTCCATGGTCGTGACCGCCTCACGGCATTCCGCCGCCCAGATGGCCCGTGCCATCCGGAGCTACATCAAGGACCGCGACTACCACACCAAGTACCCGGACCTCGGCGTCCTGGTTGCCTTCTCCGGCTCCCTCACCATCGACGGCGAGGAGACCACCGAGCCGAAGGAGAACGGGGGCCTCGCCGAGACCGCCCTGCCCAAGGCCTTCGGCTACACACGCGCCGACGACAAGGCGGTCAAGGCCGGAGCGAAGGGGCAGCAGGAGTACAGGATCCTGGTCGTCGCCGAGAAGTACCAGACCGGCTTCGACCAGCCCCTGCTGACGACCATGTACGTCAACAAGACACTGACCGGCATCGCGGCTGTCCAGACCCTTTCCCGTTTGAACCGTACCGCCGAACGCAAGGCGCAGGCCGACCTCGCCGTCCTGGACTTCACCAACGAGGCCGAGGACATCAAGGAGGCGTTCCGCCCGTACTTCGAGGAGGCGAACACCCTCCCCTCGGACCCCAATCTGCTCTACACCGCCCAGAGCCGGGTGATGTCCGCGCCGATCATCTCCGAGGCGGAGATGGACGGTTTCACCGCCGCCTACTTCGAGGCGAAGGAGAGGGCCGCAGGGTCACAGGCCAAGTGGGAGAAGCTGCACGCCGAGCTCTACCGCCTCCTCTCCCCGGCCGTCACGCGCTATGAGGCCCTGCGCGACAACGACGAGGACGAGGACGAGGTCAGGACCGCCGAAGACTTCCGCGCCGACCTCAACGACTACGTACGCAAGTACGGCTTCCTCGCCCAGATCGTCCTCTACCAGGATCCCGACCTGGAGCGTCTCCATCTCTACGGACGCTATCTCCTCACCCGGCTGCGCGGTCGCACGGACGGTGGCGTGGACATCGGCGATGTGGACCTCAGCCATCTGCGTGTGCAGAAGACCGGTGAGCACGACGTCTCCCTCAGCCCGGAGGGGCCTGCGACGATGCCGGGCTTCGGCGAGGGGCCGGGCGGTGCCAAGGATGCCGAGAAGTCCCTTCTGTCTGAGTTGATTGACAAGTTCAACGCCAAGTTCGGTACGGAATTCACCGAGCAGGACGTCATCCGCCCCTTCGAGGAGGCCAAGGCCGATGCCAAGGTCCGGGCGGCGGCCGTTGTCAACGACGAGGACAACTTCGGCAAGGTCTTCGACAGGGTCTTCGAGGACAAGATGGCCGACCACGTCGACTCCATCGCCGGTCTCGGCCGCCACTACTTCGGCTCCGACCGGAACTTCAAGTCCAGCCTGGACCGCAGCGCCCGCCGTGCCGCGTGGCGGATGATCCGCCGTGAGGAGGGCGTGGACGACGCCGCGTAGCTCCCCCGGCACGTATCCGATGCTCTCGTACGCCTTCCTGGTGCACGAGAGCATCGGGTGGCGCCGTCCTGTGCGGCAGCCCGTCCGCCCGCTCCGCGAACCGTCCAGGACAGGCGGAGCCGCCATGCAAAGACGTTTCTTCGCCAGATGTGACAGGCATTCCCAGTGACCTCTGGACGGAAGATCTCCCCCTGACAACAATGGTCACGACATGTCGGGCCGGCCGACACCTCTTCGGTTACCACGTCGGCGACAGCAACACAACGGGGTGTGGGCGCGGTGCCACAGCAGAGGATCGCCGGACGTTACGAACTCCTGGAGGAGCTCAGCCACGGCGGCATGGGCGACGTCTGGCGCGGCTACGACTCCGTGCTCGACCGGCCCGTCGCGGTGAAGCTCATCCGGTCGCAAGCCGTCACCTCGCCGCAGATTGCGGACGAGCTGGGCAAGCGGTTCCGGCGTGAGGCCCGGATCACGGCCCGTATCCAGCACCCCGGTGTGCCGCAGGTCTACGATGCCGTCCTCGACGACACCCACGAGCATCTGTTTCTCGTCATGGAGCTGGTCGAGGGAGCCTTGCTGTCCGCCTACGTGGACCAGGCCCGGCCGCTGCCGGTGAGCTGGGCCGTGGCCGTGGCCGCACAGGTGGCCACCGTACTGTCGCACGCCCACGAAGTCCCGGTGATCCACCGTGATCTCAAGCCGGGGAATGTCCTCGTGGCCCGCGACGGGACCGTGAAGGTGCTCGATTTCGGCATCGCGGCCATCCTGCGCACCGACGCGACCAAGCTGACCGCGACCGGAAGCCCGATCGGGACGTCGCAGTACATGGCGCCCGAGCAGGTCCGCGGCGGCCGTGTCACTCCGCAGACGGACCTCTACGCGCTCGGCTGTGTGCTTCACGAGATGCTCACCGGTCAGGTGCTGTTCCACGCGGACAGTGAGCTGGCACTCATGTACCAGCACGTCACCAAAGACCCCACCCCCCTCAGGCACCTGCGACCCGAGGTCCCGGCCGCGCTGGAGGAACTCGTACTGCACCTGCTCCGCAAGACCCAGGAGTCGCGGCCCTCCGATGTCCAGGAGGTGTACGAGCGGCTGCTGCCCTTCCTCCCGCGGGCCGGCCAGGAACCGGCGCCCGGGGAGAGGGGCCCGGCCGGAGTCCCGGACCCGACGGGGCTTTTCCGCCACCCGTATGCACCCCGCTCCCGGCCTCGGCCGGCGGTTGCCCCGACGCCTTCGGTGAAGCCGGTCCTCGCAGCAATTCCCGTACCGGAAGAGCTCAGGGCGGACATCAAGGAGGCGTACGCACACTCGGGCGCCCTCCTCGAAGAAGAGCGTTTCGCGCAGGCCGCGGAAGTGCTGAGCGAAATCATCGAACCAGCTGCCCGGGCCCTGGGCGCCGAGAGCCGACAGGTGCTCGAACTGCGCACCCAGCGGGCGGCGATCCGGCTGCTCGGTGGCGACTACCGGGCCGCTCTGCCCGAATTCACGGCACTCGCCGACGCATACGGACGCATAACGGGACCCACGAGCGACCAGGCCCGTGCCTGCTGCGCCCAGGCCGCCCGCTGCCGCGCCGAACTCGGCCAGGTGACGGAGGCGCTCACAGCGCTGGAATCGGTTCTGGCCATCGTCAGGTCCGTGGACGGCGACGTCAGCGAGGAAGCCATCGAACTGCGCCGAGACATCGGCATGTTGCTGCTCGCCCAGGGGCGTGCCGTCGATGCCCTGGACGTACTCGAACCCCTGCACGCCGATCTGAATGTCGTCTACGGGCCCGCGGACGAACTGACGGCGGAGGTCGCCGAGGTGTTGGCGCTGATACGGCTGGATCTCGACGGGCCGACGGGCTGAGCCCGCACAGCACCCTTTACGCCAGGAAGCAAGGCGGTCGGAGAAGCCCCGACCGTGGGAGGAAACCAGGAACATGGACGCACACCGCACCCCTGAGAAGGCACCCAGCGTGATCACGCAGGTGCGCCAGGTGGGCAACGCCCTCAAACAGCTCTACGGCGATCTGCTCGACGTCAGCGACCTGGACAACCTGCCGGACAAGGAGCGCGAGCCCCGTCTGCTCTCCCGGGCTCTGACCGCTCAGGCCGTGCGCATGGTCACGGGCCTCAGCCCTGAGGACGCGGCCGCCACAGTCATCGACGGACATGCGGACCAGGGCATCGACGCGATCGCCGTCGTGGATGGACCCAACCCCCACGTGTACCTGGTGCAGGGCAAGTGGAGCAAGGACGGCAAGGCCAAGGGCGAACGGGACGCGGTGCTGGAGCTCCTGGCCGGGCTGCGTCTGATCGATGACGAGGACTTCGCCCCGTTCAACCCGCGCGGGCGGCAGCTGGCCGAGTATGCCAAGACCGTCATGGACCAGGGCCCGGTGCCCGTCACTCAGGTCGTCGTCCTGATGCGGCCCGACAGCCCCGGTATCGGATTCCAGCAGGCCATCGTCAACGGGGAGAAGGAGTTCAACCGATACGGCGAGATCCTCGACCACAGGATCATCCTGGCGCCCGAAGTATGGGCATCCGTCCGTCGTGATCTCACGCCCGAGCCGGTGCGCCTGTCGGCCACCCTGTTCCCCTGGTTCGGGATCAGCTCCCCCTACGAGTCGTACCAGGGTGTCGTCGCCGCCGAAGAAGTGGCGCGGTGGGCCAAGAGCGGCTCCAGTCTCTTCAATCTGAACATCCGCAACCCCCTAGGCAGAACCTCGATCAACAACGAACTGATCAGAACGCTCAGCCGGGAACCGGCGCTGTTCTGGTACTTCAACAACGGCATCACCGTGCTGTGCGACTCCGTCGAGAAGGCCCAGCAGAACATGCGCGCGCCCCAGCACCACCCCCTGACGCTGACCCTGCACCATGCCAGCGTCGTCAACGGCGCTCAGACCGTCCGGTCGGTCGCTGAAGCGCTCGCCGCCGATGACATCGCCGCCGAGGCCCAGATCGGCGTACGGATCATTGTGACGGGCAAGGCCGAGGAGTTCGCCAAGGAGACGACCAAGGCGACCAACCGGCAGAACAGCGTCGGTGCCCGCGACTTCATCGCGCTGGACCCGGTCCAGGCCGCGATCATGGAGGAGATGAGGGCGGAGATCGGCCTGGAGTACAGCGTCAGGCGCAGCGAGCTGGATCCGCCGGAGGAGTCGGGTTGCTCCGTGGTCGAGGCCGCCTGCGCCCTTGCTTGTGCCCGGACCGACAGCCAGTACGCAGCCCGTATCGCTCTTTCCCTGGAACCGCTCTGGGAGCGTGGCTCACAGGGCGTCTACGACGTTCTCTTCCGGCCCCAGCCCGGTGTCTTTCTGCTCTGGAACACGGTGCAGGTGCTGCGCCAGGTACGGCGCAGCCTGCTCGAACTGCGCAAGCGCTACGAGGGGCGTGGCGCCGCCCTGACGGAGCACGGCACCTACCTGCTGGCCCATCTTGTGTTCCGCCTGCTCGACACCGACGCCATCGGGGAGCCCGACCAGGACCTTGCATGGGCGGCCGACGCGCAGGAGAAGACGAAGACGCTCGTCGAGCGGCTGCTGCCGGTCACCGCGGCAGCGATCGACAAGCTCTTCAGCGACCGCTCTGTCATCCGCGCGGTGTGCTCCGACGCCACCCGTTGCCGGGAACTCGTCGAGCATGTGCTCACCGTCATGTCGGGCGAGCCCGGCGGCACCGTGCCCGACACGTATCGCCGTGTCCGTCCGACACGCAAGCGGCGCCGGCCCAACGCCGTGTATGTCCTCGTCGACAAGGGGATCCTGCGCAACGGGGAACCGCTGACGTTGAGCAGCGGCTACCCGCTCGAAGCGGCGGCGCTGCGGGACTGGCTCGCCGAAGACGAACGGCGCGGCCGGGCGACTTGGGTCAACCACCGTACGAAGCCGGTTCTGTGGGCCGCCGACGGCAAGCAGTACTCGCCCTCCGGCCTGGTCACGCGTATGTGGGAAGAGGCCGGCTGGGCGGACCGGCCCGTGGCCAACCAGGGAACCGCCCGCTGGGTGGTCGCGTCGGGGGAGACCCTTGCCGATCTGGCGTGGAGTGTCCTGGACGCCCTGGAGGAGTCGGACGAACCCGTTGCTCCGACAGTCGACCGGACCGATCAGTAGAAAATCGGAAGAGACTCCCGCCATGCCCCGCCTCGCCTTCGACATAGCCTTCTGCGCCCAGCTCCCCAAACTCCAGGGGACCGTCCGCAAGGGGGTCTTCGACGCCTGGGAGAAGTTCGAACGGCTCACTCTGGAGCAGCTGTTCAAGGATCCCGGTCTGAAGCTGGAGTCCCTCAAGAACGCCCGGGACCCGCACATCCGGACGATCCGGATCGACCGTGGCACGCGAGGGGTCGTGCTGGCACCCGACAGCGGCGACACGTACGTCCTGCTGCGGGTGCTGCCGCACGACGATGCCAACACGTGGGCCGTCAAACAGAAGGCGAGCATCAACGCGGTCACCCGGGCCGTCGAGATCCGCGACATGGCTGTTCTGGAGGAGCTCACCCCCGCGTATGAGCGGATCGCCCCCGCCCCCGGGCAACGGCTCTTCGCCGGCTTCTCGGACGGGGACCTCTCGGCCCTCGGGATCGACGGGACGACCCTGCGCCAGGCCCGGGTCCTGACCAGCCCGGAGCAGCTGGAGGCATTCGCGCCCTTCTTCCCCCAGGACCAGCGGGAGGTGCTGGAGTATCTGGCCGCCGGGTTCACTGTGGAGGACGTGTGGCGTGAGGTGGTCGCCGTCAACCTGGCCGCCGCCGACAGCGTGGAACCCGTGAACCCGGCCGACTACGAGACCGCCATCAGGCACACCCGCACGCGTATCGCCCTGGTCACCGGGTCGGACGAGCTCCGCGGGATCCTTGACAAGCCCTTCGCCGCGTGGCGGGTCTTCCTGCACCCGTCCCAGCACAAGGTGGCCTACCGGCCCTCCTACTCCGGCCCGGCCCAGGTCACCGGAGGTCCTGGCACGGGCAAGACGGTCGTCGCGCTGCACCGCGTACGTCACCTGCTCGGTCACCTGCGAGACGGCGACCGCGTCCTGCTCACCACCTATACCAATGCACTGGTGGCTGCCCTGCGTGCGGGACTTGCCGAACTCGTCGACGACGGGACGCTCCGGGACCGGGTGGACATCATGACCGTCGACGCGTTCGCCGGGCGGGTGCTGTCCACGGCGCGTCGGCCCCTGCGCGCAGACGAGGAGCCTGCCCGCTGGCAGCAGGCCGCACGGGCCGCGGGCTTCACGGGGAGCCCGCAATTCCTCGCCCAGGAGTACAGGCACGTTGTCCTTGCCCAGAACTTGCGTACATACGAGCAGTACGAAGCCGCAGAGCGCAAGGGGCGCGGCAGCGCACTGCCCGTGGCGGCCAGACCGCCGGTGTGGGGCGCCATGGAGGAGTTCGCCGCCCGGCTGGCCTCCGACGGGCTGCGGACCTACCTCGACACCTGCGCGGAGGCCGCAGACCTGCTGGAGCGGACCGGGCCGCGATACCGGCACGTCGTCGTCGACGAGGCCCAGGACCTGCACCCCGTCCAGTGGCGTCTCCTGCGCGCCGCCGTTCCTGCGCGCCCGGACGACCTGTTCATCGCGGGTGATCCGCACCAGCGGATCTACGACAGCAAGGTCTCTCTGAAGGCGGTCGGGATCAAAGTCGCGGGGCGGTCGGCGAAGATGCGCAAGAACTACCGCTCCACGCACGAAATTCTGAGCTGGTCCACCTCGCTGCTCGTCGGACGCCCCTTCGGGGAGCTCGAGGACGACGGCCGCCACGAAACCCTGCTCGGCTACCGTTCGGTCCTGCACGGGAGCGGCCCCGAGATCCATGCGGCCAGTTCTCCGGAGGCTGAGCTTGCAGCGCTCGTCGCGCGCGTCCGGGGTTGGCTTGAGGACGGCATCGCCCCCGGCGACATCGGCGTCAGCGCCCGCTTCAACCGGACCTGCGACCAGGTGACGGAGCGTCTGTCTGCGGCTGGTATCCCCGCTCAGCGACTGCGGGCGGACCGGGCGACGGCGGCCGCCGGGGTGAATGTCGGCACCATGCACTCCTTCAAGGGCCTGGAGTACCGATGCGTCGCAGTGGTCGGTGTTCACCAAGGCGCCATGCCGTTTCCCAAGGCGGTGACGCCGGTGGACGTCGACCGTCTTCAGCATGAGGCCGATCTGCTGGCGGAACGCTGTCTGCTGTTCGTCGCCTGTACCCGGGCTCGCGACGGCCTGTACGTGTCCTGGACGGGGGATCCCAGCCCTTTCCTGCTCACAGCCGGGATGTGAGCAGGGAAAACGATCCAACGGTATACAAACGCTACGAGGTCGATCTGTCAGTACAGCTACGAGTCCGCTGCTTCCTCGCTCGGCGCCCTGGGCGACGAGCTCATGCTTTCGCGTCATGGTTGGGGCAGGGAAGGGCTGATGCGGCCGCAGGGATTTCGCGTCCCGCATATCCGAATTCTTGTCAGATCTTGATGACGGTGGCGTGTCCGGCGCACAGCGCGGTGAGGTCCTCGGGGTCGGAGGTGAGAATCGTTGTGGGGCCGGGTGAGGCGAGGGCAGTGGCGGTCAGCATGGCGTCGATGGCGTGCTTGTGGCCGTGCAGGCCGGCGCTTGTGAGAAGGGCTGCTGCGTGGCGGGCGACAGCCTCGGTGACCGGTTCTACGACGATGCGCGAGAGGGTCCACTCCAGGGCGGGGCGGTTGATCCGGGGGTGGACCACTTCCACGAGCGTGGCCGCCGAGGTGATCACACGGAGATCATCGGCACGCGCCAGGGCGAGCCAGGTGGTGACGGTACGGTCCCGCAGGACAGCCCTGGCCAGCCCTTCGCTGTCGAGCACGAGGGTGCCGCCGGGGGCGGCGGGCGAGCGTGTCACGCGGCGCTCGCCCCGCTCTGCGCCTGCTCGTTCCGGGCCCGGTGGAGCTGGTCGCGCACGGACTGGATCTCCTCGTCGGTGATGGGTCCGTGCTCGGCTTCGGCGATCTGGATGATCTCGTTCAGATTGTCGCGCTCGATCTGGCGGGCGACGGCGGCGGCCACATAGGCAGACAGACCGGAGGGCCCGCTGCGAGCCTTGGCGGCCTCGGCGATGTCGCGCGGCATGGTGATCGAGTACTTGCCGGTAGGCTCGCTCATGCCACTTACCCTACCTCCGATCCTCCCGAATGGCCCTGTCGTCCTTCTTCGCCATGACGGCCCGGTCCGGACATCTCGCACTACGACTGAGGGCCCGTCAACTCCGAGGTCGTGCTCTGCACGAGCACGGCGGGCAGAGACGGAGAAACGACTGCCTTCCGCCGCTCCCGGGGGGCCGGACCCATCGGCCCCCGTCCACCCCGGCGAACGCTCCAACGGGCCACCCATGTCGCGGCATGCAAAAAATCCTGGCCGGCATGACTGCCGACCAGGATCTCGTCCAAGGGTGCCCCCGGCAGGATTCGAACCTGCGCACACGGCTCCGGAGGCCGTTGCTCTATCCCCTGAGCTACGGGGGCGCACCGTCCCCGCCCGGGCTGTTGCCCTGTTGCGGTGACGGGAAGAACATTACCAGCTCCCGGAGGGTGTCCGTGAACAGGTATTTCCGGGGGTGGGGAGGGGTCCGGGAGGGCCGGGCGGGCGGGGGAGGGGACGGGGGCGGAGGCAGGGGTGTCCCCCGCAGGGGGTGGAAGTGGGGAAAACCCGGACGCCGCCGCGCCACGGGACCTACTCTCGAGTTGTGTCAGGCGCGTCCGGCCGTGTGCTCGTTGTCGATGACAACCGGGTCATCCGGCAATTGATCAGGGTCAACCTGGAGCTGGAGGGCTTCGAGGTCGTGACCGCTGCCGATGGTGTCGAGTGTCTGGAAGTCTTCGAGAAGGTCCGTCCCGATCTGGTGACGCTCGACGTCGTCATGCCGCGGCTCGACGGGCTGCGGACCGTGGCCCGGCTGCGTGCGGAGCCGCTGGCCAGCCGGGTGCCGGTGGCGATCATCAGTGCGTGTACGCGGCATGAGGTGGAGAGCGGTCTCGCGGCCGGGGCCGACGCGTTCCTGGGGAAGCCGTTCGAGCCGGCGGAGCTGGTCCGGATGGTGCGCGGGCTGGTGGGGCGGGAGCGGCCGGCCGGGCCGCCGGGAGTCGACGGGCGGAGCGGTGCCGGGCGGGCCGGGAGCGCGCGGGGCTGACCGCATGGCGAAACAGGTTCGCGAAGGGCCCCCCACTCTCGCCTAGGCTTGCCCCGTGACCCCAGCCGAGCTGTCCCGTACCGTGCTGCGCGCCGTGCGCCGCGCGGTGGAGGACGGTGTGCTGCGCGTCCCCGTGCCGGACGGTGTCCGCATCGAGCGGCCGGGCCCCGGGGGATGCGGCGACTACGCCACCACCATCGCCCTCCGGCTCGCCGGGCCCGCCCGGATGGCGCCGCTCGCCGTCGCCGGAGCGCTCCGCGAACGGATCGCCGCGGCCCCCGGCATCGCCTCCGTCGAGATCACCGGCCCCGGCTTCCTCAACATCTCCCTCGCCGGCGACTCCCAGAGCGCCCTGGTGCGCCGGGTCCTGGACGAGGGCCTCCGGTACGGGCACCGCCCCGGGGGCGGGACGGACGGGACGGACGGGACCGAGGGACACCCGCCCGGGCCCCCGGTCTCCCGCGCCGCCGTCTGGGACGAGACCGTCCACCGGATCGCCGCCACCCAGGCCCCCGCGACCCCGATCCCCGGGACCCAGGCCCCCGCCACCCGGGCCCCCGCCACCCAGGGTCCCGGCGACACCCCGCACACCGACCGGCACCGGACCCGGATCGCCGCCCCCGTCGAAGCGGACCCCGCAGACCTCGCGGACCGAGTCGGCCACGCCGGCCACGCCGGCCACACCGCCCCCGCCATCGGCCCCGAAGCCCTCCGCTGGTCCTACCTCTCGGCCGCCGCCCACGACCGCCCCCGCCCCGGCCCCCACCTGCTCCGCCAGCACGAGAGCAACCCTCTCTTCACCGTCCGCTACGCCCACTCCCGCAGCCGCGCCCTCACCCGGAACGCCGCCGCCCTGGGCTTCGCGGCCGCACCGCTGGAACACATCGACACCCCGCTCGACGCGCTCATCGCCGACTACCCGGACCAGCTCGCGTCCGCCGCCCGCCATCACGCGCCCGACCGGCTCGTACGGCATCTGGAGGCCACCGCCGACGCGCTCCTCGCCTTCCAGCACACGGTGCTGCCCGTCGGCGAGGAGAAACCCACGGCCGCCCACCGCTCCCGGCTCGCGCTCGCCGAAGCCGCCGGGACGGTGCTGGCCGGCGGCCTGTCCCTGCTCGGCATCAGCGCACCCGAACATCTGTGAGAGAGACACCATGAGCCGCTCCGCCCACCCCGCCGGGCCCCGTCACGCCGACGTCCTCCCCGAGGGCCACCACCCCGCGCCGCCGGCCGACCTCAACCGGCTCGACGCCAAGGTCTGGTCCCGCACCGCCGCCCGGAACGAAGACGGCGTCGTCACCGTCGGCGGGATCGAAGTGACCCGGCTCGCCGAGGAGTTCGGCACCCCCGCCTACTTCCTCGACGAGGAGGACTTCCGGTCCCGCTGCCGCGCCTGGGCCGAGGCCTTCGGCGCGGACGCCGACGTCTTCTACGCCGGGAAGGCCTTCCTCAGCCGCGCCGTGGTCCGCTGGCTCCACGAGGAGGGCCTCAACCTGGACGTCTGCTCCGGCGGCGAGCTGATCACCGCGCTGGACGCCGGGATGCCCGCCGACCGGATCGCCTTCCACGGCAACAACAAGTCCCCCGAGGAGATCGAGCGCGCCGTCCGCGCCGGAGTCGGCCGGATCGTGCTCGACTCGTTCCAGGAGATCGTCCGCGTCGCCCACATCGCCCAGGGCCTCGGCGTACGCCAGCGGGTGCTCATCCGCGTCACCGTCGGCGTGGAGGCGCACACCCACGAATTCATCGCCACCGCGCACGAGGACCAGAAGTTCGGCCTCCCGCTCGCCGGCGGACAGGCCGCCGAGGCCGTGCGCCGGACGCTCGGGCTCGACGGCCTGGAACTGGTCGGCATCCACTCCCACATCGGCTCCCAGATCTTCGACACCTCCGGCTTCGAGGTCGCCGCCCACCGCGTCGTCGGCCTCCTCGCCCAGATCCGCGACGAGCACGGCGTCGAACTGCCCGAGATCGACCTCGGCGGCGGCCTCGGCATCGCCTACACCTCCGACGACGACCCCCGCGAGCCCCACCACATCGCCAAGGCGCTGCACGAGATCGTCACCCGCGAGTGCGAGAACGCCGGGCTGCGCACCCCCCGCATCTCCGTGGAGCCGGGCCGCGCCATCGTCGGACCCACCGCCTTCACGCTGTACGAGGTCGGCACCATCAAGCCCCTTCAAGGGCTGCGCACCTATGTCAGCGTCGACGGCGGCATGTCCGACAACATCCGGACCGCGCTGTACGACGCCGAGTACAGCGTCGCGCTGGTCTCCCGCACCTCCGACGCGGCCCCGATGCTCTCCCGTGTCGTCGGCAAGCACTGCGAGAGCGGTGACATCGTGGTCCGGGACGCGTTCCTGCCCGCCGACCTCGCGCCCGGCGACCTGATCGCCGTCCCCGCGACCGGCGCGTACTGCCGTTCCATGGCCAGCAACTACAACCACGCGCTGCGGCCGCCGGTGGTGGCCGTCCGGGACGGGGTGGCGCGGGTGATCGTCCGGCGCGAGACGGAAGAGGATCTTCTGCGCCTGGACGTCGGTTAATGGAGAAAGTTGTCTCGTATACCGGACGAAGGATAGAAATTCACGTCCGGTGGGTGAGACTGGTCCCACTGTAGAAATGTGGAGAAGTGTAATGAGAGGCGAGGTCGGATGATGCGTACGCGTCCGCTGAAGGTGGCGCTGCTGGGCTGTGGAGTGGTCGGCTCAGAGGTGGCGCGCATCATGACGACGCACGCCGACGACCTCGCGGCGCGCATCGGCGCACCCGTCGAGCTGGCGGGTGTCGCCGTCCGCCGGCCCGACCGGGTCCGCGCCGGCGTGCCCCAGGAGCTGATCACCACCGACGCCACCGCGCTCGTCAAACGCGGCGACATCGACGTCGTGATCGAGGTCATCGGCGGCATCGAGCCCGCCCGTACGCTCATCACCACCGCCTTCGAGCACGGCGCCTCCGTCGTCTCCGCCAACAAGGCGCTCCTCGCCGAGGACGGTGCCACGCTCTACGCCGCCGCCGAGCGGCACGGCCGGGACCTCTACTTCGAGGCCGCCGTCGCCGGCGCGATCCCGCTGATCCGCCCGCTGCGCGAGTCCCTCGCCGGCGACAAGGTCAACCGCGTCCTCGGCATCGTCAACGGCACCACCAACTTCATCCTGGACCGGATGGACAGCTCCGGCGCCGGCTACACCGAGGCCCTGGACGAGGCCACCGCCCTCGGGTACGCGGAGGCCGACCCCACCGCCGACGTCGAGGGCTTCGACGCCGCCGCCAAGGCCGCGATCCTCGCCGGGATCGCCTTCCACACCCGGGTCCGCCTGGACGACGTCCACCGCGAGGGCCTCACCGAGGTCACCGCCGCCGACATGGCCTCCGCGCGCCGCATGGGCTGCACCGTCAAGCTGCTCGCCATCTGCGAGCGCGCCGCCGACGGCAAGTCCGTCACCGCACGGGTCCACCCGGCGATGATCCCGCTCAGCCATCCGCTCGCCTCCGTCCGCGAGGCGTACAACGCGGTCTTCGTCGAGGCGGAGGCCGCCGGCCAGCTGATGTTCTACGGCCCCGGCGCCGGTGGCGCCCCCACCGCCTCCGCCGTCCTCGGCGACCTGGTCGCGGTCTGCCGCAACAAGCTCGCCGGCGCCACCGGGCCGGGCGAGTCCGCGTACACCCAGCTGCCCGTCAGCTCCATGGGCGAGGTGGTCACGCGGTACCACATCAGTCTCGACGTGGCCGACAAGCCGGGCGTGCTCGCCCAGGTGGCCACGGTCTTCGCCGAGCACGGGGTCTCGATCGACACCGTGCGGCAGCAGGGCCGGGCTGATTCCTCCGGCGAGGCCAGCCTCGTCGTCGTCACCCACCGCGCGCCGGACGCCGCCCTCTCGGGGACGGTCGAGGCGCTGCGCTCGCTCGACACCGTCCGCGGTGTCGCCAGCATCATGCGTGTTGAAGGGGAGTAAAGGACCCATGACCAACCAGGGCACCCACCAGTGGCGCGGCATCATCGAGGAGTACCGGGACCGGCTCCCGGTCACGGACACCACGCCGGTCGTGACGCTCCGTGAGGGCGGTACGCCGCTCGTCCCCGCGCAGGTCCTCTCCGAGCGCACGGGCTGCGAGGTGCACCTCAAGGTCGAGGGCGCCAACCCCACCGGCTCCTTCAAGGACCGGGGCATGACCATGGCCATCACCAAGGCCAAGGAGGAGGGCGCGAAGGCCGTCATCTGCGCCTCCACCGGCAACACCTCCGCATCGGCCGCCGCCTACGCGGTACGCGCGGGCATGGTCTGCGCGGTCCTGGTGCCGCAGGGCAAGATCGCCCTGGGCAAGATGGGCCAGGCCCTGGTCTACGGCTCGAAGATCCTCCAGGTCGACGGCAACTTCGACGACTGCCTGAACCTGGCCCGGAGCCTGTCCGAGAACTACCCGGTGGCCCTGGTCAACTCGGTCAACCCGTACCGGATCGAGGGCCAGAAGACGGCCTCGTTCGAGATCGTGGACGCCCTCGGCGACGCCCCCGACATCCATGTCCTGCCGGTGGGCAACGCGGGCAACATCACCGCGTACTGGAAGGGGTACCGGGAGTACGCCGCCGACGGCGTCAGCAGCCGTACGCCCCGGATGTGGGGTTTCCAGGCGTCCGGCTCCGCGCCGATCGTCCGTGGCGAGGTGGTCAAGGACCCCTCGACCATCGCCACCGCCATCCGCATCGGCAACCCGGCCTCCTGGCAGCAGGCACTCGCCGCGCGCGACGAGTCCGGCGGCTTCATCGACGAGGTGACGGACCGTGAGATCCTGCGGGCCTACCGTCTGTTGGCCGCGCAGGAGGGCGTCTTCGTGGAGCCCGCCTCGGCGGCCTCCGTCGCCGGTCTGCTCAAGGCCGCCGAGGCCGGGAAGGTCGACCCGGGCCAGCGGATCGTCTGCACCGTGACCGGAAACGGCCTCAAGGACCCCGACTGGGCCGTCGCGGGCGCCCCGCAGCCGGTCACCGTGCCGGTGGACGCGGCGTCGGCGGCCGAGCGGCTGGGCCTGGCCTGATCCCTGCCTCGTGCGCGGGCCCGGCCGGTGGACGAGGAGAACGGCCCGTGGTGTACGGGTCCCGCCCCCGTGGCAGGACCCGTACCCGCGGTGGCAGGACCCCGTACCGGTCGACGGCAGGCCCGGTACCTGCGGGCCGAGAGAAAAGCCCTACCCCGGCGAAAAGGCCGCCAAGCAGGTCAACGGCGCATGCAGGGGCACGGGAGGCTTGCGACACGCATCGTGCGCCTGCCGTGCGCCCTATGTCGCCACAGAACCTTCCTTCGATAGGCTGTACCGAACCAGCCCCGCCGCATATGCCGCGGTGCAGCCGCCGTGATGGCCCCCGGGCGTTCATCCCCCTACCGCGAACAGATCTCCCGCAGCCGGAACGTCCGCCATCAGAACATCTCGCACCATCTCGCACCATCACGCAGATCAAACCCTCGCAGTCAGAACCAAGGAGTGTCATCGAGCGATGGCCGGTCCAGCGTTCCGTGCCGCCGCCGTCCGTGTGCGCGTGCCTGCCACCAGCGCGAATCTCGGCCCGGGCTTCGACGCCCTCGGGCTGTCCCTGGGGCTCTACGACGATGTCGTCGTCCGGGTCGCGGACTCCGGTCTGCACATCGACATCGCCGGGGAGGGAGCGGCCGGCCTGCCGCGCGACGAGAGTCATCTCCTCGTACGGTCCCTGCGCACCGCCTTCGACCTGCTCGGAGGGCAGCCGCGCGGCCTGGAGGTGGTCTGTGCCAACCGCATTCCGCACGGTCGCGGTCTGGGTTCGTCGTCCGCCGCCATCTGCGCCGGCATCGTCGCCGCGCGGGCGGTGACCATAGGCGGCGACTCCAAGCTCGACGACACCGCCCTGCTGGAGCTGGCCACCGAGATCGAGGGCCACCCCGACAACGTCGCCGCCTGTCTCTTCGGCGGCTTCACCCTCGCCTGGACCGACCGGGGGGCCGCGCGCGCCATCAGGATGGAGCCCGCGGATTCCGTCGTTCCGGTGGTTTTCGTCCCCGAGAAGCCGGTGCTCACCGAGACGGCGCGCGGACTGCTCCCGCGGACCGTCCCCCATGTGGACGCCGCCGCGAACGCGGGTCGTGCCGCCCTGCTCGTCGAGGCTCTGACCAGGCGCCCCGAGCTGCTGCTACCCGCCACGGAGGACCGGCTCCACCAGGAGTACCGCGCCCCGGCGATGCCGCAGAGCGCCGACCTTGTCAACCGACTGCGCGCGGACGGCGTCCCAGCAGTCATCTCCGGTGCGGGCCCGACCGTGCTCGCACTGGCCGAGGACAGCGCGGCCGACAAGGTCGCGCGGCTGGCCGGGGAGGGGTGGGCCGCGGCCCGGCTCACCTTCGACACCATGGGCGCGAGCGTGCTGCCGCTCACCCCCGCGGGTGCCGCGTCCGGCGACGGTGACACCTCCGCGCGGTAGGTGCGCGGACACGGCGGGTACGGGGCGCGCGCCCCGTCCGTCCGCGCGGTCCGGCAGGGCCGCGCCGGCGGTCCGGCGACAGCCGGTGAATCGCCGTGACACGAGATTGCCGGTGATGGAGAGGGGGAATGTTTGTTGGAGCCGGTAGTGTTAACCTCAAGTCTGCAACCGAAGCCATTGCGGCTCGGTTCTTCGTGTCCCGCATCGGGACCACCATTCTTCCGGGAGCCTCCCCAACTGCCTGAGCAGCCTGCCTGAGCAGTTTCGAGCACGCTCCGGAACCGGCACGTAACCTCCCGCTCCGCCATGGAGTGGGCCGAGCAGGGGGACTCGGGCCGGACCTGCATGTATCTGACTCTCCGCCGTACCAGACCCGGCGGGGACCACCGCCCCGGCACGGTCCGCACAGACGGACCGCCGTCGGACAGCACAACCGGTCGCCGAGCCAGAAGGCCGACGTCCGCTCCAGGGAAGGACCCTTCGTGAGCGACACCACCGATCTGATGGGCGTGAGCGCCGACAGCAACGTCGACACCGCCGCGTCCGCCGCAGGTGCTGCCTCCGGCACCACCTCACGGCGCCGCCGTTCCGGCACCGGCCTGGAGGGCATGGTCCTGGCCGAGCTCCAGCAGGTCGCTTCCGGCCTCGGTATCAGGGGCACCGCGCGGATGCGCAAGAGCCAGCTGATCGAGGTCATCAAGGAGGCGCAGGCCGGTGGCTCCACCGGCGCCAAGACGGCGGCCACCGCCGCCAAGGGCGCCGAGGCCGAGACCAAGCCGAAGCGCCGTGCCACCTCCAAGGCCCGTACGGGCGACACCGCCGCCGAGTCCGCTCCGGCCGCGGCCGCCGAGAAGGCCCCCGTCACCCAGCAGCAGATCGAGATCCCCGGCCAGCCGGCCAGCGACGACCAGCCGGTCGCCGAGCGCCGCCGCCGTCGGGCCACCGCCCCGGCCGGCAGCCCGGATGTCCAGGCCGAGGCGAAGGCCGAGTCGGCCGTCGAGGTCAAGGAGAAGTCCGAGGAGCGCGCCGACGCCTCCGCCCAGGAGGGCGAGGGCCGTCGTGAGCGCGGTCGCGGCGACCGCCGGGAGCGTCAGCGCGACCGCCGCGGCAAGGGCGACGACCAGCAGCAGGGCGGCCAGCGTCAGCAGCAGGGCGGCCAGCGCCAGCAGCAGAGCAGCGGACCGCAGGACGACTTCGACGACGAGGCCGGCGGTCGCCGGGGTCGCCGGGGCCGCTACCGCGACCGCCGGGGCCGTCGCGGCCGTGACGAGTTCACGAGCAGCAGCGAGCCGCAGGTCTCCGACGACGACGTGCTGATCCCCGTCGCCGGCATCCTCGACATCCTCGACAACTACGCGTTCATCCGGACCTCCGGCTACCTGCCCGGCCCCAACGACGTGTACGTCTCCCTCGCCCAGGTCCGCAAGAACGGCCTGCGCAAGGGCGACCACGTCACCGGCGCGGTCCGGCAGCCGAAGGAGGGCGAGCGCCGCGAGAAGTTCAACGCGCTGGTCCGCCTGGACTCGGCCAACGGCATGGCGGCCGAATCCGGCCGTGGCCGCCCCGAGTTCAACAAGCTCACCCCGCTCTACCCGCAGGACCGGCTCCGTCTGGAGACCGACCCGGGCGTGCTGACCACGCGGATCATCGACCTCGTGTCGCCGATCGGCAAGGGCCAGCGCGGTCTGATCGTGGCCCCGCCGAAGACCGGCAAGACCATGATCCTCCAGGCCATCGCCAACGCGATCACGGTCAACAGCCCCGAGTGCCATCTGATGGTCGTCCTCGTCGACGAGCGGCCCGAAGAGGTCACCGACATGCAGCGGTCGGTCAAGGGCGAGGTCATCTCCTCCACCTTCGACCGCCCGGCCGAGGACCACACCACCGTCGCCGAGCTGGCCATCGAGCGCGCCAAGCGCCTGGTGGAGCTGGGCCACGACGTGGTCGTCCTGCTGGACTCCATCACCCGTCTGGGCCGTGCGTACAACCTCGCGGCCCCCGCCTCCGGACGCATCCTGTCCGGTGGTGTCGACTCGACCGCGCTCTACCCGCCGAAGCGCTTCTTCGGTGCCGCGCGCAACATCGAGGACGGCGGCTCGCTGACCATCCTGGCCACCGCGCTGGTCGACACCGGCTCGCGCATGGACGAGGTGATCTTCGAGGAGTTCAAGGGCACCGGCAACATGGAGCTCAAGCTCGACCGGAAGCTCTCCGACAAGCGCATCTTCCCCGCGGTGGACGTCGACGCGTCCAGCACCCGCAAGGAGGAGATCCTGCTCGGCAGCGAGGAGCTGGCCATCGTCTGGAAGCTGCGCCGGGTGCTGCACGCGCTCGACCAGCAGCAGGCGATCGAGCTGCTGCTGGACAAGATGAAGCAGACGAAGTCGAACGCCGAGTTCCTGCTCCAGATCCAGAAGACCACCCCGTCGTCGGGCAACAACGACTGACGTCAGGTCAGCTCTTCCGGGACCACCCCGTCACCCCTGAGGTGACGGGGTGGTCTCATTTCACCGCGATACCCCTGTCCGGGTGGCCGATCGCCATGTACCGCACATACGATCGATCAATCACCAGGTGGGGGTTCCAGGGGGGACTCCTGGGGGGATCTCCGCCGCGCCGAGCGGGCCCACGGCCCCGGCGCGTCACGCATCCTTCGCACGCCCCACCGCCAGACATCCGGCGGGGCGCCAGCGGGCATCCGGCCGGACCGGAACAAGCCCGAGGTGGTTATCGAGTGCCCCACAGCATCCGCACGCGCCGGATCGGCAAGGGGATCCCGGCCGTCGCGACCGTACTGGCCCTGGCCTCCACCGGCCTGCTCGCCGGCCAGGCCGGAGCCGCTCCGGCGGCCCCGCTCCCGGCCGAGCGGCAGTCCGTCACCCCGCAGGGAGAACTCCACGAGCGGGTCGCCGACGCCCTGAAGTCCATCCGCGCCCAGGGCGCCACGGCACAGATCAGGCCCACGCCCGGCGACGACCGGCGTGCCGCGTCCGCTCCGAGCGCCCGGATCATCGGCGGCAAGACCACGGCGATAGCCACCGCGCCGTGGATGGCCCAGCTGTACTTCAACGACCGGTACGGCGACCTCTACTCCTGCGGTGGCGCGGTGGTCGCCCCCACCAAGATCGTCACGGCTGCCCACTGCGTCGACGGCATCGCGTGGAAGACCGCCGGCGCCGTGGTCACCGGCGCCGACCGGACCCCCACCCTCACGGGCCGGGTCGACCAGGCCGGCCGGCCCATCCTCAATCTGCGCGGCGGCGAGCTGCGCGGAGTGGCCCGCCAGTGGCAGCACGCCAAGTACGACGACTACTCGCTCAACAACGATGTCGCCGTCCTCACGCTGGAAGCCCCCGTCAAGGCCAAGCCGCTGCCCGTCATGCGGCCCACGGACACCGGCCTCTACAAGGCCGGCACCGACGGCAAGGTCTACGGCTGGGGACTCACCGGCTCCGGCGCGAACGCCCGCGGTTCCGAGATGCTGAAGGTCGCCGACGCCGACGCCCAGTCGGACACCAACTGCCGCAAGGCGTACGGCTCCGACTTCATCGCCGGCACCATGTACTGCGCCGGCCGTGCCCCGACGGGCAAGGACAGCACCTCGGAGACCACCTGCAACGGTGACTCCGGCGGTCCGCTGGTCGCCGGCGGCAGGCTGGTCGGCATCGTCTCCTGGGGCGACCGCAACTGCTCCGCCCGGGGCAAGTACGGCGTCTACGCGAAGGTCAGCGCCTTCCAGGCGGCCTTCCGGCACCAGATCCACGACACCAACTGGAGCGGGGACCGCTACGCGGACCTTGTCGCCCGCCGGGGCGACAACCTCTTCTCCTGGTTCTCCACGGGCAAGACCCTCGTCCGCAAGTCGGACCAGGGCGACTACCGCGGCGTGGACATCCTGGTCCAGACGGACCTGGACCGCGACAACCGCCAGGACCTGGTCTACCGGGTCCCCGACGGCAGCGTCCGCTGGAAGCGCGGCGGCGGCACGGCCACCACGATCATGCAGGACTGGCGGTCCCAGCGGCAGATCCTCGCCCCCGGCGACCTCAGCGGCGACGAGATCCCCGACCTGATGACGGTCACCGACAAGGGCAACGCCTACGTCCATGTGGGCACCGGCCGCGGCACCTTCGGCGCCCCGGTCCTCGTCGGCCCCGGCTGGGGCCAGTTCGACATGGTCCGCGGCCACGGCGACTTCTCGGGCGACGGCCGCGCCGACGTCCTGGCCCGGGGCGCGGGCGGGAAGACCTATCTCTACCAGGGCACCGGCAGCGCGACGAAGCCCTTCCTGGGCAAGCTCCAGGTGGCGACCTTCAACAACCTCAACGCCCTCATCACCACCGGTGACATGAACGGCGACGGCCACGCCGACCTGCTGGGCCGGGACACCGCCCACCGCATGTGGCTCTACCCGGGCACCGGCAGGGCGTCGAAGCCCTTCGGCAGCCGGGTGCAGTTCGGCAGCGGCTGGAACAACTACAACCTGTTCGGCTGAGCCCGCCGGGCCCACGCCTTCGGGTGACATGACACCGGGCCCACCGTGCGTCGCGCACGGTGGGCCCGGTGTTTCCCGTCAGCCGCTCACTTCTCCAGCGAGAGCCGGAAGTCGCACCCCACGATCTGGGCGTACGTCTCACCGCCCTGGCGGTAGGTGTAGCGGCAGTCCCGGGTGTGGCCCGTGACGGGGCCGGTCACCCTGAGGCTGACCATGTAGTAGATGTCGCTGAGGGAGTCGGCCCCGACCTTCGCGGGTTCACCGATCCGGTCCTTCGCCCGGTCCAGGATCCGTTCGAGGTCCGAATCCCGCGGCCGCACCGTCAGCATCACGGACTTGTCGGTCTCGGCGGCGGAGTAGGCGGCCATGCCCGTCACCTTCAGGCCCGCCGGGGGATCCAGCAGCTCCGCACGGGTGATCTCGATGTCCCGCGCGGACCCGTTGTACGGCACGGGCAGCGCGAAGCGGTACTCCTCGCCGGCCTTCGCGCCGTCGAAGCCGGTGAACGTCGGCGCCTCGCGCTCGTTCAGGAGTGCCGTGCCGGCCCGGTCGGGCGGCCCGGACACCGCCCGGTCCGGTCCGCAGCCGCTCAGCAGCAGCACCGAGACCACCGGTGCCAGGGTCCTAACGCGAGTAGAAGACACCGGGCTTGCCCGTCACCTTGTCACTGCGTCCCCAGATGCGGTGGACGCCCTTCTTGTTCCCCGCGGTGATCTTCTGGGTGTGGTTGGTGTCGTAGGTCAGCGTCGAGCCGAGGGAGATGCCGGCGACCGAGGCAGCCTTCTTCCACTCCATGCTCTTGCCCCTGCTGAGGCCGAAGTACGAGCCCTTCTCGACGACCGCGCGGTACGCCTTCTTGGAATTGTCGTACGCCTTGGCACCGTCGAAATGGCGGACGTCCTTGCCGTACGTGCCGGTCTTCCAGCCCGAGGGCACGGAGTACTTGACCGCGCGGAGTTCCTTGTACTTGCTGCGGGTACCCCCCGGCGCGCAGATGTAGTAGTGCGTCCGCTCCTGGTACTGGATCGGGATCCGCCACTCCTTGGCGAAGTGGGGGCCCTTGGCCGTGTAGCCGCTCAGAGCGCTGCTGGAGGTGCCGACGGTGATGCCACCGCTCAGCTTCCACTTGCCGTTCGTGGAGATGGCGCTGTCGATCTTGTTCGAGACCTTCCTCTCGTACTCGAAGGTCGCCTTGCTGTCCCAGCCCGCGTGCGCCTCGCCCACCGTGGTGTACGCGTGGTGCTTCTTGCCGTTCGTGTATGTCCAGTGGCAGGCCCCGCCGTAGCGGGCCACCTTCTCGGACGAGACGTCCCTGCCCTTGACCAGGAAGGGGTTGAAGCCGATCTCGGACGGCCCGCGGTCGTTCTGCCAGCGCGGGGCGGGGGAGTTCTCCTGGACGGTCTCGTTCTCGCTCCGCGCGGCGTCGCTGCGGGCCTGCTCCTCCGTGGTCGGCTCCGGGAGGTTGTTCTCCGGGGCGTTCTCGTCCAGCAGCGGGACCAGCTCGGTGGAGTGCCCGTCCGGCTCGCTCGCCAGCATCGCGAAGCGGCTGGCCTTGCCGGTCTGCGGCTCCGGCGGCGCGGCCGTCAGATGGTCGACCCCGACCATGGCCACTCCGGACGGCGTCCTGCCCACCGTGGTCGCGGTGACGTTCAGCGCGCCACTGTTGGCGTCCGCGGCCGTCTGCACGTCCACGGGCAGCTTCTCCGGCAGGGTCAGGGACCAGGTGCCGTCCGCTCCGGTCGTGACCGTGCCGAGCCGGGGATCCTGAAGGTTCTCGCCCTCGGTCCCGGTCGGGACGACCGCCGTGATGTCGACGTCGAGACCGGCGGCGGGCGAGCCGTCGCCCAGCGTGAACCGTCCGGAGACCCGCGCCGGGCCCGTGGGGTCGGGCTCCGGCTCGGGAGCGGTCGGCTCCACCACCGGGTCCTCGGTCACCTCCGGCTTCGTGCCAAAGTACGGCGCCTCGTTCTCGTCCGCGGGGGAGAGGCAGGCGGCCGTGCCGGCGAAGGCGTCGCTGATGTCCGAGGCGATGTCCCCGTCGACCACGCGCAGGGGCGAGTGGGCGTACTTGCGGACGATGCCCGACTCGGCGGCGACGTGGACGACGCCCGGAGCGGGGCTCCACATGTCCGCGACGTCGGTCAGGTCGGTACGGACGGTGGAGCCCGCCGGGGTCAGGGTGACGGAGCCGTCCTTGACTGCGTACGCCCAGCTGCGGATGGTGCCGTCGAGCAGGCCGTAGACGGTGTCACCGGCGGCCCAGACCCGGGTGGACCGGTTCAGCTCCGTCAACTCCGCGTCGGTGGCGGGCAGCTGCGCGGCGCGGGTCAGCTTCGCCTGCGTGGTGGAGCCCTTCTGGCGCTCGACCACGAGGACGTTCAGGGTGCCCGACGCGTCGATGCGGACGATGCGGCCCTGGGCGTCGGCCCACATGTTCCTGGCGCCGTTCCAGACGGCGTGCGTCTCGCCCGGGAAGCCGTACTCGGGCGTCAGCAGCCCGCCGCCCTGGGCGGTCCGGTCGCGGTAGGAGCGCAGGACGGTCCCGCCCTCGGCCCCGTCCACGGTGAGGAGCCGGGTCCCGCCGCCGGAGAAGGCGACGACGCCGGTGCCCAGTTCGCCGCTCTCCTCGGTGTCGAAGATGTGGCCGTACTCGGTGTTCTGCGGGTCCCAGTCCACATGGCGGGTGATCGTGCTGCCGGCCGGGGCGCCGTTCGCGGACTTCCTGGCGGTGAGGACATAGGCCGGGACGGCCGACGGGCAGCTGGTCGCGGCTTCCGCCTCGGCCCGTGCCTTCATCGTCTTCGCCGTCGCCACCGCGACGGCGGTCTGGCCGTCCGCCAGGGCCTTCCGGGCGGACGCGGCCTTGGCGGCGGCGCTGTCCGCCGCCTTGTCCAGGGACGCCGCCCTGGCCTCGGCCGCGGCGGCTTCCGCCCTGGCCGCCGCACCGGCCACGCCTCCGGTGGCTTCGGCCGCCTTCCGCTTCACCGCGGCCTCGGCGGCGGCCGTCACGGCCCGGGCCCGGGCCGTCCTGGCCTCCTCCTCGGCCTTGGCGGCGGCCGCCTTCAGGCCGTCCAGTTCCTTCCGCGCGGCGGCCTCGGCCTCCACGGCCTCCTCGGCCGCCGCCTTCAGCGCCGGGTCGAAGGTCTTCATCGCCGGCTCGGCGGCCGGCGGCTGCGGCGCGGGCGTCCCCTCCGTGGCGGCCGGTGCCGCGAGGGAGGGTGTGGTGAGCACGCCGGCCAGCAGGGCGGTGGCGCACGCGATGCTCGTCAGACCTGGTCCGGGTCTGTTGGGCAGACGCATTCTCATGGGATCCCCCTTGACGTTTTCCGTCATGAACACATGTGGTCACGATGTGTGATCGCGGTATTCAAGCATGATCATTTCGGGCGTTCCGCCGATCGGGGGACAGGGGGAGCTGACCTCTATGGGATGGTTAGAGGGTTTTGTGGGAGGTGAGGGAGACGTAAAGAGCCATGGATTTGAGTCTCGTCTGAGCTTCCCGCGTGCGTACTTTGCCAAAACTTGGCGAATGGGTTGCGTATTCGATACCAGTCGCATGCGACCGGACGCGGCGCGTAGCCATCTCTCTCTCAGTGGGTTCTCAGTCACCCGTGCAACCCTTTCCCTCCCCTCGCCGTCTCCCCGGTGGCGGAGCAAAAATTGACAGGGTGGGCCTACCGCTCCTGATCGGTGCGACAAGGGGAAGCGGCCACACGGACGGGACCGAGGAGACCATGGGCGAGCAGAGCAGCAGCGGCGGCCGAATAGGCGGCAGCCGTGGCCGGCGGCGCAAGGGGCCGTCCACGGGCCGCAGAGCGGGCCGGTTCGCCACCTGGTCCCTGGTCGGGGCGCTGCTCGCCGGGGGCGCCGGAGCGGGGTACGTCTATCTCAAGCTGGACGGCAACCTCGACGGCATCGACATCAACGCCCGGCTCGGCACCGACCGGCCCGACGACGTCGACAACGGGTCCCTCGACATCCTGCTCCTCGGCTCCGACTCCCGGGCCGGCGAGAACGCCGGATACGGCGGCGACGAGGAGGGCGCCCGCGCCGACACCGCGATGGTGGTCCACCTGCACGAGGGCCGGAAGAAGGCCAGCGTCGTCTCCATCCCGCGCGACACCCTCATCACCCGCCCGGAGTGCCTGGACGCGGACGACCGGACGGTCCCGTCGCAGAACCGTGTCATGTTCAACACCGCGTACGAGGTCGGCGGCCCCGCCTGCGCCGTGAAGACCGTCGAGCGGATGTCCGGCATCCGCATGGACCACTACATCGAGGTCGACTTCACCGGCTTCAAGAAGCTCGTCGACGCCCTCGGCGGGGTGGAGATCACCACCGACAAGCCGATCAAGGACACGAAGAGCCGTCTCGACCTCGCCCCCGGCACCCACACCCTCGACGGCGAGCAGTCGCTCGGCCTCGTCCGTACCCGCAAGAGCGTCGGGGACGGCAGCGACCTGGGCCGCATCCAGCTCCAGCAGGCCTTCATGAAGGCCTTCATCGGCCAGGTCCAGGAGGTCGGCGTGCTCACCAACCCCGCCAAGCTCCTCGACATCGCCGACACCGCCACGAAGGCGATCACCCCCGACTCCGAGCTGGACTCCATCGGCGAGCTGACCGGCCTGGCCAGGGGGCTCAGCGGGCTCGACGCCAAGGACGTGGACATGGTGACCATGCCCGTCGAGTACGACCCCATCGACCCCAACCGCGTCATCCCGCTCCGGGGCGCCGCCCAGCAGGTGTGGTCCGCGCTCGCCCTGGACCGGCCGATCCCGCCCGCCGCGCTGGAGGACTCCGCGGGCGACAAGGGCGACGCCGGCTCGGTCGTACGGGACGGCACCGCCCCCGCCCGGCAGCAGCGGGCGGCCGGCGGCGGGGCCGGGGAATAGCACGGAGGTCACCCCGGTTTTGGGAGATACGGCCGGTCCTGGCAGACTGGTACGTCGGCCCCGGTTCACGCGCAGGCAATCCGCCCCCGCGACCCGGCGCCCTCCCGAACCTAGGAGACACCTTGAAGCGCGACATCCACCCCGAGTACGTCGAGACGCAGGTCAGCTGCACCTGTGGCGCGTCGTTCACCACCCGTAGCACCATCGGCAGCGGCTCCATCCGTGCCGAGGTCTGCTCCGAGTGCCACCCGTTCTACACGGGCAAGCAGAAGATCCTCGACACCGGTGGCCGTGTGGCCCGCTTCGAGGCCCGCTTCGGCAAGGCCGCCGGCTCCAAGAAGTAGCGAGCCAACTGCGCCGGTCCACGGCTGCCCCCACGGGGTGCGGCCGGGACCGGCGCTTTGCCGTCCCGCCAGCAGAAGCTGGGGTTCCGGGGCCCCAGGCGGTCCGGCGTCCAGCCGTCCCGCGGAAAACCTCGTACGACACAGGAGCCATTCGATGTTCGAGGCGGTCGAGGATCTGATCGGTGAGCACGCCGATCTGGAGAAGCAGCTCGCCGACCCTTCCGTCCACGCCGATCAGGCGAACGCGCGGAAGCTCAGCAAGCGCTATGCCGAACTGACGCCGATCGTCGGCACCTACCGCTCCTGGAAGTCGACCGGTGAGGACATCGACACCGCGCGTGAGCTGGCGGCCGACGACCCGGACTTCGCGGCCGAGGTCAAGGAGCTGGAGCAGCGGCGCCACGAGCTGACGGAGAAGCTGCGGCTGCTCCTGGTCCCGCGCGACCCCAGCGACGACAAGGACGTCATCCTGGAGGTCAAGGCCGGAGCGGGCGGCGACGAGTCCGCGCTCTTCGCCGGCGACCTCCTGCGGATGTATCTGCGGTACGCCGAGCGCGTCGGCTGGAAGACCGAGATCATCAACTCCACCGAGTCCGAGCTGGGCGGCTACAAGGACGTCCAGGTCGCGGTGAAGACCAAGGGCGGCCAGGGCGCCACCGAGCCCGGCCAGGGCGTCTGGGCCCGGCTGAAGTACGAGGGCGGGGTGCACCGCGTGCAGCGCGTGCCCGCGACCGAGTCCCAGGGCCGGATCCACACCTCCGCCGCCGGTGTCCTCGTGACCCCCGAGGCCGAGGAGATCGACGTCGAGATCAACGCCAACGATCTGCGGATCGACGTCTACCGCTCCTCCGGGCCCGGCGGCCAGTCCGTCAACACGACCGACTCCGCCGTGCGGATCACCCATCTGCCGACCGGTGTCGTCGCCTCCTGCCAGAACGAGAAGAGCCAGCTCCAGAACAAGGAGCAGGCCATGCGCATCCTGCGGTCGCGGCTGCTCGCCGCCGCCCAGGAGGAGGCCGAGAAGAACGCGGCGGACGCCCGCCGCAGCCAGGTCCGCACCGTGGACCGGTCCGAGAAGATCCGTACGTACAACTTCCCCGAGAACCGTCTTTCGGACCACCGGGTGGGTTTCAAGGCGTACAACTTGGACCAGGTGCTCGACGGCGATCTCGACGCCGTCATCCAGGCGTGCGTGGACGCGGACTCGGCCGCCAAGCTGGCCGCCGCCCAGTGACCACAGTCCCGCGCAGCAACTGACGTACGAACCCGGGTGGAGGACCAGTGAACCTGCTGCTTGCCGAGGTGGCCCAGGCCACCCAGCGGCTGGCCGACGCCGGCGTGCCGTCCCCGCGTTTCGACGCGGAGGAACTGGCCGCGTTCGTCCACGGGGTGAAGCGGGGGGAGCTGCACACCGTCAAGGACGCGGACTTCGACGCCCGCTACTGGGAGGCCGTCGCCCGCCGCGAGGCGCGTGAACCGCTCCAGCACATCACC
The DNA here is from genome assembly GCF_034961445.1 of Streptomyces yaizuensis. NCBI lineage: Bacteria > Bacillati > Actinomycetota > Actinomycetes > Kitasatosporales > Streptomycetaceae > Streptomyces > Streptomyces yaizuensis. The sequence goes on from NZ_BSBI01000003.1 coordinate 492,051, forward strand.
GGGCGGGCCTTCTTCCGCTATCTGGAGCTCCAGGTCGGCCCCGGTGTCTTCGTGCCCCGCCCGGAGACCGAGTCCGTCGTCGGCTGGGCCATAGACGCGGTACGCGCCATGGACGTCGTCGAACCCCTGATCGTGGACCTGTGCACCGGCTCGGGGGCCATCGCCCTCGCCATGGCGCAGGAGGTGCCCAGGTCCCGGGTGCACGCCGTCGAACTCTCCGACGACGCGCTGGAATGGACCCGCAAGAACGCCCAGGGCTCCCGGGTCACCGTCCACCAGGGCAACGCCCTGACCGCGCTGCCGGAGCTGGACGGCCAGGTCGACCTGGTGATCTCCAACCCGCCGTACATCCCGCTCACCGAGTGGGAGTACGTGGCGCCCGAGGCCCGTGACCACGACCCCGGGATGGCGCTCTTCTCCGGCGAGGACGGCCTCGACACCATCCGCGGCATCGAGCGCACCGCCCACCGGCTGCTGCGGCCCGGCGGCCTCGTCGTGATCGAGCACGCCGACACCCAGGGCGGCCAGGTCCCGTGGATCTTCAACGAGGAGTCCGGCTGGGCGGACGCCGCCGACCACCCGGACCTGAACAACCGCCCCCGCTTCGCGACGGCCCGCAAGGCGACCCCCTGATGTCCCCGCACACCCCGACCGACGGCTCCGCGAGCGACCGGAACACCTCCGCGATTGACCCGAACGGGCGCACCCGCTGCGAACGATCCCCCCGCCTCGGTACGGTGCCCCCCTTCGCGAGTGATCCGACGCCTTCGCGCTTCGGCGGTGCGCCGGAGGCGAACCGGGCCCGCAGACAGGGCGGGCACGATCGACGCACGCTCGGGCGCCCCGGAGGGGAACCGAGCACAAAGATGAGGGAGGCCCACTGATGGCTCGGCGATACGACTGCAACGACGCGAGCGACCGCGCCACCGGCCTGCGTGAGGCCGTGTCGGCGGTACGCCGTGGTGAGCTGGTCGTGCTGCCCACCGACACCGTGTACGGCGTCGGCGCGGATGCCTTCAGTTCCGAGGCGGTGGCCGATCTGCTGGAGGCCAAGGGCCGGGGCCGGAACATGCCCACCCCTGTGCTCATCGGTTCCCCGAACACCCTGCACGGCCTGGTCACGGACTTCTCGGAGTCGGCGTGGGAGCTGGTCGACGCCTTCTGGCCGGGCGCGCTCACCGTGGTCGCCCGCCACCAGCCCTCGCTCCAGTGGGACCTGGGGGACACCCGGGGCACGGTCGCGGTCCGGATGCCGCTGCATCCGGTGGCGATCGAGCTGCTGATGGCGGTCGGCCCGATGGCGGTGTCGTCGGCGAACCTCACCGGACACCGTTCGCCGGAGGACTGCGACGCGGCCCAGGAGATGCTGGGCGACTCGGTGTCGGTCTACCTCGACGGCGGGCCGACCCCGGGCATCGTGCCGTCCTCGATCGTCGATGTGACGGGTGAGGTGCCGGTCCTGCTGCGTGCGGGCGCGCTCGACGCGGAGGAGCTGCGCAAGGTCGTACCCGACCTTGAGGTGGCCCCTTGATCGCCCCTGAGGGGCGTGGCATAGGCGCGGATGCCGTCGGCGACACGTTCAGAATCCTCCATGTCAGCACCGGCAATGTCTGCCGTTCGCCGATCACCGAGCGATTGACCCGCCAGGCCCTGGTCGACCGGCTCGGCGACCCGGTGACCTGCGGGCTGATCGTGGAGAGCGCGGGCACCTGGGGGCACGAGGGTGCCCCGATGGAGGCGAACGCGGAGGTCGTGCTCGCCGATTTCGGCGCGGACGCGAGCGGCTTCGTGGGGCGGGAGCTGCTGGACGAGCATGTGATCCGGGCGGATCTGGTGCTGACGGCGACGCGGGACCACCGGGCCCAGGTCATCTCGATGGGGCATTCGGCGGGGCTGCGGACGTTCACGCTGAAGGAGTTCACGCGGCTGGTGCGCGCGATCGACCCCGCGACCCTGCCCGACCCCCGGGACGAGGGCGTCGTGGAGCGTGCGCGCGCCCTGGTGCGGGCGGCGGCGGCGCTGCGCGGGTGGCTGCTCGCCCCGGATCAGGACGCGGACGAGGTGCACGATCCGTACGGAGCGCCGATCACGTTCTTCCGTTCGATCGGTGACGAGATCAACCAGGCGCTCGACCCGGTGCTGACCGCGATGACGGGGACGTCGGCCGAGCGCTGACGGCCCGGCGCCCGGGCCCCCGCGTTCACCACTGGGCGGGACCGCCCGTGAGCGGGCCGGCGCGCACTCCGGGGCCCGATCACGCGCCTGTGGGCCGCGCCGCCGTCCTGGCGGCCTCTACGGCCCTTCCCGGCCCTTCCGGGCCCTGCCTGGGGCGGGCGCAGGGGAGGAATGGTGGAAGCGGGGAGGGTCCGTGCCCGCGCCCGTGATCTTGCCGGTAGATTTCCGCCGTACCCGTGGCGGACGCTGTCGGCGCAACCACAGCGCGCCCGCGGGTGTCCTCACTCATGTCCTCACCCGGGTGGCCGTCGCGGCTAGGGTGTGGGGATTGAGATGGAGATTCAGATGGCCGGCGATTCCTGTGGGGCGAGTCCGTGCGTGATTATTTGCTGACGCTCTGTGTCACGGCCGCGGTGACCTTTCTGCTCACCGGGCCCGTGCGGAAGTTCGCCATCGCGACCGGCGCGATGCCCGAGATCCGCGCACGTGATGTGCACCGGGAACCGACTCCGCGGCTCGGTGGCATCGCCATGTTCTTCGGCATGTGCGCGGGCCTCCTCGTCGCCGACCACCTCACCAATCTGCGCAGCGTCTTCGAATGGTCGAACGAGCCGCGCGCCCTGCTCTCCGGCGCCGCCCTGATCTGGATCATCGGGGTCCTGGACGACAAGTTCGAGATCGACGCCCTGATCAAGCTGGGCGGGCAGATGATCGCCGCCGGCGTGATGGTGATGCAGGGTCTGACGATCCTGTGGATCCCGGTCCCCGGCGTCGGCATGGTGACGCTCACTGACTGGCAGGGCACCCTGCTCACCGTGGCCCTGGTGGTGATCACCATCAATGCCGTGAACTTCGTGGACGGGCTCGACGGCCTCGCCGCGGGCATGGTCTGCATCGCGGCGGCCGCGTTCTTCCTCTACGCGTACCGGATCTGGGTCGGCAACGGAATTCAGGCCGCCGCCCCGGCGACGCTTTTCACCGCCATTCTCATCGGAATGTGCCTGGGCTTCCTGCTGCACAATATGCATCCCGCGCGGATCTTCATGGGTGACTCGGGGTCGATGCTGATCGGTCTGGTGCTCGCCGCCTCGGCGATCTCCATCACCGGCAATGTCGACATGGACGCCATGCGGATCTTCGCGCAGGACGGTTCCGCGCAGACCGCGCACGCGGCCCTGCCGGTCTTCATCCCGCTGCTGCTGCCGTTGACGATCATCGCGATTCCGCTGGCCGACCTGGTGCTGGCGATCGTCCGCCGGACCTGGAACGGGCAGTCGCCGTTCGCCGCGGACCGGGGGCATCTGCACCACCGGCTGCTCCAGATCGGTCACTCGCACAGCCGAGCGGTGCTGATCATGTATTTCTGGTCCGCGCTGTTCGCGTTCGGCGTGGTGGGGTACTCGGTGAATTCCACCGCGCTGTGGATCGTGATGGTGATCGCGGGGCTGAGCGCGCTGGGTCTCGTCCTGTTGCTGCTGCCCCGGTTCACCCCGCGCGCGCCGCGCTGGGCGGAGCGGTTCGTGCCGCCGCGCTACCGGCGCCCCGGGCCCGCTGTGGAGGCCGCCGGGGCCCCGGGGTCCCCGGAGCCCGCCGAGGGCGCGGACGGGCCCCGTGGGGCCGATGGGGCCGCCGTGAAGGCGGCTCCGCTCCCGCCGGGCGTCAACGGGGCGACGGCGGTGGGCGCCCGTTCGCGTCTGCCGGAACGGCGCAAGGCCGGCACTCCCGGGTGACGATCGGCCCTTTCCGGGGCGATGACCGCATTCCGCTGCATGATCTCTGCACACACGCGCGCGTTCGCTCTCATGTGTGATAGTTGGCACACACCTGGGTAAAGGTCTCTTCAAATAGTTTGTGATACGGTTCACGAGAACCGGCGACAGCGCTGAAGGACCGTAGTGCGACGGTCATTTGGCCCCGAGGACCCGACTCGGATCCGGATTACGCTCGTCCATGACGACACACCACTGCCATTTCCCAGGAAGCGGAGCTGCCGCCATGCCGTCCAACGACGTCCGCACACTCCTTCAAACCGCCGTACCCACAGCCGCCACCGGCCTTGTAGCCGCCGTGGTGAGCGCCGTGGTGGCCGGCGGCAAGGGTGCGCTCGGGGCCGTCGTCGGCACCGTGGTGGTCATCGGCTTCATGGGGATCGGCATGTTCGTCCTCCAGCGGACCGCGAAGTCACTCCCGCACCTGTTCCAGGCCATGGGGCTGATGCTCTACATGGCGCAGCTGCTGCTGCTCTTCATGCTGATGGCCCTGCTCAAGGACACCAGCGCGTTCGACTTCAAGGCCTTCGCCTTCACGCTGCTCGCGGCGACGATCGTCTGGGTCGCGGCGCAGGCGCGCGGCTTCATGAAGGCCAAGATCGTGTATGTCGAACCCGAGTCCTCGAAGGGCGAGAAGCCCCAGAAGGCGGGCTCGTCCTCGTGAAGGGTAGGGGCGGTATAAAGAGCCGTTCGCGATCCTGCTATCGTCCGGTGCCAACTACTGCGGCACAGCGGGCGCGGGCATCTGAGCTGACGCCTGCTCATTCGCGAGGCTCCATGCCCGCCAGCCGCCCTCACATCCGAAACACCAGTCCAGTGCCGAACCGCGGCCGTGCGCCGCGCCGACACAACGAGGTTGCCGTACCCATGCGCCACGCTGAAGGAGCCCGCGGTGAGTGCTGACCCCCAGATGCTCGCCTTCGACCCGAACTGTCAGCTCTTCTCCGGGTGCGGGTTCCCAGCTCCGGGCCTGCACACGTTCCTGTATGAGCCGATCTTCACGGTCAACGGCTTTGAGTTCACCAAGCCGATGCTGCTGGCCTTCATCAGCTCGATCCTCGTCGTCGGCTTCTTCTGGGCCGCTTTCGGCAAGGCGAAGCTGGTCCCCGGCAAGCTCCAGATGGTCGGTGAGGCCGGGTACGACTTCGTCCGCCGCGGCGTCGTCTACGAGATCATCGGCAAGAAGGACGGCGAAAAATACGTCCCGCTGATGGTGTCGCTGTTCTTCTTCGTGTGGATCCTGAATCTCTGGTCGATCATTCCGCTCGCCCAGTTCCCGGTCACGTCACTGATCGCCTTCCCTGCGGGTCTGGCACTGGTCGTCTACGTCACCTGGGTCACGCTCACCTTCAAGAAGCACGGCTTCGCAGGTGCCTGGAAGAACATCCTCGGCTACGACAAGAACCTGGGGCCGATCCTCCCCCTGGTGATGGTGCTGGAGTTCTTCTCCAACCTGATCATCCGCCCCTTCACGCACGCGGTCCGGCTGTTCGCGAACATGTTCGCCGGCCACATGCTGATCGTGATGTTCTCGCTGGCCACCTGGTACCTGATGAGCGGTATCGGCATCGCCTACGCCGGCGCCTCGTTCGTGATGGTCATGGTTGTGATCGTCTTCGAGCTCTTCATCCAGGCCGTCCAGGCGTACGTCTTCGTCCTCCTGGCCTCCAGCTACATCCAGGGCGCGCTCTCCGAGCACCACTGAGCCTCCCCTCCCCTCCAGATCCGCAGTCGTCCGGTGGCCAACCCCCACCGGGACATTGAAAGAGAAGGAAGAACCGGCATGTCCGCTCTCCAGACCCTCGCCGCCGAGAACGCCGTCTCCGGCAACGTCAACGCTGTCGGCTACGGCCTCGCCGCCATCGGCCCCGGCATCGGCGTCGGCATCATCTTCGGTAACGGCACCCAGGCCCTCGCCCGTCAGCCCGAGGCGGCCGGCCTGATCCGTACCAACCAGATCATGGGTTTCGCCTTCTGTGAGGCGCTCGCCCTCATCGGCATCGTCATGGGCTTCGTCTTCCAGTAAGCCGACCGACAGCCCTATCTCTTTTCACGGAAGGCACTGATGTGATCGCTCAGCTCACTATCGCGGCAGCGGAGGAGCAGCCTCCTCTCATTCCGCATCTGGACGAGCTCATCGTCGGCCTGATCGCGTTCGCCATCGTCTTCTTCTTCCTTGCGAAGAAGCTCCTCCCGAACATCAACAAGGTTCTGGAAGAGCGTCGGGAAGCCATCGAGGGCGGTATGGAGAAGGCCGAGGAGGCGAAGACCGAGGCCGAGAGCGTCCTGGAGCAGTACAAGGCGCAGCTCGCCGAGGCCCGCCACGAGGCCGCCCGACTCCGCCAGGAGGCGACCGAGCAGGGTACCGCGATCATCGCGGAGATGAAGGCCGAGGGCCAGCGGCAGCGTGAGGAGATCATCGCGGCCGGTCACGCCCAGATCGAGGCCGACCGCAAGGCCGCGTCCGCCGCGCTCCGCCAGGACGTCGGCAAGCTGGCGACCGACCTCGCGGGCAAGCTGGTGGGCGAGTCCCTGGAGGACCACGCCCGGCAGAGCCGGACCATCGACCGTTTCCTCGACGACCTTGAGCAGAAGGCCGAGGCCGCCCGATGAACGGAGCGAGCCGCGAGGCGCTGGCCACCGCGCGTGAGTCCCTCGACGCACTGACCGACAACACCTCGGTCGACGCGGCGAAGCTCGCCGAGGAGCTGGCCGCCGTCACCGCGCTGCTCGACCGCGAGGTCTCCCTGCGTCGGGTCCTGACCGACCCGGCGCAGCCCGGTGAGGCCAAGGCCGAGCTGACCGGTCGACTGCTGGCCGGCCAGGTGGGCGGCGAGAGCGCCGACCTGGTCTCCGGCATGGTCCGGTCCCGCTGGTCGGGCTCCCGCGACCTGGTCGACAGCCTGGAGGAGCTGGCGAACACCGCCGAGCTCACCGCCGCCCAGCGGGCGGGCGCCCTCGACAACGTCGAGGACGAGCTGTTCCGCTTCGGCCGGATCGTGGACTCCAACAAGGACCTGCGGGCCGCGCTGACCGACAAGGCGGCGGGCAAGGCCGCCAAGGCGGAGCTGCTGCGCGGTCTGCTCGGCGGCAAGGCCGAACCGGTCACCGAGCGGCTGGTCGTCCGGCTGGTCACCGCGCCCCGGGGACGTAGCCTGGAAGGGGGCCTGGAGGCCCTGTCCAAGCTCGCCGCCGCGCGCCGGGACCGGATGGTCGCCATCGTCACCTCGGCGGTCCCCCTCAGCGACCAGCAGAAGCAGCGCCTCGGCGCCGCGCTGGCCGCGCTGTACGGCCGCCAGATGCACCTGAACCTGGACGTCGACCCCACGGTCGTCGGCGGGATCTCGGTACGCGTCGGCGACGAGCTGATCAACGGCACGGTCGCGGAGCGTCTGGACGACGCCACGCGGCGGATGGCCGGCTGACCACGGGAGGCGCCGGCTCCGGCCGGCGACCGAACAACCGCTTCACACGAAGCACCGAGTAGTACCAGCGGCCCGGTTGGGCCGTGCAGAGATTGCAGAAGATTCCTGGGGGTCGGCCCCCAGACCCCCAGTAAGAAACTTCGGGCCCAACAAGGAGAGCAGGGAACCCAGATGGCGGAGCTCACGATCCGGCCGGAGGAGATCCGGGACGCGCTGGAGAACTTTGTCCAGTCGTACAAGCCGGACGCGGCCTCGCGCGAGGAAGTCGGCACGGTCAGCGTGGCCGGCGACGGCATCGCCAAGGTCGAGGGTCTTCCCTCGGCCATGGCGAACGAGCTGCTGCGGTTCGAGGACGGGACGCTCGGTCTCGCCCTGAACCTGGAGGAGCGCGAGATCGGCGCGATCATCCTCGGCGAGTTCAGCGGCATCGAGGAAGGCCAGTCGGTCAGCCGTACGGGCGAGGTGCTGTCGGTCGCCGTGGGCGAGGGCTACCTCGGCCGCGTCGTCGACCCGCTCGGCAACCCGATCGACGGTCTCGGCGAGATCGAGACCTCGGGCCGCCGCGCCCTGGAGCTGCAGGCCCCCACGGTCATGCAGCGCAAGTCGGTCCACGAGCCGATGGAGACCGGCTACAAGGCCGTCGACGCGATGACCCCGATCGGCCGTGGCCAGCGTCAGCTGATCATCGGTGACCGCCAGACCGGCAAGACCGCCCTGGCCGTCGACACGATCATCAACCAGCGCGACAACTGGCGCTCCGGCGACGTGAACAAGCAGGTCCGCTGCATCTACGTCGCCATCGGCCAGAAGGGCTCCACCATCGCGTCCGTGCGCGGCGCGCTGGAGGAGGCCGGCGCCCTGGAGTACACGACCATCGTCGCCGCCCCGGCGTCCGACCCGGCGGGCTTCAAGTACCTCGCCCCGTACACCGGCTCGGCCATCGGCCAGCAGTGGATGTACGAGGGCAAGCACGTCCTGATCATCTTCGACGACCTGTCGAAGCAGGCCGACGCCTACCGCGCCGTGTCGCTGCTGCTGCGCCGCCCGCCGGGCCGTGAGGCCTACCCGGGTGACGTCTTCTACCTGCACTCCCGTCTGCTGGAGCGCTGCGCGAAGCTCTCCGACAGCATGGGCGCGGGTTCGATGACCGGTCTGCCGATCGTCGAGACGAAGGCCAACGACGTCTCGGCGTTCATCCCGACCAACGTCATCTCCATCACCGACGGCCAGTGCTTCCTGGAGTCCGACCTGTTCAACGCCGGTCAGCGCCCGGCCCTGAACGTCGGTATCTCGGTCTCCCGTGTCGGTGGCTCCGCCCAGCACAAGGCGATGCGCCAGGTCTCCGGCCGTCTTCGCGTGGACCTCGCCCAGTACCGCGAGCTGGAGGCGTTCGCCGCCTTCGGTTCCGACCTGGACGCCGCGTCGAAGTCCGCCCTGGAGCGCGGCAAGCGCATGGTCGAGCTGCTGAAGCAGGCGCAGTACCAGCCGATGCGCACCGAGGACCAGGTCGTCTCCGTGTGGGCCGGCACCACCGGCAAGATGGACGACGTCCCGGTCCAGGACATCCGCCGCTTCGAGCGCGAGCTGCTGGAGTACCTGCACCGCGACGAGGCCGGTCTGATGGCCTCGATCCGCGACGGCGCCAAGATGTCGGACGACACGCTGACCAAGGTCGCGGACTCCATCGCCGCGTTCAAGAAGCAGTTCGAGACGCACGACGGCAAGCTGCTCGGCGAGGACGCCCCGGCCACCGTCAACGTCTCGAAGTGACGACGGAAGGGACCTGACTCATGGGAGCGCAGCTCCGGGTCTACAAGCGTCGCATCCGGTCCGTCACCGCGACGAAGAAGATCACCAAGGCGATGGAGATGATCGCCGCCTCGCGCATCGTCAAGGCGCAGCGCAAGGTGGCGGCCTCCACGCCGTACGCGACCGAGCTCACGCGCGCGGTCACGGCGGTGGCGACCGGATCGAACACCAAGCACCCCCTGACCACGGAGGCGGAGAACCCGGCCCGTGCCGCGGTGCTGCTCATCACGAGCGACCGCGGTCTGGCCGGCGGCTACTCCTCCAACGCCATCAAGGCGGCGGACAAGCTCACGCAGCGGCTCCGCGGCGAGGGCAAGGAGGTCGACACGTTCATCGTCGGCCGCAAGGGTGTCGCCTACTACGGCTTCCGTGAGCTGAAGGTCACGGACTCGTGGACCGGGTTCACGGACAGCCCGGACTACGCGGACGCCAAGAAGGTCGCCGCCCCGCTCATCGAGGCCGTCCGCAAGGACACCTCGGAGGGTGGAGTCGACGAGCTGCACATCGTCTTCACGGAGTTCGTGTCGATGATGACGCAGACGCCGGTCGACAACCGGATGCTGCCGCTCAGCCTTGAGAAGGCGACGGAGGAGAACACGGCCAAGGGCGAGATCCTGCCGCTGTTCGACTTCGAGCCGTCGGCGGAGGACGTCCTCGACGCCCTGCTGCCGCGCTATGTCGAGAGCCGGGTCTACAACGCCCTGCTGCAGGCCGCCGCCTCCGAGCACGCGGCCCGCCGCCGGGCGATGAAGTCGGCGACCGACAATGCGGGAGACCTGATCAATTCGCTCTCCCGACTTGCCAACGCGGCCCGCCAGGCCGAAATCACCCAGGAAATCAGCGAGATCGTCGGTGGCTCGAGTGCCCTGGCCGACGCGACCGCGGGGAGTGACAAGTAATGACCACCTCTGTTGAGACGGCCACTGCCACGGGCCGCGTCGCCCGGGTCATCGGCCCGGTCGTCGACGTGGAGTTCCCCGTCGACGCGATGCCGGAAATCTACAACGCGCTGCACGTCGAGGTCGCGGACCCCGCCGAGGAAGGCGCCCTCAAGACGCTGACCCTCGAAGTGGCCCAGCACCTGGGTGACGGCGTCGTCCGTACCATCTCGATGCAGCCCACCGACGGTCTGGTCCGCCAGGCCCCGGTGACCGACACGGGCAAGGGCATCACCGTCCCGGTCGGCGACTTCACCAAGGGCAAGGTGTTCAACACCCTCGGCGAGGTGCTGAACCACCCCGAGGCGAACAACGAGAAGACCGAGCGCTGGGCGATCCACCGCAAGGCTCCGGCGTTCGACCAGCTCGAGTCGAAGACCGAGATGTTCGAGACCGGCCTGAAGGTCGTCGACCTTCTCACCCCGTACGTCAAGGGTGGAAAGATCGGTCTGTTCGGTGGTGCCGGTGTCGGCAAGACCGTGCTGATCCAGGAAATGATCATGCGTGTCGCCAACCTCCACGAAGGCGTGTCCGTCTTCGCGGGTGTCGGTGAGCGTACGCGTGAGGGCAACGACCTCATCGACGAGATGGAAGAGTCGGGCGTTCTGGAGAAGACCGCCCTGGTCTTCGGCCAGATGGACGAGCCCCCGGGGACCCGTCTGCGGGTCGCCCTGGCCGGTCTGACCATGGCGGAGTACTTCCGCGATGTGCAGAAGCAGGACGTGCTCTTCTTCATCGACAACATCTTCCGGTTCACCCAGGCCGGTTCCGAGGTGTCCACCCTGCTCGGCCGTATGCCGTCCGCGGTGGGTTACCAGCCGAACCTGGCGGACGAGATGGGTCTGCTCCAGGAGCGCATCACGTCGACCCGCGGTCACTCGATCACCTCGATGCAGGCGATCTACGTCCCCGCGGACGACCTGACCGACCCGGCCCCGGCCACCACCTTCGCCCACCTCGACGCGACGACGGTGCTCTCCCGTCCGATCTCGGAGAAGGGCATCTACCCGGCCGTGGACCCGCTGGACTCCACGTCCCGGATCCTGGACCCCCGCTACATCGCGGCGGACCACTACCAGGCCGCGATGCGCGTCAAGGGGATCCTGCAGAAGTACAAGGACCTCCAGGACATCATCGCGATCCTCGGTATCGACGAGCTGGGCGAGGAGGACAAGCTCGTCGTCCACCGTGCCCGCCGTGTCGAGCGCTTCCTGTCCCAGAACACCCACGCGGCGAAGCAGTTCACCGGTGTGGACGGTTCGGACGTGCCGCTCGACGAGTCGATCTCCGCGTTCAACGCGATCTGCGACGGCGAGTACGACCACTTCCCGGAGCAGGCGTTCTTCATGTGCGGTGGTCTTGAGGACCTCAAGAAGAATGCCAAGGAGCTCGGCGTCTCCTGAGGCAGCTGACTCATGACGGAGGGGGCGGGTTCCGTCCCGCCCCCTCCGTACGCCCGCCCCTCTTCCGGGGGCCACCCCCGGATTTCCCGGCCGTGACAGGCCGGGGCGGGGTCCGGACGCCCCGGCGCCCGGAGCCCCATTAGACTTTGACCCAACACCCGGCGTCTGTGCCGGGTGGTGACCCGAGGAGCCCACCCTTGGCTGCTGAGCTGCATGTCGAGCTGGTCGCCGCCGACCGCCAGGTCTGGTCCGGCGAGGCCACCCTGGTCGTCGCGCGCACCGCGTCCGGCGACATCGGTGTCATGCCCGGTCACCAGCCGCTGCTCGGTGTGCTGGAGTCGGGCCCGGTGACCATCCGTACCAGTACCCCGGAGGGGGCCGGCACGGTCGTCGCCGCCGTGCACGGCGGATTCATCTCCTTCGCCGACAACAAGCTGTCGCTGCTGGCGGAGATCGCCGAGCTGGCGGACGAGATCGACGCCCAGCGTGCCGAGCGCGCGCTGGAGCGTGCCCGGTCGGAGTCGGACGGCGCGGCCGAGCGCCGCGCCGAGGTCCGGCTGCACGCGGTGGCGGTGCACTGAGCACCCCACCCACAGGCGTCACCCTCAGCCGCGGCCCGGACTGGACCCCTCCAGACCCGGGCCGCGGCTGAGGCAATGCAGGTGCGGCATGGTTCGCGGTCAAGAACGAGGACGAGGCGAGGAGGTCGGTGAAGATGTTCCTCGCGGTGCTTGTGAGCGTCCTGGCGCTGGTTGCCCTGGTGGGGATCGGGCTGTTCGTCTTCGGACTGCGCAGACGGCTGATCCAGCGCTCGGGCGGCACCTTCGACTGCTCGCTGCGGTGGAACGTCCCCGAGGAGCCGGAGTCGGCGGGCCCTCCCACCGGCAAGGGCTGGGTGTACGGGGTCGCCCGGTACAGCGGCGACCGCATCATGTGGTTCCGGGTCTTCTCGTACGCGCCCCGGCCGCGCCGGGTGCTGGAGCGTTCCGCCATCGAGGTCATCGGCCGGCGCACCCCCGAGGGCGAGGAGGAGCTGGCCCTGCTCTCCGACGCCGTGGTGCTGGGCTGTCTGCACCGGGGGGTCCGCTGTGAGCTGGCGATGAGCGAGGACGCGCTCACCGGCTTCCTCGCCTGGCTGGAGGCCGCGCCTCCGGGCCAGCGGGTGAACGTCGCCTGATCCGGCCCGCTCCCTACCCACTTTTCCGGCCCCCTGACCCCTCGTGACCTGGGGTACGGGGGCTTCGTGCCGCCCTGCCCGGTGCTGCCGTATCCCGTATCCCGTATCCCGTGTCGCGGGCAACGGGAAAGGGGCCGGGGATCACTCCCCGGCCCCCCGCGCAGTGCGGTGCCCGATCGGTCTTCCTAGCGGCTGGTGCTAGTTGAGACCGTTGTTGATCGCCGTGGTCAGCTCACCATTGCTGGTGTCACCGCTGGCGTCCCAGGCGAAGGCTCCACCCAGGCCCTGTGCCTTGGCCCAGGCCATCTTGGCCGTGATGGTCGCCGGGGTGTCGTAGCCCCACCAGTTGCTGCCGCACTTGGCGTAGGCGGTGCCACCGACGGTTCCCGTCGCCGGGCAGGTGTTCTTCAGGACCTTGTAGTCCTCGAAGCCGGGCTCATAGGTGCCCTGGGCCGGGCCGGTGGCGGTGCCGCCCGGTGCGGTCTGGGTGACACCCGTCCAGCCGCGGCCGTAGTAGCCGATGCCGAGGAGCAGCTTGGCCGCCGGGACACCCTTGGCCCTGAGCTTGTTGATGGCGTCGGCCGAGTTGAAGCCCGCCTGCGGAATGCCGGCGTACGCGTTCAGCGGGGAGTGCGGGGCCGTCGGGCCGGTCCGCGCCCAGGCGCCGAAGAAGTCGTACGTCATCACGTTGTACCAGTCGGTGTACTGGGCGGCTCCCGCGTAGTCCGCACTGTCGATCTTGCCGCCCGCGGAGGCGTCGGCGGTGATGGCGGCGGTCAGCAGGTAGTTGGAACCGACCCGGGTGCGGAACGCCTGCATCATGTTCTTCATGACGGCGGGGCCGCTGGTGTCGCAGGTCAGACCGCAGGCGTTGGGGTACTCCCAGTCCAGGTCGATGCCGTCGAAGACATCGGCCCAGCGCGGGTCCTCCGCCAGGCGGTAGCAGGAGTCGGCGAACGCGGCCGGGTTCTGCATGGCCTGGGTGAAGCCGCCGGACCAGGTCCAGCCGCCGAAGGAGAAGAGGACCTTGATGTGCGGGTGCTTCCGCTTCAGCTCGCGCAGCTGGTTGAAGTTGCCCCGGAGCGGCTGGTCCCAGGTGTCGGCGACGCCGTCCACGGACTGGTCGGCGGTGTACGCCTTCTCGTAGTCGGCGAACTGGTCACCGATGGTGCAGCGGCCGCCCTGGACGTTGCCGAAGGCGTAGTTGATGTGGGTGATCTTCGCGGCGATGCCGGCGGTGTCGAGGTTCTTGACGTGGTAGTTCCGGCCGTAGACGCCCCACTGCGTGAAGTAGATCATCTTCTTGGCGGTCGGGTTCCCCGGGCCGCCCGGCGTGGTGACGGTCAGCGGCTCGCTGGCCGGGCCGAGCTGGTCGACGGTGTCGCGGGCCACGACCGTGTACGTGTACGGGGTGCCGCGAGTCAGACCGGTGTCGGTGTAGGTGAGACCGGTGACCGTGGCGATCGTGGTGCCGTCGCGGACGACGTCGTAGTTCTTGACGCCCTTGTCGTCGGTGGCGGCGCCCCAGCTGATGACGGCGGAGGTTTCGGTCACCGTGCCGGCGGTGGGCGTGCCGGGGGCGGTCGGCAGCGGGTCGACGGGGTCGATGATGCCGTCACAGCTGCCGTTGTTCAGCTTGCAGTTGGACGGGGAGCCGGTGCCGGTCCCGTTGAAGCCGAAGGTGACGGTGGCGCCGGGGGCCAGGGAGCCGGCCCACGGTTTGTTCTTGGCGGTCCAGCGGTTGCCGACGCTGGTGACATCGGCGTCCCAGGCGGAGGTGACCCGCGTGCCGGTGGGGAAGTCCCACTCGACGGTCCAGCCGTTGATCGTGGTGGTACCGGTGTTCTTGACGGTCCACCGCCCCTCGAACCCGCTGCCCCAGTCGGCGGCCTTGGCGTAGGTCGCGGTCGCCGATGTGGCGGCCTGGGCCGGCGTCGCGAGTCCGACCATGGCGGCCAGGGGGAGGACGAGGGCGGTCAGTGCCGCCACGATCCTCGACCGGGTGGAAAGCCGCGCCCAGGGGGTAGGACGACTTCTGGGGGAGTGCAGTGGTGGGGGTTGAGTGCTCACGGGTGCTCCTCGTGGAGGTCCGGACAGTGGGGTGGGACCGGTGCACTGCGCACTCTGCGTGGCTCACCGCAGCGTGTGTTGCGGTGAGAGTAGGAAGGTCTGGACCAATCGTCAATAGGTCCAGACCAAAGGCGGAGAACGGAGTTCCCGATTCCGCGAAATTTCCCGAAGCCGGTCCCTGGTCGGCCCGTCGCCGAGTCCGTACCCGGTCCGTGCATTCCCCCCGGGCCGGTCCGTCAGACACCCAACTCCTGCGCCAGGACGGCCGCTTGTACCCGGCTGCGCAGCTCCAGCTTGTTCAGCAATCGGCTGACGTGCGTCTTCACCGTCGCCTCGGCCATCGACAGACGGCTCGCGATCTCCGCGTTCGACAACCCCTCGCCCAGGGCGGTCAGCACCTCGCGCTCCCGGCGGGTGAGCACGTCCAGCACCTCGGCACCCGGAGCACCGGGTGCGCGCACCGGGCGCGGGGAGGCGAATTCGGCGATCAGCCGGCGGGTCACGGCCGGGGCGATCAGACCCTCGCCGCGGGCGATCGTCCGCACCCCCTCGATCAGATCGGCGGCTTCCGTGTTCTTCAGCAGGAATCCGGCGGCGCCCGCCCGCAGCGCGCCGAAGATGTACTCGTCGAGGTCGAAGGTGGTGAGCACCAGGACATCGGCCAGCTGTTCCGCGACGATCTGACGGGTCGCCGAGACCCCGTCGAGCCGGGGCATCTGAAGGTCCATCAGCACCAGGTCGGGGGCCAGCTCACGGGCGAGCCGCACCGCCTCCTCGCCGTCGCCGGCCTCGCCCACGACCTCGATGTCGGGGGCGCTGCCCAGGATGAGGACGAGTCCCGCCCGTACCGCGCTCTGGTCCTCGGCGACCAGCACCCGAACCGTCCCGGCCCGCTCTGCGGTCATGCTTCCGGCTCCTTGTCGTCCCGGACGGGCAGCACCGCCCGTACGCACCAGATCTTCCCGGGCCCCTCCGGCGGGCCGGGCACCGGGCCCGCGTCCACCTCGCCGTCGAGCAGGGCGACCCGCTCGCGGATGCCGACGAGGCCACTGCCGGAGCCGGGCGCGCGCGGCCCCGAGCGGCTGCCGTACGGGCTGGACACCCGGACGGTCAGGGCGCCGGTCGGGTCCTGCGAGAGAGTCACCCGGACCTCGCCGGGGTCGGCGTGCTTGAGGGCGTTGGTCAGCGACTCCTGCACGATCCGGTACGCCGCCAGCTCCACCGGGGCGGGCATCGGCAGGGCGGTGTCGCGCCGGTCGTCCAGGGCGAAGGCGAGCCCGCTGGCGGTTCCGTTGGTCCGGGCCTGGGCGACCAGCGACTCCAGGCCGGCGAGGGTCGGGGCCGCGACCGGCTCCCGGTCCTCGGAGCTGTCCCGCAGCAGCCCGATGAGCCGGCGCATCTCGGCCAGACCCGCGACGCTGTTCTCCCGGATGACCTTCAGCGCCCGCCCGGTGGTCGCCGGGTCGTCCAGGGAGAGGGCCGCCGTGGAGTGGATGGCGATGGCGGAGAGATGGTTGGCGACCATGTCGTGCAGCTCACGGGCCATCCGCCCGCGTTCGGCGGTGATCGCCTGCACCCGGTCCATCTCGGCCAGCAGCGCGGTCTGCTCGGCCCGCAGCCGGGCCGCGTCGGCGGCGTTGCGGTGGTTGCGGATGATGGCCCCGGTCGCGGCGGGCGCGATGGTGATCATGCCGACGAGCACTCCCAGGAACAGCCCTTCCGGCTCCTGGAGCAGCACCAGCAGGACGGCGGTCGAGGCGACGGTGAACAGCACCGAGCCCACCGGGACCCGCCGGGCGGTGGCGGCCGAGCCGTAGACGACCGCCGCGTACACCGTGTCCGTGAAGACCAGCAACGTGATCAGACTGCCGTGGGTGAAGAGGTCGGCGACGAGCATCAGCGTGCCCACGAGCAGGGTCGTCAGCGGCAGCGGGCGGCGGAATATCGCGGCCGTGCAGATCCCCGCCAGCGGCACCAGGGTCGCCCACGGGGGCAGCGGCGCCTCGCGCTGGACGTAGAGGTCCAGGGACCACAGCAGCACACCACTGAGGAAGGCGGCGACGGCGGCGTACACGTCGTTGCGGTGCGGACGGGGGAGGGTCACCCGTCCATCCAACACGCAGCCGGGCCCCCGGGGCCTCACCGGCCCGGGTGAGCTGCGAGTACATCGAAGGATGCAGTTCTGCTTCCTCACTGCCGACGACGACACGGGCCCACGGGCACGGAAGGCTGTGGGAACGGGGCCGGCCCGGTCGGCCGGGCCGGCAGCGGGGGCAGCACGGGCAGCGAAGAGGGAGAAGAGAGCGTGATCGTCGCACTGATCGTCATCTGCGAGGTCGGCTTCTGGGTGCTGCTCGCGGCCGGACTGGGCGCCCGCTACGGTCTGCGCAGGCCGAAGCTGGGCATGGCCCTGCTGCTCTGCGAGCCGCTGCTGGAGGTCGTCCTGCTGATCGCCACCGCCGTCGACCTGAAGAACGGCGCCGAGCCCAGCTGGCACCACGGCCTCGCCGCGCTCTACATCGGCTACACCGTCGGCCACGGCCACCGCACGGTGAAGTGGCTCGACGGATGGGCCGCCCACCGCTTCGGCGGTGCGCCGCCGCCGAAGCCCGCGCCCACGTACGGGAAGGCGCGCGCGGCGTACGAGGTGAAGCTCTGGCTGGGGACCGCCGTGGGCGCGGCCGTCGCCACCGGACTGCTGACGCTCGCCCTGTGGTACGTGGGCGACCCGGCCCGCTCGGCGCCGCTGAACGGGTGGATGAGCACGGCGTGGAAGGCCGCCGGGATCCATGGCGTGATCGCGCTCAGCTACGTCGTCCGGCCGCGGAAGGCACCTGCCGGGGATCCGGCGGCGGGGGAGCGGAAGCCGGTGCGGGTGGAGCGGCGTTAGTGCCTGCTGCCCGGATGGTGCCGGCGTCGGCTCAGCGCTCGCCGCCGGGCACCCAGAGCACGTCCCCGCGCTCCTTGTTCGCGACCCGCGCCAGGATGAAGAGCAGATCGGACAGGCGGTTGAGGTAGGTCGCCGCCAGCGGGTTCATGCTCTCCCCGTGGACCTCCAGCGCCGCCCACGTGGAGCGCTCCGCCCGGCGGACCACCGTGCACGCCTGGTGCAGCAGGGCGGCGCCCGGTGTGCCGCCCGGGAGGATGAAGCTGCGGAGCTTGTCCAGCCCCTCCAGGAAGAGGTCGCAGTCGGCCTCCAGCCGGTCGATGTACTCCTGCTCCACCCGCAGCGGCGGGTACTGCGGGTTCTCGACCACCGGCGTGCACAGGTCCGCGCCCACGTCGAAGAGGTCGTTCTGGATCCGGCCCAGCACCCCGGCGACGTCCTCGGCCAGATCCCCCAGCGCGAGGGCCGTCCCGATGGCCGCGTTGGCCTCGTTGGCGTCGGCGTACGCGGAGATCCGCAGGTCGGTCTTGGCGGTGCGGCTCATGTCGCCGAGGGCCGTCGTGCCCTGGTCGCCGGTCCGGGTGTAGATGCGCGTCAGATTGACCATGGGGCCAGCGTAGTTTCGTCCCGGCGCCTTCCGCGCCCCGCGGGGCCGATGCCCGGTGTGATGTCCGCCGGACGGAGCGTGACGCGCATCTCCTTGGCCCCACTTGGCGCCCCGGGACCGCTAACCTCCGCCGGAGAGGCGCGTGGTAAACAGTCGTTAAGGGGTGTCGCAGTGGCCAGGAAGCTCGCCGTCATCGGAGCCGGACTGATGGGTTCCGGAATTGCGCAGGTCTCCGCCCGGGCGGGCTGGGACGTGGTCCTGCGCGATGTCACCGACGAGGCACTGACCCGGGGCACCGACGCCATCAGGACCTCCCTCGACCGCTTCGTCGCCAAGGGCACGGTGGAAGCGGCCGACGCCGACGCCGCGTTGGCCCGCATCACCACCACGACCGATCTGGACGCGGTCGCCGACGCGGATGTCGTGGTCGAGGCGGTGTTCGAGAAGCTGGAGGTCAAGCACGAGATCTTCCGCGCGCTCGACGGCCTCGTCCGGGACGACGCGGTCCTCGCCTCCAACACCTCCGCCATCCCGATCACCAAGATCGCCGCCGTCACCTCCCGCCCCGAGCGGGTCGTCGGCGCGCACTTCTTCTCGCCGGTCCCGATGATGGGCCTGTGCGAGCTGGTACGGGGGTACAAGACCAGCGACGAAACCCTCGCCACGATCCGGGAGTTCGCCGAGTCCGTCGGCAAGACCTGTATCGTCGTCAACCGTGACGTCGCGGGTTTTGTCACCACCCGGCTCATCTCGGCGCTGGTGGTGGAGGCGGCGAAGCTGTACGAATCGGGTGTGGCGTCCGCCGAGGACATCGACATCGCCTGCAAGCTGGGCTTCGGCCACGCCATGGGGCCGCTGGCCACCGCCGATCTCACCGGTGTGGACATCCTGCTCCACGCCACCGGCAACATCTACACCGAGTCGCAGGACGAGAAGTTCGCGCCGCCGGAGCTGATGCGCCGGATGGTCGACGCCGGTGACATCGGCCGCAAGAGCGGGCAGGGGTTCTACAGCTACTGAGCGGCGGCCTGCCGACGCCGCCGCGCTGTCACCGCCGGGGTCACTCCCAGGAGTGAATTCGGTATCGCTTCGCTTACCAGCGGAAACTGCTCCCCTGTACGGGGCGTCAGGGGAAGCGTCCCGTCAGGGAGACGTAAGGGAACGCAGGAGCGGCAAGGAGAGGCAAGGAGAGCAGCCCGGCGGGTCGGGGGGACGCGCCGGAGCTGCCTCGACGACATGTCCACAGGGGCACCGGCACTCGGGAGCGCATATGCACATCAGGGGCGACCACGCCGAGCTGGTCGTCGGGGGCCGCCTCGACGTCCGCAGCGCGGCGGACGCCCGTACGGTCCTGCACTCGGCGGTCGACGACGGAGACGGCGATCTGGTGCTCGACCTGACCGGTCTCGACTCCTGGGACGCCACCGGGCTCGGGGTCATCATGGGTGCCCACCGCCGGGCCGGCCGGTGCGGCAGACGACTCGTCCTGCGCGGGGTGCCGCCGCAGATGCAGCGGCTTCTGGTGGCGACCCGGCTGCACCGGATCCTCGCGATCGAGGGCGGGCTCGCGGCGGAATCACTGCCCCGGGTCTGAACCGGCTCCGAACGGGCTCCGAACCGGCTCCGAACGGGCTCCGAACCGGCTCCGAATCGGGTCCGACGCCCGCGGCCGCGCGGGCACACCGGCGTTACGGCCCGGACCGCACCGGCCGGGGCCGCGCACGCCACCGCACCACGGGCACAACACACACAGCACACAGGGCACACGGCCCCGGGAACCGGCCCGCACCCGCCGGCCCGGGGCCGGCCCGCGTACCGGCCCCCCGGGGAACAGCGGGCCCGGGCGGAAGGCCCCGTACCGTTCTCACCAAGCTGTGACCTCACCGGCAGGCGGCACCCCGCCCCCGTCGGGATACCCTGCTGACATCTGGGGTTCGATCGCCGGCCGGCGCGCGGAACACCCCGGGGCCCCGGCCACCGCCGCGCCCCGTGTCCCGCCCGGCCAGGTGGCACCGGAGCGACAGCCGGGCGTGCCAGGGAACCGGAAGGGCCTTCGCGCACGGCCCTGTCCCGAACCCCCGACGGACCGACAGGCACGGAGAACAGTGCGCAGGCACCTGGGGGGCTTTGCACCATGGACCACGACAGCACCGGCGAGGACACCGGAGCCGTGCGCCCGCCACGCGACCCCAAGGCGCCCGGCTCCGACCGGCCCGCGCCCGTCCGTACCGTACGGCTGCTCACCGGCGACTTCCTCCTCACCGTCAACCCCGTCGACGGCAGCGAGATAGAGGCCCTCCCGCCCGGCGGCGCCGGCCGCGCCGGACTCTCCGCCGAGACCCCGAGGCGCACCCCCGAACAGCGCGCCGTCCACGAGCGCGCCGGCCGCCCGCCCGTACCGCCGGGACCCGCCGCCCCCCGTACGCGCCTGCTGGGCCGCGACGACGAGCGCGAACGGATCGCCCGGCTCCTCGCCCAGGGCCGCTCCCTGCGCGTCACCGGCCCCCGGGGCTCCGGCCGCACCGCCCTCCTCGAAGCGGTCGCCGCCGACTGCGCCGACCTCGCGCCCGACGGCGTCATACGGCTGAACGGCCATCACCGGGGCCCCGCCGACCTGCTCCACGACCTCTTCACCGCCGTCCACGACACCCCCCGCCACCGGCCCGACCGGGACACGCTGCTCGCCGCCGTCGCCGGGATCGGGGCCGTCGTCGTCCTGGACGACCTGGAGTTCGGCGGCAGCGCGCTCGACGAGTTCCTGGCCGCCGCGCCCGAGTGCGCCTTCCTGCTGGCCGCCACCGCCGACACCGCCGGCACCTCCCATGCTCCGGAAACACCGCCGTCGTCGCAGCTGACCGAGGTCGCCCTGCCCGGCCTCGACCGCACCACCTCGCTGGAGCTGCTGCGGCAGGCCGCGGGCCGCCCGCTCGCCGAGGACGAGACCACCTGGGCCGGCGACCTCTGGTTCGAGTCGGACGGCCTGCCCCTGCGCTTCGTCCAGGCCGGCGCCCTGCTGCGGCAGGCGGACGAACTGCGCGAACAACTCCGCGACGACCCCGAGTCCTTCGACGCCTTCGCACCCCCGGAGGGCATCGACGGCACCGAGGTACCGCTGCCGACGCTCGGTCAGGGCGCGGCGCCCGCGCCGCTGCTCGCCTCCCGTCTCGGCGACTCCGCCCGCAAGGCCCTGCGCTTCGCCGTCGCCCTCGGCGGGGAGGTGCCGCACCAGGCGCACCTGCCCGCGCTGACCGGCGACACCCACGCCGACAGCGCCATCGGCGAACTCCTCGGCTGCGGACTGATCTCCCCGGCCGGCTGCTGCTACCGGCTGGCCGCGGGGGTGCTGATCCAGCTCAGGGAGAAGGGGTACGGGGACGACTCCGACACCCGCGCCCAGACCGCCGCCCAGCACTACACCTGGTGGACCGGACACCCCTCCGTCAGCCCCGAACGGGCCGCCGCCGAAGCGGACGCCGTCGTCGCCGCGCTCACCGCCCTGGTGGCCGGCCGGGACCCCGGGCACGCCAGCGCCGCCGTCCTGCTCGCCCGCAGCGCCGCCCCCGCCCTCGCCGCCGGGCTGCACTGGGGCGCGTGGGAGCGGGTGCTGCGCGCGGGCAGCGAGGCCGCCAGGAACGCGGGCGAGGTGGCCGAGGAGGCCTACTTCCACCACGAGCTGGGGATCCTCGCGCTCTGCACCGGCCGTCTCGACCGGGCCAGGACCGAGCTGGAGACCTCCATCGGGATGCGCGGCGCGCTCGCCGACCGGATCGGCACCGTGGTGGGCCGCCGTGCGCTCGCCCTGGTCGAGGACCGCGAGAACGGGCTGGTGCCCGGGGCGCCCGCGCCGACCCCGGCCCTGGCCCTGGAGCCGCCCGGGCCGCGCCCCGAGGTGGGCCCCGCCCCCCGGCCGCTCGCCCTGCCCCCGGGCCCGGGCGCGGCCGCCACCACCGCTCTCGGGGGCGGCACCCGGCCCCTGCCGGTGGTGGCGTCCGGGACGGTGACGGTACCGGTGACGCTCTCCGGGACGGCGGCGCCGGACAAGCGGCGCCGGGGCGCGGGGATGAGCCACCGTACGATGCTGGGCACCCGCCGCAATCTCGTCGCGGTCGGCGCGGCCGCCGTGCTCGCCGTCGTCGTCGGCACCGTCGTCGCCATCGTCCCGGCCTCGCAGGGCGACGACCCCAAGGGCGGCACGGTCCGCGAGAACGGCGCGTCGGTGGAGGAGGAGCCCACCGGCGACCCCGGCTTCGACGACGTCACGGACGACGGCGGGCAGACGCGGCCCGGTGTTCCCGGTACGCCGGCGTGGCGGACCGGGGGCGCGACGACCGCGCCCGGCGGCAGCGCCTCCCCGTCCACGGGCGGCCCGTCCGGCCCTCCCGTGGAGTCGCCCGCCGGGAGCCCGTCGGGGCCGGCGCAGCCCGTGCCGTCCGGTCCTTCGACGGGGCCGAGCACCCCGCCGGAGCCGCCCGGGCCGACCTCCTCGGGGCGCCCGCCGACCTCCCCTCCGCCGTCTCCGCAGCCGCCCACCTCGCAGCCGCCGACCTCCGAGCCCTCCACCGCGCCGCCGACGCCGACCACGCCGTCGACGCCGCCGGACACCGGACAGGCCGGCGGCGGCGACGGCGGCCCCGGGGACCCGGGCGCACCCGACAAGCCGGGCAGGCCCTAGGGTCAGACAGGCCCTAGTACCGGCACCGACGGCTGCGGCCCCGGGGATCCGCTCCCCGGGGCCGCAGCCGTACCGCTGTGTGTGTCCGTGTGCGCGCTGTCGCCGTACGGCTCAGAACAGCCGCAGCTTGTCGTCCTCGATGCCCCGCAGCGCGTTGTAGTCGAGCACCACGCAGCCGATGCCCCGGTCCGTCGCCAGCACCCGCGCCTGCGGTTTGATCTCCTGCGCGGCGAACAGGCCCTTCACCGGCGCGAGATGGGGGTCGCGGTTCAGCAGCTCCAGATAGCGGGTGAGCTGCTCCACCCCGTCGATCTCGCCCCGCCGCTTGATCTCCACGGCGACCGTCGCGCCGTCGGCGTCCCGGCAGAGGATGTCCACCGGGCCGATGGCGGTGGGGTATTCGCGCCGGATCAGGCTGTAGCCCTCGCCCAGGGTCTCGATGCGGTC
This sequence comes from Streptomyces yaizuensis, assembly GCF_034961445.1. Classification (NCBI taxonomy): domain Bacteria; kingdom Bacillati; phylum Actinomycetota; class Actinomycetes; order Kitasatosporales; family Streptomycetaceae; genus Streptomyces; species Streptomyces yaizuensis. The sequence goes on from NZ_BSBI01000003.1 coordinate 515,430, forward strand.
CGCGAGCAGCTCCTGGAGATGGGCCTCCACCCCGTCCTTGATGAGGCCCGGGTCCACGCCCAGCTCATGGCTGGAGTCGTGGAGGACTTCCTCCATCGTGATGATCAGCTTCTCGCCCGCCTTGTTGACGACCGTCCAGATGTTGTCGTCGCCCTCCTTGAGGGTGCACGGCGGCGACATCCAGTTGAGGGGTTTGTACGCCCGGTCGTCCGCGTGGATGGAGACACTGCCGTCTGCCTTGACCAGGATCAGACGGGGGGCGGAGGGCAGGTGGGCGGTGAGCCGGCCCGCGTAATCCACGGAGCAGCGGGCGATGACAAGGCGCATGGTCGGCAACGCTACTCGACACCGGCCCCCGCGCGCGATTCTCCCTACGCACACCCACGGTGGGGCACCCCCTGCGGCTGACTGAGATTCTTCGGGTCGACCCCCTTCTCTCCCTTCGTTTCCGGCCGGATGTCCGCTCCTTCTCCTGGTGCGTCACCGAGCGCGCACTTACCGTTGATGCAGGAGGTCGCTGTCCGCACACTCTGTGTCGCCATAAGTCATGCCCATGGCGGCTGTGACAGGCTCCAGTACGGCGGCTTCTTCCCTGCCCGTAAGGCCCCGGATCCCGGGGCCGCGAGAGGAGAACCCATGTCGCTCGACGTCTCACCGGCCCTGTTGGCACAGGCCGAGCGAGGCGAGGTCGACGAAGCCGACTTCGTCGACTGCGTCCGGACCTCCCTGCCCTACGCATGGGAGATGATCAGCTCTCTGGTGACCCGGCTGACGGTGGACGGCGGACAGTTCGCCGACAACCAGACGCCGCCACCGGACGAGCAGGCGCGCGGCCAGCTGCTGCGCGCTCTCGCCAGTGACGCGATCCGTGGAGCGCTGGAGCGCCACTTCGGGGTGCGCCTGGCGTTCCAGAACTGTCACCGTGTCGCCGTCTTCCCGCTGGATGCGGCGGTGGACGAGCGGTACGCGCGCTTCACTTCCGTACGGGGGCAGTTGCTGAACCAGTCGCCGGTACTGCGGGACTGCTGACGGCCGGCCGCCGCTCCGTGTCGCGGGAGGACGACAGGCGCGGAGCGGTGGCGGCCGCCGGGACCCCGGCCGTCCGCGGCGGGATCCCGGGGTGATGGCGCAACGGCTGTGACGGATGGGCCTCAGGTCAGCAGCGGAAGGACGTCCTCCCCCAGGCGCCTGATGTTCTCCTCCGTCGCGGACAGTTCGCCCGACCCCTCGACCAGCAGCGCGAACCGCCGGATGCCGGTGCGCTCGGCCGTCGCCGCGAGCCGGTCGGCCGCCAGCCGGGGCGGGCCCACCGGGTGCAGACCGCACAGCATCTCCGTGTACGCCAGCGGATCACGCATCACCCGCACCCGGCCGTCGACGGTGATGTGCGCGTCCAGGCCCTGCCGCAGCCAGCCCGGCATCGACTTCAGCAGCAGCTCGCTCGCGTCGGCCGCGCTGGACGCGATCTGGGCCACTCCCGCGGAGACATGGGCCACGTCCGCGACGGTGTCGGGGCAGTGCCCCGCCTCCAGCGCGCAGCGCCGCCAGAACGCCACCATCTCCGCCTTCTCCTGGTCCCCGCAGTGCATGCCCAGGAGCATCGGCAGCGCGCGCTCGGCGGCGAGCCGGACCGTCCGTGCCGAGGTGCACGCGACCACGGTCTCCGGGCCGCCCTGGCCGCCGATCAGCTCGTCGGGCCGGGGCACGACCGCCACTTCGCGGAAGGAGAACCGTTTTGACGCGGCGCCGACGGCGGGCTCCCGCAGCCAGCGCAGCAGCAGGTCCAGCGCCTCCGGGAACCCCGACTCGTACGCCTCCAGACCCGCGCCGAAGACCTCCAGATCCACCCAGGGGCCGCCCCGGCCCACCCCCAGCGAGAACCGTCCCCCGCTGGTGACATGGAGCAGGGCGGCCTGCTCGCCGAGGGCCACCGGATGCACCCCCGGCAGCACACTCACCGCCGTGCCCACCCTGATCCGCCGGGTGCGGCCCAGGAGCAGCGCGGCGAGCGTCACCGCCGACGGGCAGACCCCGTACGGGACGAAGTGGTGCTCGGCGAGCCAGACGGAGTCCAGCCCGGCCTCCTCGGCGACCTCGGCCGACCGCACCGCCCGGTGCAGCGCCTCCCCCTGCCCCTGGCCCGGGAACTGGGCTGCCAGTACGAACGTACCCACGCGCATCGCCTTTGCCTCCTTGCGGCCGACGCGTCTCTCTTTCCCCCACCGGCACTAACGTCTGACACGTGCCAAGGGCACGGCTCCTCGTGAATCTCTTGCGATTGTCCGGTAACCCCGCCGGTGGGAGGCCCGGTCACCCGCTCGCGCGGGTACGTGTACCCCCGGACGGGGCCCGTAGGCTGGATGCCCGCACATCGTCCCCGTCCGCCCGTGAGGTGTCCACGTGTCCCCCCGCCGCAACCGCCCCAAGGGCGGCGACCACTCATCCGCCCCCTCAGGTGAACCGGCAGACCGCTACGGGGGTTTCGGCAGTACCGAGACCTGGCAGGGCGAACAGTGGTCGGTCCGGCTGGTCGCCGGCGCGAGCGCCCAGGGCAAGCGCTACCGCTGCCCCGGCTGCGACCAGGAGATCGTCGGCACACCGCATGTGGTGGTGTGGCCGGAGTACGGCGGCGTGGACGACCGCCGGCACTGGCACAAGGCGTGCTGGAACGCGAAGGACCGCCGCACCACGCGGGTGCAGCGGTCCCGTAACGCTCCGAAGTACTGAGCCCCGTGACGCTCCGGCGTACCGGGCCCCGGCCGGTGCCGGTGGGGGCCCGGACTCCTCAGACGTCGCGCTTCTCCAGTACGGCGTAGGCGCCCCCGAGGGCGAGCGCGGCGAGCACGGCGACGATCCCCACCGACTCCCAGCCCTGCGGCCCGCTCCGCCCCGCGGTGACGTCGTAGATCATGGCGAGCTGGTTGGGGATGGAGTACTCCAGCAGCCACCGCTGAAGGTCCTCCAGCGAGCGCGCGCTCATGAACATGGCCGCGACGAGCGGCACCAGCACCGTCCCCAGCATGGCGGTGATCGCACCGGCCGAGTGGCGGATCATCGTGCCCATCGCCAGCGAGATCAGCCCCAGGAAGGCCAGATAGAGGCTGATGCCGAGGGTGGCGCGGGCCCAGTCGCCGCCGGAGGGCGCCGGCGCCTGGTCGACCAGCGCCACCGCGAGCGCGCTCACCACCAGCGTCAGCACGAAGGTGACGGTGAAGACCACCAGGAAGAAGACGATCGCCTTCGCCGCCAGCACCCGGGCCCGGGAGGGGCAGGCGGTCAGCGTGGTCCGGATCATCCCCGTGCCGTACTCGGAGGTGATCGTCAGCACCCCGAGGGTGATCACACAGAGGCTGCTCATCAGCACGCCGAAGACGGCGAGACCCAGCACGGACTCCTCGCCCAGCTCCGGGTCGGACTCCCCGACGAAGAACGCGATGATCGTGCTGAGGCCGACCAGCAGGATCGCCATCGCGCCGAGTGTCCACATCGTGGACCGCACCGATCGAATTTTGGTCCACTCGGAAGCGAGCGCGTCGCCCAGGGTGGCCTTGCGGATCGGGATCGGTGAGGAGTAAGAGGCGCCGGTCGCGCCCTGCGGGGGGTACGGGGTGGTCATCGGGGGTCCTCGGACGTGGTCGGAGCGGCGGCGGGAGCGGCGGCCGGCGGGGCCGGGGGAGCGATCCGCGGGTCCAGCGGGGCCGGCGGCACCGGCGGCACACCGCCCGCCCCCGGAGCGGCCGGCACCGGCGGCACGGCGGGCGCCGGGCCCTGCTGCTGGGGCGGCGCGTACCAGCCCTGCTGCGGTACGTCGGGGATCTGCGGCGGCGGCGCGAAGCCGGGCCGCACCTCCTGCATCAGCCCCGACCTCTGGTCGGCGGACGCCCGGTAGTCCACGGCGCCCTGCGTCATCCGCATGTACGCCTCCTCCAGTGACGCCTGGTGCGGCGACAGCTCCCACAGCCGTATCCCGGCCTCATGGGCGAGATCGCTGATACGCGGCAGCGGCAGCCCCATCACCCGCAGCGCGCCGTCGGGCTCCGGCATGACCTGACCGCCGGCCCCGGAGAGCGTGGACGACAGCTTCTCGCGCAGCTCCGGCTCGGTGTCCGGGATCCGCACCCGGGCGAAGTCGGCCGAGTTCGCCGAGATGAAGTCCGTGACACTCATGTCCGCGAGCAGCCGCCCGCGCCCGATCACGATCAGATGGTCGGCGGTCAGCGCCATCTCGCTCATCAGATGCGAGGAGACGAAGACCGTACGGCCCTCGGCGGCGAGCTGCCTCATCAGATTCCGCACCCAGAGGATGCCCTCGGGGTCCAGTCCGTTGACCGGCTCGTCGAAGAGGAGCACCTGCGGGTCGCCCAGCAGGGCCGCCGCGATGCCGAGCCGCTGGCCCATGCCGAGCGAGAAGCCCTTGGAACGCTTCCCCGCGACCTCGTGCAGACCGACCACGGCCAGCACCTCGTCCACCCGGCGGGCCGGGATGCCGGAGAGCTGCGCCAGCGACAGCAGATGGTTGCGGGCGCTGCGCCCGCCGTGCACGGCCTTGGCGTCGAGGAGCGCGCCGACCTGGCGGGGCGCGTTCGGCGTCTGCCGGAAGGGACGGCCGCCGATGGTGACCCTGCCCGCGGTGGGGGCGTCGAGCCCGAGGATCATCCGCATCGTGGTCGACTTGCCGGCGCCGTTGGGGCCGAGGAACCCGGTGACGGCACCCGGCCGCACCTGGAAGGAAAGGTTGAACACGGCCGTCTTGTCGCCGTAGCGCTTCGTCAGGCCGACTGCCTCGATCATTCTCCAGCCCCATCGACTTTCGATCGTCGTCAGGGCACACGCCACCCGGCTGTACGCCCCCGTAAGACTTAGGAGGATAACGACTTTTGCAGAGTCCCGGGCGGGTGGTAACGCTTCGGTCACGCTTTCTTGCGCTCTGTCAGGTAATGGTGCGGAAAATGCGTCGGCCTACCCATCCGGCGGATATCGCGGTTTTCCCCGGACCCATCAGGAAATGTCACGGCTTGCGCAGAGCCCGGCGAAGAGACCGCTGAAGAGCCCGTGAAGAACCGTATCCGCGAGGGGATATCAGGCGTCGCGGGTCCGCAGCACCAGATACGCACCGGCCAGCGCCGCCACCACCCACAGCACCATGATCCCCAGACCGCCCCAGGGCCCGTACGGAGCCTGCGCGCTGCCCATCGCGTCCGGCACCACCTGCATGATCTTCGCACCCGCCTGGTCGGGGAAGTACCGCGCCACCGTCTTCGCCTTCGGCACCGCCACCAGGATCTGCGACACCAGGAAGAAGAACGGCATCAGAATGCCGAGCGCCAGCATGGAACTGCGCAGCATCGTCGCGACCGCCATCGAGAACAGCGCGATCAGCCCCATGTACAGCCCGCCGCCGAGCACCGCCCGCAGCACGTTCTCCGCCCCCAGCGTCGTCCGGTGCGACCCCAGGAACGCCTGCCCGACGAAGAACGACGCGAACGAGGTGGCGAACCCCACCGCCAGCGCCAGCGCCGTCGCCACCGCCAGCTTGGAGAAGAGGAACAGCCCCCGCCGGGGCACCGCCGCCAGCGAGGCGCGGATCATCCCCGAGCTGTACTCCGTACCCACCACCAGCACCCCGAAGACCACCATCGCCAGCTGCCCCAGCGTCATCCCCGAGAAGCTCGCGAACGTCGGATCGAACGTGAGCTGCTGCTCCGGCGAGAGCCGGTCGAAACTGGACCGGAACAGCGCGCACAGCGCCCCGCTCACCGCCACCGTCACCACGAAGGCGCTGATCAACGTCCACGTCGTGGAGGACACCGTACGGATCTTGGTCCACTCGGAGAGCAGGACCGCGGGCATCGACGCCACCGCTCAGCCCTCCCCGCGGCCGTGGCCGCCCACGTCACCGGCCCGCGAACGCCGCCGCCCCGCACGACCCCCGCCGGCCGGCGGCGCGAAGCCCTCGCCCCACCGCGGAGTCGGCGGCGTGCGGCCCGGCGCCTGCGGCGGGGCCGTGGTCGGCCCCTCCGTCGTCCCGTGCGCGTGATACTCCACCGCGCCCGCCGTCATCCGCATGAACGCCTCCTCCAACGACGCGCGCTGCGCGCTCAGCTCGTGCAGGGTGATCCGGTGCTCCGCCAGCAGCTCCCCCAGCCGCTCCGTGGTCACCCCGTCCACCTCCAGCGTCCCGCCGCCCGCCTCCACCGGCGTGAACCCCGCCGACAGCAGCACCTCCCGCAGCCGCTCCGGCTCCGGCGAACGCACCCGTGCGTAGCTGCGCGAATTCTCCTGGATGAACGCCGCCATCGAAGTGTCCGCCAGCAGCCGCCCCTGCCCGATCACGATCAGATGGTCGGCCGTCAGCGCCATCTCGCTCATCAGATGCGACGAGACGAAAATGGTCCGCCCCTCGGTGGCGAGCTGCTTCATCAGATGGCGGATCCAGTGGATGCCCTCCGGGTCGAGCCCATTGACCGGCTCGTCGAACAACAGCACCCGCGGATCGCCGAGCAGCGCCGACGCGATACCCAGCCGCTGCGCCATCCCCAGCGAGAAACCCTTCGCCTTCCGGTTCGCCACCGCCGTCAGCCCGACGATGTCCAGGACCTCCCGCACCCGCGAGGCGGGGATCCGGTTCGACTGGGCCAGACAGAGCAGATGGTGGTACGCGCTCCGGCCGCCGTGCACCGACCGCGCCTCCAGCAGCGCGCCGATGTACTTCAGCGGCTCCGCCAGCTCCCGATAGCGCCGGCCGTCGATCCGGACCTGGCCCGCCGTCGGATTGTCGAGACCGAGCATCATGCGCATCGTGGTCGACTTCCCCGCCCCGTTCGGGCCCAGGAAACCCGTCACCACCCCGGGCCTGACCCGGAACGAGAGCTGGTCGACGGCGAGCTTCGCACCGAACCGTTTGGTGAGGCCATCCAACTCGATCATGCGGCCACGCTAAAGGCGCGGAAAGCCCCCCGCCACTTGAGCGACAGGGGGCTTTTCCATTCTTCTCTGTATTCCACGGCACTCATCCGTGTACGGGTGCACTCCTCCGCGTACCGGTGTGCTCCTCCGTGGTTCTCCGGTTCCTCCGCATGACGCGGCGGCGGGCCGGGACACGATTCCCGGTGGGGACACGGGGGTGATTCCCACCACGGAACCCGACCGCCGGCCGGACCGCCCGCATCCTCGGCGACGGAGCGTCAGCGGGACTGCTGGGCCGGGACACCGCGCGAGACATCGTCGTCGGCGGGGCTGCCCGCCGCGGCGACGGCCGCGCCCGTCAGCGTCGCCAGCATCTCGCGGACATTGGTCAGCTGCGCGTTGATCGAGTCCCGGCGGTTCGTCAGCGCCGCCAGCTCGCGCTCCGATTCGCTGCGGATACGGTCGGCCTTGGCATTCGCGTCCGCGACGATGTCCTCGGCCTGACGCTGCGCCGTCTCCACCGTCTGACGGGCCCGGCGCTCCGCGTCCGTACGCAGCTTCTCGGCCTCCAGGCGCAGCTGCTCCGCCCGGTGCTCGATCTCCGCGAGCCGCTTCTCGGCCTTCGCCTGACGCGAGGCCAGATCACGCTCGGACTGCTCGCGCCGCTTGGCGAGGTTGGTCTCGAAGTCCGCGGCGGCCTGGGCGGCCTTGGCACGGGTCTCCTCGAAGAGCGCGTCCGCCTCCTCCCGCTTGGACTGCGCGTCCTTCTGCGCCTCGGCCCGCAGCTGCTGGGCCTCGCCCTTCGCCTGCTCGACGATGCGGACGCCCTCGTCCTCCGCCTTCGCCTTCCGCTCGGCGGCGAACGACTCGGCGTCGTTGCGCACCTGCTGCGCGGCGGACTCCGCCAGCTCACGGTGCTGTTCGGCGGCGCGACGGGCCTCCTCGCGCAGGTCCTTCGCCTCCTCCTCGGCCAGCCGGAGAATCTTTTCGACGCGGGCACCGAGCCCCGCGTACGACGGCTCGGCCTCGGCGACCTGGGCCTGGGCGTTCTGCGTTTCGAGGTGGAGTTCCTCGATGCGCTTTTCCAGAGAGGTGATTCGGGCCAGAGCACTGTCACGGTCGGCGACGAGCTTGGTAATGCGGTCGTCCACCTGGCCGCGGTCGTAACCACGCCGCACGAGCTCGAAGCCGAAGGGGGAGGATGTGTCGCTCATGAGGTTCCTGTCGAAAGAGACCGGTGAGGTGATAGAGGGAATCCTAGGGGCCCGAGCGGCGTGTCATCGAGCGGATGTCGGTTTGATCTGGAGAATGTCCAGCCTTTCGGGTGGCTGAGGCGTGCCTCCCGATATCCTGACGCACCGTCGGCCGCCGCGCCTGGCACCGCGCGCGCGTCGGCGTGGCCCGGGGCCCGGCCCCGTGGACCCCGCGCGGCCTGCGGCGATACGAGGGCGGCCTCGCGCTGCCTGGCCCGTGTCGGTACGGGGTCCCGCGCCCCTTTTCCCCCGGCGGGGGTACGGTCCGCCTTCGCGTGGTCCGTGGGTGGGGGTGCAGGGTCGCCCCCGCAGGGGATCGGCGGAGGCAGGCCCGCACAGGACTTGGTGAGTACGCTCGCCGACCCCGAGGAGGTGAGCCCGGAGGCCCCGCCAACCCGCACCACTACCCGGGCCGGGTCGACCCGCACAAAACCGCCCCGGTCAACATTGGCCCGCGCAAACCCGCCTCGCCGACGATCACCCGGCAAAATCCGGCCTCGTGGGGGTCCCCCCGGACGAAGTCTGGGGGAGATTGAGGCGCGGGGGCTCGGGGGCTGGCCCTCGACACGGGGCCGCACATGCCGTGTGCCCGGCAACCTGTCCGCCCCTGCGGCAGCCCGGAAAACTCAGCCTGGCCCGCGATGAGCCCGCACAAATCCCGCCTCGCCGACGATGACCCGGCAAAATTCAGCCTCGCCGGCGTTTGAGGCGCAGGGGTTCGGGGACTGGTCCCCGACGAGGGCCCGCACGCTGCGGGGTTTTTCGCCTGTGCGGCGGGGCAGGGTGCGGGGTCCGTCCTCAAGCGCCGGACGGGCTGGTTTTGTTCGGGTGGTTCCGGGGCCGGGTGTGGTGTGGGTTGGTGGTGGCCTCCGGGCTCACCTCCTCGGGGTCGGCGGACCGAGGGCTTACGGTCCACGCACGCCGGACTTCCCGCCGATCCCCTGCGGGGGCGACCCTGCACCCCCCACCCACGAAGCCAGCGCAGGCGGACCGGTACCCCGAGCCGGGGGAAAAGACAGGGTGCGGGACCCCGTACCGACGCGGGTCGGGCAGCGCGAGGCCGGACTCGTGCGCAGGTGCGGGGGGAACGGGGGCCGGGGCCCCCGTTCCCGGGTGGCGGGGTCAGGCCGAGGACTTGCCGGTCGGGCGGCCGCCCGCGCCGGCCTTGACGCCCGTACTCCCACCCGTCGGCTTCGCGGAGCCCGGCGCCTCGAAGGACTCCAGCGCCTCCAGCACATCCTGCACCCGGGAGATCTCCGTCTGGATGTCCGCGCGCCGCCGCACCAGCACCTCCAGCTCCCGCTGCCCCTCGGAGACCAGCCGCTCGGCCTCGGCCTCCGCCTCCGCCTTGGCGCGTTCGCCCTGGCGGGTCAGCTCGGCCTTCTTCTGCTCGGCCTCCTTGAGCAGGCCCTCGGCCCGCTTGACCGCCGAGATGCGGATCTTGCTCGCCTCCGCGTCCGTGTCGGCCATCAGCTCCTTGGCCTTGGCGGACGCCTCGGCCTCCTGCGCGGTCGCGGCCTTCACCAGCTGGTCGACGCGTTCGCCGGCGGTCTTCATCTGCTCGGCGGTCTCCCGGCGGGCCCGCTCGTGCAGCTCCTCGACCTCGCTCTCGACCCGGGTCCGCAGCTCCTCGCCGCGTTCCCTTATGGCCGTGGCGTCCCGGCGGGCGCCGACGAGCAGTTCGTCCGCGTCCGTACGGGCCTTCTCCACCAGGGAGTTGCCCTCGACGGTGGCCTCGGCGACCAGCCGTTCCGACTCCTGCCGGGCGGCGCCCACCAGCGCGTCCGCCCGCTTCTCGGATTCCAGCGCGGCCCGCATCGCCTCTTCCTGGGCCTTGGCGACGAGCTGGTCGGCCTGCTCGGCGGCGTCCGTGCGCCGCTTGTCGGCGGCCTGCCGGGCCTCGTCCACCAGCCGGTCGGCCGCATCCTGGGCGTCGCCGCGCATCCGCTCCACGGCCGCTTCCGCGTCCGTCCGCTTCTGCTCGGACTCGGCCCTTATACGCTCCGCCGCCTGCTGCGCGGCACCCACGGTGTCGGCGGCCTCGGCACGCAGCCGCTCCGCCTCCGTACGCGCGTCGCTCAGGATCCGGTCCGACTCGCCCGACGCCTCCGCGACGAGCTGGTCGGCCTGCTCGGCCGCGTCGGTGCGCCGCTTGTCGGCGGCCTGCCGGGCCTTCGTGAGGACCTGCTCGCTCTCGGTACGGACCCGCTCGGCGTCGCTCTGCGCCTCCGCGACCAGCCGGTCGGCCTGCTCGGCGGCGTCCGCGCGCCGCTTGTCGGCCGTCTGCCGCGCCTCGTCCAGCACCTGCTGGGCGTCGGTGCGGATCTGGTCGCCCTCGGCGGTCGCCTCGCCGATGAGCCGGTCCGCCTGGGCGGCCGCATCCGAACGGATCCGGTTGGCGTCCTCCCGGGCGTCCGCCCTGGTCCGGGCGGCGTCCTGGTCGGCGGCGGCCGAGGTGTCGGACGCCTCCGTCCGCATCCGCTGGGCGTACTCCGCGGTGTCCGCGCGCAGCCGGTCCGCGTCGGCGACGGCCTCCGTGCGCACCCGCTCCGCCTCGGACACCGTCTCCGTGCGCAGGGTCTCCATCTCGGCGATGGTCTCCGCGCGCAGCCGGTCCGCCTCCGCGATGGCGTCGGCGGTGGTGCGCTCGGCGAGCGCCGCCGCCGCGTCCGCCTCGGTCCGGGCGCGGGAGCGGACAGCGGCCGCGTCCTCGGTGGCCCGTTCCCGCTCGGCGTGCGCGTCGGACCGCACCCGGTCGGCCTCGTCCTGTGCCTCCGTACGGGTCCGCTCGGCCGCGTGCTCGGCCGCCGAACGCAGCCCGGCGATCTCCTCCTCGGCCTGCTCGTGCAGGCCCGCGACGGACTCGCGCACCTGCCGGGCGGTCTGCTCGGCCGCCGTGACCAACTCGCCGGCGCGGGCGTCCGCCTCCTCGACCAGCCGGTGCGCCTCCGCCTGGGCCTCCTCGACCCGGCGGCGGGCGGACGCCAGCAGCTCCTCGCTCTGCTCCCGGGCCCGCTCCCGCTCCTCGTCGGCCTCGGCACGGGCGGACTCCAGGATCCCTTCGGCCTCCCGGCGGCGCCGCTCGGCCTCCTCCCGGGCGGCGGCCAGGGCCTCGGCGGCCTCGGTGGCCACCCGCTCGGCGGCGGCCGCGGCCTCCGCGCGCAGCCGGTCGGCGGTGTCCTGCGCCTCGTTCTTGAGCCGTTCCGCCTCGGCCGCCGCCTCACCGCGCAGCCGTACCGCGATGTTCTCGGCCTCCGCGCGGGCGGTGGAGGCATCGGCGGCGGCCTCGTCGCGCAGCCGGTCCGCCTCCTCGCCGGCCTGTGCCTGGAGGGCACGGACCCGCTCGGCGGCCTCGGTGCGCAGCCGCTCGGTCTCCTCGGCGGCCTCCCGCCGCATCCGCTCGCCCTCGGCGCGCGCGTCGGTCAGGGTCTGCTCGGCGGCCCGCAGCCGGGCGTCGGTCTCGTCCTGGACCCGGCTGACCTCGGCCGCCGCCTCCTCCTGCCGGGACGCGACGGCCCGCTCGGTCTCCTCGCGCAGCTCCCGGGCGGCCCGCTCGGCGACCTCGCGCACCTCGGTGGCGTGCTCGCCGGCCTCCGTGCCCAGCCGCTCGGCCTCCTCGCGGGTGCGCTCCAGGGTCTCCTCGGCCTGCCGGCGCAGCGCGGTGGCCCGCTCGGCCGCCTCACCGCGGACCCGCTCGCTCTCGGCGGTCGCGGCGGTCCGCAGCTCGTCCGCGTCGGTACGGGCCCGGGTGAGGATCTCCTCGGCGCTGCCGGCCGCCTCCTCGATCTGGCCGACCGCTTCCCGGCGGGCCTCGCCACGGATCCGCTCGCCCTCGGCCACGGCCTCGGACCGCAGCTGCTCGGCCTCGCCGCGCAGCCGCCGCGCCTCCTCCTGGAGTTCGACGGTGCGGGCGCGGTACTCCTTGGTGTCGTCCTTGGCGGCGCCCTTGAGCTCGTCGGCCCGCTCCTCGGCCTCCGTGCGCAGCCGCTCGGCCTCCGCCTCGGCCTCGCCGCGGATCCGCTCGGCCTCGGTGCCCGCCTTGCGGGTGGTCTCCCGGGCGTCGTCGGACGCCTTGGTGAGGATCTCCTCGGCGGCGCGGGCCGCCTTCGCGAGCTGGGCGGCGGAGTCCTCGGCGGCAGCGGTACGGGCCTTCTCGGTGGCGGCCGCGACCTGCTTGTCGGACTCGGCACGGGCGTCGGCGAGCACCTGCTCGGCCTCCGCCTTCAGCGCCTCGGCCTCGCCGGTGGCCTCACCGACCAGGCGGGCGATCTCCTGCTTGGCGGTACGGGTGCGCTGCTCGTTGTCCGACTCGGCGGACGCGAGCTGCCGGGCGGCGGAGTCCCGGGCCCCGGCGAGCACCTTGTCGGCCTCGGCGCGGGCCTCCCGCAGCCGCTCCTCGGCCTCCTGGAACTGCTGCTCGGCGGAGCGGCTCAGCTCGGTGGCCTGCTGGCGTGCCTGCTCGGCCTCGGCCGTCGTGGTCGACCGCAGCTGCTCGGCGTGGGCGGCGGCCTCCTGGGCCTGGCCGGAGGCCGTGTTCAGCATCCGCTCGGCGTCCTTGCGGGCGCGCAGCAGGATCGACTCGGCCTCCGTACGGGCCGCCTCGGCCTCGCCGTTCACCCGCCGGCGGGTCTCGTCGGCGAGCCGCTGGGCCTCCGCACGGGCCTGGGCGAGGGACTGCTCGGCCTCGGCCCGGGACTCGTCGAGGAGCCGGCGGGCCTGGGACTCGGTCCGGGCCCGCAGCTGCTCGGCCCAGGCCACGTTCTCGTTGACGTGGGCCTCGACGGTGCGGCGGCGCTCGGCCAGCTCCTGGTCGAGCCGCTGCCGGCGCTGGTTGGCCTCGGTGTGCAGCTCCGCCTGGAGCCTGGCCTGGTGCTCGGCGTGCTCCTGGAGGATGCGCTGCGTCTGGGCGCGCGCCTCCCGCAGCTCGCGCTCCGCGTCCTGGCGCATCTGATCGGCCTGCACCTGCGCGTTACGCAGCATCTGCTCGGTCTGATAGCCCAGGTCGGCGCTGTCGTAGGCGGGACGCGCCGCGAGGCTGCGGCGTGCCTCATGGAGCTTGGCGCGCAACACCTCGACCTGGTAGCCGAGGTCCTCGGCGTGCTGGACGGCCTTCTCCCGCTCGGTCTTCAGCCGGTCCATCTCGGCTTCGAACCGCGAGAGGTGGTCGTCGTCAGCTCGGTGGCTCTCCTGGCGTTCGTAGCCCCGCACTGCGCGGTCCCATCCGTCCCCTGGTCGCAACTGACTCCACACAAACGCCGTTCGCGTACGAACGGCTCCCCGGGGAATGGTGACAGATCGAAATGAGAGGACGCGGTGCGGCCCCGACCCGGCCCCGGCCCGGAATCGCCCACTCTACCGGGCCGGGAATCGTGAGGTCAGTGCTCTGTTGCAGAGGTGACGAGTTCGGTGAGGACTCCGTGGCAGTCCTTGGGGTGCAGAAAGGTGATCCTGGACCCCATGGATCCGGTCCTCGGCTCGTCGTAGAGAACTCGGACGCCTTTGCTCCGAATGGATTGGGCGTCCCCGTCGACGTCGGCGGTGCCGAAGGCGATGTGATGAACGCCCTCGCCGTTCCTGGCCAGCCACTTCCCCACCGGGGAGTCCTCCCGTACCGGCTGGAGCAGCTGGATGTACGAGGAACCCCCGTCGGAGGTGCCGTTGATCCGGAGCATGGCCTCCCGTACCCCCTGCTCCTCGTTGACCTCGGTGTGGGTCACCTCGAAGCCGTAGGTGGACGTGTAGAACTCCACAGTTGTGTCGAGGTCGTGACACGCGATCCCGATGTGGTCGATTCTTGTCAGCATCAGCCCAGTGCAGCGCTGGTGCGGCGACCGCGCAAGGTGCGCGCGATCACACTCTCCGCCCGGTGACCTCCGGCGGTACCGCTCAGTACATTTGAGGTAAACCCTCGTTCACTCCTCGGCCGACCGGCCGGTAAGGGGATCGTGTCTCATGTCTGGAACGACCGGCACCACCTCAGTGATCGTCGCGGGCGCACGGACGCCGATGGGACGACTGCTGGGTTCGCTGAAGAGTTTCTCCGGCGCCGACCTGGGCGGATTCGCCATCAAGGCGGCCCTGGACCGGGCCGGGGTCGCCCCCGACCAGGTGCAGTACGTGATCATGGGCCAGGTGCTCCAGGCCGGCGCCGGACAGCTCCCGGCCCGCCAGGCCGCCGTCAAGGCCGGCATCCCGATGAACGTCCCCGCCCTGACGATCAACAAGGTCTGCCTCTCCGGGCTCGACGCCATCGCCCTGGCGGACCAGCTGATCCGCTCCGGCGAGTTCGACATCGTCGTCGCCGGCGGCCAGGAGTCCATGACCAACGCCCCCCATCTGCTGCCGAAGTCCCGCGAGGGCTACAAGTACGGCGCCGTGGAGGTACTGGACTCCATGGCCCACGACGGCCTCACCGACGCCTACGAGTCCATCGCCATGGGCGAGTCCACCGAGAAGCACAACACCCGCCTCGGCATCGGACGCGAGGCACAGGACGAGATCGCCGCCCTCTCCCACCAGCGCGCCGCCGCCGCGCAGAAGAACGGGATCTTCGAGGCCGAGATCACCCCGGTGGAGATCCCGCAGCGCAAGGGCGAGGCCGTGATCCTCACCCAGGACGAGGGAATCCGCGCCGAGACCACGGCCGAGGGCCTCGCCCGGCTGCGGCCCGCCTTCAGCAAGGACGGCACCATCACCGCCGGCTCCTCCTCCCAGATCTCCGACGGGGCCGCCGCCGTCGTCGTCATGAGCCGGGCCAGGGCCGAGGAACTGGGCCTGGAATGGCTCGCCGAGATCGGCGCCCACGGCAACGTCGCCGGCCCCGACAACTCCCTCCACTCCCAGCCGTCCAACGCGATCCTGCACGCCGCCGGCAAGGAGGGCATCGACGTCGGCGACCTCGACCTGATCGAGATCAACGAGGCGTTCGCCGCGGTCGCCGTCCAGTCCATGAAGGATCTGGGCGTGACACCCGAAAGGGTGAACGTCAACGGCGGGGCGATCGCCCTGGGTCATCCCATCGGCATGTCCGGCGCCCGGATCGTCCTCCACCTGGCACTGGAGCTGCGGCGGCGCGGCGGCGGCACGGGCGCGGCGGCCCTCTGCGGCGGCGGCGGACAGGGCGACGCGCTGATCGTGCGCGTACCCGCCCGGAGCTGAACCCCACCGGGGTACATACGGCCCAGGAAGAGTCCCGGACCCACGGACTCCCACAACCGAGGAGCGGCATCCATGGTGGACGTCCCAGAGCTGGTCGCCCGCGCGCGAGAGGGCCGGCCCCGCGCGGTGGCCCGGCTCATCTCCCTCGTGGAAGGGGCCTCCCCCCAGCTGCGCGAGGTCATGGCGGCCCTCGCGCCGCTCACCGGCGGCGCCTACGTCATCGGCCTCACCGGGTCGCCCGGCGTCGGGAAGTCCACCACCACCTCCGCGCTCGTCACCGCGTACCGCGCCGCCGGGAAACGGGTCGGGGTCCTCGCCGTCGACCCCTCCTCGCCGTTCTCCGGCGGGGCCCTCCTCGGCGACCGGGTACGGATGTCGGAACACGCCTCCGACCCCGGCGTCTACATCCGCTCCATGGCCACCCGGGGCCACCTCGGCGGGCTCGCCTGGGCCGCGCCCCAGGCCATCCGCGTCCTCGACGCCGCCGGCTGCGACGTGATCCTCGTGGAGACCGTCGGCGTCGGCCAGTCCGAGGTCGAGATCGCCGCCCAGGCCGACACCTGCGCCGTGCTGCTCGCACCCGGCATGGGCGACGGGATCCAGGCCGCGAAAGCCGGAATCCTGGAGATCGGCGACATCTACGCGGTGAACAAGGCCGACCGCGACGGCGCCGACGCCGCCGCGCGCGAGCTGAACCACATGCTCGGCCTCGGCGAGGCCCGGGGGCCGGGGGACTGGCGGCCGCCGATCCTGAAGATGGTGGCCGCGCGGGGCGAAGGCGTGGACGAACTCGTCGCGGCGGTGGAGAAACACCGGGCCTGGATGGACGAACACGGCGCCCTCGCGGCGCGCCGGGTACGGCGGGCGGCGGCGGAGATCGAGACCATCGCGGTCACGGCGTTGCGGACGCGGCTGGCGGACCTTCATGGGAACGATCACTTGGCGGGGTTGGCGGCGGGGGTGGTCGCGGGGGAATTGGATCCGTACGGTGCGGCGGACACGTTGATCGCTTCGCTCAAGGACGCGTAGGCCCTCGCGCTGCCCGACCCGCGTCGGTGCGGGTGGGGTGCGCTCGTCCGGGGCCTACGGTGGCCGGCCCGTGTCGGTACGTGTGCGTGGCGCTCGTCCGGGGTCCGCCCTGCCTGGCCCGTGTCGGTACGGGGTCCCGCGCCCTTCTTTTCCCCCGGCTCGGGGTACCGGCCACCCTCCGGCTGTTGCGTGGGTGGGGGGTGCAGGGTCGCCCCCGCAGGGGATCGGCGGGAAGTCCTGCTTGCGCTGACGGATGGCCTTCGGTCCGCCGACCCCGAGGAGGTGAGCCCGGAGGCCACCACCAACCCACACCACACCCGGCCCCGGAACCACCCGAACAAAACCAGCCCGTCCGGCGCTTGAGGACGGACCCCGCACCCTGCCCCGCCGCACAGGCGAAAAACCCCGCAGCGTGCGGGCCCTCGTCGGGGACCAGTCCCCGAACCCCTGCGCCTCAAACGCCGGCGAGGCTGAATTTTGCCGGGTCATCGTCGGCGAGGCGGGATTTGTGCGGGCTCATCGCGGGCCAGGCTGAGTTTTCCGGGCTGCCGCAGGGGCGGACAGGTTGCCGGGCACACGGCATGTGCGGCCCCGTGTCGAGGGCCAGCCCCCGAGCCCCCGCGCCTCAATCTCCCCCAGACTTCGTCCGGGGGGACCCCCACGAGGCTGGTTTTTGTGCGGGTCGACCGCCGCGCGGGTGTGGTGCGGGTTGGCGGGGCCTCCGGGCTCACCTCCTCGGGGTCGGCGAGCCCACTCACCAGGTTCAGTGCGGGGCGGGCTCCGCCGATCCCCTGCGGGGGCGATCCTGCACCCCCCGCCCACACAGCAAGCGAAGCCGGACCGTACCCCCGCCGGGGGAAAGAAGGGTGCGGGACCCCGTACCGACACGGGGCCGGGAGGTGAAGGTCAGTCGTCGGACGGCGACGCGGACGCCTTGCCCGTCACCGCGTCCACGCGGACCTCGTGCTCCGCGCCGTCCTTCGCGTGGATCTCGACCTCCCAGTGGCCGTCGTCGAACTCGATGTCCGTCACCGTCCCCGCCCGGAAGTCCACCGCCGCCGCGCCCGCCTGCTTGGCGTCGACCTTCGCGTCCCGGACCGGGACGTCGTCGCGGTCATCCCGGTCGTCGCGGTCGTCGTCATCGGCGTCGTCCCGCTCGGCCCCCAGGACCTTCCCGCTCTCCGCGTCGACGCGGACCTCGCGGTCCGCATCGTCCGCGCCGTCCGCACCGCTCGCACCCTTGGCGTCGGCGATCTCGACCTCCCACGCCCCGTCGTCCAGGCTGACGGACTCCACCACTCCGGACTGCTCCTTCAGCGCGGTGCTCACCGCCGTGGAGGAAGAGATCTTGGACGGCTTGTCGTCGGCGGCCGCGGTGACGGCGGTGACCGCTCCGCCGGTCAGCAGTGCGGCGACCGCGGTGGCGATGATCAGCTTGCGCTTCATGGGAAGTCCTCCGGTGAGGGAATCGGTTGCTTCGACGGGGACCAATCTCGCCGGGGCATGCTGAACACAACCTGAAGCCGCCTGAAGCGATCTTCAGCTTCGGTTTGCGACCCTGGGCGCATGCGTTTGTTGATCGTGGAGGACGAGAAGCGGCTCGCGCTCTCCCTCGCCAAGGGTCTGACCGCCGAGGGCTATGCCGTGGATGTGGTGCACGACGGCCTCGAAGGGCTGCACCGTGCCTCCGAGGGCGCGTACGACCTCGTCGTCCTCGACATCATGCTGCCCGGCATGAACGGCTACCGCGTCTGCGGCGCTCTGCGCGCGGCCGGCCATGATGTGCCGATCCTGATGCTCACCGCCAAGGACGGCGAGTACGACGAGGCGGAGGGACTGGACACCGGTGCCGACGACTATCTGACGAAGCCGTTCTCGTATGTCGTCCTCGTCGCCCGGATCAAGGCGCTGCTGCGCCGCCGGGGCCGCGCGGGCGGTTCCCCGGTGCTCGTCATCGGGGAGCTGCGGATCGACACGGCCGCCCGCCGGGTCTTCCTCGGCGAGGCGGAGACCACGCTGACGGCGAAGGAGTTCTCCGTCCTGGAGCAGCTGGCGGTGCGGGCCGGTGAGGTGGTCAGCAAGGCGCAGATCCTGGAGCATGTGTGGGACTTCGCGTACGACGGCGACCCCAACATCATCGAGGTCTACATCAGCGCGCTGCGCCGCAAGCTGGGCGCTCCCCGGATCCAGACGGTGCGCGGCGCGGGCTACCGGCTGGTGGCGGCGTCATGAGATCCGTACGGGCGAAGGCCGCGGTCGGGGCCACGCTGGTGGTCGCGGTCGCGCTGGTCGTGGCGGGGCTGTCCGTGCTCTTTCTGCTGCGGCAGAACCTGGAGCACGCCGCCGGGCTCCAGGCCGAGGTCACGGCGCGGGAGACCGCCTCCCGGTTCGCTCTGGACCGGGATCCCGATCTGTCGGACGCGGAGGAGCGGCCCGTTCAGATCGTGGACGGGAACGGCTGTGTGCTCGCCGTCAGCCCGGGGGTGGAGCGGATCTCCGGTACGGGGAGCGGTGGGGTGCGGGCGCAGGAGTGCCCGGGGCGGGACGCCGACGAGAACGAGAGCGGTAGCGACAGTGACGACGACACCGAGGAGCCGGAGGACCCCGAGCCGGGGCAGGTGGCGGCCGGTGGGGCGGGTCTTTCCACGGGGAGTGTCACCGTGGGGGGTGACACCGCCCGCTACCGTTTCGCCGCCGTCGAGGCCACCCGGGGTGACGACGGGGTCACCGCGACGGTGTACGCGGGGGCGCCCCTGACGACGGAGGAGAGCGCGGTCGACACCGTACGGGACGCCATGCTGGTGGGGCTCCCGGTGCTGCTGGTGGTCGTGGGTTCGGTGACCTGGCTGGTGACCCGTCGGGCGCTCGGCCCGGTCGAGGCGATCCGCCGGGAGATGGCCGCCATCACCCACAGCGAGGATCTGTCCCGCAGGGTGCCGGAGCCGGGCTCCGGGGACGAGGTGGCCCGGCTCGCGCGGACCACCAATGAGACCCTGGCCGCGCTGGAGGCGTCCGTGGAGCGGCAGCGCCGCTTCGTCGCCGACGCCTCCCACGAGCTGCGCAGCCCGATCGCCTCGCTGCGGACCCAGCTCGAAGTGGGCGCGGCGCACCCGGAGTTGCTGGACGTCCCGGGCGCGGTCGAGGACACCGTACGGCTTCAGCAGCTCGCCGCCGATCTGCTGCTGCTGGCCCGGCTGGACGCGGGGGAGCGGCCCGGCAGTGCCCGGATCGATCCGGGGGCGCTGGTGCGCGAGGAGGTCTCGCAGCGGACCGGCGACCGGGTCCCGGTCACGGTGGAGGGGGATGCTCCGGAGGTGGTCGGCTCCCGTTCGCAGCTGGCCCGGGTGGTGGGGAACCTGCTGGACAACGCCCAGCGCCATGCCCGGGGCGCGGTGACCGTGACCGTCCGCGCGGTGGGGCGGGAGGTGCTGGTGGAGGTCGCCGACGACGGCGAGGGGGTCCCGGAGGACGAGCGGGAGCGGATCTTCGAGCGGTTCGTCCGGCTGGACGACGCCCGCACCCGGGACGAGGGCGGGGCCGGGCTCGGGCTCGCCATCGCCCGGGATGTGGCCGTGCGGCACGGCGGCGGTCTCACGGTGGGCGCGGCTCCCGGGGGCGGCGCCGTCTTCCGGCTCCGGCTGCCCGCCGCGTGAGGGCACGGCCGCCGCGTGAGAACGCGGTGGCACGGGCCCTCGTGGGAGGGCCCGTGCGGGGTCAGATCTTGCCGCGCCGTCCGCGCAGATGGTCGGCGACGGGCCCCAGCGACCGGCGCAGGTCCGCCAGCGCCTCGGGGTTCATCAGATCGATGAAGTGCTTGCGTACGGAAGCGACATGGTGGGGCGCGACCTTCTGCATGGTGGCCATGCCGTGCTCGGTGAGCACCGCGTACAGCCCGCGCCGGTCCGACTCGCAGTTCTCCCGGCGGACCAGTCCGGCGTTCTCCATCCGGGTGATCTGGTGCGAGAGCCGGCTCTTCGACTGGAGGGTGGCCGCGGCGAGGTCGCTCATCCGCATCCGCTGGTCGGCCGACTCCGACAGATTGACCAGGATCTCGTAGTCGTTGTTGGTCAGGCCGAACGGCTGGAGGTCCTTCTCAAGCTGGTGCATCAGCAGCCGGCTGACGTCCAGATGGGTGCGCCAGGTGCACTGCTCGTCATCGCTCAGCCAGCGCGTGGCCGTCTCGGTCTCCATGTATGGATTCTACCTAAGAAGTTGAAATACGGACGAAGTCTGGGGGTGTGACCCCCGGCACCCGCGACAGCGGAGCCGACCGGTGGTCTGGTGCCCGCAGCGTACTGTGGGCGCAGACGTTCGACGTCACACTCCGCAGGTTACCGCTCACAGGCCGAAGCGGCGTTGGAGGTCTCCGAGCTGACCGGGCAGCCGGGGCGTGGCACCGTGTTGACCCGGGGCCCCGGCGGAGCCCGCCCGCGCACCCGGAATCCCCGCCTCCTGGGGCGGCGCACCCGTCGCCACCTCGTCCAGCAGCTTCTCCGTCGACTGGAGCAGCACCGTCCCCGCGCCCACGAACTCGAACTGGTGCTCCTCGCCGGAGGCCCCGCCGAGCCCCGTGAGCGCCCGCACCCCGCCGATCACCCCGGTCTTGTACCCGTGGTCGTAGTGATGGCAGGGCGAGGGGCAGTCCGCCCAGCCCACCAGCGCCTGCGGATCCACCCGGACCGGGGGCTCCATGAAGACCACGGGACCGTTCGAGACGGCGACGAACCTCCCCGTCCCGATCAGGGTGAGGAACCCCGGCACGATCGACTGCTTCAGCGCCAGGGACGGCTGGTAGGCCAGCAGATTCCCCGATCGGATCGTCAGATTCCCCTCGTCCAGATCGAAGGAGTTCACATCGAACGCGCGGTCCGCGAGCAGCATCTTCCCGCTGCCCTCCGCCACCACCCAGTCACCCGCGTGCAGCGGTGAGTGGAAGGACGTCCGCAGCAGGGCGTCGAAGCGGCCGTGCCCGATGCCGTTGAAGTCGATCCGCCCGTAGTAGGCGATCATCTTCCCCTTCTGGAGGAACCACCGGTCGCCCTTCAACTCCACACAGAAGGTGTACGGGTTGACGTTGTCGTCACTCGGCAGGGTCATGGGGTCGTACGCCACGGGCCCGCTCACAGCTTCTCCTCCGATGCCTGGACATACACCGCGCCACTGCCGCTCAGCTCCAGCTGGAACGCCTCGCCCGAGCCGCGCCCCACCATGTCCCGCCAGCCGAGCGCGGTGGAGAGCTTGTTGCGCACGTCGCCGTGGTGGGCCACGTACGCCTGGGGATCCACATGGACCGGCCGGCCGGGGACGATCGGCAGCTCGATCACCCCGCCGTGCGCCATCACCGCCACCGAGCCATGGCCGCGCAGCGTGGTGGTGAACAGCCCCTGCCCGCTGACCTGGCCGCGCACCATCCCCATCACACCGCCCTGCGCCCCGAGGAAGAGCGTGCCCTGCTCCAGGGTGCCGTCGAACGCCAGCAGCCGGTCGGCCTCCACACAGAGGGTGTCCCCGGCGAGCTGGATCAGCTGCACATGGTGGCCGCCGTGGCCGAACATCACCGTGCCGCTGCCCTCGACCGTCATCAGCGGGGTGCTCTCGCCCGCGACCCGGCGCCCGATCATCGACGCGAGCCCGCCCTGCCCGCCCCGGCTGTTGGGGGTGAAGGACACCTCGCCCCGGTACGCGAGCATCGCGCCGCGCTGGCTGTACACCCGCCGGCCGGGCACCACCGTGGCCTCGACCATCCGGGAATTGATCTCACGGAACGACATCAGGCGTCCCCTCCGACCGTGATCCGCTCACTGGGCTGGACATAGACCAGCCCGTCGCCCTCGAACCGGATCTGGAACGCCTCGCCGCCGCTCTCCCCGATGAAGGAGCGGAACGTCACCCCGGACTGGAACTTCTGCTGGAGGCTGCCCTGGTGCGCGATATACGCGCCGGGGTCGACCGACAGCGGGTACTGCGGGGTCACCCGCAGCAGCACCGCCGGCCCGTCGGACATGATCGCCACCTGTCCGCTGCCCTCGACCGTGGTGGTGAAGAGCCCCTGGCCGCTCGCCCCGCCGCGCAGCCCGGTGAAGCTGGTGCCGGTGCGCAGCGACGCCTCCGCGCAGAGCAGATTGCTCGATTCCACATAGAGCTTGTCGCTGTGCAGCCCGACGAGGTTGATCTCGGTCGCGCGGTCGGCGAACCAGCAGGTGCCCTCGCCCTTGACCTCCATCACGGTCATCTGCTCGCCGGTGATCCGCCGGGTGACCATCCCCCGGATGCCCTCCCCGCCACCGGACAGCTTCTTGAAGGCCATCCGGCCGTCGTAGGCGACCATCGACCCGTTCTTCGCTTTGACGGCGTCGCCGGTCAGGTCGACCGCGAGCACCTTGCTCCCCTGGAGCCGGAACGTTGCCACCCAGCGACGGTAACCTCCGTCCCGGCGGGGCGACAGGGCCTGTGGACAAAGCCGACCGCACCCCGGACCAAGGGCGGGTAAAGACGCCTGGCACAATGGGGCAGCGCTTGTGAGCGCGTTCACAAGATCAACCCCCACCGACCACCGAAGGTGCCATCGTGGACATCAAGACCGCATCGTCCCTCCACCGCCTCCGACTGGTCTCCGCGCCGGAGGCCGTCTCCTTCATCCTGCTGCTCATCGCCTCGGTGCTGAAGCGCACGACGGAGTTCAACGCGGTCCCCGCGCTCGGGATGATCCACGGCATCCTCTTCGTGATCTACGTGCTCTTCTGGGCCGACGCCTGGAACCGCACCAAGTGGGACCTGAAGACCGCCGCGCTCTACTTCGTCCTCTCGGTGCTGCCCTTCGGCGGCTTCGTCGCCGAGCGCAAGCTCAAGCGCGCCGCCGATGACGCGGTGATCGCCTCCCGCGCCCGGCGCGAGGGCGTCGTCAAGGCCTGACCGACCGCCCGGGGCGCGGGCCGGTGTCCGCGCCCCCGGCCGGTGGCCCGAGGAGCGAGACGGTACGGCCCCCGCAGGTGACCAGTGGGTAGGGTCTGCCTGTGTCCAAGCCGCTCAGCCTCCCCTTCGACCCGATCGCCCGCGCCGACGAACTGTGGCGGCAGCGCTGGGGCCCCGTCCCCTCGATGGCCGCCATCACCTCGATCATGCGCGCGCACCAGATCCTGCTCGCCGAGGTGGACGCGGTCGTCAAGCCGTACGGACTGACCTTCGCGCGCTACGAGGCGCTGGTGCTGCTCACCTTCTCCAAGGCGGGCGAGCTGCCGATGTCCAAGATCGGTGAGCGGCTGATGGTCCATCCCACATCGGTCACCAACACCGTGGACCGCCTGGTCCGCTCCGGCCTGGTCGACAAGCGGCCCAACCCCAACGACGGGCGCGGCACGCTCGCGAGCATCACCGCCAAGGGGCGCGAGGTGGTGGAGTCCGCCACCCGCGATCTCATGGCGATGGACTTCGGCCTCGGCGCGTACGACGCCGAGGAGTGCGCCGAGATCTTCGCCATGCTCCGCCCGCTGCGGGTGGCCGCGCGCGACTTCGAGGAGAAGTAGCCCCGCCGCCCCGCTGTTCCTCCGTCCGTCCCGCACCGCCCCGGCGGCGGTGCCCCTCTCACTCCCGGTTACGCTCATTTCCATGAAACAGACCGTGCTGACCCGCTACCGGGTGATGGCGTACATCACCGCCGTCTGGCTGCTCGTGTTCACCGCCGCCATCGTCGCCAAGTACGGCTTCGAGACCGGCGACACCATGGTGATCTCCCAGATCCACGGTGTGCTCTTCATCGTCTACGTCATCTTCGCCTTCGATCTCGGCTCCAAGGCGAAGTGGTCCTTCGGGAAGCTGCTGTGGGTCCTGGCGGCCGGCTGCATCCCCGTGGCCTCGTTCTTCGTCGAGCCGAAGATCTCCCGTGAGACCCAGGCGCTGATCGCGGAGAGTGACGCCGCCAAGGCGGCGGCCTGAGCCCTCGTGCACCCGTAAGCCGCCGCGTGCGGACCCGCGGCGGCTTTCTCATCGACATTTACTAGGACGTCCTAGTAAATTTGTTTCCATGGACGCTGACGCCATTGAGGACGGCCGCCGCCGCTGGCAGGCCCGCTACGACCGGGCCCGCACGCGCGAAGCGGACTTCACCACGCTCTCGGGCGACCCGGTCGACCCGGTCTACGGGCCCCGGCCCGGCGACGCGTACGAAGGATTCGAACGCATCGGCTGGCCCGGCGAGTACCCCTTCACCCGCGGTCTGCACGCCACCGGCTACCGCGGCCGCACCTGGACCATCCGCCAGTTCGCCGGCTTCGGCAACGCCGGGCAGACCAACGAGCGGTACAAGATGATCCTGGCCGCCGGCGGCGGCGGGCTCTCCGTCGCCTTCGACATGCCCACCCTCATGGGCCGGGACTCCGACGACCCCCGCGCCCTCGGCGAGGTCGGCCACTGCGGCGTCGCCATCGACTCCGCCGCCGACATGGAGGTGCTGTTCAAGGACATCCCGCTGGGCGACGTCACCACCTCGATGACCATCAGCGGCCCGGCCGTCCCCGTCTTCTGCATGTACCTGGTCGCCGCCGAACGCCAGGGCGTCGACCCGGCGGTCCTCAACGGCACCCTCCAGACCGACATCTTCAAGGAGTACATCGCCCAGAAGGAGTGGCTCTTCCAGCCCGAGCCGCACCTGCGGCTCATCGGCGACCTCATGGAGCACTGCGCCCGCTCCATCCCCGCGTACAAACCGCTCTCCGTCTCCGGCTACCACATCCGCGAAGCCGGGGCGACGGCCGCGCAGGAGCTGGCGTACACCCTCGCCGACGGCTTCGGCTACGTCGAACTCGGACTCAGCCGGGGACTGGACGTCGATGTCTTCGCCCCCGGGCTCTCCTTCTTCTTCGACGCCCACCTCGACTTCTTCGAGGAGATCGCCAAATTCCGCGCCGCCCGCCGGATCTGGGCCCGCTGGATGCGGGACGAATACGGGGCGAAGCAGGACAAGTCCCAGTGGCTCCGCTTCCACACCCAGACCGCCGGGGTCTCCCTCACCGCCCAGCAGCCCTACAACAACGTCGTCCGCACCGCCGTCGAAGCCCTCTCCGCGATCCTCGGCGGCACCAACTCGCTCCACACCAACGCCCTCGACGAGACCCTCGCGCTCCCCAGCGAACAGGCCGCCGAGATCGCCCTGCGCACCCAGCAGGTCCTGATGGAGGAGACCGGCGTCGCCAACGTCGCCGACCCGCTCGGCGGCTCCTGGTACGTGGAACAGCTCACCGACCGCATCGAGGCCGACGCCGAGGCGATCTTCGACCGGATCAGGGAACGCGGCCTGCGCGCCCACCCCGACGGCCGGCACCCCATCGGGCCCATCACCTCCGGAATCCTGCGCGGCATCGAGGACGGCTGGTTCACCGGCGAGATCGCCGAATCCGCCTTCCGCTACCAGCAGTCCCTGGAGAAGGGCGACAAGAGGGTCGTCGGGGTCAACACCCACCTGGGCTCCGTCACCGGCGACCTGGAGATCCTGCGCGTCAGCCATGAAGTCGAACGGGAGCAGGTGAGCGCCCTCGCCGCCCGCAGGGCCCGCCGCGACGACACCCGGGTACGGACCGCCCTCGCCGCGATGCTGACGGCGGCCCGCGACGGCTCCAACATGGTCGGCCCGATGCTGGACGCCGTCCGCGCCGAAGCCACCCTGGGGGAGATCTGCGACACCCTCCGCGACGAATGGGGCACGTACACGGAACCGCCGGGCTTCTAGGGAGTCACGGCCGAGGGGTCACGGCGCTCGCGCCGTGCAGCAGCAGACGCGTGAAGCGGCGGGCCCACGCCGGGTCCACCGGTTCCGCGCTGACCAGGGTCCGGTGCACGACCGCGCCCGCGATCACATCGAAGATCAGGTCGGCGTTGTGCGCGGCCGTCACCGGATCCCGTTCGTACGGCAGCTCCCCCCGGGCCTGCGCCCGCGCCCGGCCCTGAAGGACGAGGACCTTCTGCCGGTCCACGATCGCGACACGGATCCGCTTCCGCAGGGCCTCGTCCCGGGTCGCCTCCGCCACCACGGCCATCATCGCCGTCCGGGTCTCCGGCCGTTCCAGGAGCGCGGCGAACCGCAGCACCATCGCCTCCACATCCGCCACAAGGCTCCCCAGATCGGGCAGCTCCAGCTCGTCGAAGAGGACCGCGACCGCGTCCACGACCAGCTCGCTCTTGCCCGCCCAGCGGCGGTACAGCGTCGTCTTGGCGACCCCCGCACGGGTCGCCACATCGCCCATCGTCAGCTTGGACCAGCCCAGTTCGACCAGGGCCGCGCGGGTCGCCGCCAGGATCGCGCGGTCGGCCTCGGCGCTCCGGGGGCGTCCGATGCGCGCGTTCGGTTCCGTCGGCAGGTCGGGGTGGCTGCGCATGACGGCGACCATACCGGCCAGTAGACCGGCTGTTGTGAGCCAGTTCACGCGGTGAATCTCACAGGCCCCCAGGTCGCGGAGTTACGCTACGAGCCGTAGCGAAAGCCCTGAGCGGCCGAGCGACGACCACGGGCGCGGGGTGGGGACCCCGCGCCGACCTGACCGTGTGGGGGCTTCGCGCCCGCGCTTTTCCCATGCGCGCGCGAAAGGGGGAGGATGTACGCATGCAGCCTAGGAACATGTCCATGAGCGGCGTCGTCGACCTCGCCGCGGTGAAGGCGGCCGGAGAGGCCAAGGCCAAGGCGGAGCAGGCCCGTGCCGAGGCCGCCCGCCAGGGCGGCGGCGGTGCCGTCCCCCCCTCCAGCCTGGTGATCGACGTCGATGAGGCGGGCTTCGAACGGGATGTGCTCCAGCGTTCCACCGAGGTCCCGGTCGTCATCGACTTCTGGGCCGAGTGGTGCCAGCCCTGCAAGCAGCTCAGCCCGGTGCTGGAGCGGCTGGCGCAGGAGTACAGCGGCCGCTTCGTACTGGCCAAGATCGATGTCGACGCCAACCAGATGTTGATGCAGCAGTTCGGCGTGCAGGGGATTCCCGCCGTCTTCGCGGTGGTCGCCGGGCAGGCGCTGCCGCTCTTCCAGGGCGCCGCGCCGGAGACGCAGATCCGGCAGACCCTGGACCAGCTGATCCAGGTCGCCGAGGAGCGCTTCGGTCTCACCGGTATCGCGGTCGACGCGGACGCCCCCGACGGACCGGACGCCTCCGAGGCCCCGGCCGCCCCCGTGGGCCCGTACGACGCCGCACTCCACGCGGCCGTCCAGGCGCTGGACGCGGGCGACTTCGCCGGTGCGGTCCGGGCGTACGAGAACGTGCTCTCCGACGACCCCGCCAACACCGAGGCCAAGCTGGGGCTCGCCCAGGCCCGACTGCTGGGCCGGGTGCGGGACATGGACGCCCAGAAGGTCCGTGCCGAGGCGGCCGGGAAGCCGGCCGATGTGGCGGCCCAGCTGGCCGTGGCCGATCTGGATCTGGTGGGCGGGCATGTCGAGCACGCCTTCGGCCGGCTCGTCGACACCGTACGGGTGACGGTGGGTGAGGACCGCGAGGCGGTCCGCGTGCGGCTGCTGGAGCTTTTCGAGGTGATCGGCGGGGACGACCCCCGGGTGACGGCCGCCCGGCAGGCGCTGGCCAGGGTGCTGTTCTGAGCCAAAGTGGCAACCGCCGGGACGAAACCGAGGTTCCGCCGGACATGTCGTGACATACGGCGGTGGTGCGGGGAGCGCGCCGCCGCCGTTTTGGCGACAGACTGACAGAACCCGACCTCTCTTTACCAAAACTTGGCATTCGTGCGCCGTGTTACTCGGAGTAAATCAGCGCATTTTTTCTGTCCGTTTATCGATGACAATCACCCCTCCGGTGGCACACTCGGCTGCACCCTGTGTGGCCGTTGGGCGCCCGCCGGCGGTGGTGTGGTGACCGGCTGTTACCAGCGAGTAATGAAGCCTCTTGTGCGGCGGCCGGGAATGGACCACGATCGGCGACGCCCGGTCCCCCGGCGCACCGGCCCGGTTCCCAGCCGTGCCGTGGCGGACGGGGGTCCCCACCGGGTCGGGCCGGCGGCGGTGCGCCGCCGGACCGCGGACAGGGGGGTTCCTGTCGACCGGCAGGGCCTGTCCGCACCGGGTTGTGCGTGATGCGTCAGGCGCGACCAGTGGTTGTCGCTCGGGGGTGATCGCCGGTGTTTCGGACGCGGACCGCGCCTGGAAGTGCGGGCGCTCTCCTTCCCGAGGACGTAGCACTTCTCCCATCCCAGGACGGACACTCGCAGTCCGGACCGGAGATATACGTCCGAGAAGGAGGACAGTCATGGAGTCAGTGGCTCGTGGCGGAACCAGATGGAAGAGGTTCGCCCTCGTCATGGTGCCCAGCGTGGCCGCGACGGCCGCGATAGGCATCGGACTGGCACAGGGGGCGCTGGCCGCCTCGTTCACCGTGTCCGGCCAGCAGTTCAAGGTCAAGGCCGGACATATCGAAGGGTACGGCTTCTCCTCGTACGGCGCTGTCGACACCGGGTACGAGGAAATGACGGGGGACGGCAAGACCGCGCGCGCGGTCTCGGTCTCCTCCTTCAAGACCGCGACGATCCGGGACATGTGTCAGTCGGTCGTGACCGATCTGCCTGTACTGGGCAAGATCACGATGAGGATGACCGCGGGCGAGGGCAAGGAACCGGTGAAGGCGCGGAACCTCTACCTCGACATCGCCCAGCTCGACGGCAACGCGACCTTCGACGACATCGACATCGGTGTCGCGGTCAAGGACACCGACAACGCGGCGGGCCCGGACGGCCCGGCGGGGCAGGGTCCGCCCGTCAAGGGCCGGGTGCAGGAGAACGGCTTCGCCCAGCAGGCGCGGAAGGCCACGCTCACCGACGTCGAGCAGACGGCGTGGGCGACCACGGCCGGGAGCTTCTCCCTGGCCGGCCTGAAGATGCGTCTTCTGCGGGGCGACGGCCCCGACGCCGAGTGCTTCTGACGGTGACCGCCGGGGCGGGCGGGGGTGCCGCTGAATCCCCGCCCGCCCGCTCACCCCCTCGTACGGCAACACCAGTTCCAGGGAGCTGTTTTCCATGAGCGCCGAGTCCATGGCCACGGGGCAGAACGAACACTTTCTCCGCGTCTTGCGGCGACGGTTCTACGACTGGCGGGGACAACGGCCCTTCTGGGCGGGGCTGTTCACGCTGCTCGGCGGGATTCCCATCGCCTACTTGCCCTACGCGAGCATGAGACTGGGCGATCTGACGCTCTCCATGTCCACCACGGCCGGGGCGGGCTCGCTCATCATCGGCGTCCTGCTGGTGACGCTCGGACTGACGATGTGGTTCCACCACATCGTGCGGGTGTTCGCCGGTGTCGCCTCCATCCTGCTGGCCCTGATCTCCCTCCCCATCGCCAACCTCGGCGGCTTCGTCGTCGGGTTCCTGCTCGCGCTGACGGGCGGAGCCCTCTCGATCTCCTGGGCGCCGGGGCGGCCCCGGCCCGCCGGGGAGTCGGAGGTAGCCGACGGCCGGGCCGAGGCTGGGGGGCACAGTGCGGGATGAGTCCACACCGCTGACGGGCGACGGGGCCCGTACCACCAGGGGGCCGCGCCACGCCGCCCCGAGGAAGTCGCTGCTCGCCAAGCTCCAGCGGCCCGCCGGCAAGGCGATGGTGCTGGCGGCGATGCCGACCGCCGTCCTCGTGGGCATGGGGCTCGCGCCGAAGCTGGCGCTCGCCGAGGACAAGGACATCCCCTTCGCCCCCGGGCCGTGCGTCACCCGCTCCGACGCGCCGTCGCCCACCACCCCGACCTCCGCGCCGCCGGCACCGGAGCCGTCGCCGTCCGGGCCGGGGGCGACGACCGGAGCGAGTCCCGCGCCGTCCGCCACGGGTGCGGCGGCCGGATCCGGCGCGAACGCCCCGGCGGGGAAACCGGAGAAGAGTCCCGAGAAGAGTCCCGGGAACAGTCCTGAGAAGAAGCCCGAGAAGAGCCCGGGGATTCCGGCCCGGGGGCCCGGGCGGGAGAGCGGGGCGCCGGAGAGCCCCCGGGCCCCGGCGCCCGACCCGGCCGGTCCGCCGGGGGTGAACCCCCTGGATCCGCTGGGCTTGGGCAAGGCCATCGGGGATCTGCTCCGACCGCCCGGCCGCTCGCCGTCGCCCACCCCGGCCCCGGCGGCCCCGTCGGATCCGGCTCCGTCCACGAAACCGCCGGCGAAGCCGCCCGCCGGGCCGTCCACGAAACCGCCCCTCGGGCCGGACGACGGTCCCACCGTGCAGCCCTCCGCGCCGCAGCCCGACGGGCGACGGCCCACCCCCGGCGGCGAGACGGACGGCGAGAAGGGCCGGGACACGGACCGGGAGAGCGTCAGGAAGGCGATCGAGGAGGCGGCGCGGCAGGCCGGTGCCACCGTCGAGGAGCTGGACGACGAGGTCGGCGGCACCGAACCCGTCCAGGAGAAGGACATCCCCGACGGCGCCAAGCCCCGCTTCCCCTGCCCCACCCCCGACCCGCGGGCCCTGGCCGACGCGAAGACGGAGCGGGGCCTGCCGCTGCTGCCCGACGAGCCCTGGATCCTTCAGAGTTCGCGGCTCACCCTGTACGGGCTCGACTACCACGGCATCGTGGAGGTGCGCACGGGCAGCGGCAAGGTCAAGAAGGTACTGAAGTTCACCGCGAGCGGCATCGACATCAGGGATCTCCACCAGCTGGTGGACGGCCCCGGCGGGACCACCCTGCACGCTCAGGCGCGCGCGGGCTCCACGTCGACCATCCGCCAGGGCACGGTGACGATGTACACGGAGGAGCTGAAGGGGAATCTCTTCGGCCTGATCCCCATCACCTTCAGCCCCCGCACCCCGCCGCCGCTGAACCTCTCCTTCGCCTTCTTCACCCAGGCCCGGGTGGTCCAGGCCGGCCAGTTCGGCGGCACCCTCACCATCCCCGGGCTGCGCAACTCCCTCACCGGCACCCTCGGCGGCTGACCCCCGGTACGGCTGTGGGCCGCGACCCCGAAGGGTCGCGGCCCACACAGCGGTGCGCGCGGTGAGGCTACGCCTCCTTGCCCAGGTGGTGCACCCGGACCATGTTGGTGGTGCCGGGGACGCCGGGGGGCGAGCCCGCCGTGATCACCATGGTGTCGCCCTCGTTGTAGCGCTGGAGCTTCAGCAGCTCCGCGTCGACCAGGTCGACCATGGCGTCGGTGTTGTTCACATGCGGGACGACGAAGGACTCGATGCCCCAGCTCAGCGCCAGCTGGTTGCGGGTGGACTCCTCGGTGGTGAACGCGAGGATCGGCTGGCAGACGCGGTAGCGGGAGAGCCGGCGGGCCGTGTCGCCGGACTTGGTGAAGGCGACCAGGGCCTTGCCGCTGAGGAAGTCCGCGATCTCGCAGGCGGCACGGGCGACCGAACCGCCCTGGGTGCGCGGCTTCTTGCCGGGGACCAGGGGCTGGAGGCCCTTGGAGAGCAGCTCCTCCTCGGCCGCGGAGACGATCTTGGACATCGTCTTCACGGTCTCGATCGGGTAGGCGCCCACCGACGACTCGGCGGAGAGCATGACCGCGTCCGCGCCGTCCAGGATGGCGTTGGCCACGTCGGACGCCTCGGCGCGGGTCGGCCGGGAGTTGGTGATCATGGACTCCATCATCTGGGTCGCCACGATCACCGGCTTGGCGTTGCGCCGGCACAGCTCGATGAGGCGCTTCTGCACCATCGGGACCTTCTCCAGCGGGTACTCCACCGCCAGGTCGCCCCGGGCCACCATCACGCCGTCGAAGGCCGCGACGACGGCCTCCATGTTGGCGACGGCCTGCGGCTTCTCCACCTTGGCGATGACGGGGACGCGGATGCCGACCTCGTCCATCACCTTGTGGACGTCCTTGACGTCGTCGGCGTCGCGGACGAACGAGAGCGCCACCAGGTCGCAGCCCATCCGCAGCGCGAAGCGCAGGTCCTCGACGTCCTTGTCGGACAGGGCCGGGACATTCACCGCCGCGCCGGGGAGGTTGATGCCCTTGTGGTCGGAGATGACACCGCCCTCGACGACGATCGTCTTCACCCGCGGGCCCTCGATCTCGACCACGCGCAGCTCGACGTTGCCGTCGTTGATCAGGATCTGGTCGCCCTTGGAGACATCGCCGGGCAGCCCCTTGTAGGTGGTGCCGCAGATCGACTTGTCGCCGGCCACGTCCTCCGTGGTGATGGTGAACTCGTCACCGCGCACCAGCTCCACCGGGCCCTCGGCGAAGGTCTCCAGGCGGATCTTCGGGCCCTGGAGGTCGGCGAGGACGCCCAGGGCGCGGCCGGTGTCGGCGGCGGCCTTGCGGACTCGGTGGTACCGCTCCTCGTGTTCGGCGTGGGACCCGTGGCTCATGTTGAAGCGGGCCACGTTCATACCGGCCTCGATCAGAGCTTTCAACTGCTCGTACGAGTCGACGGCGGGGCCCAGTGTGCAGACGATTTTGGAACGGCGCATAAGGCGGATCCTATCGGTTTGTTTCGACTCGGAATATTCAGGCTGGTGGAAAGTACAAGTGGGCGCGACCCCGCTCAGTCGAGTGAATTCGGAGCCACCAAAGCGATGGTTTGGCGGGCGATCTCCAGCTCCTCGTCGGTGGGCACGACGGCCACCGCGACCCGGGCGTACGGGGTCGACACGATCCGCGCCTCATCGGAACGCTCCTCGTTGAGCGCGGCGTCCAGGGCCAGGCCCAGTTCCTCCAGGCCGGCCACCGCCGCCTGCCGGACCGGTGCCGCGTTCTCGCCCACCCCGGCGGTGAACGCGATCGCGTCCACCCGGCCGAGGACCGCGTAATAGGCGCCGATGTACTTCTTCAGCCGGTGAATGTAGATGTCGAAGGCGAGCCGGGCGCGCTCGTCGCCCTCCTCGATACGGCGGCGGATCTCCCGCATGTCGTTGTCGCCGCAGAGGCCCACCAGACCGCTCTTCTTGTTCAGCAGGACGTCGATCTCGTCGGTCGACATTCCGGCGACGCGCTGGAGGTGGAAGGTCACCGCCGGGTCGACGTCGCCGGAGCGGGTGCCCATGACCAGGCCCTCCAGCGGGGTGAGCCCCATCGAGGTGTCGACGCACTTCCCGCCCCGCACGGCGGAGGCGGAGGCTCCGTTGCCCAGGTGCAGCACGATCACGTTGACGTCCTCGGGCGCCTTGCCGAGCAGCCGCGCGGTCTCCCGCGAGACATACGCGTGCGAGGTGCCGTGGAAGCCGTAGCGGCGGATCCGGTGGGCGTCGGCGACCTCCGTGTCGATGGCGTAGCGGGCGGCCGACTCCGGCATCGTCGTGTGGAACGCGGTGTCGAAGACCGCCACCTGCGGCAGGTCGGGGCGGAGCGCCTGCGCGGTGCGGATGCCGGTGATGTTGGCCGGGTTGTGCAGCGGGGCCACCGGAACCAGCCGCTCGATCTCGGCCAGCACCTCGTCGTCCACCACGGTGGGCTCGGTGAACCGCAGCCCGCCGTGGACGACCCGGTGGCCGATGGCGGCCAGCTCGGGCGAGTCCAGGCCGAGGCCGTCGGCGTCCAGTTCGTCGGCGACCGCCTTCAGCGCCGCCTCGTGGTCGGCGATCGGTCCGGTGCGCTCCCGCTTGGCGGAGCCTTCGCCGGCCAGCGGGGTGTGCACCAGGCGGGAGGTCTCCTCGCCGATCCGCTCGACCAGGCCGACCGCGAGCCGGGAGCCGTCGCGCATGTCGAGGAGCTGGTACTTCACCGACGAGGAGCCGGAGTTGAGAACGAGGACTCGGGTGGCTGTCATGGGGTTCGTGATGTCTTTCGGAACGGGAGCGAACAGGGAGGGGGACGGGGGTCA
Source organism: Streptomyces yaizuensis (assembly GCF_034961445.1). Lineage (NCBI taxonomy): Bacteria > Bacillati > Actinomycetota > Actinomycetes > Kitasatosporales > Streptomycetaceae > Streptomyces > Streptomyces yaizuensis. The sequence continues at coordinate 549,501 of NZ_BSBI01000003.1, forward strand.
GCCGGACGCGGGGCGCTCGGGCTGGGCCTGGATGGCGGTGATCGCGACCGTGTTGACGATGTCGCTGACCAGGGCCCCGCGCGAGAGGTCGTTGACCGGCTTGCGCAGGCCCTGGAGGACCGGGCCGACCGCCACGGCGCCCGCCGAGCGCTGCACGGCCTTGTAGGTGTTGTTGCCGGTGTTGAGGTCCGGGAAGATCAGGACGGTGGCCCGGCCCGCGACCTCGGACTCCGGCAGCTTGGTGGCGGCCACGGAGGTGTCGACGGCCGCGTCGTACTGGATGGGGCCCTCGATCCGCAGCTCGGGCCGGGTGCTGCGGACCAGCTCGGTCGCCTCGCGCACCTTGTCGACGTCCGCGCCGGAGCCGGAGGTGCCGGTGGAGTACGAGAGCATCGCGATCCTCGGCTCCACGCCGAAGCGGGCCGCCGTGGCCGCCGACTGGACGGCGATGTCGGCCAGCTGCTCGGCGTTGGGGTCGGGGTTGACCGCGCAGTCCCCGTACACCAGCACCTTGTCGGCGAGGCACATGAAGAAGACGGACGAGACGATCGAGGCGTCCGGCTTGGTCTTGATGATCTCGAAGGCGGGGCGGATGGTGGCCGCCGTGGAGTGGACCGAGCCGGAGACCATGCCGTCGGCGAGGCCCTCCTCGACCATCAGCGTGCCGAAGTAGTTGACGTCCGCGACCACGTCGTACGCCAGCTCCTCGGTGACGCCCTTGTGCGCGCGCAGCTGGGCGTACCGCTCGGCGAAGCCCTGGCGCAGCTCGGAGGTGTTCGGGTCGATCAGCTGGACGCCGCTCAGGTCGATGCCGAGGTCGGCGGCCTTCTTGCGGATCAGCTCGACATCGCCGAGGAGGGTGAGGTCGCAGACGTCCCGGCGGACCAGGACGTCGGCCGCCCACAGGACGCGCTCCTCGGCGCCCTCCGGGAGGACGACCCGGCGGCGGTCGGCGCGCGCCTGCTCCAGCAGCTCGTGCTCGAACATCATCGGGGTGACATGGCCGCTGCGGGCGACGGCGAGACGTTCCAGCAGCTCACCGGTGTCGACATGGCGCTCGAAGAGCCCGAGGGCGGTCTCGGCCTTGCGCGGGGTCGTGGCGTTGAGCTTGCCCTCCAGGCCGAACAGCTCGGCGGCCGTGGGCCAGCTGGTGGAGGGGACGGAGATCACCGGGGTGCCGGGGGCGAGCCGGGAGGCGAGGGTGAGGATCTCCTCGCTGGGCCGCTCGTTCAGGGTGAGCACCAGGCCGGCGATGGGCGGGGTGCCGGCGGAGTGGGCGGCCAGCGCGCCCACCACCAGGTCGGCCCGGTCGCCCGGGGTGATCACCATGCAGCCGGGGGTCAGGGCGCGCAGGAAGTTCGGCAGCATGGCGCCGCCGAAGACGAAGTCGAGGGCGTCCCGGGCGAGCCCGGAGTCGTCGCCGAGGAGCACGGTGCCGCCGAGGGCCTGGTTGATCTGGGCGACCGTGGGGGCGGCGAGCGCGGGCTCGTCGGGCAGGACGTAGCAGGGGACGGGGAGCCGGGCGGCGAGCCGCTCGGCGATGTCGCCGCGCTCGGCGGGGGCGACGCGGTTGACGACCAGGGCGAGCACCTTGGCGCCCAGGGCCTCGTAGGCGCGGTGGGCGTTGCGGGCCTCGGCGCGGACGGACTCGGCGGTCTGGCCCTTGCCGCCGACGACGGGGATCACGGAGGCGCCGAACTCGTTGGCGAGCCGGGCGTTGAGCGCCAGCTCGTCGGGGAGCTGGGTGCCCACGAAGTCGGTGCCGAGGACGAGGACGACCTCGTACTCGCGGGCGACCGCGTGGAAGCGGTCGACGAGCCGGGAGACCAGCTCGTCGGTGCCCTTCTCGGCCTGGAGCGCGGAGGCCTCGTGGTAGTCCATCCCGTACACGCTCGCCGGGTCCTGGGTGAGCCGGTAGCGGGCCCGCAGCAGCTCGAACAGGCGATCGGGTCCGTCGTGGACCAGCGGGCGGAAGACGCCCACCCGGTCCACCTGGCGGGTGAGGAGTTCCATGACCCCCAGCTCGACGACCTGCCGGCCGTCCCCGCGATCGATCCCGGTCACGTACACGCTGCGCGTCACGCGTGTCTCCCGTCCTGCTCCGAGGTGGCCGGTTCATGGGGGCCACGTACAAAAGTTCGTACAAAAAAACCGCTGGATGGCGGCCATTACCTCTTGACAATACCTCTGGCGATGGATAAGACGCCTGCCGGGCTCCGGGCGGGCCCGCAGCACCGCGAAAGCACGGCCAAAGGGCACATGGAACAATTGGACCCGGGCACACGCGTACCCACCGACCGAGCAGGAGACACAGCACGATGCGTATCGGAGTCCTCACCGCCGGAGGCGACTGCCCCGGTTTGAACGCTGTCATCCGGTCGGTCGTGCACCGGGCGATCACTGGCTACGGTGACGAGGTCATCGGCTTTGAAGACGGGTTCAAGGGCCTGCTCGACGGCCACTACCGCACGCTCGACCTCAACGAGGTCAGCGGCATCCTCGCGCGCGGCGGCACCATACTCGGCTCCGCCCGCCTGGAGCGCAACCGCCTGCGGGAGGCCGCCGAGAACTGCGGCGAGCTCCAGCGGCGCTACGGCATCGACGTCCTGATCCCGATCGGCGGCGAGGGCACCCTCACCGCCTCCCGGATGCTCTCGGACGCCGGGATGCCGGTCGTCGGCGTCCCGAAGACGATCGACAACGACATCTCCGCCACCGACCGCACCTTCGGCTTCGACACGGCCGTCACCGTCGCCACCGAGGCCATCGACCGGCTGAAGACCACCGCCGAGTCGCACCAGCGCGTGATGGTCGTCGAGGTCATGGGCCGGCACGCGGGCTGGATCGCCCTGGAGTCCGGCATGGCCGGCGGCGCCCACGGCATCTGTCTGCCGGAGCGGGCCTTCGAGGTGGACGACCTGGTCAAGATGGTCGAGGAGCGCTTCTCCCGGGGCAAGAAGTTCGCCGTCATCTGCGTCGCCGAGGGCGCGCACCCCGCCAAGGGGTCGATGGAGTACGCCAAGGGCGAGATCGACCAGTTCGGCCACGAGCGGTTCCAGGGCATCGGCAACCGGCTCGCCGTGGAGCTGGAGCAGCGCCTCGGCAAGGAGGCCAAGCCCGTCATCCTCGGCCATGTCCAGCGCGGTGGCGTGCCCACGGCGTACGACCGGGTCCTCGCCACCCGCTTCGGCTGGCACGCCGTGGAGGCGGCGCACCGGGGCGACTACGGGAAGATGACGTCGCTGCGGGGCACCGAGGTCGTGATGGCCCCGCTCGCGGACGCCGTCACCCAGCTGAAGACCGTCCCGGAGAACCGGATGGACGAGGCCGAGTCCGTCTTCTGATCTCTCCTGTGATCCCTGGCTCCGGGTGGTCCGGAGCCAGGGTCCTCAAGGGATCAGCCCTTCACCGCGCCGCCCAGCGCGAAGCCGCCGCCGAGCCGGCGCGCGATGAGGACGTACAGCAGCAGCACCGGGACCGAGTACAGGATCGAGAAGGCCGCGAGCTGCCCGTACACCACCGATCCGTAGTTCCCGAAGAAGGTGAAGACGGAGACGGACGCGGGCAGCCGGTCCGGGGTGAGGATCAGCATGAAGGGGACGAAGAAGTTCCCCCAGAGCTGGATGAACGTGTAGATCGTTACCACCACCAGACCCGGGCCCATCAGGGGCAGCACCACCCGCGCCAGGGTCTGGAAGCCGGAGGCGCCGTCCGTCCAGGCCGCCTCCTCCAGCGCCCGGGGGACCGCGTCCATGAAGTTCTTCATCAGCCAGATGGCGAACGGCAGCTGGGACGCGGCCATGAACAGGGCCGTCCCGGACAGCGTGTCGATCAGTTCCACGCGGACGAAGAGCGCGTAGACGGGGACCATCACCGCCGTGATCGGCAGACACGTCGTGAACAGGATGGTCAGCAGATACGGGCGGGACCAGCGTGAACGGTGGCGGGAGAGCGGATACGCCGCCAGTGCCGCACAGACGACCGTCACGGCGGTGGCGCCGCCGCACAGCAGCAGACTGTTGAGCATCGGGGTGAAGGTGATCTCGTCGGTCAGGACGGCCGAGAAGTTCTCGCCGGTCACCGACGACGGCACCTTGACCCGGAGATCCGCCTCCGTATCAAGGGCGGAGAGCACCAGCCACAGCAGCGGGAGCGCGAAGGCGAGCGCGACCAGGAGCAGGGCGGCGTTCGCGGCGAGGCGGCCCCGGGCCCGGGCCCCGTTCACAGCTCCACCCTCATCAGTCGCAGATACACCAGCGAGAACAGCGCCCCCACCAGGAGCAGCAGCAGCGCGACCGCCGTGCCATAGCCGATCAGGCTCTTCACGAACGCCTGGTCGTACATGAACACCGGCAGCGTCTCGCTCCGGCCGCCGGGCCCGCCCCGGGTCATCGCCCAGATCAGGCCGAAGACCGACAGGGTCGAGAGGGTGTTCAGCATCAGATTCGTGCCGATCGAACGCCGGATCATCGGCAGGGTGACATGCCACAGCCGGCGCGGCCCGCTCGCGCCGTCGACCTTCGCCGCCTCCACCACATCGCGCGGGATCTCCGCCAGCGCCGCCGAGTAGATCAGCATCGAGAACGCGGTCCCGCGCCAGACATTGGCGAACGACACCGCCAGGATCGGCGCGGTGAACAGCCAGTTCTGCGACGGGAGATGGAGCCACTCCAGCACCGCGTTCAAGGTGCCCTCGCGGCGGAAGAACGCGTACAGCAGGAACGCCGCGACGATCTCCGGGAGCACCCAGGCGGCGATCACCACCGCGCCGGTCGCGGTCCGCAGCGGACGGGACGCCCGGCGCATCAACCCCGCAAGCGCCAGACCCAGCGTGTTCTGCCCGATCACCGCCGAGAGAACGGTGAAGACCAGCGTGAGCCAGACCGCGTTGCGGAAGGCCTCGTCGGCGAAGGCCCGGCGGAAATTCTCCAGACCCACGAAATCCGCGCCGGACGCGCCCGTGAGCTGGGTGTTCGTGAAGGCGATCCACACGCAGTAGCCGATCGGGCCGCCCAGGAAGAGGACCAGCAGCACGGTGGCGGGGGCGATCGGGGCCCAGCGCCACCGGCCCGTACGCCCGCTCACCCGGAGGTGACCGCGCCGTCGGTGATCGCCCGCAGCTCCTCGTCGTAGGCGCGCGCCGCCTTCTCCGCGCTCGCGTCCCCGGTGGTCACCTGCTCCATCGCCTCGCCGATCGCGGACGAGACCTGCGGATAGACCGGGAGCGCGGGCCGGTAGTGCGTGTACTCCACCAGGGAGGTGAAGAACGCGACACCCGGCATCGACGTCAGATACGAGCGGTCGGCGGCGACATTGTCGCGTACGGCGATCTGCGCGGCGACCACGCACCAGAGGGTCGCGTTCGCCCGGGTCTGGAGGATCTTGATGAACTCGAAGGCCAGATCCGGATTCTTCGCCTTCGCCGGAACGGACCACGCCCAGCCGCCCGACAGCGACACCTTCCCCGGGGCCTCGCCGTGCTGCGTCGGCATCGCGGTCCGCCCCAGCTCCTCGCCCCAGCGCGGCCACTCCCTGGGCCCCTTGTTGATCCAGTTCTGGCCCATCCAGGAGCCGTCGAGAGCGATCGCCAGCTTCCCCTCCGGCAGCCACTCGGTGGCGACCCGGGTATTGACGTTCGGATCGAGCGCGTCGGACACATCCGGACCCAGCTTCTCCGCGTACACGGTCCGGACGAACTCCAGCGCGTCCCGGAAGCCCTGACGCTCCGACACCCACTTCTTGGCGGCGGGATCGTAGAGCGGGTCACGGCCCGTGCCGTAGAGCAGCATCTCGAATCCCTGCATCACGGCCGCCTCGCCCGGGGCCTTCCCGGTGTACACGTTCAGCGGGATGACACCGGGGACCTCTCGCTTGATCGCACGGGCCGCGTCCAGGACCTCCTCCCACGTACGGGGACGCCAGTCGGCCGGGAGACCCGCCTTCGCGAAGACCGCCTTGTTGAACCACAGGCCACGGGTGTCGGTACCGTCCGGGATGCCATAGGTACGGCCGTCCTCGGCACGGGCGGCGGCCTTCGCGGACGGCAGGAAACGCCCCCACTCCTTCCAGCCCTTGAGGTCGTCGTCCAGCGGTCTCAAGTACCCGGCCTTGATGTCCGAGTTGATCCGAAACGTGTCCTCGTACACCAGGTCCGGAGCGGTCTTCGCGGAACGCATCATCTGCTGCGCCTTGGTGGCGTAGTCGTTGTCCGGGGCCTGGACGGGGATCAGCCGGACCTTCTTGCCGGGGTGGGCCTTCTCGAACTGCGCCTTCACGGACTGGAGATGCTCGTCCTTGAACCGGATCGTGTTGTCCGTGGAACGGTTGTAGACGACCTTGACGGTGTCGGAGTCGCCGCCGGAGCCGTCGCCGCAGGCGGTGAGTGTGGTTGCTGCGGCGATCACGGCGAGCGTGGCGGCGAGGACCGGGCGGAGCGGGGGGACGGGGTGCATGGGGCACGACCTCCTCGGAGCCGGTCCGGGGCGGTGGCCCCGGGGGGCTGCGGTGCGACGGTAGGTCGGGGTGGTGCGGGGGGTCAATCCCCCGGGCCGGTCGACCGGGGGCGTGCGGTGGGGTGCGCCCCGGGCCCCGGTGCGGCCGGTCGTCGGGGACCAGTCCCCGAACCCCTGCGCCTCAAACGCCGGCGGGGCTGGTTTTGTGCGGGTGGTCCCGGGGCCGGGTGGTGGTGCGGGTTGGCGGGGCCTCCGGGCTCACCTCCTCGGGGTCGGCGAGCGTACTCACGGGGTTGTGTGCAGGTCGGCCTCCGCCGATCCCCTGCGGGGGCGACCCTGCACCCCCACCCACGGACCAGCCGGAGGGCGGCCGGTACCCCCGGACGGGGGGAAAGACAGGTGCGGGCACCCGTTCAGCGCTTGGCGTCCTGCAAGGCACGTTCCCTGACTTCGCGCGCCGCTGCATTGGTGCGGTAGGGGCGGAGCAGTAGCGGGATGTTGGCAACGTGCCGATCAACCCGCCCGGAATGTACCTTCGGATAGTCGTCGAGCACCTGAGTCCACGTTTGGCACGCGGCGTCCAAGTGCCCCAGCTTCAGCTGTCGCTCGGCCAGAATCGAACTGAAGCGCAACGCGGATCGAAGTGTGTCGCCCGTATCTCTCAGGCGGAAATGTAGCTCCAGGGAATCGATGCTGCCCCTGACATCCCCGGAATGATAGCGAACATGGGATGTTGCGTAAGCCAAGGTCGATGCGCTGAAGCCGCCGAAGGTTCTGGCTCCGCTTTCAGCAATGTCGAGTGACTTCTCTGTCTTCCGAATGCTGATCAATGCCGCACGGCTGTCACCGGCCACAGCATGGGCGTACCCCTGCTGCGCCGCGAAGAACGCTTGCTTGCGAGGTTCCGATTTCAGGTAAGCGGCAGCAGCGGCGTCGGCCAGACGGACAGCGATCGGGCCATGTCCCAGATCCGCTGCCTGCACCGACATGCCCCGGAGAACGTGGCAGTACGTCAGATGATCGTCGCTCGCCCCCGCGAACTCCAAGCCCTTTCTGTAGTACCGCTGGGCCAGTCCGTGCAGTGCTTCGTCCTCCGCCATCCAGCCGGTCAGATAGCAGAGGAAGGAGGCGGCCGACAACATTGCCTTGCGGATCGCGCCAGGCGCATCCGCTCGAAGGAACGGGGCAACCGTATTGGCGAGGAACAGCGCGGCCAGTGGCCGAGTATGCGTGCCGCCGAGATCTTCAAAGGTGTCCCACAGGCGGTCGGTCATTTTCGTGACCAGCGCAACTTCCGATTCCCCTATACGGTGGGCTCCCCCTGATTGTACAGATTCCATTCTGCCCACGATGTCCGGCCAGTCGGGGATGGACAATGCAACGGAGAAGAGGCTTGCTCCGAGGAAATTGCGACGCTCCACGTCCTGTCTCCCTAGGTCGATCAGATCTTCCACAGCGGAGTAACTGTTCGAATGGTGGACAGGGTTGGGAAGCCCTGCTTCGGAATGGGTGACCGGTCTGCCCAGCCTGCGAGAAAGGGCTTCCAGGATCAGCGGGCGCACCTCTTCTTTGGGGGTGACACCCTTCCGCCAGTAGTGGACGGTGGACTCCACGAACGTGGTCGGTGTTCCTCGCTCGGTGCCGATCAGATTGACCGCACGAGCGAACTGCCCCTGGGTCCAACTTGCTTCTTTGTGCAGCCGGTCCAGATGGGTGTTCGGTTTCCGTGTCTCCACAGATCTCCTTGGCCTGGATAGCCGTTCAAGCCTTTCAAGTTATGCCGCCGTCACCACGGTACCGCCCTACGCAGTCGAGGAGTTGTCTAGGACGAACAAGGTGCAGTGCGACACCTGACGGAGCAAAGGAGAAGCGGCCATGGCCACTGCGGACACTCGCGAGGGTCTCGCGGTGGGCACGTTGGCGTTCGACACGGTGATCGGGGCGATCGGGGTGGTGATGGCGGAGTACGGGACGCGGTACTACCTCCGCCCGCCGCACGGTGGGTGTGAGTGGGATGCGCCCCGGACCGACATCCGCCCGGCGACCGTCGCGGACCAGCTCAGGCCCGCGCTGACCGAGGCGAACGCGCGCAGCAGCGCGGGAGGTGTCCTGTGAGGAAGCGGCTCAAAGAAGGCGCCGCGACGGCGGTGCTCGTATCCGCCTACCTCTCCATCGTCGGGCTGCTGATATCCGCTGCGCGCGACCAGCTCTGACCCTTCAAGCCCCGCTTCCGCGCGGCAGTGGTCCCTTGCCACTGCGCACCACCGCGCGGGAGCGGCCCCCGGCCCCGGTCGCCATTCCATTCCCCCGCACAGGCGACCGGGGCCACCTCTCTTTCCCCCCGACACGGGGTACCGGCCGCCGGCCTCTTGCACCCCGCTCTCCTCGACCGCGATGTTGCCGCGCTTGCCTTCAGAACCTGCACGGTCAGGGCCCACTGGCTGTATGAACAGGTCAATAGGCTCCAGCGCCCAGGTGGTGACACGTCCTGAACTGGCGCGGGCCAGCACGCAGGTGGGCGAAGTGAGGATTCACAGCAGCGGAATTGTGGTGAACGCGGTGTCGGTGAGCCCGCCGAAGGAGGGCTGCTTCCTGTCGTTCGACGGCCCGTGGCCCCGCGGTGCCCGGGTTCCACGTGTAGAGCGGCACATCGGCCGGGGCGGACCCGTCGATGCCCGTCCCGTCGTGTCCGGCCGGCCGGCTCGGCGACCTGTAGTGCCTTGCAGCACCGGCACCGCCACTGAGGAACCGGCCACCGAGTCCGGCCAATCTCGATGGTGGATCCGGCCAGACCGCGTGGTCGAAGCGTGTGTTGCCACGACACCTCTGTTGGCTGAACGCTCAGGCCAAGGCGAAGCGATCAAAGACACAAGGGGTTGGATAGTGCAGCAGCAAGGTTCGGGGACAGCGGGTGGCAGCCGTCTCGCGCGGAGGGCGCTGGTACTGGCGGGCACGGTGGCAATGCTCCCGCTGGGAGAGCCCGCCACAGCCCAGGAAGGGGCTTTGGAAGTTGAGGCACGGGCCTTCCCCACAGGCACCGACGTACCGTCTCTCCGCGAGTTCCAGCGGGATCCGGAAACTTGGACCAGGTGGAAGGGCCAGGCGCTGACCTCAGCCGACCGCATGACGCTGCCTCAGGAGACCACGGGTCCGGCTCGGTCATGGGCCCGGCTCAGCCCTCGGCCGTCGCCAGTCGATTCGGCGACCGACGGTGGTGCTCCGGCGCCGAGGGTGTCGTACCCGGATCCGTCACGGAAGATGACGGCTGCCGAGTGCCTTCAGAAACTGGGCAGCAAGAACCCTCATTACATGAAGTCCCGATTCGCCATGTGCACTGGGGCTCTGTACCAGCAGGTATGGACGCGGAACGGCCGTCCGATCGGTGAGAGTCGCTTCGTTGTTCTCGTGGTCGGGACGATAGCTCTGGACAGTCGGGAAATGAACGTGACCTACCACTTCACTTCTATGGACAAGACAGGAGCGGCCAGAACCAGCGCTTTGATGATCAACCCGACAGCGAAGGTCCCACTCATAGTCCCCAAGAAAGCAAAGCATAAATTCGGGGGAAGTCTCCCTGGACGGAAGAGCTGGGACCACTTCAAAGCGCATCCCTCGTTCACCCACACCATGAATGTCGCACCCGGTCAGGGGAACGAAGGCAAGAAGACAGACGTCGTCCATGCCGTTTACGAACCCCACATTGGGATCACTTTCCCAACCGGAGTTCAGGGTGATCCTGGAGGAAAGCTTTTCTTCCTCCCTCCCCGCTGGGACTCCGCCTCCTATCTCCGCAATTCCACAGGCGGCGGTAAGCCCGGAAAGCGTGGTGCCGCCACCTTTGCCATTGTCGGGAAATTGAACTACAGTGCGAAAGATAGAGCGCCTGAAGCTGGGGTCGCGCTCCATATTCGACAAGCATTCAAGAACCCAGAGAAAACCAAGCCCTACATGGCGGCCAAGAAGGTCCCTGGCCAGGAGCCTGGGAATGGACTGCGGCGGCTCTACTGGGATAAAAAGCGCCACGACGAAAACTGGCGGAGGGCTGTTGCTCAGTGCCGCAGGCATTACGGCCCCGATTACACTGAAGGCGGCAGGGAATGTGATGAGTACCCGTTCGCCTCAACCCATCAAGGTGCGGCCCACTCGGAATACGACCCGGATGTCAAGAAGTTTAATTTTTCCATACGGCCGGTATGGAAAGACGACAACAAAGCCGCCGGCGATCTGCTGAAAAGTTTCTATGCGAAGAATCGGATCCTGGACAGCGGAAACGATAGTTTTATCGTCCAGATCACGGGTTAGTTTCCGGCTCGGCTGGAGCGGTCCGAAACGGTTGCCTCAGCCGAGCCGGAAGCATCAGCGCGGCCAGAACTGGATCAGGTACTTCTCGACACCGTCGGCGACGCTTCCTTCCTTGCATGCGCGGGCCACTTCAGCGCGCCCCGCGCAATGTGCACGCAGCTTCCAAGCCCCCGGGCCCAGCAGATTCACATCGTGATCCCGTCCGTCGGACCAGATCGCAGCCTCGCCTGACACGGAGACGAACTCGGCCGTCGCCGTCTCATCCCAGTGCCGCCGGCCGTCCGGGGCTGGCTCGCTGTCCCAGTGCTCGATGACTACATCGGCATAGTGAGTATGCCCGGCCGAGTACAGGTCCACCCGGTGCTCGAACTGGGTCAAGAAGGCATCACTCGACTCATCCGGATACGGCACCGGAATCAGGGCTTCGTCCGACTCCTGGATGCACCATCCGTGATAGGTCACCCGAACCTTGAACTCATCCACCCGAAGCTGCACCCTCTGACCCTCCACCACTCAAGTCCCATATGTCGAACGCGCTCTGACGCCGCCCACGCCCATCCCACGCTACTCGCGACAGTGGCCTTGAGACCCCGTTTCCGCGCGGCAGTGGCCCCCTTGCCACTGCGCCTACCGCGCGGGAGCGGCCCCCGGCCCCGGTCACCACTCCAGTGGGCCGGTAGGTCCGCCGATCCCCTGCGGGGGCGACCCTGCACCCCCGCCCACGGACCAGGCGCGGGGCGGCCGGTACCCCCGCCGGGGGAAAGGGCTGTTCCTAGGCCAGGAGCCTTGAGGGCGCGACTGCCCGAGCGCGCTCGCGGAGGGCATGTGCGGCCTGGTTCCTCATATACGGCCGAATGCGATTAAACATGGTGGAGATTTTCTCGTCGCACTTGCCGGACTGTACATCGGGGTAAATGTCGATAACTTGTCCCCATGTTTCGCAAGCCGCCTCCAAGTGTCCGATCTCCAGCTTCCGTTCGGCCAGGATCGAGAGGTAGCGAATTCTGTTCCTGCGGAACGAACTGTGGCGCAGTCGGTCGGATTCTTCCAGTGCCGCAATGGAGCCTTTGATGTCGCCCAGCTCGTATCGGACCTGGCCGATGTGATACGTCAACGAGGAGGGGTTGTACGATCCAAACGTCTTCGACTTCGACTCGGCCTTTTCCATGGACGCTTCGGCTTCCCTGAGGAATTTCAGCGCATCGACTCGGTCGCCGATCTGGGCGGATGCATGCGCCTGCTGGCCTGCCAGGAACGCTCGCATCCTCGGTCCTGCCTGAGGGGAAGCAGCAGCGGCTGCGTTCGCGAGGCGCATCGCGGCCTGGCCGTGCCCCAGATCCACGGCTTGAACGCTCATGCCCCGCAGGGTTGTGCAGTACGTAAGGTGATCTTCCGAGGCTCCTGCCAGCTCCAGGGCCCTGAGGTAGTACTGCTGCGCCACCCCTTGCAGGCCCTCGTCGACCGCCATGTATCCGGCGAGATAGTAGAGGTCGGATGCGGCTGCCATCATGGATTTGCGCACTGCTTCCGTTGCTTCTGCCTTCAGATACGGTGCAACGATATTGACGAGAAATGCCGCGGCCGACGGCCAGGCGTACCGTCCGCCGAATTGGTCGTCCAGTTCGGAAAATCGCTCGGTCATAGCGATCACCGAGTTTACGTCGGATTGCCCTATGCGGACTGTCGACCCCTGCTGAACCTTTTCCATGCGCCCGACAATGTCCTGCCAGTTCGGGATAGTGAGAGCGACGGAGAAAAGGGTCGCATTCGTGATTCCGCGCCGGGAGGGGGCATGTCCTTGCTCCCGAGGTCGATGATCCCTGCCGTGGTGCCGGGTGAATCCGTGTCGACAGCGGGCGGGAAACCGGCGTTGTCAGCCGTGATGGGGCGTTTCAGTCTCCGCGTCAGCGCCTCAAGAATGAGAGGCCGTGTCTCCTCTTTGGGCAGGAGCCCGCCGATCCACTGGCTCACGGACGGGTGCTGGTATCTGGTCGGAGTGCCGCGCTCAGTTCCGATGCGATTGACTGCCATGGCGAATTGGCTGTTGGTCCACCCTGCTTCTCGGTGCAGGAGCGCCAGACGTGTGTTCGGTTCCCGGGTCGCCACAGATGTTCAACGCCCAGTGTGGAAGCGATCGTTTACGGGCTTTACGCCGTGCTGCGTCTTCCACGGTACCGGCACTGCCGCCCGGTTTTCTGAATCGTGAACACAACGAATGACATGAGCAGTGCTCTCGCGGTGGGCACGCTGGCGTTCGACAGCAGTCGGTCGCCCCTTGATCCCCCCCTGCACAGGCGACCGGGGCCACCCTGCCCGGCCCGTGTCGGTACGGGGTCCCGCACCCTTCTTCCCCCCGGCGGGGGTACCGGCCACCTTCGCGTGGTCCGCGGGCGGGGGTGCAGGGTCGCCCCCGCAGGGGATCGGCGGAGCCCGCCCCGCACTCAACCTGGTGAGTACGCTCGCCGACCCCGAGGAGGTGAGCCCGGAGGCCCCGCCAACCCGCACCACCACCCGAGGCCGGGCCGACCCGCACAAAAACCAGCCCCGCCGGCGCTTGAGGCGCGGAGGTTCGGGGGCTGGCCCCCGACGACCACCCGAGCAAAACAAGCCCCTGGGGGCACCCCCGGACGAAGTCTGGGGGAGCTTGAGGACGGACCCGCACCCCGCCCCGGGTGCAGAAACACAGACCCGCACAGAATCACGCGCGAGCCGACGGCAACCACCGGTACTGCAACTCCGGCCGCCCGATCTGCCCGTACTGCGGGCTGCGGGCCGCCCGCCCCTCCGACACCAGGTGTTCCAGGTAGCGGCGGGCCGTGATGCGGGAGATGCCGACGACCGCGCCCGCCTCCGCCGCCGTCAGGCCCGTAGGGGCGTCCCGCAGGGAGCGGGTGACCGATTCGAGGGTCGGGCCGCTGAGGCCCTTGGGGAGGGCGCCGCCCTGGGGGGCGCGGAGGGCGGCGAGGGCGCGGTCGACCTCGTCCTGGCCGCTGGCCTCGCCCGCCGCCGCGCGGAATTCGGCGTACCGGCCGAGGCGGTCGCGCAGGGTGGCGAAGGTGAAGGGTTTCAGGACGTACTGGACGACCCCGAGGGAGACTCCTTCGCGCACGATCGCGAGATCACGCGCGGAGGTCACGGCGATGACGTCCGCGTTGTGCCCGGCGGCCCGCAGGGAGCGGACGAGTTGGAGGCCGTGGCCGTCGGGGAGGTAGAGGTCGAGGAGGAGGAGGTCGACGCGGGTGCGTTCCAGGGCCCGTACCGCCTGCGCGCGGGAGTGCGCCACTCCGGCGACGGTGAAGCCCGGTACCCGGCCCACGTAGAGCGCGTGGGCGTCGGCGGCGACCGGGTCGTCCTCGATGACGAGGACATGAATCGTGCTCATGCGGGGACCTCCGTCCGCAGTGGCAGCCGTACGGTGAATTCGGCGCCGCCGTCGGGGCCGGTGGCGAGGACGATCGTGCCGCCGCCCCGGTGGACGGCCTGGCGGACGAGGGCGAGTCCGAGGCTCCTGTGCGAGCCGTGGGTGGAGAAGCCCCGGCGGAAGACCTCGTCGGCGCGGGCCGGGTCGATGCCGGCGCCGGTGTCGTGGACCTGGAGCAGCAGTTCGGCGGTGCCGGGTTCGACGCGTGCGGTCACGGTGACGCGGGGGCGGGCCGGGCGTGGCCGGTCGTCGTCGCCCGTGAGGGGACGGGACGCGGCGTCGACGGCGTTGTCGAGGAGGTTGCCGAGGATCGTCACCAGGTCGCGGGCCGGCAGTGTCGGCGGCAGGACGCCGTCGTCGATGAGGCTGTCCTCGGCGAGGACGAGTTCGACGCCGCGTTCGTTGGCCTGGGCGGCCTTGCCGAGGAGCAGCGCGGCGAGCACGGGTTCGCCGACCGCGCCGACTACCTGGTCGGTCAGTACTTGGGCGAGTTCCAGTTCGGCCGTGGCGAAGTCGACCGCTTCGGGGACCCGGCCGAGTTCGATGAGGGAGACGACGGTGTGCAGCCGGTTGGCGGCCTCGTGGGCCTGGGAGCGCAGGGCCTGGCTGAAGCCGCGTTCGGAGTCGAGTTCTCCGGAGAGCGCCTGAAGCTCGGTGTGGTCGCGCAGGGTGACGACGGTGCCGCGCCGTTCGCCGCCGACGACGGGGCTGGTGTTGACGACGACGACCCGGTCGGCGGTGAGGTGGACCTCGTCCACGCGGGGCTCGGACGCCAGGAGCGCGCCGGTGAGCGACGGTGGCAGCCCCAGGGTGTCGACGGGGCTGCCGACCGCGTCGTCGCGGAGGCCGAGGAGTTCGCGGGCGCCGTCGTTGACGAGGGCGATGCGGCGCCGCCCGTCGAGCATCAGCAGTCCTTCGCGGACGGCGTGCAGCGCGGCCTCGTGGTAGTCGTGCATCCGGCTCAGCTGGGCGGCGTTCATGCCCTTGGTGTGCCGGCGCAGCCGTACGTTGATCACGTAGGTCCCGATTCCGCCGGCGGTGAGCGTGCCGCCGGAGAAGACGAGCAGCGCGGCCAGCTGCTTGCGGGCCTGTTCGCCGATCTCCCGGATGGTGATCCCGGCGCTGACCAGGGCGACGATCCGGCCGTCTGCCGCGTGGACGGGGACGACGGTGCGGACGGAGGGGCCGAGGACGCCGAGGTGTTTCTCGCTGTGGGTGCGGCCGGCGCGTGCCTGGTCGATGTGGCCGAGGTATTTCCGCCCGATCTCGGTGGGTTCGGGGTGGGTCCAGCGGGTGCCGTCGGGGGCCATCACGACGACGAAGTCGACGCCGGCGGCCCGCCGTACCCCTTCGGCGTAGGGCTGGAGCCGGGCGCTGGGGTCGGCGGAGCGGGCGGCGGCCACCACGGAGGGGGAGCGGGCGACGGCGGCCGCGGTGGCCGTGGACTGGAGCCGGGCGGTCTCCTCGGCCTGCTCCCGGTCGGTCGCGTAGGTGAAGTAGGCGCACCCCGACACGATCGCGGCGACCAGGACGACCTGCATCGCGAAGAGCTGTCCCGCCAGGCTGCGGGGTCGGGGTATACGCATGGCCCACAGTCTGCCTGCCGGATTTCGTATGAACGAAACGCACGTAAGGGTGACCGGGGTCACAGCGTGGTGGATAGTCACGGAAATCCGGCTGACGCCTGGTCTTTTGTTGTGGAACGTTTCAAGGAGGAACCCCGTGGCTGCTGAGGCAGGCAGAAGGGACCGTACGCACTATCTGTACATCGCCGTGATCGCGGCGGTGGTGCTCGGTATCGCAGTGGGCTTCGCGGCGCCGGGAGTCGCCGTCGAGCTGAAGCCCATCGGCACGGGGTTCGTCAACCTCATCAAGATGATGATCTCGCCGGTCATCTTCTGCACGATCGTGCTCGGTATCGGGTCGGTGCGCAACGCGGCCAAGGTGGGCGCGGTCGGCGGGCTCGCGCTGGGCTACTTCGTGGTGATGTCGACCGCGGCGCTCGCGATCGGTCTGCTCGTCGGCAATCTGATCGAGCCGGGCGCCGGGCTCACGATCTCCGAGTCGGCGAAGGCGGCGGGCGACAAGGCCGCCGAGGGGGCCGGCGGTGAGTCCACCGTGGACTTCCTGCTGGGCATGATCCCGACCACGATGGTCTCGGCCTTCACCGAGGGCAAGGTGCTCCAGACTCTGCTGGTGGCGCTGATGGCCGGCTTCGCGCTCCAGGCGATGGGCAAGGCCGGCGAGCCGATCCTGCGCGGCATCGGCCACATCCAGCGGCTGGTCTTCCGCATCCTGGCGATGATCATGTGGGTGGCCCCGATCGGCGCGTTCGGCGCGATCGCGGCCGTGGTCGGCGAGACCGGTATCGACGCGCTGAAGTCGCTCGCCGTGATCATGATCGGCTTCTACATCACCTGCGCGCTCTTCGTCTTCGTGGTCCTCGGCGGGCTGATGCGCCTGGTCACCGGCATCGGGCTGTTCCCGCTGCTGAAGTACCTGGGCCGGGAGTTCCTGCTGATCCTCTCCACCTCGTCGTCGGAGTCCGCGCTGCCGCGCCTCATCGCGAAGATGGAGCACATGGGCGTCAGCAAGCCCGTCGTCGGTATCACCGTCCCGACCGGCTACTCCTTCAACCTGGACGGCACCGCCATCTATCTGACGATGGCCTCGCTCTTCATCGCCAACGCGATGGGCGACCCGCTCAGCGCCTCCGAGCAGATCTCGCTCCTCGTTTTCATGGTCATCGCGTCGAAGGGCGCGGCCGGGGTCACCGGTGCCGGTCTGGCGACCCTCGCGGGCGGCCTCCAGTCACACAAGCCCGAGCTGGTCGACGGCGTGGGCCTGATCGTCGGCATCGACCGCTTCATGAGCGAGGCGCGGGCGATGACCAACTTCGCGGGCAACGCCGTGGCGACGGTGCTCGTGGGCACCTGGACGAAGGAGTTCGACAAGGAGCGGGCCCGCGAGGTGCTGGCCGGGCGGATCCCGTTCGACGAGAAGACCCTGCTGGACGACGACGGGCACGGGGCCCCGGCGGCCGACGCCCCCGCCGACGTCCCCGCCCCGGGCAAGGGACCGGACCTGGAGAAGGTCTGAGCCGAAGAACGACCCGGAACCCCGTGACCACGGGGTGTGCTTCCCTCCGCATACGGGCCTTCCGCGCCCTCCCCGTGCGGCCCCTGTGGTCACGGCGTGTGCCGCGCCCGTCCTCCGCTACTTCCCCCCGGCGGAGGGCGGGCGCGGCGGTTTTCCCCCACCCCTTCCGGTCGCGTGTCCCCCGTCCCTCTCCGTGCCCGTCCCGGTCGGAAATCCGGCGGATCCCCCAAGGCCACCGGCATATGTCGGTGGTCCCTGGTACAAACGGCGTCACGGACCGGCACACGTGGTGGAGGGAGCCGCATGGGCACCTGGGGCAGTGGGAACTTCGAGAGTGACACGGCCGCCGATCATCTCTCGATCGTCACCGCGCGCCTGGTCACCGAGGTCGCGCAGGCCATGGCCGGTGACCCCGTCGAGCTGGAGGCCGACGAGTACTGGGGCGTGGCCGTCCCCTGCAATCTGGAGCTGCTGTATCTCATCGCCGCCCAGGGCCACGCCGGGGCCGAACTCCCCCAACCCCAGGTCGTGGAGGCCTGGAAGCAGGCGTTCATGGCGGTGTGGGAGCGGTCCGTCGACGGGCTCGACCCGGCGCCCGGGTTCAAGGAGGAGCGCCGGGCGCGACTCCTGGAGACCTTCGACCGGGTGGCGGCGGCGGCCCGGTCACGCGCGGGCCGGCCGGGGGCCGCGCCCGCCTGGTGAGGGAAGGCCGGGGACGTGGGGCCGGGCCGGGAGCGCCCGGCCGTGCGGAGAACCCCGCCCGGACAGAAAAAAGCCCCGATCCCATGGACGGCCGGGGGGCTTCCTCGCGTAAAGTGGATATTTACTGTGTTTGCCAATTCGCAAATGCAGCACATCCATTGAGGACACCATATCGCGGTGGGAGTCGAATTGTCAAATGATTCTGTGCGGCCCATGACGGAATTGCAGGAGGAGCAGGAATTCCTCTCCGCCGTCTACGCCCGTCTCGACACCCTCCGCGAGGAGGCCGGGCGCGCCCTCACGCTCGCCGTCCGCCCCAGCGGCCCGGGCCACCAGGCCCGGGTCGAGCGCGATGTGGCCGTCGCCGAGCGCAGCGCCCACCGCGCCGCCCTGGAAGCCGTCGACGCCGGGCTCTGCTTCGGCCGCCTCGACCTGCGCGACGGCACCACCCACCACATCGGCCGCGCCGGGATCCGCGCCGACGACGCCGAACGCACCCCGCTCCTCATCGACTGGCGCGCCCCCGTCGCCCGCCCCTTCTACCTCGCCACCGGGTACGAGCCCATGGGGCTGCGCCGCCGCCGGCACCTCACCACCCGGGGCCGCACCGTCACCGCGCTCCACGACGAGCCGCTGGACCTCGCCGACCCCACCCGCACCGGCCACGAGGACCCCGGCGGCGACGCCGTGCTCCTCGCCGCCCTCGGCGCCGCCCGCACCGGCCGGATGACCGACATCGTCCGCACCATCCAGGCCGAACAGGACCGGATCATCCGCGCCCCGCGCGAGGGCGTCCTCGTCGTGGAGGGCGGCCCCGGCACCGGCAAGACCGCCGTCGCCCTGCACCGGGCCGCCTACCTCCTGTACGCCCACCGCGAGCAGCTGGCCCGCCGCGCGGTCCTGATCGTCGGCCCCAACCCCGCCTTCCTCGGCTACATCGGCGAGGTGCTGCCCTCCCTCGGTGAGACCGGCGTCCTGCTGGCGACCCCGGCCGAGCTGTTCCCCGGCGTACGGGCCACCGGGACCGACACCCCCGCCGCCGCCGAGGTCAAGGGCCGCGCCGGGATGGCGGACGCACTGGCCCGCGCCGTCCAGGACCGGCAGACGCTCCCCGAGACCCTGCCCGCGCGGGACTTCGAGGGCGAGGGCGCCGTACCCGAACCCGCCCTGGAGATCGACCACGGCACCTACGGCCCGCTCTGGCTGCACCGCGAGATGGCGTACGAGGCCCGGGACCGCGCCCGCGCCACCGGACTGCCGCACAACCTCGCCCGCCCCCACTTCGTCTTCCGGATCGTCGACGCGCTCACCGCCCAGCTCGCCGACCGCCTCGGCGCCGACCCCTTCGGCGGGCCCAATCTCCTCGGCCCCGACGACATCGCCCAGCTCGGCAAGGAGATCGCCACCAGCGCCGACGTCCACGCCGCCATCGGTGGACTGTGGCCCGAGCTGACCCCCGAGCGGCTGGTCGCCGACTTCCTCGCCGCCCCCGAGCGGCAGCTCCCCGAGCCCGAGGCCGCCCTCATCCGGCGCACGGCCGGGCCCTGGACCCCCGCCGACGTCCCCCTCCTGGACGAGGCCGCCGAACTCCTCGGCACGGACGACACCGCCGAACGCGCCGCCGCCGAGGGCCGCCGGCTGCGCCGGATCGCCTACGCGCAGGGCGTCCTCGACCTCTCCCAGGGCTCGGAGACCTACGAGTTCGAGGGCGAGGAGTCCGAGATCCTCGCCGCCCACGACATCATCGACGCCGAACGCATGGCCGAACGGCACGAGGAGGCCGACCACCGCAGCGCCGCCGAACGGGCCGCCGCCGACCGCACCTGGGCCTTCGGGCACATCATCGTGGACGAGGCCCAGGAGCTGTCCGCGATGGCCTGGCGGCTGCTGATGCGCCGCTGCCCCAGCCGCTCCATGACCCTGGTCGGCGACCCCGCCCAGACCGGCGACCCGGCCGGTGTCGGCTCCTGGGAGCGGATCCTCGCCCCCTATGCCGAGGGCCGCTGGCGCCACACCCGCCTCGGTGTCAACTACCGCACCCCCGCCGAGATCATGGAGCGGGCCGCCGCCGTGCGCCGGGCCGCCGACCCCGGCTTCGTGCCGCCGCGCTCCGTCCGCTCGACCGGTGTGGAGCCGTGGACGGTACGCGCGGGCGACGGCGGGGATCTGGCCGCCGCCGTCCGGGCCGCCGTGGCGCGCGAGAGGTCCGGCGACGGCCGGCTCGCCGTCATCGCGCCCCGCGAACTCCACGGCGAGCTGAGCGAGTTCGCGGCCCCCCTCGACCTCACCCGCCCGGTGGTCCTGATCGACCCCCGGCAGGCCAAGGGGCTCGAATTTGACTCCGTGATCGTGGTCGAGCCCGCGCTGTTCGCCGTGAACGACCTCTATGTGGCGCTGACCCGGGCGACCCAGCGCCTCGGCCTCGTCCACCGGGAGGAGCTGCCCGCCGCCCTGCGCTGAACGTCCGCCGGTACGGAAACCACCGCACTCATTCCGGGCGCAGCCACACCGTCGCCAGCGGGGGCAGCGTCACCTCCAGGGAGACGCCCCGGCCGTGCGCGGGCACCGCCTCGGCCGCCAGCGGGCCCGGCCGCCCGACCCCGCCGCCCCCGTACCGTTCCGCGTCCGTGTTCAGTACCTCCGTCCACACCCCGGCGGCCGGCCCCGGCACCCCCAGCCGGTAGCCGTGCCGCACCACCGGGGAGAAGTTGCTGACCGCGAGCAGCGGGGCGCCGTCCGCGCCGAAGCGGAGGAAGGCGAAGACGTTGTCGTCGGCGGCGTCGCCGTCGACCCAGGCGAAGCCCTCGGGGGCGCAGTCCCGTTCCCACAGCGCCGGGGTGGCGCGGTAGACCGTGTTCAGATCGCGCACGAGCAGCCGCACCCCCCGGTGGTCGGCCTCGGCGGCGTACGAGGGGTCCAGCAGCCACCAGTCCGGGCCGTGCTCCTGCGACCACTCGGCCCCCTGGGCGAACTCCTGCCCCATGAAGAGCAGCTGTTTGCCCGGGTGGGCCCACATGAACCCCAGATAGGCCCGGTGGTCGGCCCGCCGCTGCCACCAGTCCCCGGGCATCCGCCCCACCAGCGAGCCCTTGCCGTGGACGACCTCGTCGTGGGAGATCGGCAGGAGGTAGTTCTCGCTGTACGCGTAGACCATCGAGAAGGTCATCTCGTGGTGGTGGTACTTGCGGTGCACCGGCTCGTGGGAGATGTAGCCCAGCGAGTCGTGCATCCACCCCATGTTCCACTTCAGCCCGAAGCCGAGGCCGCCGAAGCCGCCGGCGCCGACATGGTGGGTGGCCCGGGTGACCCCGTCCCAGGCGGTGGACTCCTCGGCGATCGTCACCACGCCGGGGCAGCGCCGGTAGACGGTGGCGTTCATCTCCTGGAGGAAGGCCACCGCGTCCAGGTTCTCCCGGCCGCCGTGCTCGTTGGGACTCCAGCCGCCGTGCTCGCGGGAGTAGTCCAGGTAGAGCATCGAGGCGACCGCGTCCACCCGCAGGCCGTCGATATGGAACTCCTCGCACCAGTACACGGCGTTGGCGACGAGGAAGTTGCGCACCTCCGCCCGGCCGTAGTCGAACTCCAGGGTGCCCCAGTCGGGGTGCTCGGCCCGGGAGCGGTCGGCGGGCTCGTACAGCGGGGTGCCGTCGAAGCCGGCGAGCGCCCAGTCGTCGCGCGGGAAGTGCGCGGCCACCCAGTCCAGGATCACGCCGATGCCCTCCCGGTGCAGGGCGTCGATCAGATACCGGAAGTCGTCGGGGGTGCCCATCCGGGCCGTCGGGGCGTAGAAGCCGGTGACCTGGTAGCCCCAGGAGCCGCCGAACGGGTGCTCCGCCACCGGCATCAGTTCCACATGGGTGAAGCCCAGGTCGCGGACGTACGCGGGCAGCTGATCGGCCAGCTCGCGATAGCTCAGCCCCGGCCGCCAGGACGGCAGGTGGATCTCGTACACGGAGAAGGGGGCCTCGTGCACCGGCCGCTCGCCCCGGCGGGCCATCCAGGCGGCGTCCCGCCAGCGGTGGTGCGACTCGGTCACCACGGACGCGGTCGCCGGGGGCGTCTCGGTCCCGCGGGCCATCGGGTCGGCGCGCAGGGTGGTCGCGCCGTCGGGCCCGGTGATCAGGAACTTGTACAGGGCCCCGGCGCCGACGCCGGGGACGAACAGCTCCCACACCCCCGACGCGCCCAGCGAGCGCATCGGGTGGACGGTGCGGTCCCAGTGGCAGAAGTCGCCGGTGACGCGGACCCCGAGGGCGTTGGGGGCCCAGAGCGTGAAGCGGACGCCGGTGACCTGCTCCTGGGTGGTGACCCGGGCGCCGAGGGCCCGCCACAGCTCCTCGTGGCGGCCCTCGCGGATCAGATGCAGATCGAGTTCGCCCAGGGCGGGCAGGAAGCGGTACGGGTCGTGGGTCTCGTGCTCCACCGGCCCCTGGCCGCCGCCGTCGTAGCCGACGAGCAGCCGGTACGCGGGGATCGCGGTGAGCGGCAGCACCCCGGAGAACAGGCCGTCGCCGTCGTCGGCGAGCTTGAACCGCGCTGCCCCGGCGAGCACGGTCACGGCGCGGGCGTGCGGGCGCAGGGCCCGCACCAGCACCCCGCCGGCGGCGGGCCGGGCGCCGAGCAGGGCGTGGGGGTCGTGGTGGCGGCCGGTCAGCAGCCGGTCGCGGTCCTCGGGCGCGAGCGGCGGCGCGGGCAGGGCGGCGGTGGCCGGCTCCTCGGGCCCGGGGCCGTCCGGGGCGGCGGGTGGCTGCTCCGGTACGCGGGCCGTACGCGGCTGCCCGGCGGCGGGCGGTTCCGGTACGGGCCCGGGAGGCGCTGCGGGAGGCGCGGCGGGGGACACGGACGGGGGTACGGGCCCGGGGCGCCCGGCGGGAGCGGTGGTCGGGGCCGGCTGGCGGCCACGGGGACGGGACGGCGGTCGGACGGTCACCGGAACGGTTCTCCTCGGGGCGGGGGCGGGGCGGGGTCAGATCGGCGCGGCGGCGAGCCGCTCGATGGCCGCCATCGGCACGGGCAGCCAGTCGGGCCGGTGCCGGGACTCGTAGACGACCTCGTACACGGCCTTGTCCGTCTCGTACGCGCGCAGCAGCTCGGGCTCGGAGCGCGGGTCGGCGCCGGCGGCGTCCGCGTACCCCTCGCAGTAGGCGGCTCGGCAGCGCTCCGCCCAGCCGGGGTTCCAGGGCCGGTGGGTGCGGGCGGCGTAGTCGAAGGAGCGGAGCATCCCGGCGATGTCCCGGACGGTGGGCTCGGGCCTGCGGCGCTCGCGCAGCGGCCGGGCGGGCTCGCCCTCGAAGTCGATGACCGACCAGTGGCCCGGGGTCCCGGTCCCGTCCCGCAGTGCCTGCCCGAGGTGGAGGTCCCCGTGCACCCGCTGGGCCCGCCAGCCGCGCCCCCGCCGTCCCAGCTCGGCGATCGCGTCGAACGCGGCCCGCAGCCGGGGCACGTACGGCAGCAGCGCGGGCACCTGCCGGGCCGCCTGGTCGAGCCGCCGCCGCATCCCGTCCGCGAGCCGTTCGGTGCCCGGCCCGGCGAGCCGCGCGGTGGGCAGCTCCCCGGCGAGCGCGGTGTGCACCTCGGCGGTGACCCGGCCGAGCGCGCGGGCCTCGTCGGTGAAGGGGGCCCCGGCGGCCAGGGCCGCCAGGGCGAGCCGCCAGCCGTCGCGGGAGCCGCGCAGATAGGGCTGGAGCACGCCGAGGGTGTACGGGCGGGGGCCGGTGGACCCGTACCAGGCGAGGGGTGCCGGGACCCGGGCGCAGCCGGCGCGGGCCAGGGCCAGCGACAGTTCCAGGTCGGGGTTGGGCCCCGGCTGGACGCGGCGGAAGCACTTGAGGATGTAGGTGTCCCCGTAGACGAGGGAGGAGTTGGACTGCTCCGCGCCCAGCGGCCGGGCGGGCAGCGGGCCGGCCAGGGCGGGCAGGGCGGGCCGGGGGCCCGGGTGCTCGAAGCGGAGCGGGCCGTGGGAGCCGGGGGTGCGCAGCCGCTGGAGGATCAGGTCGGCGAGCCGGGGGTCGTGCAGGCCCTCGTAGACGGTGAGCCCGGCGAGGGGTCCGCCGGTGGGGCGGCCGACGAGGGCGGGGGCGAGGTGCGGCGGCAGTGCCCGGCGGATCCCCAGGAAGAGCTGGTAGCAGTCGGGCGCGTTCCCGGCGGTGGGGTGGGGCCGGTGGTCGACGCCGAGCAGCAGATGGAGCAGGCCGGGGCCGGTCCTGGCGGCCACGGGCAGCAGTTCGGTCGCGGAGACCAGGGAGAAGCCGGTGACGGGCCGTCCCTTTCCGGCGAACCAGCGCTGGAGGGGCAGCCAGGAACAGAGGAGGGGGGCGAGGGAGGGGAGGAGACCGACGGGAGCCCGGGTGGAGGCAGCCTCCGACATGGATCGCGTCCTTTCCCCGTCCGCACTGTTCCCCATTTGCCCTGTATATACGCCAATGCGCAGAGTGTCCCGGATCATGGGGTGGAGTGTCCGGCGGCGCGCGGGGGAAAGGGCCCGGTGCCCGGTGCGGGGCGGTGGAAACCGCCCCGCGGGAGGAGTGCGGCCGGGTGCGGGGCCGGCCGGGCGGCCCGGCCCCTTACCCGTACCCGGTCAGCCGGTGGCGGTGCTCAGAGTGCCGCCGCGTCCCTCGGGTCGTTCCGCAGCCGGAACCAGTAGAAGCCGTGCCCGGCGAGGGTGAGCAGATACGGCCACTGCCCGATGGCGGGGAACCGCACCCCGCCGATCAGCTCGACCGGGCGGCGGCCGCTGAACTCCCGCAGATCCAGCTCCGTCGGCTGGGCGAAGCGGGAGAAGTTGTGCACGCACAGCACCAGGTCGTCCCCGTGCTCCCGGGTGAAGGCGAGCACCGCCGGGTTGGACGACGGCAGCTCGGTGTAGCCGCCGAGGCCGAAGGCGGAGTTCTGTTTGCGCACCTCGATCAGCCGCCGGGTCCAGTGCAGCAGCGACGACGGGCTCGTCATCGAGGCCTCGACATTGGCGACCTGGTAGCCGTGGACCGGGTCCATGATGACCGGCAGGTACAGCCGCCCCGGGTCGCAGGAGGAGAAGCCCGCGTTCCGGTCGGGGGTCCACTGCATGGGGGTGCGGACGGCGTCCCGGTCGCCCAGCCAGATGTTGTCGCCCATGCCGATCTCGTCCCCGTAGTAGAGGATCGGCGAGCCGGGCAGCGACAGCAGCAGCGCCGTGAACAGCTCGATCTGGTGGCGGTCGTTGTCGAGGAGGGGCGCCAGCCGTCTGCGGATGCCGATGTTGGCCCGCATCCTCGGGTCCTTGGCGTACTCCGCGTACATGTAGTCGCGCTCCTCGTCGGTGACCATCTCCAGGGTCAGCTCGTCGTGGTTGCGCAGGAAGACGCCCCACTGGCAGTTCTCGGGGATCGCCGGGGTCTTCGCCAGGATCTCCGAGACCGGGTGGCGGGACTCCCGCCGCACCGCCATGAAGATCCGGGGCATCACGGGGAAGTGGAACGCCATGTGGCACTCGTCGCCGCCGGCCCGGAAGTCGCCGAAGTAGTCGACGACGTCCTCGGGCCACTGGTTGGCCTCGGCGAGCAGCACCGTGTCGGGGTAGTGCGCGTCGATCTCCCGGCGGACCCGCTTGAGGAAGGTGTGGGTCGCGGGCAGGTTCTCGCAGTTGGTGCCCTCCTCCTGGTAGAGGTAGGGCACGGCGTCCAGCCGGAAGCCGTCGATCCCCAGGTCCAGCCAGAACCGCAGGGCCGAGATGATCTCCTCCTGCACCGCCGGGTTCTCGTAGTTGAGATCGGGCTGGTGGGAGAAGAAGCGGTGCCAGTAGTACTGCTTGCGCAGCGGGTCGAAGGTCCAGTTGGAGGTCTCGGTGTCGACGAAGATGACCCGGGCGTCCTGGAACTGCTTGTCGTTGTCCGCCCAGACGTAGTAGTCGCCGTACGGGCCCTCGGGGTCGCTGCGGGACTGCTGGAACCACTCGTGCTGGTCGCTCGTGTGGTTCATGACGAAGTCGATGATCACACGCATGCCGCGCTGGTGGGCGGCGTCCACGAACTCCACGAAGTCGGCCAGGTCGCCGAATTCCGGGAGGACGGAGGTGTAGTCGGAGACGTCGTAACCGCCGTCGCGCAGCGGTGACTTGAAGAATGGCGGCAGCCAGAGGCAGTCGACGCCGAGCCACTGGAGGTAGTCCAGTTTGGCGGTGAGGCCCCTCAGGTCGCCCACGCCGTCCCCGTTGCTGTCCTGGAAGGACCGGACGAGGACTTCGTAGAAGACGGCCCGCTTGAACCAGTCGGGATCGCGGTCCTTGGCGGGAGTGTCCTCGAACAGGTCGTGGACGGGCTCATTGATGATCATGATGTGGGTGACCCTCCGATCGGCGGGGACGGTCGCAGAACCGCGATGTGCGCGGGCGTGCGGCCCGGCTCCAGGCGCACATAGAAGGCTCTGCCCCAGTGGTAGGACTCGCCGGTGAGCTGATCGCACACCGGAGCGGGCTCGTGCCAGGCGAGGCCGAGCCGCGGCATGTCCAACGAGACCGTGGCCTCCTGGGTGTGGTGGGGGTCGAGGTTGACCACCACGATGACCGTGTTGCCGGCGGATCGTTTCGCGTAGGCGATGACGTTGTCGTTGTCCGTGTGATGGAACGAGAGGTTCCGCAGCTGGTGGAGGGCGGGGTTGCGGCGCCGGATCCGGTTGAGCGCGGTGATCAGGGGCGCGATCGTGCGGCCCGTGCGCCCGGCGGACGCCCAGTCGCGCGGGCGCAGCTCGTACTTCTCGGAGCGCAGGTACTCCTCCGAGCCCTCCCGCGCCGGCGTGTTCTCGCACAGCTCGTACCCCGCGTACATCCCCCAGCTGGGCGACAGGGTCGCGGCCAGCACCGCCCGCAGCTCGAAGGCGGCCCGGCCGCCGTGCTGGAGGTGGGCGGGCAGGATGTCGGGGGTGTTGACGAAGAGATTGGGCCGCATGGCGGCCGCGGACGGGCCCGCCAGCTCGGTCAGGTACTCCGTCAGCTCCTGCTTGGTGGTCCGCCAGGTGAAGTAGGTGTACGACTGCTGGAAGCCGATCTCCGCCAGGGCGCGCATCATCGCCGGCCGGGTGAACGCCTCCGCCAGGAAGACCACGTCCGGGTCCCTGCGGGCGACCTCCGACAGCACGGCCTCCCAGAAGCCGAGCGGCTTGGTGTGCGGATTGTCCACCCGGAAGATCCGCACCCCGTGCGCCATCCAGTGCCGCAGCACCCGTACGGCCTCCCGGACCAGCCCCTCCGGATCACGGTCGAAGCAGATCGGATGGATGTCCTGGTACTTCTTGGGCGGGTTCTCGGCGTACGCGATCGAACCGTCCGGCCGCCGGCGGAACCACTCGGGGTGCTCGCGCACCCAGGGGTGGTCCGGGGAGCACTGGAAGGCGAAGTCGAGCGCGACCTCCAGCCGCAGCGCGCGGGCCACCGCCACGAAGTGGTCGAAGTCCTCCAGGGTGCCGAGGTCCGGGTGGAGCGCGTCATGGCCGCCGTCGGGCGAGCCGATCGCCCAGGGCACCCCCACGTCGTGCGGGCCGGGGGAGAGGGAGTTGCCGGGACCCTTGCGGTGGGTGGTGCCGATGGGGTGCACCGGCGGCAGATAGACCACGTCGAAACCCATCGCGGCGACGGCGGGCAGCCGGCGGGCGGCGGTGCGCAGCGTGCCGGAGACCGGGGGGCGCCCCCGGGTGAGCCGCGCCCCCTCGGAGCGCGGGAACAGCTCGTACCACGACCCGTACAGCGCCCGCTTGCGCTCCACGAGCAGCGGCAGCGGACGGGAGAGCGTGACCCGCTCGCGCAGCGGATGGCGGGCGAGCACGGCGGTGACGTCCGGGGCGAGCGCCGCGGCGAGCCTCGCCGCGGGCGGCCGGCCCCGGTCGCGCAGCGCGTCCACCACCGCGAGCACCGCCTCGCGGCCGTCCCGCTTGGGCACGTGTTCGGCCGCGCGGGCGTACAGTTCGGCGCCCTCCGCGAGCACCAGCGCGGTCCCGATCCCGGCGGGGACCTTGATCCGGGCCTGCCGCAGCCAGCCGGCCACCGGGTCGCTCCACGCCTCGACGGCGAAGCTCCAGCGGCCCTCGGTGTCGGGGGTGACCTCCGCGCCCCAGCGGTCGGAGCCGGGGGACAGCTCCCGCATCGGCGTCCAGGGGCCGGGGCGCCCGGCGGGGTCCCGCAGGGTGACATTGGCGCCGACGACCTCCTGGCCCTCACCGAAGACGGTGGCGCTGACCTGGAAGCTCTCTCCGACGACGGCTTTCGCGGGCCGCCGTCCTGACTCGACGCGCGGACGGACGTCCAGGACGGGGATACGACCGATCATGGGCTCACCTGGGGGCTGTGCGGGCGGATGAGGCCAGGAGCGTGCTGCCGGCCTCTGCGGGTGCCGGCCTCTGCGGGGTGCGGGGCCTGGGTGCGTTGACGTGCTGGTGGTGCGTTGACGTGCTGGTGGTGGTGGTGCGTGTGCTGGCGGTGCGTTGACGTGCTGGTGGTGCGTGTGCTGGCGGTACGTGTGCTCTTGTCGCGTGTGCTCGTGTGGTCTTGCTACGTGTGTTAGTGGTACGTGATGACTTGTATGTGCCTATTTGTAGCTGTTCGGCCGGTGGCCGGAGGGCTCGGCGCCGGGCCGTGGAACGCGTTCACCCGGGTGGACCGACCCCTTTCGGCGTGTACGGGGTACGGGGCCGGAGGGTCGGCACCCGGTTGTCGGCAGGGCGGCGGGCACGGCGGCGGGCCCGGCCCCGCTCCGGCGACGGGGCGACGCACCGCCGTGCGTCCCCTGGTTGGGCTGCCTCCCCTGCGAAGGTGGATCCCGTGAAGGCCATTCGTCGGTTCACCGTCCGCCCCGTCCTGCCCGGACCGCTCCGCCCGCTCGGCGAGCTGGCCCGTAATCTGCGCTGGTCCTGGCATACCGAGACCCGCGACCTCTTCCGCTCCGTCGACCCCGGCGGCTGGCGGGCGGCCGGGGCCGACCCCGTGCGGCTGCTCGGTTCCGTGTCCGCGGCGCGGCTGGCCGAACTCGCCCGGGACCGCGCCTTCCTGCGGCGGCTCGGCGCGGCCTCCGCCGACCTGGACGACTATCTGCACGGCCCCCGCTGGTACCAGCGACAGGACCCCCAGGGTCCCGGGGGCGGCCCGCTGCCCGCCGCCGTCGCCTACTTCTCGCCCGAGTTCGGGGTCACCGCCGCGCTGCCCCAGTACTCCGGCGGCCTCGGCATCCTCGCCGGGGACCACCTCAAGGCCGCCAGCGACCTCGGCGTGCCGCTGATCGGGGTCGGGCTGCTCTACCGGCACGGCTACTTCCGCCAGTCGCTCTCGCCCGACGGCTGGCAGCTGGAGCACTATCCGGTGCTGGACCCCGGCGAACTCCCCGTCACCCTGCTGCGCGAACCGGACGGCACCCCCGCCCGGGTGACCCTCGCCCTGCCCGCCGGGCGCTCGCTGCACGCGCGGATCCACCTCGCCCGGGTCGGCCGCGTACCGCTGCTGATGCTCGACTCGGACACGGAGGACAACGAACGCGGCGAACGCGAGGTCACCGACCGGCTGTACGGCGGCGGCAGCGAGCACCGGCTGCTCCAGGAGATGCTGCTCGGCATCGGCGGGGTCCGGGCGGTCCGCGCGTACTGCCGGATCACCGGCCACCCGGCGCCCGAGGTGTTCCACACCAACGAGGGGCACGCCGGGTTCCTCGGCCTGGAGCGGATCCGGGAGCTGGGGCAGGGGGCGGGTGCGGGGTCCCCGGGACCGGAAGGCGCTCCCGGCCCCGGCGCGGTCCTGGACTTCGACGCCGCGCTGGAGGCCGTCCGCGCCGGGACCGTCTTCACCACCCACACCCCCGTCCCCGCCGGGATCGACCGCTTCGACCGCGACCTGGTCGCCCGCCACTTCGGCGCCGACGCCGAACTGCCCTCCGTCCCCGTCGACAAGATCCTCGCCCTCGGCACCGAGACCTACCCCGGTGGCGACCCCCGCCTGTTCAACATGGCCGTGATGGGGCTGCGGCTGGCCCAGCGCGCCAACGGCGTCTCCACCCTGCACGGCGCGGTCAGCCGGGACATGTTCGCCGGGCTCTGGCCCGGGTTCGACCCCGACGAGATGCCGATCACCTCCATCACCAACGGTGTCCACGCCCCCACCTGGATCGCCCCCGAGGTGCGCCGGCTCGCGGTCCGCCGGATCGGCGCCCACCGCGCCGAGGAAGCCCTCAGCGTCGGCGGCTGCGCGCTGTGGCAGGCGGTGGTGGACATCCCCGACGCCGAGGTCTGGGAACTCCGCCGCACCCTGCGCGAACGGCTGGTGACGGAGGTACGGGCCCGGCTGCGGGCCTCCTGGCGGCAGCGCGGCGCGGGCGCGGCCGAGCTGGGCTGGGTGGACCAGGTCCTCGACCCGGACGTCCTCACCATCGGCTTCGCGCGCCGCGTCCCCTCGTACAAACGGCTGACGCTGATGCTGCGCGACCGCGACCGGCTGCGGGAACTGCTGCTCCACCCCTCCCGTCCGGTGCAGATCGTGGTCGCGGGCAAGGCGCACCCCGCCGACGACGGCGGCAAGCGGCTCATCCAGGAGCTGGTGCGGTTCGCCGACGACGCCCGGGTGCGGCACCGGATCGTCTTCCTCCCCGACTACGGGATCGGGCTGGCCCAGAAGCTCTACCCCGGCTGCGACGTCTGGCTGAACAACCCGCTCCGGCCGCTGGAGGCGTGCGGCACCAGCGGGATGAAGGCCGCGCTGAACGGCGGGCTCAACCTCTCCGTCCTCGACGGCTGGTGGGACGAGTGGTACGAACCGGACTTCGGCTGGGCGATCCCCACCGCCGACGGCTCCACCGCCCACGAGGAGCGCCGGGACGACCTGGAGGCGACGGCGCTCTACGACCTGATCGAGAACCGGGTGGCGCCGCGGTTCTACGAGCGGGGACCGGACGGGCTGCCCCGGCGGTGGATCGAGATGGTCCGCCGGACCATGGCGACGCTGGGGCCGAAGGTGGTCGCGGGACGGATGGTCCGGGAGTACGTGGAGAGGCTGTATGCGCCCGCCGCCCGCGCCCACCGGGTGCTGGACCCGGAGACCGCGCGGGCGCTGGCGGCCTGGAAGGCGCGGGTGGCGGCGGAGTGGGCGGGGGTGGCGGTCGACCATGTGGAGACGGTCGACCACGCGGAGACGGTGGACAGCACGGAGACGGTGGACAGCACGGAGACGGCGGACAGCGCCCCGGAGGTCTCGGTTCCGGTTTCGGTTCCGGAGGGAGCCGCCGCTTCCGTGGCGGGGAACGGCGGCGGCCGCCGGGCCGAGCTGGGGACGGCGCTGACCGTACGGGCGTGGGTGGCCCTCGGCGGGCTCGGCCCGGACGACGTCGAGGTGCAGGCGGTGGCGGGCCGGGTCGACGCGGACGACGCCATCGCCGATGCCCGCCTCTCGCCGCTGAAGCCGGTGGGCGGCGGCGACCTGGCGGGCCGCTGGGTGTACGAGGGCACGCTCACCCCGGACCGGACCGGGCCGTTCGGCTACACCGTGCGGGTGCTGCCGTCCCATCCGCTGCTGGCGTCGCACACCGATCCGGGCCTGGTGGCGCTGCCGGACGCGCGGGCGGTGGCGGCGCAGGGGTGAGGTGGTCCGGTCCGGCGCGCCCCGCCGGACCGGACCCGGGTCGATCGTGCTCAGTCGTGCTCAGTCGTTGAAGGCGGAGCCGAACTCGGCGGCGTCGGGGTGGATGCCCACGGTGTGCGGGCCGAAGGAGACCGAGCCCTGGGCGGCCGGGCCGGTGGCGGTGCCGTCGAAGGCCCAGACCGCGCCGGCCTTCAGGTTCTCCCCGGGCGCCCCGGTGAACAGCTCGGCCTTCCCGTCCCCGTCGGTGTCGACCGGCCCGGTGGTGCGGCCGAAGGCGTCGCCCTCCTCGGCGGCGCCGGGCACCCCGGCGGTGTTCTGGTTGAAGGACAACGCCCCGGTCCCGGTCAGACCGCCCGCGCCGCCCCACAGGGTGACCACCGCGCCCTGGTCGAGACCGGCGACGCCGGGCAGGTCCTCGCCCGGGACGCCCGCCGTGACGTCCTCGTACCCGTCGCCGTCGAGGTCGGCGACCGCGAGCCCGCTGCCGAAGCCGTCGCCCGCCTCCGAGGTGCCGGGCACGCCGGCCGTGTCCTGGTGGATGTGGTGGGCCAGGTCGCCGCGGGGCCCCTGCGCGGAGCCCGGGGCGACGGTGATCCTGCCGCCGAGGGCGCCGGGCGGCACGGGCAGGTCCCCGAGGGTCTCCCGGGACCGCCCGATCAGGATCTCGTCCCTGCCGTCGTTGTCGACGTCGCCGACGGCCACCTCGTCACCGCCGAGGACGTGGTTGCCCCAGCCGTCGATCAGCGCGGAGGGCGACTGGAAGCGCCCCTGCCGGCCCAGCCAGTAGAAGACGGACCGGCTGTTGCCCTGCGTGTGGTGGTCGGCGGCGACGAGGTCCGTCCTGCCGTCCCCGTTGAGGTCACCGGCGGCGAGTTCGAGCCACGAGGTGTACTGGCCACCGCCGCTGAGGAGGTTCATGCCGGCCGGGGTGCCGTCGCGGAGGAAGGGGCCGGAGTACATCCGCAGGCCGTTGCGGGCGTTGTTGACGACGAGGTCCGTGTCCCCGTCGCTGTCGAAGTCCCCGGCCACCAGCTGGTCCCCGAACCGGGACTCGATGAACGCTCCGTCCACCGCGCCCGCCTCGCCGGTCAGGCCCTGGCCGCCGCCCCAGAGGACGGTGAGCATGCCCTGGTTGTGGTCGGCGGGCGGGAAGTAGTCCTCGCCGGGGGCGCCGACGACCAGATCGGTGTAACCGTCCCCGTCCAGGTCGCCGGTGGTGAGGGTGGTGCCGAAGCGGTCGCCTTCCTCGGCGTCGCCGGGTATGCCGGGCGAGTCCTGGTGGAAGGTCTGCTTCCGTGCGGTGACCGCGCCGCTCTGCGAGCCGTAGAGGACCGTGATCGCGCCCGCCTGTCTCGCCTGGCCCACCTGGGCGGACGGCGCGGCGACGGCGATGTCGCGGAAGCCGTTGCCGTCGAAGTCCCCGGGCAGCGCGGCGGGCACGGACGAGGTGCCGGTGCTGGTGCCGGTGCCGGTGCCGGGCGTGGTGGCGGGGGAGGCCGCCGCCGTCGGGGTGAGCAGGGCGGCGGTGGCGGCCGCCGCCACCAGGGCGCACCCCAGGATGGATCGCTGTGACGTCATGACGTACTCCTCAGTGCGGGTGCCGGGTCCGGACGGACCCATGGCCGAACAGCAGGGACAGCGGTGCAGGGAGAGGCGTCTGTGACACCCCCGTACTGGTGGCTGACGTGAGGCGTGCGCGGGCCGGTTGCGGCGTGATCACTATCACCGGTCGGCGCGGTGATAGGCGGACGGGGTCAGGGTCTGTCCTCTTCGTTGTCGACGTCGCTGACCACGGCCTTGGACGCCAGCCGGCCGTCCTTGAAGCAGAGCCGGTAGGCACTGTCGTCGCTGTACTGGTGGACCCGGTAGTACGCGCACCGCCCCGCGCCGGCGGGCTCGGGGTCCACCCCGGCGGGCCGGGACTCCAGGGGGTGTTCGGGCAGCCGGGTCCGGGCGTCCTCGTGGGTGTCCCCGACGCGGATCAGGTCGTACCGCTCCCGTTCCAGCAGGCTGCGGGCGCGGATGTGCTGGTCGACGAAGAAGAACACCACGCCGAGGACGACGAGGGCCACCGCCGGGGCGGCGAGCGCCTGCCACAGCCCGCGCCGTACGCGGCGGCGGGCGCGGTCCAGCTCCCGAGCGGAGGTGGTGGTGACGGGGGCCGCTGCCTCCGGCCCCGCCTCTGTGCCGGCCTTCGTGCCGGCTCCGGCACCGGCTTCGGGCGTGGCTCCGGCTCCGTGGCCGGTGGTGGCGGTCGGCAGCCGGGCGGTCACGGTGAACCCGCCGCCGGGGCACGGGCCGTGCCCGATGCTCCCGCCCGCCAGCCGGACCCGCTCGCCCAGACCGACCAGGCCGGTGCCGCCGCCGGGCGGGCCCGGGGGCCGCGCGGGCGGGCCGTTCTCCACCGTCACCCGGACCGCGTCCGGCTCCCGTACGACGGAGACGGCGACGGCGGCACCGGGCGCGTGCCGGGCCGCGTTGGTCACGGCCTCCTGGACGACCCGGTGCACGGCACGGTCCGTCATCTCCGGCACCGCCGCTGTCGTCTCCGCCGATGCCGCCGTCGCCGTCGCCTCTTCGTGGTCTTCGTGGTTTTCGTGGAGGGTGACGTCGACCCCGGCGTCCCGGGCCCGTTCGACCAGCGCGCGGACCGTCTCCCCGGCGGGCACGGTCGGCGCGGGCTCGTCGTCGGCCCGGAGCACCCCGACGATGTCCCGCAGCCGGGCGGTGGCGTCGGCGGCGGCCTTCCGCAGCTCCCCGGCCGCCGCCCGCTGCTCCTCGCCGAGGGCCCGGTCCACCTCCAGCGCGGCGGCCCGCACCGCGAGCAGCGAGAGATCGTGGCCCAGCGAGTCGTGCATGTCCCCGGCGATCCGGGACCGCTCCCGTATCCGCTCCCGGTCGGCCACGGCCCGCTGCTCGCGCTCCATCCGGTCGGCCAGCTCCCAGCCGGTGCGGACGAGTTCCGCGTACTGGCGCGCGTACCGGCCCACCAGCCAGGGGACGACGACGGCGAAGAACACCGCCGCGAGCTGACCGGGCCACGACCACAGCTCCCCGCCCGTGGCGAACAGCAGCGCCGGCCCGGCGGCGGCGAGCCCGGCGAAGGTGAGCAGCGCGGGCCGGGCGCGGGGGGAGCGGCGGCCCGCGAGGGCGCCGAAGACGGGCAGCGCCGGGGCGTACTCCGGGCTGATCAGCTGCGGGTGCTCCAGGGCGGAGAGGGCGACGACGATCCCCAGCGCCGGCAGGGGCAGCCGCCGGCCCACCAGCACGGCGACCCCGAGCAGGACGATCCCGGTCCCGGTCGCCACCGGGCCGCCGCCGTCCGCACCGGCCCGGAGCAGGACGGGGCAGCAGAGCAGCACCCAGAGTGCGAGGTCGGCGAGGGTGTCGCGGGTCCGTTCTCGGCGCATGGCCCCCACTGTGCCGGACGCCTGCCTTCCGGGTCCCCCGACGAAAGTCCCGCCCCGGCGCGGGGGCGGTGCCGCGATGCCCGGCGCGGTGGCTGTCCGGCCGGTGGGACCGTTTCCGGCCGCCTTCGGTTACTTGCGGCCGCTTCTGGTTGCTGGGGTCGCTCCGGTCCGCGCGCTGGAGACCCCATGCCGCGGCCGCCTGCCGGCAGTGGGCTCCCGCTCGCCGGGCTTGTCGCGGGTGCGGCGCGGCGGTGGTCGCGGTGGTCGCTGTCGGGTGCTCCGAGGGTTTCCGGCCGGCCTGCGGTGGCCGGAAAGTCACCTCCTGTGGCGTACGCGGGAGGGCGGCCGCTACGGGCGCGGGGCCGTGTCCGCCTCGTACGCGAGGATCGCGAGCTGGACCCTGTTGCGCAGCCCGAGCCGGGCCAGTACGGCGCTGACGTGTGCTTTGACCGTCCCTTCCACCACGTGGAGCCGGTGTGCGATCTCCGCGTTGGAGAGCCCGTCCGCGACCAGCGCGACCACCTCGCGCTCCCGCCCGGTGAGCGGTTCCAGTGCCCGCCGGGCCTCCGTGGCGCGCGAGAGTCGGCCGTCGCCGAGACGCGTGATCACGCGCCGGGCCACCTCGGGCGAGAGACAGGCGGCCCCGTCGGCCACCGCCCTGACCCCGGCGATCAGCTCGCGGGGGTCCCCCGCCTTGAGCAGGAATCCGCTGGCGCCCGAGTCGAGCGCGCGGGCGATGTACTCGTCCTCCGAGAACGTCGTCAGCATGACGACCGCCGTGTCCGGTGCCACCCGGCGCAGCTCCGAGGCGGCCCGCAGCCCGTCGAGGCGGGGCATCCGGATGTCCAGCAGCACCACGTCCGGGCGGTGGCGGAGGGTCAGTTCCACGGCCTCGCGCCCGTCCGCCGCCTCGGCGACGACCTCGATACCCGGTTCGGCGGCCAGGATCGCGCACACCCCCGCCCGGATCATGGCCTCGTCGTCGGCGAGGACGACTCTGACAGCAGGGCCGGTGCGGTGATCGGTGGTGGTCATACCGTCAGATTACGGGGCC
Organism: Streptomyces yaizuensis; assembly: GCF_034961445.1. Classification (NCBI taxonomy): domain Bacteria; kingdom Bacillati; phylum Actinomycetota; class Actinomycetes; order Kitasatosporales; family Streptomycetaceae; genus Streptomyces; species Streptomyces yaizuensis. The sequence continues at coordinate 585,523 of NZ_BSBI01000003.1, forward strand.
GAAGCCCTGCCCCGGGGGGAGCCGGGACGGATGCCCACGAGCGAATTCCTGTTGTCCCTCCCGCACTACGACGCACACGTCCATGCCTCCGTCGAACGGCTGCTGCGCCACCGTCTTTCCGTCACGATCGACTACGAATCGCTTTATGGCGGCGAAGGATTTCGTGTGGTCTACGCTCCGGAATGACCGCACCGGCCCCCAGGGTTCACCCGGGCAGGGCGACCGCCAGCAGCTCCCGGGCGAAGCGGTCCGGATCGTCCAGCCCGGCCGCGTCCAGGGTGCGGGCCCCGCCGGCCGACAGATGGGTGAGGGCCCCGTGCAGCACCAGGGTGAGCAGCGTGGCCCGGGCCGGTGTGACGGACGGATCGGCCGTCCGCAGGACCTGGCCGAACCAGGCGAAGTCGGCGGCGGCGATGGGGTCCAGCACCTCCGCGAGCCAGGGTCGGCGGCCCGCCTCCGCCTGGAGTTCCCGGTAGGCGAGGAGGCGGGGACGGCCGGGCCCGGCGGCGTTCGCCAACAGCCCCCGTACCAGGGTGACCAGGTCCTCGCGGCCGCCGTCCACCGGCACGGCCGCCGCCATCCGGGCCGCCAGCTCCTGGTAGTTCTCGACGCACCGCTCGGCGGCGGCCCGCAACAGCGCGTCCCGCGTCGGGAAGTAGTTCTTGGCGGTCCCGGGCGGCACGTCGGCGACCAGGTCGACGGCCCGGTGCGTCAGCCCCCGCCCGCCGGCGTCCGCCAGCACCACGATGGCCGCTTCCCGCAGCCGGTTCCGCCGTGCCGGATTCACCCGGACTCCCTCCGCTGTCGTGACGTGTCGCCACTTCTCGCGCCGACCGCCCTGATCCCCGCCCTGATACCCGCTGTGATACCCGGCGTGATCGGTGTGATCGGTGTGAGACTACCGCGACCGTGGTACCACAGGTGTGGTGGTCGAGGGTTCGGGAAGCACTGCGGGAAGGGGAACGCCATGAATGGCAGGGCGACCGTCGTGGGAGCGGGCATCGCGGGACTGGCGACGGCGATCGGACTGCGCCGCGCGGGCTGGTCGGTGGAGATCCTGGAGCGCCGCGCGGAGCCCGAGCGGTACGGCACCGCCCTCGGTGTCCACCCCGCCGCCCAGTCGGCGCTGGAACGTCTCGGCCCCGGGCTCGCCGCCGCGCTGCGGGAGCGGGCCGTCCCCTACCGGCACGCGCGGATCCGCAGCTCCGCCGGCCGGGAGCTGGCCCGGCTCCCCCTGGAGCGGATCGAGCGCCGGGCCGGCCGGCCGGAGCTGCTGATCTCCCGGCCGTACCTCGTCGACGCGCTCCTCGCCGAGCTGGACCGCTTCGGCGATGTGTCCCTCGCCTTCGGCCACGCGGTCTCCGGGACGGAGGCAGGCGCCGGCAGCGACCTGATCGTCGGCGCGGACGGCATCGGCAGCGCCGTGCGCGCGGCCCACTTCGGTGGGCGGAGCCGTCCCCGCCGGGTGGGGACCACCGCCTGGATCGGCATCGCCGACCTCGCCACCGGCCCCCGGGACCACGGCGAGATCTGGGGGGACGGCCGCTTCTTCGGGATGACCCCGGTGGAGCACGGCCGCACCAACTGGTACGCCACCGTGCCCGACGCCGTCACCGCCGAGGAGTTGCGGGCCTGCTTTGCGACATGGCCGGATCCCGTCCCCCGCATCCTCGCGGGGAGCGACCCGTCCGACTGGATCAGGTACGACATGCGCCACCTGGCGCCCGCGCTGCCCTCGTTCGTCCGGGGCGGCCGGATCGCCCTGGTCGGCGACGCCGCCCATGCCATGACGCCCAACCTGGGCCAGGGCGCCTGCACGGCGCTCCTCGACGCCGAGGCCCTGACCGGCGCCGTCGCGGCCCGCGGCACGCGCGACCCGGCCGCCGCCCTGCGCGCCTACGACCGGACCCGCCGCCGCTCCGCCCAGCGCGTCGCCCTCGCCTCCCGTACCCTCCACCGGCTGATGACCACCCACCGGACCCGCGCCCGCGACACCGTCCTGAGGCTGCTGCCGACCGGCTGACGCGTACTGTCCGCGCATCCTGGACCCGTGGTCACCGACCCGGCCCCCTCCCGGCCCGGCTGTAGGTTCCGCGTCTGCGTGCGCGCCGCGTCCCGCCGGGCTCTCCCCGCGCTCAACAGCCGGGGCCGCCGGGCGGGTTCATGCGGCAGGCGCGTGCCGGGCCGCTGCGGTCCCGTATGCCCGGTCCGCTGGTTCGTCAGGGCTCTGCGCATCGCGCCGGGAGATGCCGTGCAGGTCGATGCGGACGGTCATCATTTCGGTGGTCCCCATGACGCGTACGACGACGGCGTTGAGGGCGCGCAGAGGGTGGAAGCGGCCGAGCTGCCGCTGCCGCGCGTAGGGGTCGTCGTCGGGGAGCAGCTGGGCGGTGCCGTCTCTCCAGACGAAGTGCCGGCCCTGGCGGAGCCTGACGCGGACCTGCGGATCCTTCTGGATGTTGCGTACGTATCCGGCTCGCCGGCCGTGTTCGGCGATGACCCAGAAGGTGTCTCCCTGCCGGCCGTTGCCGACAGGGGTGGCGCGGCGCCGGCCGCTGACGCGTCCGCGGGTCTCCAGCAGGGCGTAGCCCAGCGGCATCAGCCCGATGCGCAGCAGCAGGCGTATGGGCGGGTTGACGAGGTATCGCTGTACGGGGGTGACCAGGGCGCGCTTGAACCGCGCGCTGGCCAGCGTCAGGGCGAGATCGGCCGCGAGGGCGGCGGTGAGGACGGCGGGCAGTGCGGCGCCCCGTGGTGCGGTGGGGTCGACGAGCCACCAGATCCATACCAGGCCGGCCGCGATCGTGGTGCCGGTGAGCAGTCCGAATGCTCTCTGCGGATGGAATCGATTACGTCCCATACAGTCGTATTGTAGTCGTTATGAGTGAATTGCGTCAGGCGCAGCTCGCCGATGCTCTGCTCCGTATCGCCGCTGATCGCGGGCTCGACCGGGTCAGCGTGCGGGAGGTCGCCTCGGCCGCGGGGGTGTCCATCGGGGCGGTGCAGTACTACTTCTCGACCAAGGACGAGATGCTCGCCTTCGCCTTCCGCCAGGTCGTGGACCGCACGCGCGCCCGCGTCTCCCGCCTGGAGCCCGGGGCGGGGCCCCGGCAGACGCTGGCCGCCGTCCTGCGGCAGCTGCTGCCGCTCGACGCGCGGCGCCTCGCGGAATGCCGCGTCTATCTCGCCTTCGCGGCCCGCGCCACCACCTCGCCCACCCTGGCCGCCATCCAGAACGCGACCCTGGCGGCCATCCACGAAGAGCTGCGGCAGACACTCGCCGCCCTCCCCGCCCCACCCTCCGGTCACCCCGTCCTCCACCCGGTTCGGGACGCCCGGCTGCTGCTCGCCCTGGTCGACGGCCTCATGTTCGACGCGGTCACCGCCCCCACCGCACTGCCCCCGGCGATCGCGGCCAAGACCCTGGACCTCTACCTGGAGCGGCTGCTGCCGGGCAGTCACTGACCGCATCCGCTTCCGGCCCGTCACGCAGAGGAGTGTGCGACCGCGGAACCCGCGGCCCGGCGGCTCAGACCAGACTGTCCCGCCACGCCCGGTGCAGATCCGCGAACCGCCCCGTGCCGCCGATCAGCTCGGCGGGCGAGCCGTCCTCCACGATCCGGCCCCGCTCCATCACCAGCACCCGGTCCGCCCCCTCGACCGTGGAGAGCCGGTGCGCGATCACCACCGCCGTCCGCCCGTGCAGGACCGTGTCCATGGCCCGCTGCACCGAGCGTTCGCCCGGGATGTCCAGCGAGCTGGTGGCCTCGTCCAGGATCAGGACCGCGGGATCCGCGAGCAGCGCCCGCGCGAAGCCGACCAGCTGCCGCTGACCGGCGGAGATCCGGCCACCGCGCTTGCGGACGTCCGTGTCGTAGCCGTCCGGCAGGGCGCTGATGAACCCGTGCGCGCCGATCGCCCGCGCCGCCTCCTCGATCTGCTCGCGCGTGGCGTCCGGCCGGCCGACGGCGATGTTCTCGGCGACCGTCCCCGAGAACAGGAACGACTCCTGGGTGACCATCACCACCCCCCGCCGCAGCTCCGCCACGGACAGCTCGCGCAGATCCGTCCCGTCGAGCAGCACCCGCCCGCCGGACGGGTCGTAGAACCGCGCCACCAGCTTGGCGAGCGTCGACTTCCCCGCGCCGGTGGAGCCGACCACCGCGACCGTCTGCCCGGCCGGGATCGTCAGGTCGAACCGGGGCAGCACCTCGCCGCCCGTGCGGTAGCCGAAGCTCACCCCGTCGAGGACCACCGCGCGGCCCGGCCCGTCGCCCCGGCGCGGCGGCAGCTCCCGGGGGTGCTCCGCCTCCGGCACGGTCGGTGTCTGGGCCAGCAGTCCCGCGATCTTCGACAGGGACGCGGCGGCGCTCTCGAAGGAGTTGAGGAAGATCGCGAGCCGGTCGATCGGGTCGTACAGCCGCCGCAGATAGAGCGCGGCCGCCGCCAGCACGCCCAGCGCCAGGGTCCCGTCCGCGACCCGCCACGCGCCCCAGAGCACCATCCCCGCCAGCGCCGTGCCGGCCACCACCCGGGAGCCGACGACATAGATCGCCACCTCCAGCATGGCGTCCCCGTTGGTGCGCTCGTGGCGCGCGTTCAGCTCCTGGAAATCGATGTCGTTGGGGCGCTCCCGGCGGAACGCCCGCACCGGGCGGATGCCGTTCAGGGTCTCCGTGAACTTCACGATGACCCCGGCCATCGCCGTCGACCGGGCGCCGTAGATGGCCGCCGCCCGCCGCCGGTAGATCCGGATCAGCAGATAGAGCGGGACGAAGGAGGCCATGGCGAGCGCGCCGATCCCCAGGTCCAGCCAGAGCAGCAGGGCGGAGATGTAGACGAAGGACAGCAGGACGTTGATCAGTTCCTGCAACCCCTCCTCCAGCAGCTCCCGCAGCGACTCCACATCGGTGGTGGAGCGCGATATCAGCCGGCCGGAGGTGTAGCGCTCGTGGAAGTCGACGCTGAGGGCCTGCGCGTGCCGGAAGATCCTGCCCCGCAGATCGAGCAGGACGTCCTGGCTGAGCCGGCCCGAGACGGTGATGAACAGGTACTGGAGCAGCCCGGCGCCCACCGCGCACAGCCCGTACCCCGTGGCGACGGCGATCAGCGGCCCGTAGTCCGCGTCCCGGAACGCGGGGACGCCCCGGTCGATCGCGTACGCCACGAGCAGCGGTCCCGCCTGCACGGCGAACTGCTGGAAGAGCAGGAGCACCGCGAGCCGGGCGACCCGGGCGCGGTGCGGGGCGAGCAGCGAACGCAGCAGGGCGCCGGTCGCGCCCGGGGGCGTGGGCAGGTCGTCCCGGTCGAAGGGGTCGCCGGAGTCACCGGAGTCGCCGGGGCCCGCCGGCGCGGACGCCAGGGGAAGCGGTGGTTCGGGATCCGTGTGCTCGGCGCCGCCGGTGGTGCCGGTGGTGCCGGACGTGGTCGCGGCGGTCATCGGGCCGTCCTTCCTTCTCCGGTGGTCGTCCCGGCGTCGCCGTCCTCGGCCCCGGTCGTGGCTCCGGTCGTGGCTCCGGTCGTGGCTTCGGCGCCTTCGGCACCCGACATCAGCCAGGCGTACTCCGCGTTCGTCCGCAGCAGCTCCTGATGGGTGCCCACGGCCGCGATCCGGCCGCCCGACAGCAGCGCCACCCGGTCCGCGAGCAGCACGGTCGACGGCCGGTGCGCCACCACCAGCGCGGTCGTGTCCGCGAGCACCCGCCGCAGCGCCGCCTCGACCAGGGCCTCCGTATGGACGTCCAGCGCCGACAGCGGGTCGTCGAGCACCAGGAACCGGGGCCGGCCGACCACCGCGCGCGCCAGGGCGAGCCGCTGGCGCTGGCCGCCGGAGAGGCTGAGCCCCTGCTCCCCGACCTCCGTGAGCGTCCCCTCGGGCAGCTGGTGGACGAATCCGGCCTGGGCCACCTCCAGGGCGCGTTCCAGCTCCCCGCCCCTCCCGTCCGCCGCCGCGCCCTCACCGGCGTCGTCCGAGGTGGTGTCCTTGTCCGCAGCGCCCATCAGAACGTTCTCGGCCACGGTGGCCGAGAACAGCGTGGGTTCCTCGAACGCCACCGCCACCAGGGAACGCAGCCGCTCCCGGGGCATCGCGGCGATGTCCTCGCCGTCGAGGGTGATCCGCCCGGCCGTCACCTCGTGCAGCCGGGGTACGAGGGAGGTGAGCGTCGTCTTCCCGCTGCCCGTCGCCCCCACCAGGGCCATGGTCTCGCCGGGGCGGATGTCCAGATCGACGTGGTCCAGCACCGGCCGGGCCGCCGGGTCCGCGTCCGGGTGACGGAACGCCACCCCCTCGAAGCGCAGCCCCGCGCCGGAGCCCTTCGCCGCCGGGCCGGTCGTACCCGGGTGGCTCGTGCTCGCCGCCGGGCCGATCGCATCCGGGCCTTGCGCCGCCGGGCCGGTCGTGCCCGATTCGGTCTCCCGCTCCTCGCTCATCACCTCGAAGTACCGGTCGGTCGCGGCCGCCGCCTCCTGGCACATCGCGAGGAGGAAACCGATCGACTCCACCGGCCAGCGCAGCGCCAGCGCGATCGAGAGGAAGGCGACCAGGGTCCCCGCCGACAGGTCCCCGTCCGCGACCTGGACCGTCCCGAGCACCAGCGCCGAGCCCACCGCCAGCTCGGGGATGACCGTGACCGCCGCCCACAGGGCCGCCAGCAGCCGGGCCTTCACCAGCTCGGTGCCGCGCAGCTCCCCGGAGAGCGTGTGGAAGGCGCGCGCCTGGCTGCGGTGACGGCCGAAGCCCTTGATGATCCGGATGCCGAGGACGCTCTCCTCGACCACGGTCGTCAGATCGCCCACCTGGTCCTGCGCCCGCCGCGCGGCGATCGCGTACCGCCCGTCGTAGTACGAGGTCACCACGATCAGCGGGACGACCGGCAGCAGCAGCACCGTCGCCAGCAGCCACTGCTGCCAGAACAGGATGACGAAACCGGCCACGATGGTGGTGATGTTCACGACCAGGAACGTCAGCGGGAACTGGAGGAACATCCGCACCATCATCAGATCCGTGGTGCCCCGCGACAGCAGCTGGCCCGAGGGCCAGCGGTCGTGGAAGGAGAGCGGCAGCCGCTGGAGATGGGCATAGAGGTCGGACCGCATCCGCGCCTCGACCCGCGCCAGCGGCCGGGCCACCAGCCACCGCCGGAAGCCGAAGAGCAGCGCTTCGGCGAGGCCGAGGAGCAGCAGGACGAGCGCTCCCAGCCAGATCCCGTCCGGTTCCCCGTCGGCGATCGGGCCGTCCACCATCCACTTGAGCACCAGCGGGATCACCAGGCTCAGGCAGGAGGCGACGATCGCGACGAGCGCCGCCAGGAGGAGCCGGGTCCGGGCCGGTCGGACGACGGGCCAGAGCCGCAGCAGGGAGCGCGTGGCGGACCGCCCGCGCGCGGGGCCCTCCCCGGCCGGTCCGCCCGTGGTCGGCGGGTCCGTCTCCGGGGTCTCCGGGGACGGTTTCCCGCTGGAAGCAGAGGCCGGTTTCCCGGTGGCTATAGGTGTAGTGGACATCAGGGGCGACCCTACGTTTTTGGCCTCCGCGGCTCATCCCAATTTCCGGCGGGACGGCACGGGGCGGCGGGCGACGGCACGGGGCGGTGGGGGACGGCACGGGGCTGCACGGACTGGCACGGGGCGGCCCGGGACGGCGCGGTCGGTGCCGGTGGGCCCGGTGCCGATGGGCCCGAGCCCCGGCGCCGCTCCCGTTCTGCCCTCGATGGTCGTATTTCCCTGCTTCTTGCGGTTTCTTGGGGATTCCCCAGGGCCCCCGGGGTTTCCCGGTACGGCCCACCGTCGTTGGGAGAGGCGTGAGAAATGTACTGAGACGCGCGGGGCGGGCCGCCGCCCACACCCTGGCCCTGGCGGCGCTGCTCGCCGGCGTCGCCGGCTGCCGTGGCCCCGCCCTCGACTTCAGCGGCAAGCACCGGTCCCCCGAGGAGTCCATCCGGGTCCTCCCCGACCACGGGGCGCGGGACGTCCCGCCCGAAGGGCCCCTGGAGGTACGGCTGCCCAGCGGCCGCCTGGAGCGGGTGCGGGTCACCCGGATCGAGAGCGGGGCCCCCGGCCGGATCACCGGCCGGATCTCCGAGGACGGCCTGCGCTGGACCCCCCGGGACGGCACCCGGCTCTCGCTGGCCGCCAAGTACCGCGTGGACGTCGTCGCCCTCGACGGCCACGGCCGCCGCTCCGCCCGGCAGACCACCTTCACCACCGAGGTCCCCGCCCACCGCTTCATCGGCTACTTCAAACCCGAGAACCGCGCCGTCACCGGTGCCGGGATGATCGTTTCCTTTGAATTCAACCGGAAGATCACCGACCGGGCCGTCGTGGAGCGGGCCGTCACGGTGACCTCCGATCCGCCGGTGGAGATCGCGGGCCACTGGTTCGGCGACGACCGGCTCGACTTCCGCCCCCAGCGGTACTGGGAGCCCGGGACCAAGGTCACCGTCCGGATCCGGCTGCGTGACGTCGAGGCCGCCCCCGGCGCCTACGGCATCCAGCACAAGACGGTCTCGTTCACCGTCGGCCGCAGCCAGGTCTCCACCGTGGACGCCGCCGCGAAGACCATGGAGGTACGCCGGGACGGCAGCCTGCTGGCGACCGTCCCGATCACCGCCGGGGAGCCGAAGTCGACCACGTACAACGGCCGGATGGTCATCAGCGACATGCAGGACATGACCCGCATGAACGGGGCGACCGTCGGCTTCACCGACGAGAACGGCAAGGGCGAGTACGACATCAAGGACGTGCCGCACGCCATCCGGCTGACCGAGTCCGGGACCTTCCTGCACGGGAACTACTGGGCCCCCGTCGACATTTTCGGACGGGTCAATGTCAGCCATGGCTGCATCGGGCTGCGGGACGAGAAGGGCGGCAGCGGCGACTCCCCGGCGGGGTGGTTCTTCGACCGGAGCCTGATCGGCGACGTGGTCGAGGTGGTCAACTCCACGGACCAGGTGGTGGAGGCCGACAACGGACTGAGCGGGTGGAACCTGTCCTGGGCGCGCTGGAAGGCCGGCTCGGCGCTGCGCTGACACCCGCCCCGCACGCGCGTTCCCCCCGGTCCGGGGCCGCGACGCCGGGCGCCGACCCCCTCCCGTCCCCTTCCGACCTCCTCCCGTCCGCCCTCTCCCGTCCCCCTCCTCCCGTGCGCCGGTGCGCCCCGCCCGGCCCCCGCCGGTACCGAACGGTGACACGTGAGGGAAGGAACCCTCACCCCCTTGTGCTTCCCTGGAAGCACGCGGGCGTGACCGGACCCGCGCGGGGGAGGGACGACATGCGGACGCACCGGGTACGGGAGACGACGGCCGCCGTGCGGGGACGGCGCGGGGCTCCCGCACGCCGGCTGGGCGCCCCGCTGGTGCTGGCGGCGCTGCTGCTGACGGCCTGCGGGCCGGGCGGCGGCGGGGCCGGAGCGGCGAGCGACGCCGGCGCGCGCAACGCGGCCTCCCGGGCCGTCGTCACCGTCGCCCCCAAGGACGGATCGACGGCGGTGGCCACGAGCGACGCCCTGCGGATCACCGCGTCCGACGGCCGGCTGACCACCGTGACCGTCGAGGACGACCGGGGCAACGGGATCGAGGGCCGGATCGCCGCCGACGGCGGCTCCTGGCTGCCGCTCACCCACCTCGCCGCCGCCACCCGCTACCGGGTGCACGCCGTCGCCGAGGACGACCGGGGCCGGGTCTCCGCCAAGGACACCAGCTTCACCACCCTCGTACCGCGCGACACGTTCATCGCGCACCACACCCCCGAGGGCGGTGCCGTCGTCGGTGTGGGCATGCCCGTCTCCCTCGTCTTCACCCAGGGCATCACCGAACCCGAAGCGGTCGAACGGGCCGTCACGGTGACCGCCGACCCGCCGGTGGAGATCGCCGGCCACTGGTTCGGCGACAACCGGCTCGACTTCCGCCCCGAGCGGTACTGGCGGCCCGGCACCGAGGTCACCGTCCGCATCGGCCTCGACGGGGTCCAGGGCCGCCCCGGCGTCCACGGCACCCAGTCAAAGACGTTCTCCTTCACCGTCGGCCGCGCCCAGGTCTCCACCGTGGACGCCGCCGTCAAGACCATGGAGGTGCGCCGGGACGGCCGGCCGCTGCGCACCCTCGCCGTCACCGCCGGGGCGCCCGCGACCACCACGTACAACGGCGTCATGGTCATCGGCGAGAAGCACCGCGTGACCCGGATGAACGGGGCGACCGTCGGCTTCGGCGGCGAGTACGACATCAAGGACGTGCCGCACGCGCTGCGCCTGTCCGCGTCCGGCACCTTCGTCCACGGCGACTACTGGTCATCGCCCGGGACCTTCGGTACGACGAATGTCAGCCATGGCAGCGTGGGGCTGCGCGATGTCCGGGGCGGCGGCGACCGGACCTCCCCGGCCGCCTGGTTCTACGAGAACTCGCTGCTCGGCGATGTGGTCGTGGTCAAGAACTCCCAGGACGGCGTGATCGCGCCGGAGAACGGGCTCAATGGCTGGAACATGACGTGGGCGGAGTGGAAGCGGTAGCCCGCAACGGGCGCCCGTGGGGGAGCAGGTGGGTCACCGGGTCACCGGTCAGCGGGTCAGCGGGTCAGCGGGTCGGCGGGTCACCGGTCAACGCGTCACCGGGTCAGCGGTCCCGCATATGACCGCAGCCGGAGCACACCCACACCTCGCGTTGCAGCCACATCGTCCCCGCGCACCGGGGACAGCCGCTGGTCTGGATGCCCTGCCCGCCCATCGGCGGCGGGTCGGGCGTCGTGGCGGCGTACGCGATCAGCCGGTCACGCACCCGTGGATCGTCGGTGGCCGCCATCCTCAGCAGATGGGCGGCCCGGGTACGTGCCTCGTCGGCGAAATCGGTCATCTCGCGCGAGCGTAGCGGCGCCGGGGTACGGAGTCCTACGCGTTCACTCCGACGTGTCACACGGATGCCGGACCCGGTTCCACCGCGCCGCCCGGCTCCCTCTCCGACTCCCCTCGACTCCGGTGCGCACGGAACCTCCGGGGCGCGTGCGGGGCGGTGCTCTGTCTCACAACCGCCCCTCCGCAGCAGTTAGCCACGGTTAACCTCCCTCCATGACGACTGTGAACTTCGAGGTCTCGGACGGCGTCGGCACCCTCCGGCTGGACCGTCCCCCGATGAACGCGCTGAACATCGCCATGCAGGACCGGCTGTTCGAACTCGCCGCCGAGGCGAGTCGCCGGGACGACGTCCGGGCGGTGATCATCCACGGCGGGGAGAAGGTGTTCGCGGCCGGCGCGGACATCAAGGAGATGCGGGACATGGACCACGCGGGCATGGTGGCTCGCTCGCGCGGGCTCCAGGAGGCGTTCACGGCCATCGCCAGGATCCCCAAGCCGGTGGTCGCGGCGGTCAGCGGCTATGCCCTCGGCGGCGGTTGCGAGCTGGCGCTCTGCGCCGACTTCCGGATCGCGGCGGACACCGCCAGGCTCGGCCAGCCCGAGATCCTGCTGGGGCTGATCCCCGGCGCCGGCGGCACCCAGCGGCTGGCCCGGCTGATCGGCCCCTCCCGCGCCAAGGACCTGATCTTCACCGGCCGCCAGGTCGGCGCCGAGGAGGCGCTGCGGCTCGGCCTGGTCGACCGGGTGGTCCCCGCCGACGAGGTGTACGCGCAGGCCCACGCCTGGGCGGCCCGGCTGGCGAAGGGGCCGGCGCTGGCGCTGCGCGCCGCCAAGGAGTCCGTCGACGCGGGCCTGGAGACCGACATCGACACCGGTCTGACGATCGAGCGCACCTGGTTCGCGGGCCTCTTCGCGACCGAGGACCGCGAGCGGGGAATGCGGAGCTTCGTGGAGGAAGGCCCTGGTAAGGCGGAATTCCTCTGATACGGCATGGGTTGACCCGGTCGCCACCGCCGGGTCAACCCGGCGTGGAACCCGTCTGTTCTTAAGGGGGCCTTAAGAAAACCTTAAGGAATCCGGAGGTCGTACGGGTGTCCGAGTCCTATTGACAAGGAGTCAGCCCAGCTCAGGATGGGCACAGAAGTACGGTCGGCGCCCCGGGCCGTGGCCGGCGGACACCCCCGTCCGGGGGTGTCCGCGGCCCGGCAATGCGCGGGAACGACCACGGGATCCGCCGGCTGCGTCCATGATGGGGGGCATGGCGGGCCTCGAAGGTGTGGAGCAACCACGGCAGCGCGGTGGCGCGGTCGCCATCCGGCGGCTGGCCGCCACGGAGGACGAGCAGGCGCTCAAGGCCCTGGAGTTGTACGGGAACCCGGCCGACGAGGAGATCCGCCTGCCGTCCCGGCCCGAGTCCGCCGCCACCGCCCGCCGGCTGACCCACGGGGTGGCGCTGCGCCACTGGGCGCTCTCCGAACGGACCGCCGAGCACGCCGTCCTGCTCGTGTCGGAACTGGTGGGCAACGCCGTGCGGCACACCGGGGCCCGGGTCTTCGGGCTGCGGATGCGCCGCCGCAGGGGCTGGATCCGGGTGGAGGTCCGGGATCCGTCGCGGGGGCTGCCCTGTCTGCTGCCGGTCCAGCCGATGGACGTCAGCGGCCGGGGGCTCTTCCTGGTCGACAAGCTCTCCGACCGCTGGGGCGTGGATCTGCTGCCGCGCGGCAAGACGACCTGGTTCGAGATGCGGGTCTGACGGTCGCCTCGCCAAAGTGCTCGTTTCAGAATGAGCTGTGGTGCGGGACTTACGCCCGGGGCCCATGCGGGCGGGCGTCCCGATGGACATGCCGGTCTTCGTCAGGGCAGCGGCACGGCCCCACTGCCGTCGAGCGGGAACAGGCCCGAGTTGTCTTCCCGTTCCCCCTGGATGGGCCACGCAGTGGCTGAGCGTCTTTCCACTCTGCACGGAGCCCACGTAGGGCTTTGGAAAACGATGCTGGGCGGCTACGCGGTCGTCGGCAGACCCCTCTTCTCCCTGTCCTCCTTCTCCGCCTCCCGCAGTGCCGCGATCCTCTCGCGGATCACCTTCTTCTTTTCATCGCCCAGCAGCTCGCTCTTGTCGAGTTCGGCGCTGCTGCGCGGGTCCAGCGGGTGGGAGGAGTGCCGGAAGTTGTCGGCTGTCGCGAGGGTGCCTCCGTCGCCGCGTTCCTCGGCGAAGAAGTGCGCGATCGCGTCACGGAGCATCGTTTGGTCCTGCTCCCCGAAGGGGCCCGCCCACGCGCCGTCGGTGACCTCCTGGTCGTTCGCCCTTTCCTGGCCGAGGAAGGCCCGCCCGTACTGCGAACCGAAGACCGCTTCCAGTTTCCCGCCGCGCTCCCAGCCCTTGGAGGGGTACTTCGTCGCGTCCGTCTCGTTGTCCTTCCCGTCGGCGTTCCTGTTCCTGGCCTGGTTCGGGGAGATGTCGATCGACAGGGTCTTGATCCCGGCGAAGGTGAACTGGTCGGTGACGCCGCTGCGCATGCCGACCGCGCCGACGATGGTGAACTTCTCATTGAGGTAGTGCAGCAGTGCCAGCTCGGAGCGGCGGCCCGTCATCCCGGGCCACGCCCAGTACTTGTGCAGGTGCGGCCCGTCGGCGGGGATCGGTCCCGGAATGTCGCCGATGAGGACGGGCTGCGCGCCCCCGAGATCGGGGTGCGTCCTGATCATGTCCTGGAGCTGGGTCAGACCCTCCCGGCCGGTGTCGAGCGCGGGGGCGTTCCCCTCCCCGGTGTGGCCGCTGTCCCGGTAGTTCACGATGACGTACCGGACGCCTGTCCTGAATTTGCTCAGCGGGTGGTCGGATGTCGCGTGGGCGGCGTCGAAAGCCTGCTTGGTGACCTCGTCCGGAGCGGCGTACTCGCGGTAGAAGTCCTGCATCCCCGCCGCGTCACCCCCTTCACCGACCCAGGCGCGCCGCTGCTCCAGCATGCCGTCCTTGAAGTCGTCGGTGGATCTGGTCTCGCCGCTGTGCCCGATCTTGAGGTTCCTCGGGCTCTCCTTGGTGTAGAAGACCCGGTCGGGCAGGTCCTTGTGGAGTTGGTACATGTGCTGGGCCTTGCGGTCGACGGCGCGCTTCTCCGCAGGGCGGTTGGCCTGGGTCGCGGCGATCTCCGTGGCGATTTCCGCGTCCGTCTCCGCTTTGAGGTTGTCCCTGTAGACGGCCTCGGGCGAGGTTTTCATGGCCGCCTTGATCCGGCGTTTCTTTTCTTCTTCGCGCCACTTCGCGACGTGGGCCTCGGCATCGGCGGCGGCAGGATCATGATCAGGAGGGAAGGATGTGCCGACTGCATCTCCGATAGCGGCCTTCATCTGGTTGAACGCAGTCGCCCTCGCGGTGGACGCGGCGACCTTGTCCGGGGATTTCTCCTCCGCCTTCCTCCTGTTCGTCACGGATTCGGTGATCCGCTTTCTGTCGGCCTTCGGGTCGAAGTCGTCCAGCAGTCCGTACATGAGGAGCCTGAGGTCCGGGTTGACGATCAGGGCGGCCCGGACGTGGTACATGTCGCCGGAGTGCTTCGCGTTGACGACGAGAGTGTTCTCGGCCGTCAGTCCTTTGGCCTTCGCCTCCGCAGCGCTGCTGATCCTGATGCCGAACATCGGGGCGGCCGGGACCACCGCCGCCTGCGTGGGCGCCGCGGAGGACGAAGACGTCGTCTCCGCCGGTTCCGCCGGCACCCGCTGAACGGAGGGCCGCGTGCCCCCGGTCGCGCGCTGGACGGGCTGCGCGGCAGCCTGCGCCGCCGGAGCCGCGCCCGACAGCGCGCGCCGGGCGTTCGCCTCGGCCTCCCGCTCGAAGCGGTCCGAGGGATCGGAGACGCGCAGACCGGAGCCGTTGTCCGTGCCGGACACCGGGCCCCGACGCTGCTGGATGACGTGCGTCAGCTCATGCGCGAGGGTGTGGCGGTCGCCGCCGCCGTCGCCGATGACGATGTGATGGCCGGAGGTGTACGCGCGGGCGCCGACCTCGGCGGCGGAGGCGCGGGCGGCGCTGTCGTCGTGCACGCGCACGTCGGAGAAGTCGGCGCCGAGCCGGGACTCCATGTCGGCACGGGTGTCGTCGTCGAGGGGGCTCCCGGGGCTGCGCAGAACGCCGTGGACGGCGGAACGCTGTACGGGGGCGGGCGCGGCCTCAGGGCTCTGTGCGTGGCCGCACCCGGCGCCGTGCCGGTGCCGGGACTCCTCGATCATCCGGGAGACGGCGGTGTTGCCGATCGTGCGCTGGAGGGCGAGGACGGTCTGCGGGGACATGCCGCCGACCCCCGTGAAAGGCCCGGTCGCAGGGGGGACCGTGGTGGAGCGGGAGGGGACGTCACGGCGTGCGCCCGCCTCGGCCGCCGTCGCGGCCGACGGCTTCGGTCCGTCCTTGGCGCGCATGGGAATCCTCCTGGAGGGCGCGGTACGGGTACGTTCCTCGTACGTTCCTCCCTGTCTACTCGGCGGGGTCGCCGGGGCACAACGGACGCCGGGGCAGCTTCCGATGGGCGGTCGGGCAACGCGGGTTCGGGTCCGGGAGGCGCAGGAGGCGGGGAGTGTCCGGCAGCGCGAGCCGCGTCCGCAACGCCACCCCCGGACGCGCGGAAGCCCCCGGGGGGTCGAGGATGTCGACGCGGCGGGGGCTTCCGGGGCGCGATGTGGAGTAAAGGGGGTGTCTCCACGGTCGCTGACAACGACCTGGCCCGGGTCGAGGGGGGTCGTGCCATCGACTATGGCAGACGGGGGCCTCGCGTCCAAAATTCTCTATTCGGTAATAAGTGGCTAAAAGCGACAGACGGCTCAAGAATCTCAGGTGATCTGGCCCACCCGCCTCACATTTCGCGCCTGAAGTTCGCTTCGAGTGAATGTTTCCTTGATCTGTACGCTTCAGACCGCCGCGACCCGTACATCCCGGCAAACGGGGCAATCATCATTTTTTGTGCTCTTTGCTCCTAGGGTCGGTGCCCGTGACCCCGATCGACCGCCGCCGGGCCCTGCGCACAGGTGCGGGTGCCGCCGCCACAGCCCTGGCCCTGGGCTGCGGCGGCCCCGGGCCCACCCCCGGCGGGCCGCCGCCGCGGACGCCCCCGTCCGGGCCGCCCTCCCCCCGTCCGGCCGCCGCCCGGCCCGCGCCGGCCCCCCGGCGCTTCCCCGGCCGGCCGGGCCAGATCACCCACGGCCCCCGCGACCGCGACCGGGTCGCCCTCACCTTCCACGGCGGCGGCGACCCGGCCACCGCCCGCGCGATCCTCGCCGAGGCCGAACGGGCCGGGGCCCGGATCACCGTCCTCGCCGTGGGGGAGTGGCTGGACGAGCACCCCGCGCTCGCCCGCCGGATCCTCGACGGCGGCCACGACCTCGGCAACCACACCCAGCACCACCGCACCCTCACCGAACTCCCCGACGCCGGGGTCCTGGCCGAGATCACCGCCTGCGCCGAGCGGCTGCGCCGGCTCACCGGCTCCATCGGCACCTGGTTCCGGCCCTCCCGCACCCACATCGCCACCCCGTCGCTCGTCCGGCTCGCCCAGCGGGCCGGCTATCCGCACACCCTCGCGTACGACCTCGACTCCCTCGACTTCACCTCGCCCGGGGCCACGGCCGTGATCCGTACCGTCACCGGGCAGATCCGGCGCGGATCGGTGGTGAGCCTGCACTTCGGCTACGCGGACACGGTCGCCGCGATGCCCGCCCTGCTCGACGATCTCCACCGCCGCGGACTGCGCGCGGTGACCACCACGGAGCTGCTGAGCTGATATGCCTACCGCGAATCCCCTCAGGATCCCCCGGCCCTCCCGCCTCTCCCGGTCCACGCGGCCGCCGACCCGGCCCGCCCGGTTCCTCCGGCCCGCCGGCCCCGCCCGGACGGGGGCCGTCCGGTGCGCCGGAACGCTCGCCGCCGGAGCGCTGATCGCCCTGGTCACCGGCTGCGGCCTGGACAGCGGACCGGAGTCCGCCCGCGAGGGCGCCGCCGCCCGCACCACGGCCGCCGCCCCGCCGCCGAAGCCCACACCGCCGGCCGGACTGCCCGGAATGCCGCCGGTGCTCGACCCGAAGGACATCTACGCCGCCGACCGGCCCGGCCGGCTCTCCCCGGTGGTCCAGAACTTCCCCTCCCGGGTCTACGTCCCCAACACCAACTCCAACACCGTCACCGTCATCGACCCCAAGACCTACGAGATCGTCGACACCATCTCCGTCGGCATCCAGCCGCAGCACGTCGTCCCGTCCTGGGACCTCAAGACCCTGTGGGTCAACAACAACCGGGGCCACACCCTCACCCCCATCGACCCGGCGACCGGCAAGGCGGGCCGCTCCGTCGAGGTGCACGACCCGTACAACCTCTACTTCACCCCCAACGGCAAGTACGCCGTCGTCATGGCCTCCCTCGACCGCGAACTCGTCTTCCGCGACCCGCGCACCATGGACCGGGTGAAGACCGTCCCCGTGACCTGCTTCGGCGTCAATCACGCGGACTTCTCCGCCGACGGCCGCTACTTCATCGTCTCCTGCGAGTTCTCCGGCGAACTCCTCAAGGTCGACACCGAACGCATGGAGGTCGTCGGCCAGCAGAAACTGCCCTTCGAGGGCGCCATGCCGCAGGACGTGAAGCTCTCCCCGGACGGGAAGACCTTCTATGTCGCGGACATGATGGCCCACGGGGTCTGGGTGCTCGACGGGGCGAAGTTCACCACCCCCCGGCTGCTGCCCACCGGCGAGGGCGCCCACGGCCTCTACATCAGCCGGGACTCCCGCGAGATGTACATCCCCAACCGGGGCGAGGGCTCCATCTCCGTCTTCGACTTCCCCCGGAACAAACTCACCAAGAAGTGGTGGCTCCCCGAGGGCGGCAGCCCCGACATGGGCGGGGTCTCCGCCGACGGCAAGGTGCTCTGGCTCTCCGGGCGCTACGACGAGGAGGTGTACGCCATCGACACCAGGACCGGGAAACAGCTCGCCCGGATCCCCGTCGGCAGCGGCCCGCACGGACTGGCCGTCTATCCCCAGCCGGGCCGCTACTCCCTGGGGCACACGGGCGTTTTCCGCTGAACCCCGCCCACCACGACCCGGCTCGGAAAGGGGCTCAGGAGGGCCGTACCAGCGAGAACAGCGCCTCCGACGCGACCGGACGGAACCCCGCCGCCTGGAACGTCCGCACACTGCGGGCGTTCCCCGGCGCCTGCTGCGCCCACACCCGCCCGTCCGGCACCAGCTGCCGGGCCGCGCGGGCCAGCGCCCGCCCCAGCCCCTGACCTCCGTACCCCTCGTCCACCTCGATCGCGCACTCCCAGCGGCCCGCGAGCCCCCGGCCGAGGATCAGCGTCCCGCCGTCGGCGGCCCACACCCGTACCCCGTCGCGGTAGACCCTCGCCCGCCGCACCCGCGGATGGTCCGGATCCTCGATCTCCCGCAGGGGCACGTCGGGACGGCCCGGCAGCGCGTGAGCCACCGTCAGCAGATCGACGGTGCTCATCCAGCGGCCGGTACGGGCGAGCATGCCCGCCAGGAAGACCGGGTTCATCGCGGCGGCCGGCGGGTCCGACGGGGTCGCGGCCAGCAGCTCCCGTATCCACGCCGGATCCTCGTCCGAGAAGACCACCGAGTGGCCGGTGAACGCGAGGACGCCCGCGTCCCGGGCGGCCGGTTGCCCGATCACCGTGACCCCGCCGTCCGGTGGCGGGAACTCGCCCCGCGCCGCCGCCGTGAGGAACCGTTCCAACGCATCGCTCATGCCCCCATCGTCGCCGACCGCCCCAGGGAACCGGGACAGCGGCCCGAGCGGATAATCTGACCCCGTCAGCCGTGCGGTCCGTGCACGGTCACGCACCAAGGAGGGGCTCAGCAGTGGTGTCCAAGGACGAGGCGCGCAAGGCGTTCGACCGGTACGACCTCGACGGCGACGGCGAGATCACGGCCGCCGAGTACAAGAGCGTGATGGCGCAGCTCGGCGACTTCAACGTGACCGAGACGGTGGCCGCGGCCATCATCAGGAACAAGGACGCCAACGGGGACGGCCGGCTCACCTTCGACGAGTTCTGGGACGCGATCGACCGGAACCAGGGCTGATCCAGGGCTGAACCAGGGCCGACCCCAGGGGCCCCCGGCCCGTCGCCGGGGGCGCTCCGGCGGGCCGGGGCGCGTACGGGCCGCCCGAGTTGCCATGTATGCGACCTCAGGTGACGATCATGAAATGACCAGCCCCGGAGCCCTGGCCCCCGGGCGGGCCGCCCGTCGCCGCGCGGCCCGCAGGACC
The DNA here is from genome assembly GCF_034961445.1 of Streptomyces yaizuensis. Taxonomy (NCBI): domain Bacteria; kingdom Bacillati; phylum Actinomycetota; class Actinomycetes; order Kitasatosporales; family Streptomycetaceae; genus Streptomyces; species Streptomyces yaizuensis. The sequence continues at coordinate 604,629 of NZ_BSBI01000003.1, forward strand.
GCGCGGCGCACCGCCGCCCTGGTCCTCGCCGGTCTGCTCGGCGCGCTCGCCGTGGCCCTGCTCGCGGGGCCACTGGCCGCCCGGGGCACCGGCGAGCTGCGGGTGCCCGCCGCCGGGACCACCACCGTGCTGCGGACGGTGGTCTTCGCCGCGCTCGCCGTCCACATCGGCGAACTCGCGGGCCGCCGCGTCGCCGGGGACGGCCCCCGCCCCCGTGACTGGTCGCTGTACGCGGCACTCGCCGGAGCCGCCGGGGCCGCCGGCCAGATCGTCGTGCACGCGTCGGTCAGCGACATCGACCTCGCCACCGCCTACGGCACCCGCGACGGCCGGCTGCTGCTCCTCATGGCGAACGGTTTCCTCGCCGCCGCGGCCTGCGTCAGGCTGCGCCGCCCCCGCCTCGCCGCGCTGCCGCTGCTGCTGATCGTCGGGGCGGAGGCGGTGCGCGCCCACCCCGAGCAGTACACCCCGCTCATCGGCACCCTGCTCACCCTCCTGCACCTGCCCGCCGCCGCCCTGTGGACCGGTGGACTCCTGCACGCCCTGCGGGTGATGGGGCTGCGGCGCGGCGACCGGGCCGGCGCGCTCGCGGTGCTCCGCCGGTACGCCCGTACCGCGCTCTGGCCCCTGGCGGTGCTCGCCCTCACCGGCACCGCCTCCACCCTGCGCAAACTCCCGCCCGACGTGGTGCTCGGATCGGCGTACGGGCGGCTCCTGCTCGTCAAGACGGCCCTGGTCGGGGTGGTCTGCGCGCTGGCCCTCGCGGCCCGGCACCGGATGCGGCGGGGGCGGCTCGACGCCCAGCTGCCGGCCCGGGTGGAGCTGGGTTTCCTGGTGGCGGTGACGGTGGTCTCGGCGGTCCTGACGGTGGTTCCCGACCCGCACTGGGTGAGCACCCGGCTCGGCATCCGCTGAGCCGCCCCGTACCGCGTTACGATCGCCGGGATCTGTACTTCTGTACCGAAAAGTGAGGATCGGTCATGAGCGAGTACGAGGAGTACCCCACCCCGTCGCAGGCCGAGGGCGAGAGCGACGAACCGGTCGAGGAGCAGCACCCCGACGTACCCCGGACCACGCCCTCGCAGGCGGAGGGGGACAACGACATCGACCAGCCCTGAAGGTCAGCCGCCCGGCGACGGCGACTTCGACGGGGGGCCCGGCTGCGGCAGGTCGTAGACGTGGCCCGGGCTCACGATCTCGGTGATCGCCTCACCGACGAGCGTGCTGGGCTCCTGCTGCCCGTGCCCGGTGTCCGTGTTCACCAGGACGACCATCGTCGCCCGCTGCTCGCACAGGTACAGCGTCAGGGCCTCGTACCCGGGCAGTGAGCCGTTGTGCCCGACCCAGCCGCGCACCATGAAGATGCCCAGGCCGTATCCCACGTCCGGGACGGTGGTCGGGTGGAGCGTCAGCCGCTCCCGCTGGGTCCGGTCGCTCACCAGACCGTGCCCGGTCGCCAGGAGCGGGGCCCAGCGCCGCAGATCCGCCAGGTCGGAGATCATCGCCCCGGCCGCCCAGCCCCAGGACGGGTTCCAGTCGGTCGCGTTCTCCTCCCGCCCGTCGGCGGTCTGGTCGGTGTAGCCCTGGGCGTGCGGAGCGGGGAACTCCGCGCCGGTGGGGAAGGACGTCCGGGTCAGCTCGTGCGGGGTCAGGATGTGCTGCTGGACATAGCGGTCCAGATCCGTCCCGCTGACCCGCTCCACGACCAGGCCCACCAGGATCAGATTGGTGTTGGAGTACTCGAAGCGCGCGTCCGGCTCGAATCGCACCGGGTGCCTGAAGGAGTAGTCCAGCAGCTCCCGCGGCGTGAAGGGCCGCTCCGGATCCGTGGTCAGGGCCTTGAAGAAGTCCTCGTCCTCGGAGTAGTTGAAGAGCCCGCTGCGCATGCCGGCCAGGTCCCGCAGGGTGATCCGGTCGCCGTTCGGCACCCCGGCCACGTACCGGCCGACGGTGTCGTCCAGCGCCACCCTGCCCTCGTCCACCAGCTTCAGCAGGGCGGTGACCGTGAAGGTCTTGGTCACGCTGCCGATCCGCATGTTCAGATCCGTGGCCATGGGGGCGCCGGTGGCCTTGTCGGCCGTGCCGAACGCCCGCACGTAGTCGCCCTTGCCGGGGGCCCGCACTCCGGCGATCACCCCGGGCAGCTCCGCCTCGTCCATCACCTTCCGGATCGCCCGGTCCAGCCGGCCGGCGGTCGCCTCGTCCAGCTCCGCGAAGCCGTCCGCCGGGGGTGAGGCCCCGGACCGGCAGGTGAAGGCGGTGGGGCCCGGCGACGGCTCCGCCGCCGCGCCCTCCGTCGCCATCGGTCCCAGGAGCGTCCCCGTGGCCGCCGCGGCCACCCACAGCCTGCCCAGTCCGCGCAGCCTGCCCCGACGTCCCGATGAGCACCCCATGGCAGCTCTCCCGTCGTCCGAGGACGAGACTCCCGACCAGGCTAGGCCCGTCCGGGTGAGGCCGCACGGCGGCGGACCCGGCCCCGGCCCCGGCTCCTCGACGGGGCCGGTGGTCAGGCCGTACGGGAGAAGGACCGCCGGTAGTCGCTCGGTGCCACCCCGACCTGCTTGACGAAGTGGTGGCGCAGATTGTTCGCCGTCCCCAGGCCGCTCAGCTCGCCGATCCTCTCCACCGGCAGATCCGTCGACTCCAGCAGCGCCTGGGCCCGCCCCAGGCGCTGATTGAGGAGCCACTGGAGCGGAGTGGTCCCGGTGGCCCGCTGGAGCCTGCGGTAGAAGGTCCGCGGGCTCATCGCGGCCCGCCGCGCCAGATCCGCGACGGTCAGCGGCCGGTCCAGATGGGCCCGCGCCCAGTCCAGCACCGGCCCGAGCCCTTCGTCGTCGGTGACCGGCACGGACAGGTCCACGAACTGCGCCTGGCCGCCGTGGCGGTGGGCGGGCACCACCATCCGGCGGGCCAGCTGATTGGCGACGTGCGCGCCGAGGTCGCGGCGGACCAGATGGAGACAGAGGTCCAGCCCGGCGGTGAGTCCGGCGCTGGTGAGCACATCGCCCTCGTCCACGTACAGCACCGAGTCGTCCACGCGCACCTTCGGATAACGCGCGGCCAACTGGCCGGTGTGCATCCAGTGGGCCGTGGCCCGCCGGCCGTCGAGCAGCCCCGCTTCGGCGAGCGCGAACGCCCCGGTGCAGAGGGAGACCATCCGGGCGCCCGCGTCATGGGCGTCGCGCAGGGCGCCGATCAGCCGCGGCGGCAGCGGACTGCCGTCCTCCACGCAGGCGTCGGGCACCGAGGGCACGATCACCGTGTCCGCGCCGGCCAGCCCGTCCAGCCCGTACCCGGTCCGCAGCGCGAGCCGGGCGACGGCGGGCGCGTCCTCGCCGGGCTCCTCGCCGGGCTCCTCGCCGGTCGAGCACAGCCGCAGGTCGTACCAGGGGTCGTGGATGTCGGGCTGCCGCTTGCCGAAGACGGTGCACGGAATGCTCAACTCGTAGAGGTCCCAGGAGGGAAGGGAGATCTCCCCTGCCACGACCACGGCGACGGTTCCAGCGCTCATACCCCGAAGCCTATGGCAGGAATTTGGTGAGCACCGTCATCCCGGTCACTTCTCCGGGCGGTCGTGCGCTGAGAGCGTGGTGCTACGTGATCAACCGCCATCCGGCGGACCCGACCGAGGAGTTGTGCCATGAACGCCGCCCCGCAGACCGCCGCCGTGCAGACCGCTGCCCCGCAGGCCGTCACCGTCATCGGACTGGGCTCGATGGGCTCGGCGCTGGCCGCCGCGCTGCTGGAGCGCGGCCACCCGACCACCGTGTGGAACCGCTCCCCGGACAAGGCCCGGCCCCTGGTCGACCGGGGCGCCCGCCTCGCCGCGACCCCCGAGGAGGCCGTCGCCGCCAGCCCGCTGACCATCGCCTGCGTCCTGGACTACGACGCACTGCGCACGATCCTCGACCCCGCCGGCCCCGCGCTCGCGGGCAGGACCCTGGTCAATCTGACCTCCGGCTCCCCGGAGCAGGCCCACGCGGCCCTGGCCTGGGCCGGGGCCCTGGGCGCCGACTACCTCGACGGGGCGATCATGACCACGCCGCCCGGGGTGGGCACCGGACAGATGATGTTCCTCTACAGCGGCAGCCTTGCGACCCTCGACGCCCACCGCCCCGCCCTGGAGGCCCTCGGCGAGCCCGTCTACCTGGGCACCGACCCGGGCCTGGCCTCCCTCTACGATTCCGCCCTGCTCGGCCTGATGTGGTCCACCCTCACCGGCTGGCTCCACGGCGCCGCCCTGACCGGCGCGGACGGTGTCAAGGCCACCGACTTCACCCCGCTCGCGATCCGCTGGCTGAGCGCCGTGACCGGCTTCATGACCACCTACGCGTCCCAGGTGGACGCCGGCCACTACCCGGGCGACGACGCCACGGTCGACGTCCAGATCGCGACCATCGACCACCTCCTGCACGCGGCGGCCGGCCGGGGCGTCGACAACGCCCTGCCCGAGCTGCTGAAGTCCACGATGGAACGGGCGAAGGCGCTCGGCCACGGCTCCGACAGCTACGCGAGCGTCATCGAGGCCCTGCGCAAGCCGGCGGGCGACGCCTGACCGTTCCGGCGGATCAGCCGACGACCTCGCACTCCCGCGCGTGTGTGTCCGGCTCACAGGAGCAACAGGTGTAGTCGGCGCAGGTGACACAGATCCGCATGTTCTCGGCCCGGTAGCCGTCCCCGCAGCCGGGGCAGCTCAACCGGGCCCTGAGCGCCCTGTCCCACCCCGGCTCACCACCGTTGACCGAGAGACAGGCGGCGGCGTAGTCGGCGGCGTACCCGCCGACCCCGGACGGGAGCGCCCCGGCCCTGGCGAGCAGCCAGCACCGCAGCAGGAAGTACGCCTTGCCGGTCACCAGCCACCTCCCGTCCCGGCTGTCCGCGTCCCACCACTCCGCGACACGGGCGACGCGCTCCTCCACGGGAAGCCCGTGATCGAGGACGACTCCGTTTCCGTACTGGCCGATGCGTCCGGGTGCGGGTGGCTGCTCCATGGCGGACAGCGTAGGCGGGGCCTGTCGTGCCCGGGGCGCTTCGGCCGGAACGGATCCGGGTACGGGGCCGGGCGCGGATCGTGCGCGGTGCCGCCCGGACAACAGGCCGACGGGCCGGTGCGGTGCACCGGCCCGTCGGGTTTTTCCTGATCCTTCCTGGTGTTCGGGGGTGTCAGTGGCGCCTCGCGCGTCGCTGACGGGTGACGAAGACCACGGTCGCACCCGCGCCGAGCAGCGCGGCGGCGAGGGCGGCGGCGCCTCCCAGGCCGGCCATGCCGGTCTGGCCGAGGGAGCCCCCGGGTGTCCGTCCGGGCGGTGTCGGGGTGTTGGGTCCCGGGCCCGTCGGCTGCGGCGGGGACGGCGACCCGGGCGGTGTCGGTGTCGGGGACGGTGACGCGGAGTCCGTCGGGGTCGGTGTCGGGGACGGCGACGGGGAGTCCGTCGGCGTCGGTGTCGGCGTAGGAGTCGGAGTCGGCGACACCGGCTCCGGGATGTGCACACCGGCGTCGATCGTGTGATCGACCCCTCCTGCGGTGGCCGGCGCGGTGACCGGGGCGTACCCGTTGCAGAGCCGGCCGTCCGTCGGCGGGGTCACGTTGGAGTCGTGCACCCGGTCGTCAGCGACGCGCGGCAGGGTGAACCGCAGGTCGGTGGCGGCCGGCTGGCCCGGCACCTTGCTGGTGTCCGCCGTGCACACGTCGAACTGGACGGTGTACTCGGCGCCCGGTGTCAGCTCGTAGTCCGCGCCGACCCCGCCGAAGTAGTACTCGCCGGCGGCGTCGGTCGTGGTCGTGGCGACCTGCTTGCCGTCGGCGTCCAGGAGGTTGATCGTCGCACCCGGCAGCAGCACGTGCCCCGGGTCCTGGACGCCGTTGCGGTCGCCGTCGTACCACACCACGTTGCCGATCTGGATCGGTGCGTTGGCCGCCGCGTACGCGATGTCGCCGAGGCCGCCGGCCTTGCCGAACCCGTTCTGGTTCGGACCGACGAACTCGTACGCGTTGTTCACCGGGTCGTTGCCGGGGCCGAGGCCGGTGGCGACGTCGTAGTAGCCGGTTCCGTTGGTGATGACCCGGCCGGTCGGGTCCATCTGCGTGGTGACGACCCACTGCTGCTGCTTGATGTAGGCGACCGACCCCAGGGAGGACTCCTGGTGCGGTCCGGGCGAGGTCGCGGAGCCGCCGTTCGGGAAGAAGTCCCCGGGGAAGTACTCCACGACGGTGCCGGGCTGGGCGCCGTCGAGGGTCGGGTCCGTGGCGTGGTCGGCGCAGTTTCCGGTGCCTTCCCACTCGAACCCGCCGGTGGGCGTGGCGCAGGCCATGTTGACGTCGCCGCCGGACATACCGTTCTGCGGGGTGTCCCTGCCCGGCCTCGGGTCCAGCCCGCCCCAGCTCACGACATCCATGAACCGGTCGCGGAAGCCGAGGACCAGCGAGCCGTCGCGGGTGAAGGCCATACTGGCCAGCGCCGGCTGCGGGTTGATCATGGCGCCGCTCACCGTGAAGGAGTCCCAGTCCTCCAGGGCGGTGTTCCAGGGGTTCCAGTGGTTGACCTGGTCGCGGCCGGAGTTGGTGGTGAAGACGCTGCCGCGCTCGGCGGTCAGCTGCTGGGTGAGCACGGTGGTGAACCGGTTGCCGTCATAGGTCGCGACGACGGCCTTGAGGTCCGCGCGTCGCTGGGTGCTCTCCGCGTTGCAGACTCCTCCGACGTACAGGGTGTTGTTGTGGGTGGCCAGGCCGAACGGGCGCCAGTCCTTGGGTGACGCGCACCCCGGGTCGGGGATCGGTACGGTCTCCTCGGGCGCCGCGGCCGTGGTCCCGGTCGCGTCGAAGCTGACCAGGCTGCGGGTGAGCAGATTCACCGCGTACAGGGTGGAGCCGTCCTCCGACAGGGTCAGGCCGCCGATGCTCTCCTTGCCCGGTACGTCGACGAACCCTGCGTCCTTGATCAGGTTGCCGGTGTCGTGGGCCGTCCTCGTGGCGTCCGGCACCTTGGCGAAGAGCTTCGTGGCGCCGCCGTTCGCGGGCACGGTGTAGATCGCGTCGCCGCCGCCGGGCCCGTACTCGGTGTACCGCCGGGCGAACGCCGCCTGGAACAGCCGGCCGCGGTACCTGTCGTAGGCCAGTCCGTAGGTGGTGCCCACCTGGTCCTGGGTGTTGAGCACCTCCGGGCACGGCTCCTGTTCGGGACAGTTGCCGCGGGCGCCCGTCCCGAACGCCACCAGGGCCCGGGTGTCCGTCCCGCCGGGGCCGGCCTTGGCGCCGCTCTGGATCGGGACGAAGTAGCGGGAGTCGGGCAGCGCGTAGTCGGCCGGGTTCCAGACCCCGGTGGTCACCGAGTCGTTCTGGCCGTCCGAGACGTCCACGAACGACGTGAAGCTGTCGAAGTGGTTCGGCGCGGTCGATGCGGGCGCCGCCCGCAGATAGTCGCTGTAGGGCTCCGGGACGGTGACATCGACCCGGTACCGGCCGCCGGTCAGCTCGCTCGACGGCGGCACGACGACCCTCCCGGTGACGTCCGTGACACCGGTGACACTCCGGCCCGCGGGGTCGGTGACCTCGACCCGCATGCCCCGCTGAGGCACATCCATGGTCGCGTTGATCACACCGGTGCCGAAGAAGTCCCGCAGTACCTCGACGGTCAGGGTGCCGTCCGGGGCCGCGGCCCCGGCCTGCCCGGCGCCGGTCAGGACCGTACCCACACCGCCGCCTACCAGCAGCAGACAGGACAGCCCCAGCCGCACGGGAACTCGTAATCGCATATCGCTCCTTTATCTCGCCCCAAGCTCACGCCAATCCGACAACTCCCGCGCAGAGAATACAGTTGACGAGCCGTCACGTCCGGCGATCGCGGAGTTCGGGGGTGTCCGGGCGAGAGCTGTTACGATCCCGCCGCGTGCGGAGCATGTGGAGCAGTGGAGCGCGGGACGGCAAGGCGCGGAGCACCGGCGCGCGGGACAAGGGCGGCAAGCGGCGCCCTGAGGGACGCGAGGCTCGTCGCCGGTGGTCGCGATTACGGTGGGCGGCGGGCGCAGCCGTCGGCATCGCGGCTGCCGTGACCAGTGCCGTCGTCCTGCTCGGCGACGGCGGTGATGACGTCTCCTCGCGGGCGCTGACCGGGGACGAGGTGAACCGGCTGTCGGTCACGCGATTCCTCAACTACCAGGCGGGGGGCCGGTCGGTGACGATCACCGTGCCGAACATCGGCGGCGGGCTGGTCATCACCGGATCCGTCGACTACCGCACGCACACCGGTTACGGGGTGGTGCGCGGGAGCGGGCGCGACGCGTCCAGCGACGGGCTGATCCGGTGGACGGCCACCACGGTCCTCGTCCACCCCATGGAGAACCCCCCGGCGGCCGCACCGGCGTCGCCGCCCGCGTCCGGCTGGTACAGCCGTCCGCTGCGGACATCCGGCATGACCCTGGACAGTGCGCTGGCCATCGTGCTCGACCTCGGCAGCGACCGGCCGGACAACGCCGCGCTGCTGGCGCAGAACGGCGCCGCCTGGGTCGGGCGGGAGCGGGTGCGCGGCCACCGGACGGACATCATGATCGGCCCGCGTGCCGAGGCCGAGGCCGGGGCCGATGCCGGTGCGGGTCCCGATGCCCGTCCCAGTGCCCGTCCCAGTGACAGTGTCAGTGCCGGTCCCCGTGCCGGCGCAGGTTCCCGTGGCGGTCCCGGCGCCGGTACGTCACGGACGGTGCGCTACTGGATCGGCCCGGACGGCACCATGCACCGGGTGGAGACCGGTATCGCCTCCGCCCCGCGGCCGGTGGTCTTCGACTTCGGCACCCGGCCGTACGTCCCCGTCCAGCCGCTCCCGAAAGCCACCCCGTCGCCGCCGCTGCCGTAGCCGCCGCTCAGGAGGTCCGCACCCGCGCGCCGTCGGCGAGCAGCGACGGCGCCGGGAGCGCGATGTCCGCGACGGCCGGCAGCGCCGGAGTGTCCGGCACGACGGTGGCGCCGACCGTGCCGGCCCCCGGGAACTCCGGCTGGGCGGCGGGCGCGACCACCTCGGTGAAGGGGATGCCCGCGGGTGCCGCCGGGCCCCGCCAGCTGCCGGAGGGCGTGGGCGACGTGGCGGGGACCGGGCAGGACGCGGTGGACGCGAGCCCCGCCGGCACGGTCGTCCGAAGCTCGTTGCCTTCCAGGCAGTTGCCCTGTCCCCGGGTGGCGGTGGGGAACGTCCAGCCGATGTCGACGCCGTTGGCGGTGAAGGTGTTGTCCGTGATCCGGTTGCGGTCCGCCGTCAGGTCGGCGGTCGCGGTGATCACGAGCCCGGCGTTGGTGTTGCCGGTGACCCGGTTGCGGACGATCCGGTTGTCGCTGCCGCCGTCGACGCCGATGCCGATGCCCCAGCCGCCGTCGGCCTGTTCGGGGGTCTTCCGCTGCTGGTTGTCCGCGATCAGGTTGCCCGCGATGACGGCGTCGCGCTGCGGGAGCAGCTTCTCCTGGTGGTCGGAGTTGGTGGTCAGCCCGACGCGGTTGCCGACCAGACGGTTGCCGACGACATACATGTCACCGCCGGCGTTGGTGCCCTCGTAACCGACCGCGTTGAGTTCGGAGACGTTGTCCCGCACCACGATCCGGCACGGCCTGCACTGACCGACGTAGATCCCCGAGTCCGCCCCGCCGGAGGTGTAGGAGCGTTCGATGACTCCGTTCCGCGCGGAGAACGCGTAGATGCCGTAGAGGCCGTTGCGGGTCGCCGTCACATGCGAGACCAGGAACGACTTCAGGAGGGTGACGGGTTCGTCGCCGGTGTCGTAGCCGCCGCTCCCCGGCAGTCCGGCGATGGCCGCCGCCGAACCGGTGACCAGCACGCCGTTGTGCGTGTTGTTCCGCACGGTCAGGTTCTCCACGGCCACCCCGGGCGCCGCCACGACCACACCGTTCGGCCGCCGTACCTGCCCGTCGATGACCACACCGGCCCGGGACTCGCCCCGCAGCGTGATGCGCTCCGTGTCGATCCGTACCGACTCGCGGTACACACCCGGAGCCACCAGTACCAGGTCACCGGGGCGGGCCAGGGACACCGCGTCCGAGATCGTCGGGGCGTCGGCGGGCACCCGGATCGTCACCCGTGAGCCGTCCGGCCGCCGGCCGTCGTCCGATCCGCCGCCGTCACTGTCGCCGTCGCCGCATCCGGTCACCAGCGTCAGTGCGCCCAGGGCAGCCGCCACCACGCGAAGAGCTAATCGAGACATGATCCCAGTCTGGCACGGCGCCGGGCCCTCGCGCCGGGATGTCGAACTCCCCGCCAAGGTGCGGAGGTTGGGCGGCGGAATCGGATCGGGTGTGGCACTGTACCCCTCATGCATCGCGCCGATCGTCCCCCGTCGCGCCGCGCGTTCCTCGATGTCACCGGCGCCACGGTGGCCGCCGGACTCCTCGCCGGGTGTTCCGAGGACTCCGCCCGGCCCGCCCGGCCGGTCCCTTCCGCGCCGGCCGCACCCGCGCCCGCGCCGGTCCCGGTGACGGGCCGGCACCAGGCGGGCGTGACGATTCCCCGGGTGGCCCAGCCCCACCTGCTGGCCCTGGTGGCCGACCTCGGCGCCAGGGTGGCCCCCGGCCCGTTGCTGGCCGAACTCGGCGAGGCCGTCCGCACCCTCACGGCCGGGTCCGACCCACGGCTGCTGGGCCTGTCCCCGGGCGATGTGACCGTGACCGTCGGCGTGGGCCCACGGCTGGTACGGGCGGCCGGCGCCGCTCTGCCCGGAGCCGCCCTGCCCGGCGCGGCCGACCTCCCGCGGTTCTCCCGCGAACGGATCGCCCCGCCGGCGCGCGGCGGTGATCTGCTGATACAGATCTGCGCCGGCGATCCCGTGCTCGTACCGGTCGTCGCCGACGCGCTCCTGGACCAGGCCGGCGACCGCGTCCGGGAGCGCTGGCGGCAGTACGGACGCCGGGGTACGGAGGTGCCCGTGGCCGAGGGCCGCTCCGCACCGCGCAACGTGCTCGGTTTCCTCGACGGCATCGTGGGCCCGCACACCACCGCCGAACAGGAACGCGACCTGTGGCTGGCCGGACCCCCCGCGGTCGCCGGCGGCACCCTGGCCGTACTGCGGCGCATGGAACTCGACCTGACGCGGTTCGCCGCCCTGTCCGTCGCCGAACAGGAGGCGGTCTTCGGGCGGCGCCGGGCCAGCGGCGTCCCCCTCTCCGGCGGCACCGTCGCCTCGGCCCCCGGCCTCGGCGCCAAGACGGCCGCCGGGCGCTATCTCGTCCCCGCCGACGCCCATGTGCGCAGGGCGAACCCCACGGTGGTCGGCGTCGGCCACATGCTCCGCCGCTCCTACAGCATCGACGATCCCGCCCCGGGTCTGCTCTTCATCAGCTTCCAGAACGACCTGCGGACCTTCACGGCCACGCTCGCCCGCATGGACACCTCCGACGCGCTGCTGCCCTTCACCACCACGACGGCCGGCGCGACCTTCCTGATCCTCCCCGGCTACGGCCCGAGGCGCCCGCTCGGCTCCGCGCTGTTCGGCTGATCCGTGAACGCCGCATACGGCCCTCCGTGGAGGGCATGTGCCGGGTCAGACCTTGATGACGCGGACGTCGGGGCGGCACAGCGCGAGGAGATCCTCGGGGTCCGACGCCAGTACGGTCACGGGGGCGGGCGAGGCGAGTGCGGTGGCGGCCACGATGGCGTCGAGGGCGTACCTGTGGCCGTGCAGGCCGGCAGCGGCGAGGAGCTTGCCGGCATCGCGGGCGATGGCTTCGGTGGGCGGGACGATGTTCACGCGGGAGACGACGTAGTCGAAGCGGGCCTGATCGACTCCGGGGTCGCGTGCTTCGACCAGTGTGACGGAGCTGGTGACCACGCGGATGTCCTCGGCCTCGGCCGCAGCCAACCACTCGGTGACTTCAGGGGAGCGCCGTACCAGTTTGGACAATCCCTCACAGTCCAGGACGAGCGTCCCGCTCACGCGGCGTCCGCCGAGCCGGCCACGTCACCGCGCAGGAACGCCCGCTTGGTTTCTACCGCTGCCTGGTCCACCGAACCGTGTTCGGCTTCGGCGTCTTCGCTGTTACCGCGTGATCGCCATCCGTGGCCGCCCCGTGCGGGCAGGGAAGGCCCCGACAGCGCCGAAAGACACAAAAGCGCTGGTCAGGGCCTACTCATCACGAGCGCGTCAGCACTCGATGATGTTCACCGCCAGCCCGCCCCGCGCCGTCTCCTTGTACTTCACCGACATGTCCGCGCCCGTCTCCTTCATGGTCTTGATGACCTTGTCGAGGGAGACGAGGTGGTTGCCGTCGCCGCGCATCGCCATGCGGGCCGCCGTGACGGCCTTGACCGCCGCCATGCCGTTCCGTTCGATGCAGGGGATCTGCACCAGGCCGCCGACCGGGTCGCAGGTGAGGCCGAGGTTGTGTTCCATGCCGATCTCGGCGGCGTTCTCGACCTGTTCCGGGGTGCCGCCCAGGACCTCCGCCAGGGCGCCCGCCGCCATGGAGCAGGCGGAGCCGACCTCGCCCTGGCAGCCGACCTCGGCGCCGGAGATCGAGGCGTTCTCCTTGAAGAGCATGCCGATCGCGCCCGCCGCGAGCAGGAAGCGGACCACGCCCTCGTCGTCGGCGCCGGGGACGAAGTTCATGTAGTAGTGCAGCACCGCCGGGATGATGCCGGCCGCGCCGTTGGTCGGCGCGGTCACGACCCGGCCGCCGGCCGCGTTCTCCTCGTTGACGGCCATGGCGTAGAGGGTGATCCACTCCATGGAGCGCGCCAGCGGGTCGCCCTCGGCGCGGAGCTGGCGGGCGGAGCCGGCGGCGCGGCGGCGGACGCGGAGGCCGCCGGGGAGGATGCCCTCGCGGGCGAGGCCGCGGGAGACGCAGGACTGCATGACCCGCCAGATGTCGAGGAGCCCGGTGCGGATCTCGTCCTCGGTGCGCCAGGCCTTCTCGTTCTCCAGCATCAGCGCGGAGATCGACAGACCGGTCTCGCGGGTGAGCCGGAGCAGCTCGTCACCGGTGCGGAAGGGGTACTTCAGTACGGTGTCGTCCAGCTTGATCCGGTCCTCGCCGACCGCGTCGTCGTCCACCACGAAACCGCCGCCGACGGAGTAGTACGTCTTCTCCAGCAGGAGCGCGCCGTCCGCGTCGAAGGCGGCCATGGTCATGCCGTTGGCGTGGTACGGCAGCGCCTTGCGCCGGTGCAGGACGAGGTCGCGGTCGAAGTCGAAGGGGATCTCGTGCATGCCGAGGATCTCGATCCGGCCGGATGTCCTGATCTGCTCGAACCGGGCGTCCGCGGTCTCGACGTCCACCGTGCGCGGGGAGTCGCCGGCGAGGCCCAGCAGGACCGCCTTGGGGGTGCCGTGGCCGTGGCCGGTGGCGCCCAGGGAGCCGAACAGCTCGGCCCGGGCGGTCGCGGTGTGCGCGAGCAGGCCCTCGTTCTTCAGCCGCCGGGCGAACATCCGGGCGGCGCGCATCGGGCCGACCGTATGGGAGCTGGAGGGGCCGATACCGATCGAGAAGAGGTCGAAGACCGAGATGGCCACGGAAACTCCTAGGGCTGGGTAGACGCCGTTGTCTGCCAGTGACGCGGGTGGCGCGGTGCGCCGGGTGCGAGGGCGGGCGTGCGGGTGGTGCGGTGGAACGGGTCGTGCGGTGGTACGGGGTGCGTGCCCCTGTGCTCATGGCACGGGCGGCGCGGCCGGGAGGGTCAGGGATGGCGGGTGAAAGGGGGCGGCAAGCGGCGGGGCACCGCGCCCACTGGGCCTTCCAGTGTGCGCGATGCCCCCTGGCCTCGTACAAACGTACGTGGTCGCTCCGCTAGGACCGCTTTACAGCCCCGGGTACAGCGGGTGCTTCGCCGCGAGTGCCGAGACCCGCTCACGGAGCGCCGCCGCGTCCCAGGTCGGCTTCAGCGTCTCGGCGATGATGTCCGCGACCTCGCGGAAGTCCTCGTCCGCGAAGCCGCGGGTGGCGAGCGCCGGGGTGCCGATCCGCAGGCCCGAGGTGACCATCGGGGGCCGGGGGTCGTTCGGGATGGCGTTGCGGTTGACGGTGATGCCCACCTCGTGGAGGCGGTCCTCGGCCTGCTGGCCGTCCAGCTCCGAGTCGCGCAGGTCGACCAGGACCAGGTGGACGTCGGTGCCGCCGGAGAGCACGGAGACGCCGTGCTCGCGGACGTCGTCGGCGACCAGGCGCTCGGCGAGGATCTTCGCGCCGGCCAGGGTGCGCTGCTGGCGCTCCTTGAACTCCTCGGAGGCCGCGACCTTGAAGGAGACGGCCTTCGCCGCGATCACGTGCTCCAGCGGGCCGCCCTGCTGCCCCGGGAAGACCGCGGAGTTGATCTTCTTGGCCAGTTCCTGGACCGAGAGGATCACACCGCCGCGCGGGCCGCCCAGCGTCTTGTGGGTGGTCGTGGTCACGACATGGGCGTGCGGCACCGGGTTGGGGTGCAGCCCGGCCGCCACCAGGCCCGCGAAGTGGGCCATGTCGACCATGAGGTAGGCGCCGACCTCGTCCGCGATCCGGCGGAAGGCGGCGAAGTCCAGCTGGCGCGGGTACGCGGACCAGCCGGCCACGATCAGCTTCGGCTTGGCCTCCTTGGCCAGCCGCTCGACCTCGGCCATGTCGACCTGGCCGGTGGCGTCGTCCACGTGGTAGGCGACCACGTTGTAGAGCTTGCCGGAGAAGTTGATCTTCATGCCGTGGGTCAGGTGCCCGCCGTGGGCGAGGTTCAGACCCATGATCGTGTCGCCGGGCTTCAGCAGGGCGAACATCGCCGCCGCGTTGGCCTGGGCGCCGGAGTGCGGCTGCACATTGGCGTGCTCGGCGCCGAACAGCTCCTTGATGCGGTCGATCGCGATCTGCTCGACCACGTCGACGTGCTCGCAGCCGCCGTAGTAGCGGCGGCCGGGGTAGCCCTCGGCGTACTTGTTGGTGAGCACCGAGCCCTGGGCCTCCATGACCGCCACCGGAGCGAAGTTCTCCGAGGCGATCATTTCCAGGGTGGACTGCTGACGGTGGAGTTCGGCGTCGACGGCGGCGGCGACGTCCGGGTCCAGCTCATGGAGAGGGGTGTTGAGAAGCGACATCTCGGGTCCCTGTCGTGATCGTCGTGGGCGGGGCGGGGGCCGCCGTGGTGGCGGCGGCCGGGGCGGTCGGTCAGCCCGCGGTGAAGGCCGCGTACTCGTCGGCCGTGAGCAGGTCCTCGGGGGTCTCGCTCACGCGGACCTTGAACAGCCAGCCGCCCTCGAAGGGGGCGCTGTTCACCAGCGACGGGTCGTCCACCACGTCCTGGTTGGCCTCGGTGACCTCGCCGGTGACGGGGGAGTAGAGGTCGCTGACCGACTTGGTCGACTCCAGTTCGCCGCAGGACTCGCCCGCGGTCACGGTGGCGCCCACGGCGGGAAGCTCGGCGTAGACGACATCACCGAGCGCGGCGGCCGCGAACTGGGTGATGCCGACCGTCGCGACGCCGTCGACGGCGTCCGACAGCCACTCGTGCTCCTTGCTGTAGCGCAGCTGCTGGGGGTTGCTCATGTCCTGAATTCTCCTGTACGCGGGAAGCGGGAAACGACGTGCTGGGGGTGGTACGGGGTGCCGCTGGTCACTTTCGCCGCCGCGGCGCCGGGCGCCGGGACGGCGTGCCGGGAACGAGGCACCGCGGCGGCCGCGGCCCGGGGTTACTTCTGGCGCTTGTAGAAGGGGAGCGCGACGACCTGGTACGGCTCGTGGCTGCCCCGGATGTCGACGCCCACGCCCTCGGTACCGGGGGCCGCGTGCGCCTGGTCGACGTAGGCCATGGCGATCGGCTTGCCGAGGGTCGGGGACGGGGCGCCCGAGGTGACCGTGCCGACGACGGTGCCGCCGGTCACCACCTCGTACCCGGAGCGGGGGACGCGCCGGCCCTCGGCGACCAGGCCGACCAGGACCCGCGGCGGGGCGGTCCGCGCCCGCTCGGCGGCCTCGGCCAGCGCCGCACGGCCGACGAAGTCGCCCTCCTTCTCGAACTTGACCACCCGGCCGAGGCCCGCGTCGAACGGGGTCAGGCCGGTGGTCAGCTCGTTCCCGTACAGCGGCATGCCCGCCTCCAGGCGCAGGGTGTCCCGGCAGGACAGCCCGCAGGGCACCAGACCGGCCTCGCGGCCCGCGTCGGTCAGCGCCCGCCACAGCTCCTCGGCGTGCCGGGGCTCGACGAAGAGTTCAAAGCCGTCCTCGCCGGTGTAGCCGGTACGGGCGATCAGCGCCGGCACCCCGGCGACGGTGCCGGGCAGGCCCGCGTAGTACTTCAGCCCGTCCAGGTCGGCGTCCGTGAGCGAGGCCAGGATGGCGGGGGAGGCGGGGCCCTGGATCGCGAGCAGCGCGTAGGCGTCCCGGTCGTCCCGGACCTCCGCGTCGAAACCGGCGGCCCGCTCGGTGAGGGCGTCCAGCACCGTCTGCGCGTTGGAGGCGTTGGCGACGACCATGTACTCGGTCGCGCCGAGGCGGTAGACGATCAGGTCGTCCAGGATCCCGCCGTCCTCCTGGCAGATCATGGTGTAGCGGGCGCGGCCGACCGCCACCGAGCCGATGTTCCCGACCAGGGCGTAGTCCAGGACGGCCGCCGCCTGCGGGCCGTGCACGGTGATCTCGCCCATGTGCGAGAGATCGAAGAGACCGGCCCGGGTGCGGACCGCGACGTGCTCGTCGCGCTCGCTGCCGTACCGCAGCGGCATGTCCCAGCCCGCGAAGTCGGTCATGGTCGCGCCCAGCGAACGATGCAGGGCGTCCAGTGCGGTCTGACGAGGGGCATTGCTCATGAATCGGACTCCCAGGACAAAGCGGGCGAGGACGATCCTCCCCATCTGTCATCGGAACCTGAGAGGTTCGTCACGACCGTACGTACGTACACACGTACCCCGGGGTCGCGACTTGCACCTTGGGTGGAGCCGCGCACGGCGGCCCGCTTTTCAGATCTGCCTCGTCGCACGCGGTACGGGGCCTGAGAGATTCAAGGGAGGAACTTGCTCCTTCGGCGCCCGGCACACCAGTACCGGGACTCTCCCGCGCGGATTCAAACGGCCGATATGCAGTTGGCGGGCACATCATTGCACGCATCCGGCCCGTATGGGGGTGCGCGCCCGCGCCCGGAATCGGCAGGGGCGTGATCCGGCGCACAGCGGGGCCCGCCGTACGCGCCGGACGCGGTTCCAGGGCAAATCGGTTGCGCCCCATTACCATTTCTTTACGCTTCTTGGGCAAGTGTGTGGTGAGCCGACAAGGCCGTGTCTCCACAGGACACGGTCTGGGGGGAGGGTGTGATGACGTCGCAGCACTCCAGCGCGTACGCCACGACCAGGGGGAGCACCGCGCGGGCGGTGGCGGCCGGTGTGCGCAGGATCCGCGCGGCGGGCGCCGACCCGGCAGCGGCCCCGGCAGCGGCCGGCCGTCTCCCACGCGACCTGCGCGGGCGCGCCCGGCACCCCCGCAGCCTGGTCTTCGCCGCCGGTGATCTGGTGGTCCTCTCCGGGCTGCCCGGCAGCGGCAAGTCCACCCTGATCCGCCGGGCCGCCCCCGGCCGGGGCGTCGACTCCCAGGACACCCGGGACCGCTGGGACGCCCGCGCGCCCGCCTTCCTGCCGTACGCGCTCTACCGCCCGCTCGTCCGCCTCGCCCACTACGCCGGGCTGCGGCGGGCCCTCCGCTCCGGCGAGAGCGTCGTCGTGCACGACTGCGGCACCCAGGCATGGGTACGGCGCTGGCTCGCCCGCGAGGCCCGGCGCCGGGGCACCGCGCTCCATCTGGTCCTCCTCGACGTCCCGCCGGAGCTGGCCCGGCGGGGCCAGCGCGAGCGCGGCCGGGGCGTCTCCGGATACGCCTTCGCCCGCCACCGCAGAGGGGTCGGCCGGCTGATCACCCAGGTCGAGACCGGACGGCCGCCCCAGGGCTGCGCCTCGGCCGTGCTCCTGGACCGCGACGCCGCCACCGCCCTCACCCTCCTCGGCTTCGAGCACGACTTCGAGCCCGGCCGTCCCGCCCACTAGGGTCGGGGGGTCACGCCGAGGGGACGACCGGCACGGCCGGGGGAGAGGGCAGCACCATGACCATTCCGGAACAGACCGGGCCGCACACCACCGCCTGGCCCGCGAACGAACTCGAAGAAGTCCTCTCCTCGTCCCTCGGCGACCCCGCCGCCGGCGCCCGCATCCTGGAGGTCCTGGGCCGCAGCCCCCTCTGGGTGCCCCTGCCCAACGGCGGCTCCACCGAGAGCCGGGACCTCGATCTGCCGACCGTGGAGATCGAGGGGGCCGCCTATGTCCCCCTCTTCACCTCCGAGCAGCAGTTCTTCGCCTGCGCCGGCCGTCATATGGCGTTCGCCGTGGCGCCCGCCCGCGAGGTCGCCCGCGGGCTGCCCCCGCAGCTCGGCATCGCCCTCAACCCAGGCGGGGTCGTCGGGGCACCGCTGCCCCCGCCCGCCGTCGCCGAGCTGTGCCGGGCCGGGCTCACCCCGCTGGACGGGACCGCCACCGGCGGCCGGGTCCGCATGTTCGAGCCGGACTGGCAGGACGATCCGGTGGACTTCCTCGCCGCCGCCGCCGAGGAGTTCCGGGGGACCGGCGTCGTCCGCAGCGCCCGCCGGATCCTCGCCTCCGTCGAGGGCGACGCGCCGTCCCTCTTCGTCGGCGTCCAGCTCTCCTCCTGGGAGGGCCCCGAGCGGACCGCCCCGCTGGACGCCCTCGGCCGCGCGCTGGGCCGGGTCCAGGTCGTCTGGCCGGTCCATCTCATCCTGCTCGACCTCGCCGCCGGCGACCCGGTGGCCGACGGGATGCTCGACCGGGTCCGCCCCTTCTACCAGGACGGGCACTGACCCCCACCGATACCGGGTACCGGTGCGTCTGCCGGTCCACGCGCCTGCCGCCGCCGGCGCGCGGACCCCGGCCGTGACACCACGGGCACACGGCACGACGGCACGGCCGCATGCCACCCCTCCGCCGCGCCCCGCCGATTAAGCTGGTCCGTGTTCGTCACGGACGGCCCTCCCACCGAGCCGGAGGCCGTGCCGAACACGGGCCAGGAGACGAAAGGACCCCAGGTGAGCGCGTCAGGCACCGCGGCGGCCGGCCAGGTCGAGCACATGCTGCGCCAGGTGACCCCCGGACGCTACGACGCGTACGAGGCACTGCTCGCGGCCCTCGCCGACCCCGCCCATGGCCGGCTCTGGATGCTCCTCTGGCACGGCACACCCGGCTCCCCCGACGCCCAGTACGGCGATGTACGGATCGACGGCTTCGGCTACGCCCCCTGCGTGACCTCGGACCGCGAGCTGGCGGGCTCCGGCTGGACCCGCGCCCACGAGGTCGTCACCGGCGTCGACATCGCCCGCACCCTCTTCCCCGAACGCTGGGGACTCTGGCTCAATCCGCATGCCTCCGGCGGCGGCGTCGGCATCCCCTGGACCGACCTCCGCCGCATCGCCACCGGCCTCGACCGGATGCCCGCGGGTCCGCTGCGGCTCTCCGAACCCTCCCTGGAGATCCCGCACTTCTACGCGCTGCTGACCCAGAACGCCCACCGGACCCCCGCCGTCCGCTCGCTCCGCCGGGCCTGGGTGCAGCCCGCCCTCGGCGCGCCCTATCTGGCCATCGGGCTGGATCTGTATGACACGGCCGGTCCGTCCGTGGACGCGGCGCGGGCCATGATGCAGCAGTCCATCGCGGCCGTCCCGGAAGGGCTGCCGGTCTCCACGGTCGCGATGTCGGACGAGTACGACCCCGTCGCGATGTGGCTGCGCGCCCGGGCCCGGCCGTTCTACGACCGTGAGGCGCACGGCGCCGGGGCCGGCGGCGGGGGCTACGGCTATCCGGCGCCCGGCTCGGCCGCCGACCACCGCTGAGGACCCCGTCGGCAATCGCCGGACCGTCGGCACGGGGTGCCCGGCCGGCCCGCACCACGGGGGTTCCGCAGGGACATCTCCGAACTGCGCTGTATGTCAAGGCTCTTAACCAGTCGATCCTTGATGTCCCGTATACGGGCGATTTATTGACCGTCCGGGTCTCGACTGGGTATCACCGCTATCCGGACTGTTCTCCCCGGTCGCCTCCGTCTGTAGTGTTCGGCCGGTCAAGACCTCTCCACATGGTGAACCAGGGGTGGACCCATGCGCATACACAAGTCCGGGGCGATCCGGGCGATCACGGCGACGGTTGTCGTCGGGCTGGTCGCAACCGGTTGCGCCAGTGATCGGGACAAGGACGGTGGCACGTCGGACGCGAAGGACACCTTCGTGTTCGCCGGCGCCGGTGACCCCGGTTCCCTGGATCCCGCGCTCGCGAGCGACGGTGAGACGTTCCGCGTCACGCGTCAGGCATTCGAGGCGCTGCTGGAGCACGAGCCCGGTGGCAGCAAGCTGGTCGGCGGCCTCGCCGAGAAGTGGTCGAGCAACCCCGCGGGCACCGTGTGGACGTTCAACCTCCGCAAGAACGTCAAGTTCCACGACGGCGAGGCGCTGAACGCCAAGGCCGTCTGCGCGAACTACGACCACTGGTTCAACTGGAAGGGCACGTACCAGTCCAGCGCGGTCTCCTACTACTGGCAGACCATCATGGGCGGGTTCGCGAAGAACGAGGACGCCGAGGCGCCCAAGGCGAACTACAAGTCCTGCACCGCGCAGGACGACAGCACCGCCGTCATCGAGGTCAACGAGCCCTCGGCCAACCTCCCCGGCGGCTTCTCCCTCCAGGCCCTCGCGATCCACTCGCCGAAGGCGCTCCAGGAGTACGCGAAGCAGGACGCGAGCGCCAAGGGCGACGCGATCACGTACCCCAAGTACAGCCAGGAGGCCGGCACGGTCGCCGGTACCGGCCCGTACCGGATCACCAAGTGGAACAAGGGCAACAAGGAAGTCTCCCTGGAGCGCTTCGACGACTACTGGGGTGAGAAGGCGAAGGTCAAGAACCTCGTCTTCCGCACGATCGACACCGAGGAGGGCCGCCGCCAGGCGCTCCAGGCCGGTGACATCAACGGCTACGACCTCGTCGCGCCGGCCGATGTGAAGACCCTGTCGGGCGAGGGCTACCAGGTCCCGACCCGTGATGTCTTCAACATCTTCTACGTCGGCATGAGCCAGAGCGCGAACCCGGCGCTGAAGAAGCGCGAGGTCCGCCAGGCGATCTCGCACGCCATCGACCGCGAGAACCTCGTCAAGACCCAGCTGCCCGAGGGCGGCAAGGCGGCGACCCAGTTCATGCCGGACACGGTGGCCGGCTTCTCCGACAAGGTGAAGACGTACCCGTTTGACACGAACAAGGCGAAGGACCTCCTCAAGGGGGCCGGCGAGAGCAAGCTCAAGGTCGACTTCTGCTACCCGACCGAGGTCACCCGCCCGTACATGCCCGCCCCGCAGGACATGTTCGAGCTGATGAAGGCCGACCTGGAGAAGGCCGGCATCACCGTCACCCCGAAGGCCATGAAGTGGGCCCCGGACTACCTGGACGCGACCGAGGCGGGCTCCTGCGCCCTGCACCTCCTCGGCTGGACCGGTGACTTCAACGACGGCTACAACTTCATCGGCACCTGGTTCGCCGGCCCGGACAAGCAGTGGGGCTTCAAGGACGCCAAGGTCTTCGACGCGGTGAACGCCGCCTCCAAGATCACCGACCCGAACGGCCGTACCGAGGCGTACAAGAAGGCCAACGAGGCGATCATGGAGTACGTCCCGGGCATCCCGGTCTCGTCCTCCCCGCCGGCCATCGCGTTCGGCAAGAACGTCAACCCGCCGAAGGTCTCCCCGCTGACGCAGGAGAACTTCGCCGAGGTCTCCTTCAAGTAAGACGAGAAACCCCTGCGGGACCCGCCCGGCCACAGTTCCTCGGTGGCCGGGCGGTCCCGCAACAACGCACGTGAGAAAGGGGCATGCGGGGTGCTGCGACTCGTCGTCAGAAGACTGCTACAGCTCATTCCCACCCTGCTCGGCCTGTCGGTACTGCTCTTCCTGTGGCTGAACCGACTGCCCGGCGGACCCGCGTCGGCGATCCTGGGCGAGCGGGCGACGGAAGCCGAAGTGGCACGGATCAACCGGGCGCTCGGCCTGGACGAACCCATCCACGTCCAGTACTGGCGCTTCCTCAAGCGCATCTTCGAACTCGACCTCGGCACGTCCACCCAGACCGGACAGCCGGTGTGGGACGAGTTCGCCCTGCGCTTCCCGGCGACCGTGGAACTCGGCGTCGCCGCGATCCTGATCGCCGTCGTGGCCGGCATCCCGCTCGGATACCTGGCCGCCAAGCGCCGCGGCGGCTGGCTGGATGTCGCCGCCGTCTCCGGATCGCTCGTCGGCATCTGCATCCCGGTGTTCTTCCTCGCCCTGCTGCTCAAGGGCATCTTCGCCGTGGAACTGGGCTGGTTCCCCAGCTACGGCCGGCTCTCCACGGGCCTGAACGCCACGGACGTCACCGGCTTCGCGATCCTCGACGGCCTGCTGACCGGCGAACTCGACGCGAGCTGGGACGCGATCATGCATCTGATCCTGCCCGCGGTCACGCTCTCCTCGATCCCGCTCGCGGTGATCGTCCGCATGACCCGCGCCAGCGTCCTCGAAGTCCTCGGCGAGGACTACGTCCGCACCGCCGAGTCCAAGGGCCTGGAGAAGCGCGTCGTCCGCGGCCGCCATGTGCTGCGCAACGCGATGCTCCCCGTCGTCACCGCCGTCGGCCTGCTGACGGGCAGCCTCCTGTCCGGCGCGGTCCTCACCGAGTCGGTGTTCTCGTTCGGCGGCGTCGGCTCCTTCATCCGCACCTCGATCGACGCGCGCGACTACCCGGTGCTCGTCGGCTTCATCCTCTTCATCGCGATGGTGTACGTGGTGATCAACCTCCTGGTCGACCTCGCGTACAGCCTCATCGACCCGAGAGTGCGGGTGCACTGACGTGACGATCATGACCAAGAAGGCCGACAAGGTCGACCGGCTTGCGGAGCTGATGCAGTCCTCCGAGGCCACCACCGGCGCCAGCCTGTGGCGCGAGGCCGCGCGGCGGCTGCGCAGCAGCAAGATGGCGATCATCGGCGCCGCCGTCATCGCGGTGTTCGTGGTGCTCGCGATCATCGGTCCCTGGATCGCCCCGCACACCCCCACCGCGCAGACCTGGCGCGGCGAGGTCTTCGCCAACCAGGGCAAGTTCGTCGGCATGCGCGCCGAGAACTGGTTCGGTCTCGACCACCTCGGCCGTGACATGTTCTCCCGGATGCTCGTCGGCGCCCGGCAGACCCTCCTCGTCGGCGTCGTCTCGATGCTCATCGGACTGATCGCCGGAGCCCTGGTGGGCATCGTCTCGGGCGCGGCCGCCACCCTCGGCGGCAAGGCCGGACAGCGCCTCGACACCGTCATCATGCGCATCACCGACATCATGCTGTCGCTGCCGTCGCTGCTGCTGGCGGTCTCGATCGCGGCGGTCATGGGCCAGTCCCTGACCACCGTGATGATCGCCGTCGGTGTCGTCCAGATCCCCGTCTTCGCACGGCTGCTGCGCGGTTCGATGCTCGCCCAGGGCGGCGCGGACTACGTACTCGCCGCGAAGGCGCTCGGGGTGCGCAAGAAGCGGATCGTCCTCACCCAGATCCTGCCCAACTCGCTGAGCCCGGTGATCGTCCAGGCCACGCTGAGCCTCGCCACCGCGATCATCGAGGCCGCGGCCCTGTCCTACCTCGGCCTCGGCAACCCCGACCCCGCCATCCCCGAGTGGGGCGTCATGCTCTCCCAGGCACAGCGCTTCTTCGACAACGAGCCGATGATGGCGGTCTACCCGGCGGTCGGAATCATCATCACCGCCCTTGGCTTCACCCTGCTCGGCGAGGCCATGCGCGAAGCCCTCGACCCGAAGCTGCGAGGCTGAAGTCCCATGGCACTGCTCTCTGTCGACGAACTCAGCGTCACTTTCACCGCCAAGGGCCGCAAGGACGCGACCGCCGTGGACGGCGTCTCCTTCGACGTCGACCAGGGCCAGGTCGTCGGCCTGGTGGGCGAGTCGGGCTGCGGCAAGTCCGTCACCTCGCTGGCCCTCATGGGCCTGCTGCCCGGCAAGGGCGTCAAGGTCGGCGGCCGGGCCCTCTTCGACGGCCAGGACCTGCTGACCATGAACCCCCGCAAGCGGCGCGACCTGCGTGGCAGCCAGCTGGCGATGATCTTCCAGGATCCGCTGTCCTCACTGAACCCGGTCGTCCCCATCGGCGTCCAGGTCACCGAGATCCTCCAGCGCCACCGCGGTCTGAAGGGGGAGCCGGCCCGCAAGGAGGCCGCCCAGCTCCTGGACCGGGTCGGCATCCCCGACCCGGACCGGCGTCTGAAGGAGTACCCGCACCAGCTCTCCGGCGGAATGCGCCAGCGCGCGCTGATCGCCATGGCGGTCGCCTGCGCGCCCCGCATGCTCATCGCCGACGAGCCGACCACGGCCCTCGACGTGACCATCCAGGCCCAGATCCTCGAACTGCTCAAGGAACTGGTCGACCAGGAGGGCACCGCCCTGCTGATGATCACCCATGACCTCGGTGTCGTGGCCGGCATCTGCGACGAGGTCAACGTCCTGTACGCGGGCCGGGCGGTCGAGTCGGCGGGCCGGCGCGAGCTGTTCGGGCACCCGACCCACCCGTACGCGCACGGTCTGCTGGGCTCCATCCCGCGGCTCGACGCCCCCCGCGGCGAGCCGCTGAACCCGATCCGCGGATCCATCAACGACCGCATCGCCTGGGCCGACGGCTGCGCCTTCGCCCCGCGCTGCGACCACTACACGATGGAGTGCCTGACGGGCACGCCCGAACTGACCGAACCACGCGCCGCGGGCCACCAGGTGCGCTGCGTCAACCCGGTCCTTCCCACGCCCCAGGCGGAGGTCTCGGCATGAGCCTGCTCGAACTCGACGACGTGAAGGTGCACTTCCCGGTCCGGAAGGGCATCCTGTTCGACCGTACGGTCGGCCATGTCTACGCCGTCGACGGCGTCTCGCTCAAGGTCGAGGCCGGTCAGACGTACGGGCTCGTGGGCGAGTCCGGCTGCGGCAAGACGACCCTGGGGCGTGCCGTCCTGCGTCTCACGGACATCACCAGCGGCCAGGTCGTCTTCGACGGGACGGACCTCGCGAAGCTGCCCGACGAGGAGATGCGGACCTTCCGCCGCCGGCTCCAGATGGTCTTCCAGGACCCGCTGGGCAGCCTCAACCCGCGCCAGAACATCGAGTCGATCCTCAGCGAGGGCATGGCCGCCCACAAGATCGGCGAGGACCGGGCCGAACGCCGCGAGAAGATCAAGGAGATCCTGGCGAAGGTCGGTCTCCCGGCGAACGCGCTGTCCCGGTATCCGCACGAGTTCTCCGGCGGCCAGCGCCAGCGCATCGGCATCGCCCGCGCGCTCGTCCTGGAACCGGACGTGATCATCTGCGACGAGCCGGTCTCCGCGCTGGACGTGTCGGTGCAGGCACAGGTCATCAATCTGCTGGAGGAACTCCAGGAGTCGCTGGGCCTGACCTATCTCGTCATCGCCCACGACCTCGCCGTCGTCCGGCACATCTCGGACGTCATCGGGGTCATGTACCTGGGCGGCCTGGTGGAGGAGGCGCCGAGCGACGCCCTGTACGCGGCGCCGAAGCACCCGTACACCAAGGCGCTCATGTCGGCGGTGCCGGTGCCCGACCCGGAGGTGGAGGACCGGCGCGAGCGGATCCTGCTCGCCGGGGACCTGCCGTCGCCGGCGAACCCGCCCGCCGGGTGCCGCTTCCACACCCGGTGCCCGTGGGCGCAGGACCGCTGTGGCACGGAGCGCCCGACCCTCGTCGACCTCGGGGACGGACACCGGGTGG
This sequence comes from Streptomyces yaizuensis, assembly GCF_034961445.1. Classification (NCBI taxonomy): domain Bacteria; kingdom Bacillati; phylum Actinomycetota; class Actinomycetes; order Kitasatosporales; family Streptomycetaceae; genus Streptomyces; species Streptomyces yaizuensis. The sequence continues at coordinate 630,405 of NZ_BSBI01000003.1, forward strand.
CCTGCCACTTCGCCCGCGAGATCGAGGCGGGCACGGTCGAGCAGACGCGGTCGACGGGTATCGAGGCGGTCGTCGCCACGGCGGCCGTCGTCGCGAAGGAGGCCGAGGTCACGGAGAAGGTCGCCGATCCGCTGTCGGTGGCGATCCCGGCGCAGGGGGAGCGCGAGCCGTCCGGTGCCGAGGGTGCCGCGCCCGATGCGGAGGGCGCGGAGGTTGCGGAGGGCGCGGAGGCCGCCGACGGGAAGGCGTCCCCGAAGAGCTGACCGCGGGCAGAGAGTACGGCGGGGAATACCGGCGGGGAATCCGGCGGGGAGTACGACAGGGAGTACGGCAGGGAACACGGACGAGGAGCACCGGGCGGAGTTCCGCGCGGGACAGGGTAGAACTGTCCGGTGCTCCAAGAATTGTTCACGCCCTCCGTCCAGCATGCGCTCGACCTCGCCGGAATCTTCGTCTTCGCGATCTCCGGCGCGCTTCTCGCCGTCCGCAAGAACTTCGACGTCTTCGGCATGGCGGTACTCGCCGAGGTGACCGCGCTGGGCGGCGGGCTGCTGCGTGACCTGATCATCGGGGCGGTCCCGCCGGCCGCCTTCACCGACCTCGGCTACTTCCTGATGCCCCTGGTGGCCACGGCCCTGGTCTTCTTCCTCCACCCCGAGGTGGAGCGGATCCAGGTGGGCGTCAATGTCTTCGACGCCGCCGGCCTCGGCCTCTTCTGTGTGACCGGCACGGTCAAGGCGTACGAGTACGGCCTCGGCCTGACGATGTCCGCCGTGCTCGGGCTCGCGACCGCCGTCGGCGGCGGTGTGCTGCGGGACGTGCTCGCCAACGAGGTGCCCTCGCTGCTCCGCTGGGACCGCGACCTCTACGCCGTCCCCGCGATCGTCGGCGCCACCGTCGTCGCCCTCTGCATCCGCTTCGACGCCCTGAACGGGGTCACCGCATCGCTGGCGGCGCTGGCCGCCTTCACCCTGCGGCTGCTCGCCCTCCGCTTCAATCTGCGGGCGCCCCGCGCCTGGAACCGCCGCTCGGCGACCGCCGACGACGGACAGTGATCATGCGATAGCCGCAGGTGGGTGACGGGTCCACGGGTCGGGAGGGCCGGCGGATTAAGCTACCGCTCAGTATGGAACTGCTGTACGGTGCCGCCATGGCACAGGTAGTTCAGGCATCCATCGGGGACAGCGAGTTCGACCGCGACACCGCCGTCACCCTCCGCGCGCCGGGCGTCTACGACGCGGACCTCTCCGCCGGCTGGACCATCATCCGCGCCGTCAACGGCGGCTATCTGCTCGCGCTCCTCGGCCGGGCGCTGGGCGAGGCACTGCCCCACTCCGACCCCTTCACCGTCTCGGCCCACTACCTCAGCGCCTCCCGGCCCGGCCCCGCGGTGATCCGGACCGAGACGATCCGGACCGGTCGTACGCTCTCCACCGGCCAGGCGTCCCTGGTGCAGTACGAGGACGACGGCACCGAGACCGAACGCGTCCGGGTCCTCGCCACCTACGGCGACCTGGGCGCCCTCAGCGACGAGGTCCGCACCTCCGCCCGGCCGCCCGGGATCCCCCCGTACGAGCAGTGCTTCGGCACCGACACCGCGCCGGCCCCCTTCAGCGGCAGCTCCGCGATCATGGACCGGCTCGCCGTCCGGCTCGACCCGGCGACCGTCGGCTGGGCGGTCGGCGCCCCCTCCGGCAAGGGCGAGACACGCGGCTGGTTCGGCCTCGCCGACGGCCGCGACCCCGATCCCCTCGCCCTGCTGCTCGCCGTCGACGCGCTGCCGCCCACCTCCTTCGACCTGGGGCTGAAGGGATGGACGCCGACGGTGGAACTCACCGTCCACGTCCGCAGCCGGCCCGCGCCGGGGCCGCTGCGGGTCGCGATCACCACCCGTAATCTCGCCGGCGGCTTCCTGGAGGAGGACGCGGAGATCTGGGACAGCCGCGACCGGCTGGTGGCCCAGTCCCGGCAGCTCGCGAAGGCGCCCCTCTGACATCGCCTCCGACGCGGGGGCTCGCCCCGCGCATCCCGGCCGTGCCCCGCACCGGGCACGGCCGGGGTGCGAAGTCCCCTCCGGTGGATCAGGCTGGACCGGGGAGCGAAGCCGGGGGAGAGCGCCGCCGCCGGGCGGCACGCGAGCGGCGGGATCCGGAAGACAGGCCCCGGGCGGTCCCGGGCAGCCCAGGTCGGCCCAGGTCGGCCCAGCCCAGGTCAGGCCCCAGGGAGGAGACTCCTCATGGACGCGCACCCCGCCCCGCCCCCCGACGCCCTCACCCCCGCCGGCGCCGGACGGACCGCGCTGCGCATGGAGCGCGTGATCGCCGCGCCCCCCGTACGGGTCTGGGCGGCCCTCACCGAGCCGGAGCTGATCGCCGGATGGTTCCCCGCCCGGGTGACCCCGGCACCCACCCCCGGTGCCGCCCTCGTCTTCCACTTCTCCGCAGCGGAAGGACCCGACACCACCGGGACCGTCACCGAGCTGGCCGAACCCCGGCTCCTCGCCTTCACCTGGGGCGAAGACGAACTCCGCTTCGCGTCGGCACCCGCCGGGGACGACACGCTGCTCACCTTGACGCACACCTTCGGCGACCACTACGGCGCGGCCAGCTTCGCCGCCGGCTGGGACCGCTGCCTCGCCGCGCTCGACGCTCTCCTCACCGGCCGGGAGAGCGTCGTCATGGACCCGTCGGGGGAACTGCACGAGAGGTACGTCCGGCTGCTGGGCCTGGACGGCGGGACGGTCACGACCGGCGACGGCGGCCCGTCCATCCGCTACGAACGCCAGCTCGTCCGGCCCGCCGAGACGGTCTGGGCCGCGCTGTCCGGGTCCGCGACGCCACTCCTCGGCGGGCCCCCGCCGCCGGGCTTCACCGCCCCCGGGGAACGGCCGGGCCCGATCACCGCACTCCGCCCGCCCCGGCTCCTCGCGTACGAACGGCCCCCGGCGGGCGCGGTCCGCTGGCGGCTCGGAACGGGCACGGGCCACGGCGCCCGGCTGGTCCTCACCGCGGACCTGGCCCCGGAGGAATCGGCTCCGGACGTCCTGGCCGCCTGGCGGAACCGGATCGAAGCCCTGGCGGCCGAACTGCCGGACCGCTGAGCCCGGACCACGGCGGACGGAGCGCGTTGATCGGGCCCGCCCGGCGCGGGCCCGGCTGGTGAGCATGGCCTTCCGTCCCGTTCGGCGTGGGCCTGGCTCGTGGAGGCGACCGAATCGCTTCGTCCGGTGTGAGTCCAGCTCGTGAAAGCGACCGAATCGCCTCGTCCGGCGCGGGCCCGGCTGGTGAGCGCGGCCTTCCGCGTCGTCCGGCGTGGTTCCAGCTCGTGAACGCGACCGAACCGCCCCGCCCGGCCGTGGCTCGGCCGGTGAGCACGGCCTTCCGTGTCGTCCGGCCCGGGCCCGGCTCGTGAGCGCGATCGAACCGTCCCGCCCGGCGTGGGCCCGGCCCGTGAGCGCGGCCCTCCGCCCCGCCCACTCGGCGGGCCGGCCCGCCGCGTCCGCGCCCGCCGGCCCGCCGCGTCCGTGCCCGCCGGGCCGCCGAAGCGGCCGCCTTCCGCGCCGCCCCGCCTGCTCCCGCCTCCCCGCCCCGCCCTCCGCCGGGACCACTCCGTCGCCCGGCCGTGCGCCCGCGCGGTGACGGCCGGGCAGGGGCGCGCACCCCCGTACCCCCCTGCGCCGCGTCCGCGCCCCGAGGGAGCCTCGTAGAATCGTGGCCACCATGGCTTACCTCGACCACGCCGCGACCACGCCCATGCTGCCGGAGGCCGTCGCGGCAATGACCGCGCAGCTCACCGCCGTCGGCAACGCCTCGGCACTGCACGCAGCGGGACGCCGGGCCCGCCGGACCGTCGAGGAGGCCCGCGAAACCCTCGCCGAAGCCCTCGGCGCCCGCCCCAGCGAGGTCGTCTTCACCTCCGGCGGCACCGAGGCCGACAACCTCGCCGTCAAGGGCCTCTACTGGCAGCGCCGTGCCGCCGACCCCGCCCGGACCCGGGTCCTCGCCAGCCCCGTGGAGCACCACGCCGTCCTCGACGCCGTCGACTGGCTCGGCGAGCACGAGGGCGCGACCGTCGAGTACCTGCCCGTGGACCGCTACGGCCGGGTGCACCCCGAGGCCCTGCGCGAGGCGATCGAGCGCGACCCCGACGACGTCGCCCTCGCCACCGTGATGTGGGCCAACAACGAGATCGGCACCGTCATGCCGGTCCGGGACCTCGCCGCCGTCGCCGCCGAGTTCGGGGTGCCCCTGCACTCCGACGCGGTCCAGGCCGTCGGCCAGACCGATGTCGCCTTCGCCGGCTCGGGGCTCGCCGCGATGACCGTCTCCGCCCACAAGATAGGCGGCCCGTACGGCATCGGGGCGCTGCTGCTGGGCCGCGAGTACACCCCCGTACCCGTCCTGCACGGCGGCGGTCAGGAGCGGCACGTCCGCTCCGGCACCCTCGACACCCCCGCGATCGCCGCCTTCGCGGTGGCCGCACGGCTCGCCGCCGAACGCCGCGACACCTACGTCCGCGAGGTCGGCGCGCTCCGCGACGAACTCGTCCGGGCCGTCCTCGCGGCGGTCCCGGACGCCGTCCTCGGCGGCGACCCCGTGGACCGGCTCCCCGCCAACGCCCACTTCTCCTTCCCCGGCTGCGAGGGCGACTCGCTGCTGCTCCTCCTCGACGCCCAGGGCATCGAGTGCTCCACCGGCTCCGCCTGCACGGCGGGCGTCGCCCAGCCGAGCCATGTGCTGCTCGCCACCGGCACCGATCCGGAGCTGGCGCGCGGCACCCTCCGCTTCAGCCTGGGGCGCACCTCCACCCGGGAGGACGTGGCGGCGGTCGCCGGGGCGATCGGCCCGGCCGTGGCCCGGGCCCGCGCCGCTGGCCTCAGCTGATCCGCACGGCTGCGCCCCGGCCCCGTGCCCGGGTCAGCCGTGTGCCCGGCGGGCCGCCGGCAGGGCCTCCCGCACCAGCTTCAGATAGCGGTCCCAGTCCCAGTGCGGGCCGGGATCCGTGTGGTCCGTCCCCGGCACCTCCACATGCCCGATGATGTGCTCGCGGTCGACCGGCAGCCCGTAGCGCACGCAGATGCCGGCCGTGAGCCGCGCGGACCCCGCGTACATCGCGGCCGTGAAGTCCTGGGGCCGGTCCACGAACCCCTCGTGCTCTATCCCGATGCTGCGCTCGTTGAACCCCCGGTTGCCCGCGTGGAACGCGACGTCCAGCTCGCGGATCATCTGGGCGACATGGCCGTCCTTGCGGACGACGTAGTGGGTGGCCGCCCCGTGCCCCGGGTTCCTGAAGACCTTCAGCGCCACCGGGAAGCTGCCCTGCACCACATGGATGATCACCCGGTCGATGCGGTAGTCGTCGGGGCGGTCGGCCAGCCGCCAGTTCGCCGGGGACGCCGCCGTCCACTGGGCGCCCGGGTGGTCCAGCTCGCCCTCCTTGCGCGGCTTCGACACCCCGGGCACCTGCCACCACAGCCGCCGCAGCTCGTCGTGGGCGAGGGCCGCGCCCCCGCCGGCCACCGCCGCGGCCCCGCCGATCAGCAGCCCCCGGCGGCTGACCCGCCGGCCCGCCGGGCGCCCGTGCCGGGACCCGCTCCCGCCGCCGGGGGTGTCGGCCCGGTCCGTATCGCTTCCCATGCGCTCTACAACGCGGACGTGCGAGCCCATGGTTCCCCCGGGTCCGTACCGTTCCCCGGGCCCGTACTCTGGTAGGGCTATGACTCAGACTTCCCCGCGCCCCCTCCGTGTGCTCGCCGCCATGTCCGGCGGTGTGGACTCCGCCGTCGCCGCCGCCCGTGCCGCCGAGGCCGGCCACGATGTGACCGGTGTGCATCTGGCGCTCTCCGCGAACCCGCAGTCGTTCCGCACGGGCGCGCGCGGCTGCTGCACCATCGAGGACTCGCGCGACGCCCGGCGTGCCGCCGATGTGATCGGCATCCCCTTCTACGTGTGGGACCTCGCCGAACGCTTCCGCGAGGACGTGGTCGAGGACTTCATCGCCGAGTACGAGGCGGGCCGGACCCCCAACCCCTGCCTGCGCTGCAACGAGAAGATCAAGTTCGCGGCGCTGCTGGACAAGGCGCTCGCCCTCGGCTTCGACGCGGTCTGCACCGGCCACTACGCGACCGTGGTGACCCGCCCGGACGGCGGCCGTGAGCTGCACCGCGCCAGCGACATGGCCAAGGACCAGTCGTACGTCCTCGGGGTGCTGGACGAGCGGCAGCTCGCCCACGCCCTGTTCCCGCTCGGGGACACCCTGACCACCAAGGACGAGATCCGCGCGGAGGCCGAGCGGCGCGGTCTCGCCGTCGCGAAGAAGCCCGACAGCCACGACATCTGCTTCATCGCCGACGGCGACACCCAGGGCTTCCTGGCCTCCCGCCTCGGCCGGGCCGAGGGCGACATCGTGGACGAGTCCGGCGCCCGCGTCGGCAGCCACGAAGGGGCCTTCGGCTTCACCATCGGGCAGCGCAAGGGGCTGCGGATCGGCCACCCGGCCCCCGACGGCAAGCCGCGCTACGTCCTCGACATCTCCCCTGTGGACAACACCGTCACCGTGGGGCCCGCCGAGGCGCTGGACGTGGTCGGGCTGACCGCGATCAGGCCGCGCTGGTGCGGGGCCGCTCCCGTGGGCTCCGGCGCGTACACCGCGCAGCTGCGCGCCCACGGCGGCGAGACGGCGGTGACGGCCGAGCCGGTGGGCGAGGAGCTGCGGGTCGCGTTCGCCGAGCCGGTGCGCGGGGTCGCGCCCGGGCAGGCGATCGTGCTCTACGACGGCACCCGGGTGGTCGGGTCGGCGACGATCGCCTCGACCGTCCGCCGCACGGCCGCGACGGCGACCGCTTCAGCCTGATCCGGCCGGGTCGGGCCGGATCCGGACCCGCCGACACCACTCCCCGGCGCCACCCGGGCGGAGTCCGCCCTGTCCGGGCGAACGCGGCGGGCCACCGGGTGCGCGCCGCCGGGGGCCGTGGTGACACTGGGGCCCCGGTGACAGCCGTCACCCGGGGGATCCGGCCAGGCGGGCGTACGCGTTCCCCTGCGCGCGAGAAAGGGACCGGCAACCCATGTTCTCCACCCGGCGTATCACCGCGGGAATCATCGGCCTCCTGGCTGTCCTGGGCACCCTGGCGGGCGGCGGCCCGGCAGCGGCGGCCCCCTCGGCGGCCCTGGCCCCGGGCCACTCCGCCGAGCCGCGTGCATTGATCAACTTCGGTACGGTCAAATGGTTCAGCGTGGACAAGGGCTACGGCTTCATCGCCCCGGACGACGGCGGCCCGGACGTCTTCGTCCACTACACCGGCGTCCTCGGGAGCGGCTTCCGCTCCCTGGAGGAGGGCGACCGGGTCGAGTACCAGCTCATCCAGGGGCCCAAGGGTCCGCAGGCCGTCAACGTGGTCCGCATTCCGCCGCTCTGAGGCCGCCCGCGCCGGACCCTCGCACCCCGGCGGGGAGTACGGGACGGCGTCCGCCGCGGGCCCGGAGCGCCGATCGCCCACGGCGCCCCGCCCGGCGGGGACCCGCGCACGGCGCCCCGCCGCCCCCGCAGGGCCTACGCGCTCAGGAAGTCCACCAGCAGCGGCGCCAGCACATGCGGCGCCACCTCGTGCGTCTGCCCCGTCAGCGTCCGGTGCCGGCCGCGCGGCAGGGCCCGCGCCACCAGCCGGGCGGCGTCCCGCGTCCAGGGCGGGCTGGCGCCGCCGTCGACCACCATCACCCGGGTCGCCACCCGGCCCAGCAGCCCCGTGGGCACGGAGCCGTTGCCCATCACCTCGTGGTCGTACGGCAGGGTGTGCGCCACCGACTCCAGCACCTCCCACAGCGCCGAGCCACGCATCCGGGCCAGGGTCTCCGGCGGCGTCCCGGCATCGGTGAGGAAGAGCGCGAGCGCGTCCGCGCGCCGGCCCGCCGCCAGCAGCAGCCGCATCCGCCGCACCTGCTCCGGCGGGCGCTGCGCCGGACGCACCGCCGGATGGAAGGGGGGCTCGTACACGGACAGCTGGGTGACGGGCACCCCGGCCGCCGCCGCCCGCAGCGCGAGCACGCCCCCCGACGACATGCCGTGTACGGAGGCACTGCCCCCCGTCTCCTCGATGACGGCGGCCAGATCGTCGATCTCGCGCTCCACGCGGTACGTGCCCGACTCGCCGCTGGCGCCCCGGCCCCGCCGGTCGTAGGTGACGACCCGGAAGCGGGCCGACAGCAGCGCGGCGAGGGGGGCGTCCGTCGCCGCCGTGCCCAGCGGGCCGCCCACGAGGACCACCGGCGGGCCGTCGCCCCACTGTTCGTACGCGATGAGCGTGCCGTCCCCGGAGCGGGCCTTCGCGAGCGTACGGCTCATATTGTCCATGCCGGTGCCGACCGGCGGCCGGTGCGGAACTCATCGCCGCCGGGCAAGATTCTTTCCACAACTTCCGTTGAATGAGCGACAGTTCATGAATGAATTGCCGGGCCGGTTACGGTGCTCCCATGCACATCTGCGTCTTTCTCTCCGCCGCCGATCTGGACGAGCGCTACACCCGCCCCGCCCGGGAATTCGCCACCCTGCTCGGAAAGGGCGGCCATACGCTGGTCTGGGGCGGCTCCGACAGCGGACTGATGAAAGTGGTGGCCGACGGGGTCCAGGAGGCGGGCGGCCGGCTGGTCGGCGTATCCGTCGCCTTTCTCGCCGGCTCCGCCCGGAAGGACGCCGACGAGATGGTGATCGCCCGGGACCTCGCCGAACGCAAGGCGCTGCTCCTGGACCGGGCGGACGCCGTGGTGATCATGGTCGGGGGTACCGGGACGCTGGACGAGGCCACCGAGATCCTGGAGCTGAAGAAGCACGGGCACCACACCAAGCCGGTCGTCCTGCTGAACACGAACGGCTTCTACGACGGACTGAAGGAACAGTTCCGGCGGATGGACGCGGAGGGCTTCCTCCCGGTGCCCCTCGCCGACCTGGTGTTCTTCGCCGAGGACGGGCACCAGGCCCTGGAGTGTCTGGAGCGGGCCGCCGGGCGCGGATGACCGCCCCCGCAGTGGGACCATGGTCGGCATGGCAACTCATGTGATCACCGGAGCGGGCTCCGGCATCGGTGCGGCCGTCGCCCGGCGGCTGCGCGACCGGGGCGACGATCTCGTCCTGCTGGCCCGGAACGCCGGCCGCGCCAGGGAACTGGCCGCCGCCCACCCGGGCGCCCGCACCCTCGTCGCCGACCTGGCCGACCCGGACCGGATCTCCTGGGCCTTCTCCCACCAGGAGCTGCCGGACCGGGTCGACTCCCTGATCCACAGCGCGGGCATCGTCGACCTCGGCAAGGTCGGCGAACTGCGCCCCAGGACCTGGCACGAGCAGCTCAACACCAATCTGGTCGCCCCCGCCGAGCTGACCCGGCTGCTCCTGCCCCAGCTGCGCGTCACCCGCGGCCAGGTCGTCTTCGTGAACTCGGGCGCCGGGCTGCACACCTACGCCGAGTGGGGCGCGTACTCCGCCGCCAAGCACGGCCTGAAGGCGCTCGCCGACGCGCTCCGCGAGGAGGAGCGGGAGAACGGTGTCCGGGTCACCTCCGTGTACCCGGGGCGCACCGCGAGCCCCATGCAGGCCAGGGTGCACGCGCAGGAGGGGCGGGAGTACGACCCGTCCCGCTGGATGGACGCGGAGTCGGTCGCGACGACCGTGCTCACGGCGATCGACCTGCCGCGCGACGCGGCGATCGAGGACCTGATGGTCCGCCCCGGACCCTGAGGTGCCCCGCCCCGGACCCTGAGGAGCCCCGGCCCGGACCCTGAGGTGCCCCGCCCCGGGGACCCGCCCGCCCGCAGCCGGGGCGGACCGCCCCGTACCGCCGGCCGTACCGCCGGGCCGCCCCCTGCGGCTACCTTCCCGCGTACCCTTCCCGGGTGAGCGAGACAAGAGCGTTTGAATGGGGTCCGGCCAGCGGTGTCGGCTCCATGCCCGGCGGGGACGCCCGCGAGACGGCGAAGACCGTCACCGGGTCCTTCGAGGACTTCCCCCACCTGCCCGAACTGCCCGCCCGGGGCCCCGGCGCCGACATGATCGGCCGGACCCTCGGGATGCTGGTCGAGATGTACGCCCATGTCGAACCCAGCGGCTGGCGGATCAGCGACCGGCCCGGCCGGGACACCCGCAGGGCCGGCTCCTGGCTGGGGGAGGACCTGGACGCCCTGGAGGAGTTCACCCAGGGGTACGAGGGCCCGCTGAAGGTCCAGGCCGTCGGCCCCTGGACGCTCGCCGCCGCGCTGGAGCTGCGCGGGGGCGAGGCCGTCCTCTCCGACCCCGGCGCCTGCCGCGACCTCGCCGGCTCGCTCGCCGAGGGGCTCCGCGACCACCTCGCGGAGGTGCGCCGCCGGGTGCCCGGCGCGCGGGTCGCGCTCCAGCTGGACGAGCCGTCGATCACCGCCGTCCTGCGCGGGCAGGTCCGCAGCGCCTCCGGCTACCGCACCCACCGGGCCACCGACCGGCAGGTGGTCGAGGCCACCCTCCGCGAGGTGATCGGGGACGAGACCGCGATCGTCCACTCCTGCGCCCCGGACGTCCCCTTCGCCCTGCTCCGCCGGGCCGGTGCCGCCGCCGTCTCCTTCGACTTCACCCTCCTCACCGAGCGTGACGAAGAGGCGATCGGGGAGGCCGTCGAAGGCGGTACGCAGCTCTTCGCCGGGGTGGTGCCGTCCACGGACCCGGCCTCGGCGGGATTGTCAGACCCGGGAGGTAGCGTCATGGGTGTACGGACGCTGTGGCGCAGGCTGGGGCTGAATCCGGGGACTCTGGCGGAGTCCGTCGTGATCACCCCGACCTGTGGTCTGGCGGGCGCATCCCCGGCGTACGCCAGGGCCGCGCTCGCCCACTGCGCCCGTGCCGCGAGATCGCTCGCGGACAACCCTGAGTAAGGGGTATCGGGACACGGGAGGACGAAGACGGTGGCTGGCGAAGAGCGTACGGAGTCGGAGCTGTCCGGGCAGCGGTCCGGAGCGGAGCCGGGGCAGGGCTCCGGGGAGCGGTCCGCGGCGGAGCCCGGGAAGGACTCCGGGGAGCGGGTCGAGCTGCCCGCGCAGGACACCCCGGAGCTGCCCGCGAAGGCACGGGAGCGGCACGCGGACCTCGCCGAGCAGATCGAGGAGCACCGCTTCCGCTACTACGTGAAGGACCAGCCGGTCATCAGCGACAGCGAGTTCGACCGGCTGCTGCGCTCCCTCGAAGAGCTGGAGGAGCGCCACCCGGCGCTGCGGACGCCCGACTCGCCGACCCAGAAGGTCGCCGGGCAGTACGAGACGGACCTCGCGAAGGTCGAGCACCGCGAGCGCATGCTCTCGCTGGACAACGCCTTCGACGAGGAGGAGCTGACGGCCTGGGCGGAGCGCGTCGAGCGGGAGGTCGGGAGCAGCGACTTCCACTTCCTCTGCGAGCTGAAGGTCGACGGCCTCGCCGTCAATCTGACCTACGAGAAGGGGCGGCTGACCCGCGCGGCGACCCGGGGCGACGGCCGGGTCGGCGAGGAGATCACGCCGAACATCCGCACCATCGCGGACATCCCCGACCGGCTGCTCGGCGACCGCGTCCCGGACCTCGTGGAGATCCGCGGCGAGGTCTACTTCCCGATGGACCAGTTCCAGCAGCTCAACGAGAGACGGGTGGCGGCGGGGGAGCAGCCCTACGCCAATCCGCGCAACTCCGCGTCGGGCTCGCTGCGGCAGAAGGACCCCAAGGTCACCGCGACCCTGCCGCTGCACATGGTGGTCCACGGCATCGGCGCCCGGGACGGCTTCGGCATCGACTGCCTGTCCCACGCGTACGAGCTGCTGCGCGAGTGGGGGCTGCCCACGTCGCGGCATTACGAGGTCGTGGACTCCCTGGAGGGCGTGCGCCGGTTCATCGCCCACTACGGGGAGAACCGCCACTCCATGGAGCACGAGATCGACGGCGTGGTCGTCAAGCTGGACGAGATCCCGCTCCAGGGCCGGCTGGGTTCCACGGCGCGGGCGCCGCGCTGGGCCATCGCCTGGAAGTACCCGCCGGAGGAGGTCAACACCAAGCTGATCGACATCACCGTCGGTGTCGGCCGCACCGGGCGGGTCACGCCGTACGCGCAGGTGGAGCCGGTGCAGGTGGCGGGCTCCGAGGTCGAGTTCGCGACCCTGCACAACCAGGACGTGGTGAAGGCCAAGGGCGTCCTCATCGGGGACACCGTGGTGCTGCGGAAGGCCGGTGACGTGATCCCGGAGATCCTGGGCCCGGTGGCCGAGCTGCGGGACGGGACCGAGCGGGAGTTCGTGATGCCCGCCGAGTGCCCCGAGTGCGGCACCGGGCTGCGGCCGATGAAGGAGGGCGACATCGACCTCCGCTGCCCCAACGCCCGCTCCTGCCCGGCGCAGCTGCGGGAGCGGCTGTTCTATCTGGCCGGCCGCAAGTCCCTCGACATCGAGCACTTCGGCTATGTGGCCGCCGCCGCGCTCACCCGGCCGCTGGAGCCCGCCGAGCCGCCGCTGCGGGACGAGGGCGACCTGTTCTCGCTCACCATCGAGCAGCTGCTGCCGATCCGGGCGTATGTCCTGGATCCGGACAGCAAGCTGCCCAAGCGGGACCCGAAGACCGGCGAGGAGAAGATCGCCACCGTCTTCGCCAACCAGGAGGGCGAGCCGAGGAAGAACGCCGTGGCGATGCTGCGGAACATCGAGGCGGCCAAGAGCCGGCCCCTGGCCCGGATCCTCACCGGGCTCTCCATCCGCCATGTCGGCCCGGTCGCCGCCGAGGCGCTGGCCCGGGAGTTCCGTTCGATCCAGCGGATCCAGGAGGCGAGCGAGGAGGAGCTGGCCGCGACCGACGGCGTCGGCGCGATCATCGCCGCCTCGCTGAAGCAGTGGTTCGCCGAGGAGTGGCACCAGGAGATCCTGCGCAAGTGGGAGGCGGCCGGGGTGCGGATGGCGGAGGAGGGCGCGGACGAGGACCGGGGCCCCCGCCCGCTGGAGGGGATCACCGTCGTGGTCACCGGAACGCTCGTGAACTACACGAGGGATGGCGCAAAAGAGGCCCTTCAGAGCCTTGGCGCGAAAGTGACCGGTTCTGTTTCCAAGAAAACGGGGTTCGTGGTGGTCGGGGACAACCCCGGTTCCAAGTACGACAAAGCCATGCAGTTGAAGGTGTCAGTTCTCGACGAGGAAGGTTTCGGAATTCTGCTCGAACAAGGACCTGACGCGGCGCGTGAGGCGGCTGTGCCGGAAGAGGCGTGACAAAGGGGGGCGTACGCGGGGGCCGGAGAGGGCTTGTCCCGGCAGCCCTCCGGCGTACCAACGGCGGGAACAAGACGCCGTAGGAGGATCCGGAACGACCGGTACAGGTCACCCGTTCAGCGCATAGCAGATGGATAAGGGTGGTCGGGTCGCATTCGGGCAAGAGCTGTAGAGCGCTGCCCGTCGGAGCCCAACGCCGCCTACTGTTGAGATGTGCGCCAGTCGTGCACGGCCGCGTGGTGGGAATTTCAGTCGTGGTGGCATGACGAAGTCGTGTGGCATGACGAAAAGGACCATCGCCAGGCATCGGCACCGCCGGCTGTGAGAGGGACGGGAATGGAACCGACCGAGAGCGCCGCCCCGGTCCCCCGGCCGCGTGGCTTCGCGGCCCTGGCGGGTCTGGCGGGGATGACACCCGGGCTGCCCGTCGCCGTCGTCGGCGCGGCCGCGCTCGTCCTGGCCACCGGGATCACCGGAGCGGTCAGGGACGAGCGCGCCCTCTTCCCCGGCTCCACCGTGGGCTGGGCCTTCGCCGTCCTCACCGGGATCATCGTGGGACATCTGGTCGCCCTCGGCCGCGACCGCTGGTGGGGCGGCACCGGCTCCGGCGCCGCCCTCACCCTCGCCGTGCTCCTGCTCTACGGCTGGGTGCCCGCCGTCCTGGTCTCGCTGGCCGTCGTCGCCCTCGTCGGCACCGTCCGCAGACAGCGGCGCCGCCACGGGCTGCTGCACGGCGCCGCCGACGTCCTCGGCATCGGCGCCGCCACCCTCGTCCTCACCGCCTTCGGTGTGGAACCCACCGTGGAGCAGCCCTGGGAGCCACTCGACTGGGGCATCGGGGCCGCGCCCGAAGTGGTCCTCGCGGCCGCCGCCTATCTCGGGGTCACCCGGCTGCTTCTGTGGTATGTGCTCACCCCCCAGGGCGGGGGACTGCCCACCATCGCCCGGACGGCCCTGCTGCGGCAGGGCCTTGTCGCGGTCGCGCTCCTCGGCATCGCCCCGCTGATCTGCGTGGTCGCCGTCGCGCTGCCGCTGGTGCTGCCGCTCTTCGCCGTACCGCTGATCGCCCTGGACTCCACCCTGTGGATCGCCCGCGCCCGCGCCGAGGAACAGCTGCGCGACCCGCTGACCGGCCTGCCCAACCGGCAGTGGCTGCTGGAGCGCACCTGGGCCGCGCTGGAGGAGGCCGAGAGCCACGGCACCCGCTCCGCCCTCGTCCTCATCGACCTCGACCGCTTCCGCTCCGTCAACGACACCCTCGGCCATCTCGCCGGGGACCGGCTCCTGTTGCAGATAGCCCAGCGGCTGCGGCACGCCCTGCCGCGCGGCGCGGAGGCGGCCCGCCTCGGCGGCGACGAGTTCGCCGTGCTGCTGCCCGTCGCCGACTCCATCACCAGCGCCCAGCGCGTCGCCCGCCAGCTCGCCGGGGAGCTGTCCTCCCCGCTCGACCTGGACGGGCTGACCCTGGTCCTGGAGGCCAGCGCCGGCGTCGCCGTCTTCCCCGAGCACGCGCTCGACGCGGAGGGCCTGCTGCGCCGCGCCGACGTGGCGATGTACCAGGCGAAGCGGGACCGCACCGGCGTCGAGGTCTACGAGTCCAAGCGCGACAGCAACACCCCCGACCGGCTGGGGCTCCTCGGGGACCTGCGCCGGGCCCTCGACGCCCACGAGGTCGAACTGCACTACCAGCCGAAGGTGCGCTTCGACGGCCATGTCGCCGGTCTGGAGGCCCTGGTCCGCTGGGTCCACCCGGACCGGGGCCGGGTCCCGCCGGACGAGTTCATCGCCATCGCCGAGTCCTCCGGGCTGATGCCGCACCTCACCGAGTACGTCCTCGACACCGCCCTCGCCCAGGTCGCCGTCTGGCGGGCGCAGGGCCTCAAGGTCCCCGTCGCGGTCAACGTCTCCCCGCGCGACGTCCACACCCCCGGCTTCGCCGGCTCCGTCGCCGCCCGCCTCGCCCGGCACGGGGTCCCCGCCGGGGCGCTCCAGCTGGAGATAACGGAACACGTCCTGCTGGAGGACCCCCAGCGGGCCGCCGACACCCTCGCGGGCCTCACCGACCACGGGGTGCGGATGTCGCTGGACGACTTCGGCACCGGCTACTCCTCCCTGGTCCATCTGCGCCGCCTCCCGGTCAGCGAGCTGAAGATCGACCGCTCCTTCGTGGCCCGGCTCGCCGTGGACACCGAGGACGCGGAGATCGTCCGCTGCACCGTGGACCTCGCGCACTCGCTGGGCCTGCTGGTCGTCGCGGAGGGCGTCGAGGACGACGAGACCTGGGAGCGCCTGCGGGACCTGGGGTGCGACGCCGTCCAGGGGTGGCTGGTCGCCGCCGCCATGCCACCGCAGGAGACGACCGCCTGGCTGCGGGCCCGGGGCGAGCACGGCTGGCACCGCCAGCCCCGCTCCATCGAGCCCGCGCCGCCCGCGCCGCAGCCCCCGCCGGCGCCCGCGCCCGGCGCGCCGTCCCCGCCGCCCGCCCCGGCGGCGGCCGACGAACCCTCCGGCCAGGTCGTCCCCTAGGTCGTGTCTTCACAGTCCCGTCTGCCCGGCGTGCCCTGGCACGGCACTCCTCCTGGGCCTTGCGGCCCGGGTGGGGGTGCCACCGGCGGAGCCAGGGGGAGTACCCCCACGCCGCGTTGTCGTCAGTCGCCGATGGCCCCCTGGGCCTGGCGGCCCGGGTGGGGGTGCCACCGGCGGAGCCAGGGGGAGTACCCCCACCGCAGGGACTCGCCCCCTGGGCCTGGCGGCCCGGGAGGTACCCCCATCCTCCGCCTTGCGATCCGTCCCCTCGGCCCTGGCGGGCCTGGGGAGACCCCATGCACCAGACTCCGCCGGGCCCGCCCTCCGGGCGGACGACGCTACTGTGAAGACACTCCCTAGCGGGTACGGAAGGGCGGTCCGGGAGGCCCGTGCCGTCGGGCGGCCCGGTGACCGGCGGCGCGTACGGGGAGCGGTCCGGGTGCCCCCGGGAGGCCGGGCGGGGGCGGGCCGGGGCAAACCGTTTCGTGGTCAGGGGTCCGTGCCCCCTAGGATTGGCCCCAAACCACACACACTCACCCTGAGGATCGCTGCATGCCTGGCATCACGCGCGAGGAGGTCGCCCACCTCGCCCGGCTGGCACGCCTGGAACTCTCCGGCGACGAACTCGACCATTTCGCCGGTCAGCTCGACGACATCATCGGCGCGGTCGCCCGCGTCGCCGAAGTCGCCGACCAAGACGTGCCCCCGACCTCCCACCCGCTGCCGCTGACCAATGTCATGCGCGCGGACGAGGTCCGTCCGTCGCTCACCCCCGAGCAGGCGCTCTCCGGCGCCCCGGCCCAGGAGCAGCAGCGTTTCAAGGTGCCGCAGATCCTGGGGGAGGACTGATCATGACGGACATCATCAAGCTCACCGCGGCCCAGATCGCCGCGAAGATCGCTTCCGGCGAGCTGACCGCCGTCGAGGTCACCGAGGCCCACCTGGCGCGGATCGAGGCCGTGGACGAGAAGGTCCACGCCTTCCTCCACGTCGACCGCGAGGGTGCCCTCGCGCAGGCCCGCGCCGTCGACGCGCAGCGCGCCGCCGGCGAGAAGCTCGGCCCGCTCGCGGGCGTACCGCTCGCACTGAAGGACATCTTCACCACCGAGGGCGTGCCCACCACCGTGGGCTCCAAGATCCTCGAAGGCTGGATCCCGCCGTACGACGCCACCCTGACGCGCAAGCTGAAGGAGGCCGGTGTCGTCATCCTCGGCAAGACCAACATGGACGAGTTCGCCATGGGGTCCTCCACCGAGAACAGCGCCTACGGCCCCACCGGCAACCCCTGGGACCTGACCCGGATCCCCGGCGGCTCCGGCGGCGGCTCCAGTGCGGCGCTCGCCGCGTACGAGGCGCCCCTCGCCATCGGCACGGACACCGGCGGCTCGATCCGCCAGCCCGCCGCCGTCACCGGCACCGTCGGCGTCAAGCCCACCTACGGCGGGGTCTCCCGCTACGGCATGGTCGCCTTCTCCTCCTCCCTCGACCAGGGCGGGCCCTGCGCCCGCACGGTCCTGGACGCGGCCCTGCTGCACGAGGTCATCGCCGGTCACGACCCGCTGGACTCGACCTCGATCGACGCCCCGGTGCCCCCGGTGGTCGAGGCCGCCCGCAACGGCAGCGTCGCCGGCCTGCGCGTCGGCGTCGTCAAGCAGTTCGGCGGCGAGGGCTACCAGGCCGGCGTGGTGCAGCGGTTCCAGGAGTCCGTCGCCCTGCTCAAGGAGCTGGGCGCCGAGATCGTCGAGCTGGACTGCCCCTCCTTCGACCTGGCCCTGTCGGCGTACTACCTGATCGCGCCCTCCGAGTGCTCCTCGAACCTGGCCCGCTTCGACGCCATGCGCTACGGCCTGCGGGTCGGCGACGACGGCACGAGGTCCGCCGAGGAGGTCACCGCCCTCACCCGTGAGGCGGGCTTCGGCGACGAGGTCAAGCGCCGCGTCATCCTCGGCACGTACGCCCTCAGCTCCGGCTACTACGACGCGTACTACGGCAGCGCCCAGAAGGTCCGCACGCTGATCAAGCAGGACTTCGACGCCGCCTTCGAGCAGGTCGACGTGATCGTCTCGCCGACGACCCCGACCACCGCCTTCCCGATCGGCGAGCGCGCCGACGACCCGATGGCGATGTACCTGGCCGACCTGTGCACCATCCCGACCAACCTGGCCGGGAACGCGGCGATGTCGCTGCCGTGCGGGCTCGCCCCGGAGGACAACCTCCCGGTCGGGCTCCAGATCATCGCCCCCGCGATGAAGGACGACCGGCTGTACAAGGTCGGCGCGGCCGTCGAGGCCGCTTTCGTGGAAAGGTGGGGGCACACCCTGCTTGAGGAGGCACCCTCGCTATGAGCGCGTTGACCAAGGCCAAGAGCTTCAAGAAGTCAAAGGCCGGTACGTATCTGTCGATCGGCACCACCGCCTTCGGCGCCCTCGGCGTCGCCAAGCAGATCAAGGCCGCCCGCAGCGAGCACGACACGCTCCGCCTGCTCGACGCCGCGATCACCGGTGCCGCCATTGTCACGGGCATCGCCCTGCTGCTGCGCGAACTGAAGCGCATCGGCGACGACGACGTCCTGCTGGGCTGAGAGGGAAAGTTTCACCGTGACCGTCACTGAACTGGTGTCGTACGAAGCGGCCCTCGCCGGCTACGACCCCGTCATGGGCCTGGAGGTCCATGTCGAACTCGGCACCAGGACCAAGATGTTCTGCGGCTGCTCCACGGAGCTGGGTGCCGAGCCCAATACGCAGACCTGCCCCACCTGTCTCGGCATGCCCGGCTCCCTCCCCGTCGTCAACGCGATCGGGATCGAGTCGGCCATCAAGATCGGTCTCGCGCTGAACTGCGAGATCGCCGAGTGGTGCCGCTTCGCCCGGAAGAACTACTTCTATCCGGACATGCCGAAGAACTTCCAGACCTCGCAGTACGACGAGCCGATCGCCTTCAACGGCTATCTGGACGTCCAGCTGGAGGACGGCGAGATCTTCCGCGTGGAGATCGAGCGCGCCCACATGGAGGAGGACACCGGCAAGTCGACCCACGTCGGCGGCGCCACCGGCCGTATCCAGGGCGCGTCCCACTCCCTGCTCGACTACAACCGGGCCGGCATCCCGCTGATCGAGATCGTCACCAAGCCGATCACCGGCGCCGGTGAGCGTGCCCCCGAGGTCGCCAAGGCGTACGTCGCCGAGCTGCGCGAACTCATCCGGGCGCTGGGCGTCTCCGAGGCCCGGATGGAGATGGGCCAGATGCGCTGCGACGTCAATCTGTCCCTGATGCCCAAGGGCGCCACCGTCTTCGGCACCCGCAGCGAGACCAAGAACGTCAACTCGCTGCGCTCCGTCGAGCGCGCCGCCCGGTTCGAGATCCAGCGGCACGCCGCCGTCCTGGAGTCCGGCGGGAAGATCGTCCAGGAGACCCGTCACTTCCACGAGGACGACGGCAGCACCACCTCCGGCCGGATCAAGGACAACGCCGAGGACTACCGGTACTTCCCGGAGCCCGACCTCGTCCCCGTCGCCCCCGCCCGTGCCTGGGTCGAGGAGCTGCGGGCGGCCCTGCCCGAGCTGCCCCGCGTGCGCCGCAACCGGCTCCGTGAGGAGTGGGGCATCGCCGAGCAGGACATGCAGTCCATCCTCAACGCGGGCGCGGTCGACCTGATCGTCGCCACGACCGAGGCGGGCGCCCCGGCCGAGGCGGCCCGCAAGTGGTGGATGGGCGAGCTGGCGCGCAACGCCAACGACTCCGGCCGCGCGCTGGACGAGCTGCCCATCACCCCGGCGCAGGTCGCCCGGGTCGCCGCGCTGGTCTCCTCCGGTGACCTCAACGACAAGCTGGCACGCCAGGTCATCGAGGGCGTCCTCGCGGGCGAGGGCGACCCCGACGCGGTCGTCGCCGGACGCGGTCTGAAGGTCGTCTCCGACGACGGGGCCCTCGGCACCGCCGTGGACGAGGCCATCGCGCAGAACGCGGCCATCGCGGACAAGATCCGTGGCGGCAAGGTCGCGGCGGCGGGCGCGCTCGTCGGCGCGGTCATGAAGGCCACCCGGGGCCAGGCCGACGCGGGCCGCGTCAAGGAACTGATCCTGGAGAAGCTGGGCGTGACGGAGGGCTGACGTCCCCGTCCCGCGCACGCGCAAGCCGCCCGGGGGCGGTCGCACCCATCAGGGAGCGGCCGCTCCCGTGGCGTATCCGGCACCCGGCCTGTGCCACCCGGCCCGCGGCACCCCGCCCGCGGCCGGACGCGGGCCCGGACGGCGCCGACGCAAGCGGGCACCCCCCGGCTCAGCGGCGTATGGCTCAGTGGCGCTCAGTGGCGTATCCCCAGCCCCGGCAGCAGCAGCTCCCCCCGGTCCTTGCAGCTCACATCCCGGGCCCGCAGCTCCTTGGGGTGGGTGGTGCCCCGCGCCCGCAGCTCCGCCAGCGCCAGCCGGGCCGCCTCCGCCGTCTGAGCGCGCTCCGGATCCGGGAACTCCGCCTGCCACCACCCCCGGTCCCGCGAATGCCAGCCCCGCGCGCGCATCACCCCGGCCCGCTCCGGGGTGTCCGCCCCGTCCCGGTCGTCCACCGACACCTGGAGCCCGTCCGCCAGACCGTAACTGAGCTGCACCCGACGCCCCCGGTCCGCCCCGCTCGTCACACAGAACCCGGCCCAGTCGCCCCCCACCTGCGCCGGCAACTGCTCCACCCACGCGGTCAGCATCAGCTCCAGCGCGTACCCGAAGTGCTCCAGCGAGGACGCCATCCGCCCGCCGGTGCGCTCCGCCGGAGGCTCCCCCGGCCCGCCGCGGTCCAGCTGCCAGATGTACGGCAGCAGATCAAAGTCGTGCGGCTCATCGGCGGCCCAGGCCCCGCCCCAGGCGAAGACCCGCAGCTCCGCCGCCTCCAGCAGGCCGGTGTCGTGGACGGAGAGCCGGGCCCCGTACCGGTCCCCGGCGAGCAGCACGGTCCGGCGGTCGTCCCGCCAGCGGACCCCGGGGCCGTGCGCGGACCCCCCGTACAGCGTGGGCTCCCCGATCCGGGCGACGATCTCCCCGTACACCCCCTGGAAGGACTCCCGGCGCTCCCGGAGCGTGGCCCCCGGCTCCAGGGCGAGCACCGGCACCGGGGGCCGTCCCAGGTGCGGCCCGGGGGAGTCGTGCAGCGTCAGGGCGAACGCGGCGGCATCGCCGGGCGCGAGCATCGGATGGCTGCTCCCTGTCGTCTCCATGCCGTCCATCGTGCCAGCCGCCACCGACAACGTCCGCTCCGCCCAAGGCCGTTCGGCCGCCCGGGCGCCCCGGGGGACCGGGCGGAGGGCTGTGATCCGCCCCACGAATCCCCGCCCGGCCGACCAACGATCTCCAAACACTGAGAGAGTGCGGTGAAAGCAGGCCAGCCGGCCGGCAGGTCGGCAGGCCGGACGTTCAGCAGGTCAGGCGTTCAGCAGGTCAGAAGTTCTTTCCGGGCCGTTCCCGAGGGAAGACCGACACCTCTCCAGGGAGCAGGTCCATTGGCAGCCGTAGCCCGGTGGTGCGTCAGGCACCGACTCGTCACCGTCCTGCTCTGGGTCCTCGTCTGCGCGGGCACCGCCCTCGGCGCCCTCACCGCGGGCACCGCCTACTCCAACGACTACGACGTCCCCGGCACCGAATCCGGCCGCGCGGCCGCCCTGCTCGCCAAGGGCTTCCCCGGCCAGGACGGCGACAGCGACACCGTCGTCTGGCACACCGAACGCGGCTCCGCACGCGACCCGCAGGTCCGCGAACCCATGAACCGGATGCTGGCCGACCTCGCCGCACTGCCGTCGGTGGCCTCCGTGACCGGCCCGTACCGGAGCGGCGGCGAGGCACAGGTCAGCCCCGACGGGCGGACCGCGTACGCCACCGTCACCTACGAACAGCGGGCCGCCGACCTCGCCCCGGAACGGATCGACGCGGTCGTCGACACCGCGCGGGCCGCCGCGAGCGAGGGGATCCAGGTCGAGACCGGCGGCCCCGCCGCCGGCCGGATGCAGACCCCCGGCGGGCACACGGCCGAGATGGTCGGCGTCGCCGTCGCCGCCGTGGTCCTCTTCCTCGCCTTCGGCTCGCTCGCCGCCAGCCTGCTCCCCATCGTCACCGCGCTGATCTCGGTCGGCACCGCCTACGCGGGCACCGTCCTCCTCGGCCACGCCATGACCGTCGCCGACTTCGCCCCCATGCTGGGCCTCCTCGTCGGACTCGGCGTCGGCATCGACTACGCCCTCTTCATCGTGACCCGGCATCGCCGGGGACTGCGCGCCGGCCTCCCCGTCGACCGGGCCGCCCACGAGGCCGTCACCACCACCGGCCGCGCCGTCGTCTTCGCCGGGGCCACCGTCTGCATCGCCCTCCTCGGCATGCTCGTCCTGCGACTCGACTTCCTCGACGGGGTCGCGATCTCCGCGTCGCTCACCGTCGTCTGCACCGTCGCCGCGTCCGTCACCCTGCTGCCCGCGCTCCTCTCCCTCATCGGCGAACGCGCGCTCAGCGGCCGGGAACGGCGGGCACTGCGCGAACACGGCCCCCGGCCCGACGACCCCACCAGCGGCCTCGCCGCCCGCTGGTCCGCAGTCGTGGAACGGCGGCCCCGGCTGCTGGGCGCCGTCGCCACCGTCCTCATGGCCGTCCTGGCACTGCCCGCGCTCTCGCTCCACCTCGGCACCTCCGACCAGGGCAACCACCCCGCGGGCTCCACCACCCGCGCCGCGTACGACCTGCTCGCGCACGGCGGCCCCGGCTCCGCACCGCAGGGCGGCGGCTTCGGCCCCGGCGTCAACGGCCCGCTCACCCTCGTCGCCCGGATCGACGGCCCCGCCGACCGCGCCGCCCTCGACCGGCTGCCCGCCGTCCTCGCCGACACCCGGGGCGTCGCGTCCACCGGCCCCGTCGTCCACAACCGCGCCGGGGATACGGCGCTGCTCACCGTCGTCCCCACCTCCTCGCCCCAGTCGAAGGCCACCAGCGACCTCGTGGACCGGCTCCGCACCGAGGTCCTGCCCGCCGCCACCGGCGACACCGGGCCCCGCGTGTACGTCGGCGGAGTGACCGCCGGCTACGACGACTTCGCCGCCCTGATCATCGGCAAGCTGCCGCCCTTCGTCGGCGTGGTGATCGGCCTCGGCTCCCTCCTGCTGCTCCTCGCGTTCCGCTCCTTCGCGATACCCCTGAAGGCCGCCGCGATGAACGTGGCCGCCGTCGCCGCCGCCTTCGGCGTCGTGGTCGCGGTCTTCCAGTGGGGCTGGGGGAGCGAGCCGCTGGGGCTGGGCGCTGCGGGCCCGGTCGAACCCTTCCTGCCCGTGATCATGGTCTCGGTGCTCTTCGGTCTCTCCATGGACTACCAGGTCTTCCTGGTCGGCCGGATGTACGAGGAATGGCTCGCCACGGGCGACAACCGGCGGGCGGTACGCGTCGGACTCGCCGAGACCGGGCGGGTGATCAACTCCGCCGCCGTGATCATGATCTCGGTCTTCCTCGCCTTCGTCCTCACCGGCGACCGGATCATCGCCATGTTCGGCATCGCCCTCGCCGCCGCCGTCGCCCTGGACGCCTTCGTCCTGCGCACCCTCCTGGTCCCCGCCCTGATGCACCTCCTCGGCGGCGCCAACTGGTGGCTGCCGCGCTCCCTGGACCGGCTGCTGCCCCGGATCACCATCGAGCCGCCGGCCACCGGGGAACCCCGGCCGGCCGGGGAGCCGCCCGCCGACGAGGCCCGTGCGAAGATCGTTCCGCCCGTGCGCGAGAACGTCTGAGAAGTCTGAGAAGAGAGCACCATGTTCGCGATACCCCTCGGCCCCGCCGACCTGAAGGCGGAGCTGCGCCCCCTGGAGCCCTGGCAGGCCGAGGAGTTCTTCGCCCACATCGACCGGGGCCGCGAACACATCGGCCGCCACGCCCCCCTCACGGACGTCAACCGCACTCTCGACGAATCCCGGGCGTTCCTGACCCGGTATGCGCAGAAGCAGGCCACCGACACCGGCCGTATCCACGGCATCTGGCAGGACGGCACGCTCGTCGGCGGGGTGCTGTTCCGGATCTTCGACACCTCCGAGGGCCTCTGCGAGGTCGGCTGCTGGCTGGAGGCGACCGCCACCGGACAAGGGCTCATCACCCGCGCGATCCGCGTACTGATCGACTGGGCCGTCGAGGAGCGCGGGATGCACCGCGTCGAATGGCACACCTCCGCCGCCAACGAAGCGAGCATCCGCGCCGCCGAACGCCTCGGCATGCGGCGCGACGGCGTACTGCGGGACGCCGACCTCCACCGGGGCGAACGCCACGACCTGGAGATCTGGTCCGTGCTCGCACCCGAGTGGCGCGAACTGCGCGCCCGCGCCTGACCGCCTCCCCCTGCCGCCGCCTCTCAGGTCCCTCTCAGGCCCCTCTCAGACGGGCCGCCTAGCGTGCGCCGTATGGACCTCACGAAGACCGACAAGACCAGCGACGCACCGACCGGGACGGACACCCCGGACGTCCTGGAGAACGACACCGAGAACGATGCCGAGAACGACGCGGCGGACAGGGACGACGACGCGGACCTCGCCGACGAGGCCGAGGCCACCTCGTCAGCGGCGGGACTGCTCTCCGCCGCCGGCGCTGTCGTCGCGGCCGCACTCGGCATGGTCGGCCTCAGCGGCAGCTGGATCGGCCGGATCGCCGCCGAACGCCAGACCCTGATCGGCCAGCTCGAAACCTCCCAGGGCGGCACGCCCGCCGCCCAGATCTCCGCGATCTACGGCGACGCCTGGCACACCACCGCCCTGGTCAACGGCGTCTTCGCCCTGATCGCCCTGATCATCGCCATCGCCGTCCTCACCCGCCCCGAACGCCCCGCGTGGGTCCGCGCATGGGCGATCGCGGGCGCGGTGCTCGGCGCGATCGGTGCGTTTCTGGCGGTGGGCATGTACTTCGACCTCTTCCTCGCCCTGCCGAAGGCGGGCTCCTGACGGGTCGCGGTGGCCGGCCCGGGTCGGTACGAGGCCGTCGCGCTCGTCCGGGGTTCCGGTGGCCCGCCCGTGTCGGTACGGGGTCCCGCACCCCTTTTCCCCCGGCTCGGGGTACCGGTCTGCTGTGCCGGCTGTGTGGGTGGGGGGTGCAGGGTCGCCCCCGCAGGGGATCGGCGGTAAGTCCGGCGTGCGTTGACCGTGGGCCTTCGGTCCGCCGACCCCGAGGAGGTGAGCCCGGAGGCCACCGCCAACCCGCACCACACGGTGCGCCGGGACCACCCGAACAAAACCAGCCTCGTGGGGGTCCCCCCGGACGAAGTCTGGGGGAGATTGAGGCGCGGGGCCTCGGGGGCTGGCCCCCGACAACCACCCGAGCAAATCCAGCCGGTCCGGCGCTTGAGGACGGACCAGGACCCTGCCCCGCCGCACAGGCGAACGTCCCGCAGTGTGCGGGCCTGTGTCGGGGACCAGTCCCCGAACCCCTGCGCCTCAATCGCCGGCGAGGCTGGTTTTTGCTCGGGTCGACGGCGAGGCGGGATTTGTGCGGGCTCATCGCGGGCCAGGCTGAGTTTTCCGGGTTGCCGCAGGGGCGGACAGGTTCTCGGGCACATGGCATGTGCGGCCCCGCGTCGAGGGCCAGCCCCCGAGCCCCCGCGCCTCAATCTCCCCCAGACTTCGTCCGGGGGACCCCCAAGAGGCTGGTTTTTGCCGGGTGATCGTCGGCGAGGCGGGTTTGTGCGGGGCGACGTTGACGGGGCGGGTTTGTGCGGGTCGGCCCGGCGCCGGGTGGTGGTGCGGGTTGGCGGGGCCTCCGGGCTCACCTCCTCGGGGTCGGCGAGCGTACTCACCAGGTCCCGTGCGGGTCGGCCTCCGCCGATCCCCTGCGGGGGCGACCCTGCACCCCCGCCCACGGACCAGCCGGAGGGTGGCCGGTACCCCCGGCGGGGGGAAGGAGGGTACGGGACCCCGTTCCGACGCGGCCCAGGCCACCGGGACCCCGGACAAGCGCGACGTACCCGTACCGACACGGGCGGGCAGCGCGAGGCCGACCTCGTACAGGTACGGGCCACCGGGACCCCGGACGAGCGCGAGCAAACCGTACCGACGCGGGCGGACTGCGCAAGGCCGACCCCCGCCAGGCGTGGGCCGGCGCCTCAGGAGACGGCCCGCACCCGGAGGGCCTTAGGCGCCGGGCGGACCTCCCCCACGCACGCCTAAGGCCCCACCCCCCGGGAACATGCGGAACCCTCCCGATGCGCCGCACCCCCCTGGCCGACGAGATTGGTGCCACGGCAACCCGCCGCACTCGATCCGTCCAGGAGGACACCGTGTTCGACACCACCCACCACCAGCTCCCGCACGCCCCGCGCCTGCGCCACGCCGAACTCGTCCAGGAGGCCGAGGCATACCGCCTGGCACGCAGCGTCCGCAAGGCCCGCCGGGCGGCCGCCCGGGACGGGGACGGCGGCGACGGCGAGGGACGGCCCGGCGGCGATCGTGAGCGGTACGCGCCGGCCGCCTGAGCCGTGTCCGCCCTCGTCCTGGCCCGGAGCCCCCGGGCCGCGCTGTCGGACCGCTGTGCGATGCTCGGGACCGTGGAGACCAGGTCCGTCAGTCCGGTGTTCGTCGGCCGCGCCGGTGAGTTGTCCGTGCTCACCGGCGCGCTCGACCGTGTCGGCTGCCCCGGCTCGGGCGGCCAGGGGGAGCCGCAGGCGCTGCTGGTCGGCGGGGAGGCCGGCGTCGGAAAGACCCGGCTGATCGAGGAGGCGCTCGCGGAGGCCCGCCGCCGGGGCGCCGTCGTCGCGGTCGGCGGATGCGTCGAGATCGGCGCCGACGGGCTGCCGTTCGCCCCGTTCTCCAGCGCCCTGCGCACGCTGCACCGGCTGCTTCCGGAGGAGCTGGCCGCCGCCGCCCTCGGCCAGGAGGACGAGCTGGCCCGGCTCCTGCCCGAGCTGGCCCCCCGGAGCCCCCGGGGTGACGCGGGCCGGGGCGAGGACGACAGGGCCCGCCTCTTCGAGCTGACCGCCCGGCTGCTGGAGCGGATCGCCGCCGACCATGTCGTCGTCCTCGTCCTGGAGGACCTGCACTGGGCGGACGCCTCGACCCGCCATCTCCTCGCCTACCTCTTCCGAACTCTCCGCCGGGGCCGGCTCGTCGTCGTCGCCACCTACCGCTCCGACGACGTCCACCGCCGCCACCCCCTCCGCCCCTTCCTCGCGGAACTCGACCGGATGCGCACGGTCCAGCGGATCGAGCTGACCCGCTTCACCCGCGACGAGGTCCACCACCAGCTCGCCGGCATCCTCGCCGCCGAACCGGAAGCCACCATGGTGGACCGGGTGTTCGACCGCTCCGACGGCAACGCCTTCTTCGTCGAGGAACTGGCCCGCAGCATCGCCGACGGCAGCCCCTGCGGCCTGCCCGACTCGCTGCGCGACATCCTCCTCGTCCGCGTCGAGGCCCTGCCCGAGGACGCGCAGAAGGTGGCCAGGATCGTCGCCGAGGGCGGCTCCACCGTGGAGTACGGGCTGCTGCTCGCCGTCACCCGGCTCTCCGAGGACGACCTCATCGAGGCGCTGCGCTCCGCCGTCGGCGCGAACATCCTGCTGGCCACCACGGACGGCGACGGCTACCGCTTCCGCCACTCCCTCGCCCGGGAGGCCGTCGCCGACGATCTGCTGCCCGGTGAGCGCCCCCGCATCAACCGCCGGTACGCGGAGGCGCTGGAAGCCGACCCGGCCCTGGTCCGGGACGACGAGCGGGCCACCCGCCTCGCCAGCTACTGGTACCACGCCCAGGTCCCCGCCAAGGCACTCCCCGCCGTCCTGCGCGCCTCCGTCGAGGCCCGCATCCGCCATGCCTACGCGGAGCAGCTGCGGCTCCTGGAGCGGGCCATGGAGCTGTGGGACGCCGCCCCCGACGACATCCGCGGCGGCCTGCGCCCCCTCGACTACGCCGAGGTCTACCCGGCCTGCGGCTGCGACCCGGCCACCCCCCTGCGCTTCCTCGACCTGATGGCGGAGGCCACCGTCGCCGGCCGGCTCAGCAGCGAACGCGAGCGGGCCCTGAAGATCGCCACCCGAGGCCGCCGGATGGCCGTCGACGAGGGCGACCCGCTGCGTGCCGCCTGGTTCGCCGTCGAGCGCTACCGGCTGGTCTCCGCCCTCGGCCGGGGCGACGGCTGGGCCGAACTCGCCGAAGCACAGTCCCTCGTACGCGGCCTGCCGCCGTCCGCCGTGCATGCCGAGGTCCTGGCCGAGGTCGTCGGCTGGCAGCGGCTGCACGCCCCCGGTCCCGAGAGCCTGGAGACCGCCGAACGGGCCGTCTCGTACGCCCGCATGGTCTCCGAGGAGGAGATCGAGCTGAAGGCCCGCTTCATCCTGGGCGTCCTGATGACCGACGCCGGCGACATCGACGGCGGGCTCGCCGAGATCCACGCCGCCCGGGAGCGCGCCGTCCGCCTCGGGCTGCCCAGCCTCATCGGCCGCTTCCATGTGAACCTCCCCGCCGTACTCGAAGGACTCGGCCGCTCCCAGCAGGCCGTCGACCTGATCACCGAAGGCATCGCGCTGACCCACCACTACGGCCTGCTCGACTCCGAGGCCTGGATCCTCGGCTACCTCGCCGAGTCCTGCTACTCCCTCGGCCGCTGGGACGACGCCGTCACCGCCGCCGAACAGGCCGTCCGCAAGGCCCTCAGCCCCCGCCCCCGTGGCTACGCCGCCGTCCAGCTCGCCCTCCTCGCCCTGGCCCGGGGCGACGCCGCCGCCGCGGCCGGACAACTGGCCGCCGCCCGAGCCCACTTCGGTACCCACGACCCCATGCCCCAGTCCTCCCTGCCGCTTGCCCGCGTCGAACTGGGCATCGCGGCAGCCGACGGCCGGGTGGCCGACGCCCGCGCCGCCTTCGCCGACGCCGTCCGCGACGGCGTGCAGCCCTGCGTCCACCGCTACGCCTGGCCACTGGTACGCGCCGCCGCGACCCTGGAGGCCGACACCCGGGGGCTGCCCGCCGCCGAGCCCGGCCGGGCCGAGGCCCTGGACCTCATCCGCCGCACCGTCACCACGCTGGCCGCGGCAGTCCCCGTGTGGCAGGCCCACGAGACCTGGGTCCGGGCCGAGCTGCGCCGCGCCACCGGCGAGGACACCGCCGCGGACTGGGCCGAGGCCGACGCCGCGTTCGACGGGGTCGGCTTCCCCCGCGAACACGCCATGGTCCGCACCCGCCGGGCCCAGACCCTGCTGCCGGTGGACCGCGAACAGGCCACCGCGCTGCTCCGCCGGGCCGCCGCGACAGCCCAGCGGGTGGGAGACCGCCCCCTGGCCGAGGACATCGCCCTCACCGCCCAGAGCGCCCGCCTCACCCTGGCCTCCGGCGACTCCGCCCCCGCCATCGCCCCGCGACAGGGGCCCGGCCTCGGGCTGACCCCGCGCGAGGAGGACGTGCTGCGCCTGGTCGCCGACGGCCGCAGCAACCGCCAGATCGCCGAGGCGCTGTACATCTCACCCAAGACCGCCAGCGTCCATGTCTCGAACATCCTCGCCAAACTGGGCGTCTCGGGCCGGGGCGAGGCCGCTGCGCTGGCCCACCGGTTGCGGCTCTTTCCTTCCTCGTCCGGTCCGGA
Organism: Streptomyces yaizuensis; assembly: GCF_034961445.1. Lineage (NCBI taxonomy): Bacteria > Bacillati > Actinomycetota > Actinomycetes > Kitasatosporales > Streptomycetaceae > Streptomyces > Streptomyces yaizuensis. The sequence continues at coordinate 659,719 of NZ_BSBI01000003.1, forward strand.
CGATCGAGTGTCGGCCTGACGACTGGGGGTGCGGGTCGTCTTTTGCGCGGGTTGTCGTCGGGGGCCGGCCCCCGAGGCCCCCGCGCCTCAATCTCCCCCAGACTTCGTCCGGGGGGGGACCCCCACGAGGCTGGTTTGTTCGGGTGGTCCCGGCCCCGGGTGTGGTGCGGGTTGGTGGGGGCCTCCGGGCTCACCTCCTCGGGGTCGGCGGACCGAAGGCCCACGGTCAGCGCGAGCGGGACTTGCCGCCGATCCCCTGCGGGGGCGACCCTGCACCCCCCACCCACGAAGCCGGCGGAGGCGGCCGGTACCCCGAGCCGGGGGAAAGAAGGGGTGTGGGCCACCCCGTCGACACGGGCCAGGCAGGGCGGAACCCCGGACGGGAAGAAAAGGGTGCGGGACCCCGTATCCGACGCGGGCGGGCCACCGGAGCCCCGGACGAGCGCCGCCCACACGTACCGACACCGGTTGGGCGGCCAGGGCCCTGGACGGGAGGCCGAGGTCTCCGGATCGACGCGGGTCGGGCAGCGCGAGGGCTCATGCGTACAGGTACGGGCCACCGGTGCATCTGTCGGCGGTCGGGCGGGGTCAGGGGGCCGGCGGGGGATCCTGGGCCTCCGCGTCGACGGGCTCCTCGCGGCGGACCAGGACCACGCCCGACGAGAGGTCGATGGGGCCCTTGCACGGGTCCGCCGAGCCGGCGTCCTCCCGGGTCAGCTCCAGCCTCTTCCTTTCGTCCGTCAGATGCTTGCTGCCCGGCGCGAAGATCTCTTCGAAGACGTTGAACATCGGTTCTGCCCCCTGGCCTCAGTCCGGTGCGCCCTGTGTGTTTTCCAGCGTAAGTGCTCCCTTTCGGATCGGTCCGGGCCCGGCAGGCTCGCCCCGGACGACACGGCTCAGGTCACCTCCAGCCGGAGGACCCTGTCGTCACCGCCGCCGGGGGACCCCCTGCCGTCGGTCTCGCTGGTGATCAGCCAGAGCCCGGAGGCCTCCGCCGGCAGCACCGTGCGCAGCCGGCCGTACTTCTCCGTCAGGAACGCCTCCGGCCGCGCCACCGGCTCCGGTCCGTCGAGCGGGATCCGCCACAGCCGTTCGCCCCGGAGTCCCGCCATCCAGATCGAGCCACGGGCGTACGCGATACCGCTGGGCGACGCCTCCTCCGTGCGCCACTGGGCCACCGGGTCCACGAAGCGCGGGCCGCCGCCCTTGCCCTCGGCCTCCGGCCAGCCGTAGTTCTTTCCCGGCTCGATCAGATTCAGCTCGTCCCAGGTGTTCTGCCCGAACTCCGCCGCCCAGAGCCGGCCCTCCGCGTCCCACGCCAGGCCCTGCACATTCCGGTGGCCGAGCGAGTACACCAGCGATCCGGAGTCCGGGTTGTCCGGGGCGGGGCGGCCCTCCTGGGTCATGCGCAGGATCTTGCCGCCCAGGGACTTCGGGTCCTGCGAGAGCCCGGTCTCACCCGCCTCGCCCGTCCCCGCGTAGAGCATCCCGTCCGGGCCGAACGCGATCCGTCCGCCGTTGTGGATGCCGCCCTTGGGGATGCCCCGCAGCACCGTGTCCGGTGCGCCCAGCTGCCGGCCCGCGGGCGCGCGCTCGTCGAACCGCAGGCGGGCGATCCGGTTGTCCGAGCCGGTCGTGAAGTACGCGTAGACCTGGCGGTCGGAGGCGAAGGAGGGGGAGAGCGCCAGCCCCATCAGGCCGCCCTCGCCGCCGGACGAGACCCCCGGCACCGAGCCGATCTCCGTCTTCCGTCCGGTCTCCGTGTCGACCCGGGTGATCGTGGCCTCGTCCCGCGAGGAGATCAGAAGATCCCCATCGGGCAGGGCGGCCGCGCCCCAGGGCGACTTCAGCCCTTCGGTGAGCGTGTCCGCCACCCGGACCGATCCCCGCGCCGGCGGGGGCGCCGGCGGTGAGCCCGATCCGGACGGGGCGGGCGGCTCCCCGGGCGCCGACCCCGATGCCGGACCGGACGGCGAGGCCCGCGCCGGGGACGAACTCTCCGCCAACGGCCAGCCGCCCCCGCCCCCGCCCTCGTCGCCCGAGCACCCCGTGGCCAGCAGTGCCACCACCGCGGCCACCACGACCGCCCCACCCGCCCCGCCGGCTCTCCGCGAGCGCGGCCCTGCCCGATCGACGAGTCGCGTGAGTCGCGCAAGTCCCGTGAGTCCTGTCAGTCGCGTAAGTCGCCCAAGTCCCCTTGGTCCCCTGGCTCCCATGGTGCGCTTCCTTTCCCCGTGGCCGCCGGTCCTGCCCGGCTCCCCGCCCTTCATACGCCGCCCGGCCCCCGGAGGTTCCCACTCCACGCCCGACGCTCCGAAAGGCGCAGGTCCACGCCCCGGGCGACACGCTGACCAATGCCCAGGCCAACACGCTGACCAACGCCCCGACCCGTCACCCGCCCCGACCCGACCGCCGACCCAACGCCCCGCCCCGCCTCGCCCCGCCCCGCCTCGCCCCGCCCCGCCCGCCCTCAGTCCCAGGACCCCAGCGCCTCCGGCAGCCCCTCGATCTCCCACACGTCCCGCGGCGAAAGCCCCAGCCGCGCCGCCCCCGCGTTCTCCACCGCCCACTCCACCCGTTTGGCCCCCGGCACCGCCACCACGTTCCGCCCCCGCCCCAGCACCCACGCCAGCGCCACCTGCGCCGGCGTCCACCCCGGCCCGTGCCGTTCCGCGATCCGCCGCAACCCCGCCACCAGCGGCTGGTTCGCCGCCATCATCTCCGCCGTGAACCGCGGGTGCCGCGCCCGCGCGTCGTCCGGCTCGAACCCCTGCCCCGGCGTCATCGTCCCCGTGAGGAACCCGCTCCCCAGCGGCATCGCCGCGAGAAACCCCACCCCGCGCGCCTCGCACCACGGCAGCAGCCGCCCCAGCGCCCGCGCCGACCACACCGACAGCTCCGCCTGGACCGCGCTCACCGGGAACACCTGCTGGAGCCGGTCCAGTTGGCGGATCGTTCCCTCGTAGAGATCGTCCGCACGGCCGGGCTCCCGGGCCCCCCACCGCACGCCCTGCCCCCCGCCGCCCCGCGCCGCGCCCGCCGTCCCTGCGCCCGCCGTCCGCACGCCCGCCGTCCGCACGCCCCCCGCCCGTACTCCGGCGGTCCGCGTCCCCACGGCCCGCGCGCCCGTCTCCCGTACCCCCATCGCGCACACGCCCAGCGCCCGTACCTTCCCGGCGCTCACCAGCTCGGCCATCGCGCCCCAGGTCTCCTCCACCGGGACCTCGGGATCCGGCCGGTGCAGCTGGTACAGGTCGATGACGTCCGTCTGGAGCCGCCGCAGCGACGCGTCGCACGCCCGTCGCACATAGCCGGGCCGCCCGTTCGCGACCACATGCCCGTCCCCGACGAGCAGCCCGACCTTGGTCGAGACGAAGGCGTCCCGCCGCCGCTCCCGCAGCACCCGCCCGATCAGCAGCTCATTGGTGAAGGGCCCGTACATATCGGCCGTGTCCAACAGCGTGGAGCCCGCGTCCAGCGCGGCGTGGACCGTGCGCACCGACCGTTCCCCGCGTTGTTGGGAGGTGGTGTACGCCCAGCTCATCGGCATGCAGCCGAGCCCGACCGCACCCACCTCCAGAGCCGACGCACCGAGTGTCCTGCGCTCCAACTCCCGTACCCCTCCCTTGGCCGCCCACCAAACTAACCAATGCGGAGCACCCCTCTCCGCACCGGACGCCCCACCCCCGGCCCGATCCGCGGGACACGGCCTACCCTCGTGTCCATGACGACCGACATATGGCTTCCGTACCCCGTCGAGGAGCTCCCGGGACTGCCCTCGCCCGCCGAGGCGGGCTTCCGCTACCGCTTCTGGGACGGCGGCCCGGACTTTCCGGCGGACCCGGCCGACTGCGTCTTCTACACCGTCCCGTACCTCAAAGGAGTGGAGACCGTCACCCGCCCGCTCCCCGGGATGACCTCCCTGCGGGTCATTCAGACACTCTCCGCAGGCACCGACCATCTCGATTCCGCCCTCGGAACGATGCACTCCGGCGTACGCCTCTGCAACGCCCGGGGGGTGCACGAGGCGTCCACCGCCGAGCTGGCCCTCGCCCTCACCCTCGCCTCGCTGCGCGGGCTGCCCGGCTTCGTGCGCCGCCAGGACGCCCACGACTGGCGGAGCGGCTTCCACCCCGCCCTCGCCGACCGTTCGGTACTGATCGTGGGGTACGGGGCGATCGGCGCGGCCATCGAGGAGCGTCTGATTCCGTTCGAGTGCGCGCGGGTCGTGCGCGTCGCGCGCTCCGCCCGCACCACGGCGCACGGGGAGGTGCGCCCGCTGAGCGAAATGCCCTCTCTGCTCCCGGAAGCCGATGTAGTGATCCTTTCGACCCCTCTGACCGCTGCCACGAGGGGCCTGGTCAGCCGCGACTTCCTGGCGCGGATGAAGGACGGGGCACTTCTGGTCAATGTCGCCCGGGGGCCCGTCGTGGACACCGAGGCGTTGCTCGCGGAGGTGAAAACCGGCCGGATCACCGCCGCACTCGATGTCACCGATCCCGAGCCGCTGCCTTCCGGTCACCCCCTCTGGGACGCTCCTGGGGTGCTGATCAGTCCCCATGTCGGTGGCTCCACTTCGGCCTTCTTCCCGCGGGCCCGACGGCTCCTCGCGGACCAGTTGCGGCGCTTCGCGGCGGGTGATGAATTGGCCAACGTCGTACTCACCACCGAATAACTCCAGCCTTCCCCGGTCCCGCCGTCCCCGGGCACCATGGCAGCGGCACGCCGCCCCAGTGCCGCACCCATGCCGTTCGGTTGCGCCCCGATGTCGTCACATCCGGAAACTCTGCGAAGTCATCCGATCGCTCCGCGTGCCAGCGTGGCGAATGATGGTCACTGAGAGTAGAGGAGCTATGTCCCTGAGTGACGGTCCTGGTGTATCGTCCGGACCTGGGGGCCGCACCGGAGCATGTGGCGGTGCGGATTGCGACCTGACTGCCGATCAGACTTCGAGGGGGGCGACGGGCGATGCACGGCCAATGGACCAAAGATCCGACCTGGTGGGGATGGAGGCGACGACCGTTCGCCCCCGGAGCGGCCGTGGAGCCGCCCCCTGGCGCGGCCGCTCCGCCGCCCCCTGCTCCGGTCGCTCCACCCGCCGCGGTGGAGCGCCCGCAGGCCACGGCGGAGCCCCCGCTCGCGTGGGGAGCGGGGCGGTGAGCGCGCCCGGGGCGCTGCTGGCGCGGGGTTCGGTCCCGAGCGTCACGGGACTCCTCGCGCAGCTGGCCCTCGCGGTGATCTGTGCCGGATACGCCGTCGGCGCCGCCGTCGGCTGGGGTTCCCGCGAACTCGCGGTGATCATGGGGGACTTCGGCCTCAGCGCCGGTGCTCTGGTTGCCTCCGTCTCCTGCTTCCTCTACGCCCGCAGCAGCCCGCCCCGGCACCGCCCCGCCTGGCTGCTCTTCGCCCTCTCGTCGGCCATGGCCAGCGCGGGCAACGCGGTCTGGGGCTGGTACGAGGTCGTCCTCGACCGCGATGTGCCGGGCCTGTCCCTCGCCGATCTCTTCTTCCTCTGTTTCGCCCCGCCCGCGATCATCGGCCTCCTCGTCCTCGCCAAGCGCCCCGTCACCCGGGCCGGCTGGGTCTGTCTCGCCCTCGACGCCTGGCTGATCGGCGGCTCGCTGCTGACCCTCTCCTGGAGCCTCGCGCTCGCCCACACCACCCGCGTCCAGGGCGAGAGCGTCGCACCCGCCGCGCTCTCCCTCGCCTATCCGCTTCTGGACATCGTGCTGGTCAGCATGGTCCTGGCACTGCACTTCCGGCGCTCCGCCGCCAACCGTTCCGCCATCAACACCGCCATCGGCGCGCTCGCCCTGACCGTCCTGTGCGACGCGCTCTTCACCTCCCCGCTGCTGCGCGAGAGCTACCGCTCGGGACAGCTCCTGGACGCGGGCTGGTTCGCCGGCTCGCTGCTGCTGGCGTACGCGCCCTGGGGCGCCCGCCGCTGCGCCGAGCCGCCGAAGCCCGTCCGCCCGCCCCGGCCCCGGCCCAGCCGCCCGGTCGCGGGCTCGCTCGCCGCGCTCACGCCCTACCTCGCCGCCGCGGTCTGCACCCTCGGCATCCTCTACAACGTCGTCCAGGGGCGCACCGTCGACCGAGTCGTCGTCCTCACCGGCTGCGGGGTCGTCCTCGCCCTCGTCGTCCGCCAGGGGATCATGCTCCTGGACAACATCGCCCTCACCCAGGAGCTGGCCCAGAAGGAGAACCACTTCCGCTCCCTGGTCCAGGGCTCCAGCGATGTGATCATGATTGCCGCGCCCGGCGGCACCCTGCGCTATGTGAGCCCCGCGGCCAGCGGGGTCTACGGCCGGGACGCCGAGGGGCTGATCGGGACACCGCTCTCCGCGCTGATCCACCCCGACGACCTCGGCCGCGTCCTGCACGAGGTCCGCAGATTCCTCGCTGCGGCCGCCACCGACGAGCCCACCGCCCGGATCGAGTGCCGCTTCCGCTCGGGCGCCGGCGACTGGCTCAATGTGGAGTCCACCGTCAACCGCCACCAGGGCGGGTTGATCTTCAACAGCCGGGATGTCACCGAACGCGTCCGGCTCCAGGCCCAGCTTCAGCACAGCGCCGAGCACGACCCGCTCACCGACCTGCCCAACCGGGCCCTGTTCACCGAGCGGGTCCGCCAGGCGCTCACCGGCCGCCGGGCCGGCGACCCCGGCACCGCCGTGCTCTTCATCGACCTGGACGGCTTCAAGGGGGTCAACGACCGCCTCGGCCACCAGGCCGGCGACGAGCTGCTGATCCAGGCCGCCCACCGGCTCGGCGACTCGGTCCGCTCCGGCGACACCGCCGCCCGGCTCGGCGGGGACGAGTTCGCCGCGCTCATCCTCGGCGACGGCCTGCGCGACCAGGCGTCCCGGGAGAGCCAGGTGGTGGAGATCGCCGAACGGCTGCGGCTCACGCTCTCCCAGCCGTACCGCATCGACGGCCAGGACGTGCGGGTGGCCGCCTCCATCGGCGTCGCCTTCGCCGAGAAGGGCATCACCCCCACCGACCTCATGCGCAACGCCGACCTCGCGATGTACCGGGCCAAGGCCGGCGGCAAGGACCGGGTCGAGCTGTACGCGCCCCAGCTCCAGGCCGAGGTGGTACGCCGCAGCGAGCTGGCCGCCCGGCTGCGCAGCGCCCTGCACGAGGGCGAGTTCGCGCTGCTGCACCAGCCGGTGGTCAGCCTCACCACCGGCCGGATCGAGGCGATCACCGCACAGGCGCGCTGGCGCTCCGCGCAGGGGATCCTCTTCACCCCGGCCGAGTTCCTGCGGGTCTCCGGCGACGCGGACCGCACCGCCGAGCTGGGCCGCTGGCTGCTGGAGGAGGCGGTGGAGCAGGCCGCCGAGCGGGACCGGCTGGGACATCGGGTCCCCGTGTCCGTCCGGGTCTCCGCGCGTCGACTGCTCGACCGCTCCCTGCCACTGGCCACGGTCGAGGCCCTGCTCACGCGGTACGGGCTGCCGTCCGGCGCGCTCATCGTCGAGCTGTCGGACAACGACCCCCGGATCCCGTTCGAGGAGCTGGAGCAGCGGCTCGCGGGCCTGCGCCGGCTCGGTGTGCGGATCGCGCTCGACGGCTTCGGCAGCGGCCACGCCGCCTTCAGCGCCCTGCGCCGGCTCCCGGTCGACATGCTGAAACTCGACCGCGAGCTGGTCGAGGGGATCGTGGAGTCCGCCCGGCTGCACAAGATCACCAGTGGGCTGCTCCGGATCGCCTGTGATCTCGGTCTCCAGTCGGTGGCCGACGGCGTGGACGCCCCGGAGCAGATCATCGCCCTGCGGGCCATGGGGTGCACCCATGGCCAGGGCATGGCCTTCGCCGGGCTGCTGGACGAGTACCGGCTGCGCCGGGCCCTGGTCAGGGACGACTTCACGGTGCCCGGCGGCCTCGCGCTGCCGGTCCCGCACCGCTGGCGGGTCGAACACCCCCAGTGGACCAAATAGTGAGACCCGCATCCCATCCGCTTGACAGGCACAACGCGTCAGGGGGAGGGTCGGAGCCATGCGCACCCGAATTCTCGTACTTGGCAAGCGCGTCGGCTGAGCGGGGACCTGGTCCAGGCCCCCGCTGTCCCACTCCGACGCGCTCCCCTCGCTTGCCTCACGGCACGAGGGGTTTTTTGTTGCACCGACACCCTCGCCCAAGCACAAGAAACCCGGCAAAGCACCCGTCAGACCCCGCCGAACCCCGCAGTACCCGTGCCGCACCGGTCACACCAGCGACACGAGCCGCACCAGCAGAGACAGCAGCACCAGCAGCACCAGCAGAGCCAGCAGCGTCACCCTCAGCGTCAACCGAGCTTCACCCTCAGCGTCAGCCCCTCAGCTTCGAGAAGAGAATGCCGATGACCGAGCAGGCCACCGGGGCCCACCATCCGCAGCCGCGGGCCCGTAACGGCGGACACCCCACCGTCCCCGCCGTCGAGCACGTGACGGGCGCCCAGTCCCTCATCCGCTCGCTGGAAGAGGTCGGGGCCGACACCGTCTTCGGCATCCCCGGCGGCGCGATCCTCCCCGCGTACGACCCGATGATGGACTCCACCCGGGTGCGGCACGTCCTGGTCCGGCACGAGCAGGGCGCCGGCCACGCGGCCACCGGTTACGCGCAGGCCACCGGCAGGGTCGGCGTCTGCATGGCGACCTCGGGGCCGGGCGCCACCAACCTGGTCACCCCCATCGCCGACGCCCACATGGACTCCGTCCCGATCGTCGCGATCACCGGCCAGGTCGCCTCCAAGGCCATCGGCACCGACGCCTTCCAGGAGGCGGACATCGTCGGCATCACCATGCCGATCACCAAGCACAACTTCCTCGTCACCAAGGCCGAGGACATCCCCCGGACCATCGCCGAGGCGTTCCACATCGCCGCCACCGGCCGCCCCGGGCCGGTCCTGGTCGACATCGCGAAGGACGCCCTCCAGGCGCGCACCACCTTCAGCTGGCCGCCCGCGCTCGACCTGCCCGGCTACCGCCCGGTCACCAAGCCGCACGCCAAGCAGATCCGCGAGGCCGCCAAGCTGATCGTCCAGGCCAAGCGCCCGGTGCTGTACGTCGGCGGCGGCGTCATCAAGGCCGGTGCCACGGCCGAATTGAAGGTGCTCGCGGAGCTGACCGGAGCCCCCGTCACCACCACCCTGATGGCGCTGGGCTCCTTCCCCGACAGCCACCCCCTGCACGTCGGCATGCCCGGCATGCACGGCTCGGTCACCGCCGTCACCGCGCTCCAGAAGGCCGACCTGATCGTCGCCCTCGGAGCCCGCTTCGACGACCGCGTCACCGGCAAGCTCGACAGCTTCGCCCCGCACGCCAAGATCGTCCACGCGGACATCGACCCCGCCGAGATCGGCAAGAACCGCGCCGCCGACGTCCCCATCGTCGGCGACGCCCGCGAAGTCATCGCCGACCTCGTCCAGGCGGTCCAGGCCGAGCACAGCGACGGCCACGTCGGCGACTACGGCCTGTGGTGGACGGACCTCAACCGCTGGCGCGACACCTACCCCCTCGGCTACGAGCAGCCCGAGAACGGGACCCTCTCGCCGCAGCAGGTCATCCAGCGCATCGGACAGCTCGCCCCGGCGGACACCATCTACGCGGCGGGCGTCGGCCAGCACCAGATGTGGGCCGCCCACTTCATCGAGTACGAGCAGCCCGCCACCTGGCTGAACTCCGGCGGCGCCGGGACGATGGGGTACGCCGTCCCCGCCGCGATGGGCGCGAAGGCCGGCCGGCCCGACCGTACGGTGTGGGCCATCGACGGCGACGGCTGCTTCCAGATGACCAATCAGGAACTGACCACCTGCGCCCTGAACAACATCCCCATCAAGGTCGCCATCATCAACAACGGCGCCCTCGGGATGGTCCGCCAGTGGCAGACCCTCTTCTACAACCAGCGCTACTCCAACACCGTCCTCCACTCCGGTGGCGCCGGTGAGGGAGAGCCCACCGGCGGCACCCGCGTCCCCGACTTCGTCAAGCTGTCCGAGGCCATGGGCTGCGTCGCCCTGCGCTGCGAGTCCCCCGAGGACCTGGACAAGGTCATCGCCGAGGCCAACGCGATCAACGACCGCCCCGTCGTCGTCGACTTCATCGTCCACGAGGACGCCATGGTCTGGCCGATGGTCGCCGCCGGCACCTCCAACGACGAGGTCATGGCCGCCCGCGGGGTCCGCCCCGACTTCGGCGACGGCGAAGACGACTGAGACCGCGAGAGCCGAGAAAGAGGTATGACCCCCATGTCCACCAAGCACACGCTCTCCGTCCTGGTCGAGAACACGCCCGGCATCCTGGCCCGGATCGCCGCCCTGTTCTCCCGCCGGGGCTTCAACATCGACTCCCTCGCGGTCGGCGTCACCGAGCACCCCGACATCTCCCGCATCACCATCGTGGTCAATGTCGAGGACCTTCCGCTGGAGCAGGTCACCAAGCAGCTCAACAAGCTGGTCAACGTCCTGAAGATCGTGGAGCTGGAGCCCAGCGCCGCCATCCAGCGCGAACTGGTCCTGGTGAAGGTCCGCGCCGACAACGAGACCCGCTCCCAGATCGTCGAGATCGTCCAGCTCTTCCGCGCCAAGACCGTCGACGTCTCGCCCGACGCCGTCACCATCGAGGCCACCGGCTCCAGCGACAAGCTGGAGGCGATGCTGAAGATGCTGGAGCAGTTCGGCATCAAGGAACTGGTCCAGTCCGGCACGATCGCCATAGGACGGGGGGCCCGCTCCATCACCGACCGGTCGTTGCGCGCCCTCGACCGCAGCGCCTGACCCGGCCCGCACCACCCGAAGCCTGACCCGCCCGCGGTACCCGAAGCCTGACCGCCCCGCAGTACCCGACGCCCGACCCCGGCCCGCACCACCCGATGCCCGACCGGCCCGCAGTACCCGACCGATATCCGGTGGCCCCACCCCGCCACCAGCGGCACAACCGCCACAAGCGGTGACCCGCGACCAGCGGACCACCCGGCCCGCGGCGCCCGATCGGCCCCGCCGCGACCGGCCCGGACCGCCGGATACCGGACCCGAGATCGTTCTCATCCCGTCCCCCCGTACGGTGGGGGGTACACCTGTACACCAAGGAGATATCCCAGTGGCCGAGCTGTTCTACGACGCCGACGCCGATCTGTCCATCATCCAGAACCGCAAGGTCGCGGTCATCGGCTACGGCAGTCAGGGCCACGCCCACGCGCTGTCGCTGCGTGACTCGGGCGTCGACGTCCGCGTCGGTCTGCACGAGGGCTCCAAGTCCAAGGCCAAGGCCGAGGAGCAGGGCCTGCGGGTCGTCACCCCCGCCGAGGCGGCCGCCGAGGCCGACGTCATCATGATCCTGGTGCCGGACCCGATCCAGGGCCAGGTCTACGAGGAGTCCATCGCCCCCCACCTCAACGACGGCGACGCCCTCTTCTTCGGCCACGGCCTGAACATCCGCTTCGGCTTCATCAAGCCCCCGGCGGGCGTCGACGTCGCCATGGTCGCCCCCAAGGGCCCCGGCCACCTGGTCCGCCGCCAGTACGAGGAGGGCCGCGGCGTCCCCTGCATCGCCGCCGTCGAGCAGGACGCCACCGGCAAGGCGTTCGAGCTGGCCCTCTCCTACGCCAAGGGCATCGGCGGCACCCGCGCCGGCGTCATCAAGACCACCTTCACCGAGGAGACCGAGACCGACCTCTTCGGCGAGCAGGCCGTCCTCTGCGGCGGCACCGCCGCCCTGGTCAAGGCCGGCTTCGAGACCCTGGTCGAGGCGGGCTACCAGCCCGAGATCGCGTACTTCGAGTGCCTCCACGAGCTGAAGCTGATCGTGGACCTGATGTACGAGGGCGGCCTGGAGAAGATGCGCTGGTCGGTCTCCGAGACCGCCGAGTGGGGCGACTACGTCACCGGCCCGCGGATCATCAACGACCAGACCAAGGCCGAGATGAAGAAGGTCCTCACCGAGATCCAGGACGGCACCTTCGCCCGCACCTGGATGGACGAGTACCACGGTGGCCTGAAGAAGTACAACGAGTACAAGACGCAGGACGAGGGCCACCTGCTGGAGACCACCGGCAAGGAGCTGCGCAAGCTCATGAGCTGGGTCGACAACGACGACAAGTAGGCACGAGCGAGGGCCGGGACGCCACAGTCCCGGCCCTTCGCCATTGCGCCCCGCCCGCTGTCGCCGCCCCCGCGCGGACCTCTCCACTTCGTCCGGCCCCGGACGGGTGATCCTGCCGCAATGGCGCAAGACGCGGCCCCGATCACCACTACACTGCTCAACAACACACGCGTCAGGCCCACAGTGTCGTGCGTCTTCCACGCGGCTTGCCCCTCCACCGCCTGCGGCCGTCGGGACGGCCGTGCCTCCCCCTGTGACTCCGGGAGCACGGGCGGGGCCCCCATGGACATGTGAGGACTCACGTGAGCTCGAACCCCAGCCAGAAGCCAGTGGTACTCATCGCCGAAGAGCTGTCCCCCGCCACGGTGGACGCGCTCGGCCCGGACTTCGAGATCCGGCACTGCAACGGCGCCGACCGCGCCCAGCTGCTCCCGGCCCTCGCCGATGTGGACGCCGTCCTGGTCCGCTCCGCCACCAAGCTGGACGCCGAGGCCATCGCCGCCGCCCGCAAGCTGCGGGTCATCGCCCGCGCCGGTGTCGGCCTCGACAACGTGGACGTGTCCGCCGCCACCAAGGCCGGCGTGATGGTCGTGAACGCCCCGACCTCCAACATCGTCACCGCCGCCGAGCTGGCCTGCGGCCTCCTGGTCGCCACCGCGCGGAACATCCCCCAGGCCAACACCGCCCTGAAGAACGGCGAGTGGAAGCGCTCCAAGTACACCGGTGTCGAGCTGAGCGAGAAGACCCTCGGCGTCGTCGGCCTCGGCCGCATCGGCGTCCTGGTCGCCCAGCGCATGTCCGCGTTCGGCATGAAGATCGTGGCGTACGACCCCTACGTCCAGCCCGCGCGCGCCGCGCAGATGGGCGTCAAGCTGCTGAGCCTGGACGAGCTGCTCGCCGTCGCCGACTTCATCACCGTGCACCTCCCGAAGACCCCCGAGACGCTCGGGCTCATCGGCGACGAGGCCCTGCACAAGGTCAAGCCCACCGTCCGCATCGTCAACGCCGCACGCGGCGGGATCGTGGACGAGGAAGCGCTGTACTCCGCCCTCAAGGAGGGCCGGGTCGCCGGCGCGGGCCTCGACGTCTACGCCACCGAGCCCTGTACCGACTCCCCGCTCTTCCAGTTCGACCAGGTCGTCTGCACCCCGCACCTGGGCGCCTCCACCGACGAGGCCCAGGAGAAGGCCGGCATCGCGGTCGCCCGCTCCGTCCGTCTCGCCCTCGCCGGCGAACTCGTCCCCGACGCGGTCAACGTCCAGGGCGGCGTCATCGCCGAGGACGTCAAGCCCGGCCTGCCGCTCGCCGAACGCCTCGGCCGCATCTTCACCGCGCTCGCCGGCGAGGTCGCCGTCCGCCTCGACGTCGAGGTCTACGGCGAGATCACCCAGCACGACGTCAAGGTCCTCGAACTCTCCGCGCTGAAGGGCGTGTTCGAGGACGTCGTCGACGAGACGGTCTCCTACGTCAACGCGCCCCTCTTCGCCCAGGAGCGCGGAGTCGAGGTCCGGCTGACCACCAGCTCGGAGTCCCCGGACCACCGCAACGTCGTCACCGTCCGCGGCACCCTCTCGGGCGGCGAGGAGATCTCGGTCTCCGGCACCCTGGCCGGCCCCAAGAACCACCAGAAGATCGTCGCCATCGGCGACCACGACGTCGACCTCGCCCTCGCGGACCACATGCTCGTCCTCCGCTACGAGGACCGCCCCGGCGTCGTCGGCACCGTCGGCCGCATCCTCGGCGAGGCCGGCCTGAACATCGCCGGCATGCAGGTCTCCCGGCACGAGGAGGGCGGCGAGGCGCTGGTCGTCCTCACCGTGGACGACACGGTGCCGCCGGGGGTCGTGGCGGAGATCTCCGACGAGATCGGCGCGGCTTCGGCGCGTTCGGTGAATCTCGTCGACTGATCCCTCTCCGCGACCCGCGCGGATCCCCCGGGCCCGGCCCACCCACACGGTGCGCCGGGCCCGCCCGTGTCGGCCTCTCGGTCAGGCCTTGCGCTGCGGGGCCCGCGTCGATGCGGGCGGGTGGCGCTCGTCCGGGGTCCCGGCTGTCCGGCCCGTGTCGGTACGGGGTCCCGCGCCCGTCTTTCCCCCGCCGGGGGTACCGGCTGCCCTTTGCGTGGTCTGTGGGTGGGGGTGCGGGGTCGCCCCCGCAGGGGATCGGCGGAGGCCGACCCGCACCCAACCTGGTGAGTACGCTCGCCGACCCCGAAGAGGTGAGCCCGGAGGCCCCGCCAACCCGCACCACCACCCGGTCCCGGGCCGACCCGCACAAACCCGCCTCAGCATCGGCCTACCCGAGCAAAATCCAGCCTCGTGGGGGTCCCCCCGGACGGAGTCTGGGGGAGTTTGAGGCGCGGGGGCCTCGGGGGCCGGCCCCCGACGAGAGGCCGCACATGCCGTGTGCCCGGGGGCCTGTCCGCCCCTGCGGCGACCTGGGCAAAATCCAGCCTCGCCGGCGTTTGAGGCGCAGGGGTTCGGGGACTGGTCCCCGACGAGGGCCCGCACGCTGCGGGGTTTTTCGCCTGTGCGGCGGGGCAGGGTGCTGGGTCCGTCCTCAAGCGCCGGACGGGCTGGATTTGTTCGGGTGGTCCCGGCCCCGGGTGTGGTGCGGGTTGGTGGTGGCCTCCGGGCTCACCTCCTCGGGGTCGGCGGACCGAAGGTTTACGGTCAGCGCACGCCGGACTTACCGCCGATCCCCTGCGGGGGCGACCCTGCACCCCCCACCCACGAAGCCAGCGCAGCAGACCGGTACCCCAAGCCGGGGGTAAAAGGGTGCGGGACCCCGTACCGACACGGGCGGGCCACCGCAGGCCCCGGACGAGCGTCACGCACACGTACCGACGCGGGCGGGCAGCGCGAGGCCCGGACGGGGGTCTAAGGCAGCCGGGCCGCCTTGAGTGCCATGTGCAGCAGCAGCCGGTCCTCGCCCTCGCCCAGCCGCAGCCCCGTCAGCTGCTCCACCCGCGACAGCCGGTAGTACAGCGTCTGCCGGTGGATCCCGAGGACGGACGCCGTCCGCCCCGCCTGCCCCGCACAGTCGAGAAACACCTCGGCGGTCCGCGCCAGCTCGGCGTGCGCGGGCTCCAGGAGCGCCCGTACCGCAGGGTCCCGCGCCTGGTCCGCCGGCAGCGCCGCCAGCAGCCGGTACGGCCCGATGTCGGCCCACTGCGCCACCGCCCCGGGACCGGCCCCCGCCGCCCGGGCCGCCGCCGAGGCCTCCCGCCAGGCCGCGTTCAGCCCGGTCAGCCCCTGCCGGGGCGCGGCGATCCCCACGGTCGAACGCTCACCCGCGCCCGCGCGCAGCCGTTCCGCGACGGTCACGGCCGGTCCCCGGGTGTCCGTGGCCCGCAGCCGCACCAGCACGGCGAGGGCGGACGGCCCCTCGGAGCCGGGGCCGGCGCTGCTCCGGTCGGGTGATTCCACCCCGCCGTCGGGAAGCTCGTCCCGCCCGGCGGTCCACGCCCCCGCCATCACGCACAGCGCCGCGACCCCCGGCAGGGAGCGCGCGGAGGGCGCGTCCACCCCTGGCCAGGGCCTCACGCAGAGCACGGCGTGCGGCCCGGTCGGCCCCCGCTCGTCCCCGCCGAGCGCCGTCCCGAGGGCCGCCACCGCCATGTCGTACTGCCAGCCGCGTTCGGCCGTGAGGACGGCCCGCAGCTCCCGGGAGACGTCCGCTCCCGCCCGTTCCTCGTCGGCGAGCAGGGAGCCGATCCGGACGGTGACCGCCATCGCCGCCGAAAGCTGTTCCTCGGTCGGCCCGGGCGTCGAATCCAGCAGCCAGACATAGCCGAGGACGACCCCCCGATGCCGTACCGGCAGGCAGATCCGGTCCCGCATGACGCCCGCCTCGGGCGCCGCCGGGATCCGTACCGGCCCGGTCGCCCGGGTGATCCCGAACCCCTCGAACCAGGCGCGCACCGCCGGTGACGACGTCCTGGTCAGGATGGATCGGGTGCGTACGGGGTCCATCGCGCTGTCGTCGTCGCTGTCGTGCGCCCCGAAGGCGATCAGCCCGAAATCGCGGTTCTCCAGCGTGGCCGGGGCCGCCAGCAGCGCCGAGATCTCGTCCACCAGATCCTGGTAATCGCCCTTCACCCGGACATTCTGGCACGCCCTTCAGACAAGTGTCTGAGATCCGGGCCACGGATACGTGACAGCTGTCGATGGCCGCACAAAGAAGCGATCCTTAAATTTCACGGTGGTTCTTCGTGTCGTGACCGGAGGTGTGCCGGCTGTTCGCCGTCGCCGTTCCGGATCGCTCGCACCCGTCTCGTTCTTTCCGTGGAGGTGCCCAGTGCTGGGTCCCGTGATTCTCGCCGCGTCGCGCAGCGACAGAATGCGCAAAATTGTCTCGGCAGCGCCGGTGACCAAGCCCGTGGTGAACCGTTTCATCCCCGGTGAGACCGTTGATCAGGTCGTCCCGATCGTCCGGGACCTCGCGGCCAAGGGCCTGGAGATCACGCTCGACGTGGTGGGTGAGGACATCACCACCGTGGAGCAGTCCCACGCGGCGCGCGACGCCTACCTGGAGCTGATCGAGCAGCTCAAGGAGCTGGGTCTGGGCGAGCGGGCCGAGATGTCGGTCAAGCTGTCCATGTTCGGCCAGGCGCTGGAGGGCGGCCACGAGCTGGCCCTCGCCAACGTCCGCCCCGTCGTCGAGGCCGCCGCAGCCATCGGCACCACGGTCACCCTGGACGCCGAGGACCACACGACCCTCGACTCGATGTTCGCCATCCACGAGGAGCTGCGGAAGGACTTCCCGCAGACCGGATGCGTCATCCAGGCGTACCTCTTCCGTACGGAGGAGGACGCCCGCCGCCTGGCCGCCAACGGCAGCCGGGTCCGGATCGTGAAGGGCGCCTACAAGGAGCCCGCCGAGGTCGCCTACCAGGTCAAGGCGGAGATCGACCAGGCGTACGTCCGCATTCTGAAGACCCTGATGGACGGCGAGGGGTACCCGATGATCGGGTCCCACGACCCCCGCCTGATCGCCATCACCCAGGAGCTTGCCCGCCGAGCGGGCCGCAAGCTGGACGAGTACGAGTTCCAGATGCTGTACGGCATCCGCAGCGAGGAGCACGTGCGGCTCGCCGCCGAGGGCCACCGCATGCGTGTCTACACCGCGTACGGCACGGACTGGTACGGCTACTTCATGCGCCGCCTCGCGGAGAAGCCGGCCAACCTGCTCTTCTTCGTCCGCTCGATGATCACCAAGAACTAGGTCAAGGAGTTACGAGACCCATGGACGCAGTGACCAAGGTCCCCGCGCCGGTCAACGAGCCGGTACACGGATACGCCCCCGGCAGCCCCGAGCGCGCCCGTCTTGAGGCGAAGCTCAAGGAGCTGGCCGAGAACCCGATCGAGCTGCCGATGACCATCGGTGGCGTCAAGCGCATGGGCGGCGGCGAGCGCGTCGACGTCGTGCAGCCGCACAACCACCAGGCCGTCATCGGCACCTTCGCGGGCGCCACCCAGCAGGACGCCCAGGACGCGATCGACGCCGCCCTGGCCGCCGCCCCCGCGTGGCGCGCGATGTCCTTCGACGACCGCGCCGCGATCATCCTGCGCGCCGCCGAGCTGCTGGCCGGCCCCTGGCGCGAGACGCTGGCCGCGTCCACGATGCTGGGCCAGTCCAAGACCGCGCAGCAGGCCGAGATCGACACTCCCTGTGAGCTGATCGACTTCTGGCGCTTCAACGTGGCCTACGCCCGCGACATCCTCGCCGAGCAGCCCCCGGCCAACGCCCCCGGCGTGTGGAACCGCATGGACCACCGCCCGCTGGAGGGCTTCGTCTACGCGATCACGCCCTTCAACTTCACCGCGATCGCCGGCAACCTGCCGACCGCCCCGGCCCTCATGGGCAACGTGGTCGTGTGGAAGCCGTCCCCGACGCAGACCCACTCCGCCGTGCTGCTGATGCAGCTCCTGGAGGAGGCCGGCCTGCCGAAGGGTGTCATCAACCTGGTGACCGGCGACGGCATCGCCGTCTCCGAGGTGGCCCTGAACCACCGCGACCTGGCCGGTATCCACTTCACCGGCTCGACCCGCACCTTCCAGCACCTGTGGAAGACGGTCGGCAACAACATCGAGAAGTACCGCTCCTACCCGCGCATCGTCGGCGAGACCGGCGGCAAGGACTTCGTGGTCGCGCACCCCAGCGCCGACCGCGCTGTCCTGAAGACCGCACTGACCCGTGGCTCCTTCGAGTTCCAGGGCCAGAAGTGCTCGGCGTCCTCCCGCGCGTACGTCCCGGCCTCCATCTGGAACTCCGGTTTCAAGGAGGAGTTCGCTGCCGAGGTCGACGGCATCACCATGGGTGATGTCACGGACCTGTCGAACTTCATCGGCGCCGTGATCGACGAGCGTTCCTTCGCGAAGAACAAGGCCGCGATCGACCGCGCCGCCGCCGACCCGACCTGCACGATCATCGCCGGTGGCACCTACGACGACTCGGTGGGCTACTTCGTCCGCCCGACCGTCATCGCGTGCACCGACCCGGAGAACGAGGTCTTCAAGGCCGAGTACTTCGGCCCGATCCTCGCGGTCTACGTCTACGAGGACGAGTCGGCCGACGGCTACGACGCCATGCTGACCCAGATGGAGTCGGTCTCCGACTACGCGCTGACGGGTGCGGTCATCTCCAACGACCGTGCCGCCGCCGCGTACACGATGGAGAAGCTGCGCTTCGCCGCCGGCAACTTCTACATCAACGACAAGTCGACCGGTGCGGTCGTCGGCCAGCAGCCGTTCGGTGGCGGTCGCGCCTCCGGCACCAACGACAAGGCCGGCGCCCCGCAGAACCTGATGCGCTGGACGCTGACCCGCGCCATCAAGGAGACGCTGGTCCCGCCGACCGACTACTCCTACCCGCACATGGGCTGACCTGCCCAGCCGGGCTGATCACAGCCCCCAAGAACCCGCCCCCGTCTCGGCCCCCACGCCGGGACGGGGGCGGTTCCATTTCTCATGAGGGATTCCGGCCATGATCGGTTGCCTGCCGGTCGGTGGCTTCCGAGATTTTTCTGATCGCCGCGAGCCGGGAGCCCCAGATCGAGGCCGTCCGCTCCATCCACCGCGCGGTCGCGTCCAGCGGCCCCGGCACCACGCTGTACCGGGCCTCCCGTCCCTCCCGCCGCGCGACCACCAGACCGGCCCGGGCCAGCACCCCCAGATGTTTCACGATCGCCTGCCGGGTGACGGGCAACTCCTCCGCCAGCACGGTCGCGGTCGACCCGCCCTGCCGCACCAGCGCGTCGAGTATCCGCCGCCGGGTGGGATCCGCCAGCGCGGACAGCACCTGGGAGACCTCGGCGTCGCCCGTGATCATCCGGCCAGCTTCTCCGTGTAGTCCCGGATGTTCTCGACCTGCCCGGCCCAGCCGCCGTCATGACTCTCGTACGAGGCGGTTTCCTGACGGTTCTCGGGAATGGTGAGCGCGGCGAATCCGGATTCCGCGACGTGGAGGCGGGTTCCGTCGCCCTCGGGGGTGAGCGTGAATTCCACGAGGGTGGCGTTTTGGGGCGTGGCCTGTTCGCCGGGGTACGCGGAGGCCCAGTAGTACGAGAAGCGGCGTGGCGGGTCGACGTCCACGATGGTCGTCGGGAACTGGCCGTACTCCCCGTGGTCGAGGAACATCGTCCCGCCGGGGCGCAGGTCGACGGGGGCTGGCTCGCCCTGGCCGAACCAGCTTCCGACGTGCTCGGGCTCGGTGATCACCGCCCATACGCGGGTGGGGGGTGCGGCGATGAAGATCTCTTTCTCGATC
The DNA here is from genome assembly GCF_034961445.1 of Streptomyces yaizuensis. NCBI lineage: Bacteria > Bacillati > Actinomycetota > Actinomycetes > Kitasatosporales > Streptomycetaceae > Streptomyces > Streptomyces yaizuensis. The sequence continues at coordinate 679,572 of NZ_BSBI01000003.1, forward strand.
CGGTCCTTGGTGCTCATGGCGGTGCCTCCTGGTTGTGGGGTGCAATTTCAGGGTTGCACTGCATGGCGAATACCGCAACTGGATGGTTGCGTTTAAGTGGGAAGTGAATTCGTTCGGAAGGGTCGTTCGTGCGGAGTATTTTTCCAACTTCCCCTTGTGATCAATGAGTTCACTCCCAGAGTCTTCCTCTGTCCACCGGATTTCCAGGGATTTCTGTCCCGGGATGGATTGTGGGAGGAGCCGGAGTGGGAAGATCGAAGAAGGTTCAGCCGAGAAGGAGTGCCCGACATCTGTTCGGATCGAAGGTCCGGCGTCACCGGCCCGAACTGCGTGGAGTGGGCTCCCTTGGTGGCCGCCGCGTCGGGTCGCGTCCCCGTACGTGACAGCAAGTCCCCGGCGGGCCCCGCGCTCGTCTTCCCCGCCGCCCAGTGGTCCCACTTCGTGTCGTTCGCGAAGAGCCGGGCCGTATGACGCGACGGCCCTCCTCCCCGCGCGGGGAGGAGGGCCGACGGTCTCAGGCGATCAGTCGCCGCCCCGGTTGAGCCAGGGCGTGACCTCCCCGGTCGTGCGGTTCACCCACAGGGAGTCCGCGCGGCCGTCCCCGTCGAGGTCGGCGAAATCGCGGTACTGGGTCCGGCGGTCGAGTTCGTCTCCGGTGGCGATCTGCTTCTCCTCCGCCCAGACGAGGCCTCCACCGCCGTCGTGGTCGAGGTGCATCCGGGCCCTCAGCGGGCCGTTCTCATCGCTGATCAGGGCGTCCGCGCGGCTGTCGCAGTCGACGTTGTGGAAGGCGAGTCGTTCTCCCTCGCCCAGGTCGACGGTGACGACCTGGGCGAGGTGTTCCGGGTCGGGCCGGGGGCCGGAACGGTCGAAGAGTCCCAGCAGCGCCGCCACATCGCCGGATGCCAGATCGAACGCCAGGTAGTCGTCCCGTCGGTCGCCGTCGATGTCGGCGAACACAATGCCGGGGTTCGTTCCCTTCTTGTGGAGGGCCTTGGCGTCGGCCTTCCATTCCGTGCCCGAAAGGCGGCCGTCATGGTTCTTCCTCGCCCTGACCGAACCGTTCTCGCTGTTCACCACCAGATGGTCGTCAAAACCGTCGCCGTCGACATCGGCGAAGTCGACGTACTCCCTCCCGGGGGCGAGGGTGGTGGCGGTGATGAGGTGCGAGCCGGGCCCCCAGGCGAAGCCCGCGCCGCTCTTGGTCCCCCGGTTCTCCCACACCCTCACCGCTCCGGTGCCGGCGTCCACCACCAGGTAGTCGTCGCGTCCGTCGCCGTTGATGTCGGCGAAGTCGACGCGCTGGGTCATGGGGGCGAAATCCTTCGCTCCGGGGATCTCCGGGAGCCGATTCCACTGGTCGGTGGAGTTCCGGCAGTCGGTGAGACGGGTGTTCGGCTCCGCGCTCGATTCGCCCTCGCCCGCGCCGGGTCCCGAGGGACGGTCGCTGGGTGAGGGCTTCGGTGAGGCCGCCGCGCCGGGCTTGTCGTCCTTGTCGCCACCGGCCAGCACCGCGATGCTCGCATTGACGACGCCGAAGACACCTCCGCCGACGGTCGTGATCACGGCGGCGACGATGGTGGCCTTGCCGATCTCGGACAGGCCGTCGAACCACTCCCGCGCCCGGCGTACGCGGGACGGCCGTGGGGGTAAGGGCGCCGGCTCGGAACCGGATTCCGGGCCCGCTGCCGCTGCCGGGGCCGGCGTTGGGGCCGGTGCCGGTGCGGGATCCGGTGCGGGGTCCGGATCGGGGGGCGGGGGTGGCGGTTCCGAGGGCAGCAAAATCCCGTGCCTCTCCATCGGTGGTGTGGGTTCCCCGCATTGTAGGAGGCGCCAGTGACAGGGGTCACAGATCACGCCGCGCCCGGCCGGTGCGCCGGTGGCCCTCCTCCGGGGTATGGGGGAGGGCCACCGGCGTTCCCCTAGGAGCCGGCCGCGCCGGAGACCGCCGCGAGGAGGCCGAGGGCCATGCCCTCGAAGTTCTCGCGGTAGAAGGTGGTCTCCTCGTGGATCCGTTCCTCGGAGACGCCCGCCTTCGTGCTGAGACTCAGCGGCAGGTTCACCAGTGCGGAATGGATGACGTGCAGCTCACGCGAGGTGAGCGTGACGTCCCGGGGGGACCGGTCGGGTGGGGTGAGCCGGTCGATCAGGCCGGTGACATCCTCGCGGTCCGCCAGGAGCCGTACGGCGAGTACGGCCTCGGGTACGTCCTGCTCGGCCAGCACGCGCAGGGCCCGGACCATGAGGTCCGCCTGCACCCAGCTGAGGTAGAGCCGGTAGGACTCGCCCACCTTGGTCGCCCGGGTGAAGGTCCTCATGCTGCGGGCCCTCCTTCCGACGCGGCCGACGCGGCGAGCACCAGCGAGACCGCCACCGTCTCGACGTTCTCCGGGAAGAAGCCGATCCGCTCCCGGAAGCTCTCCACCGAGAAGCCCCGGTCCGAGAGGAAGGTCGTGGTCAGGCCGGTCAGCGCCGCGTGGATCACGTGCAGCTCGTCCAGGCTCAGCACGACGGTCAGCGTGGAACCGGGCTCGCAGGCGAGCCGGTCGGCCAGCCGTCGGACCTCACCCCGGCCGGCGTGCAGCCGTACCGCGACCGCCGTGTCCGTGTAGCGGTCGTCCGAGCACCACTCCAGCGCCTCGCGCATCAGGCGGGCCTGTGCCCAGGTGAGACGCGCGGTGAACGCCTCCCCCTCGGCCGTCAGGTCGATCTTCGTGTCCATGGTGTGTGTGATCATCCCCTACGGCTTCGGCGGCAACGGAAGGAACTTCGACAGGAACTTGTCGTGGGTCATCTTGTAGCCGTGGATGTTCCGGCCCGTGAGGATGATGATGACCACGCCCTTGGTGTCGTCGTAGGCGACGGTGTGCTTGGTGACGGGGTCGATGTGGGTCTCCTTGCCACGCCACTTCGCCCAGTACTTCGCCAGTTCCTCGACGTTCGTGCCGATACCGGGAATCGCGTGGTCCTTGGCGTTCTTCGTCGGGAAGCCGTCGGCGTCCTTCTCCTGCATCTTCCCCCAGTTGTACTCGACGCCGTCGGCGACCTCCGTGCCGTACCGCTTCTCGATGTCCTCAAGCTTCTCGAACGGGAGGTCGTCGAGGTCGCGGTAGAGGTTGCAGGGGTCGTTGGGGGTGGAGGACGCGGCGGCGGCGAAGGCGGCCCTCGCCGGGCGGGTGGGCGGTCGGAGGCAGGACGGGGCGTCCGGGTCGCGGCGGGCCTTGTCGATGAGGTCGCGGAGCTTCTGGATGGTGCGCTTGGCCTTGGCGGAGGTCTCGAAGAACTTGCCGATGCCCAGGGCCACGCGGCCGACCGCGACCGTCAGCTGCGGCAGCTTGGTGATGACGACGGCGAGGCTGGCGGCGTTGATCAGGGTCCAGAGGCAGGCTTCGACGTCGCCCTTGGTGAAGCACTTCTTGGCGTCGGTCCAGCCGACGACGTCCAGGATGATCTGGCCGCCGTTGGCGACGACCCAGTCCATGACGTCCTGGGCGGACGCGGCCTTCGCGGCCCGCCAATCGTCCACGCAGGGCTGGCCGCAGATGCGGAGCAGGATCGATTCCTCGTCGGCGGTCAGGTCGGGGCCGGTGTCGGCGGCGGCCTCCGCGCGGGCCTGGCGGGCGGCCTCCTGCCGCTGGCGGTACTCCTCCTCGGCGCGGGTGGCGGCCTGTTCGGCCTCCACGGCGGCGGCCTGGGCGTTCTTCGCCGCGTTCTCCGCGCGGACGGCGGCTTCCTCGGCGTAGCGGGCGACGGTGTCGGCCGCGTTGGCGTCGCTCTGGGCGGCGTTCGCGGACTGGCGGGCCTTCGCGGCGTCGAGTTCGGCCTCGGTCGCGGCGTTGCGGGCGGCCGCCGCTTCGCCCTCGGCCGAGGTGGCGGCCTTGTCGGCGGCGGTGGCGTCGGCCTGGGCCTCGCGGTCGTACCGGTCGGCGTTCGTGGACGCGGTCTGCGCGGCCTTCGCGTCGGCGGCGGCTGCCGCCGCGAACACGTGGGCCTGCTTCACCGACTCGGCCGCCCGAGCGGACTCGGCGGCTGCCTGGGACGCTGCCTCGGCCGCCAGCTTGGAGTCCTTGTCGGCGCGGGCGGCCGCGTCCTTGGCGGCCTGGGCCTCCTTGGCGGCGGCCGCGGCGCTGGCCTGGGCGGCGTTCGCCTGCTGTTCGGCCAGGGTCTTGGCGCTCTGGCCGACGAGGACGGCCATCCCGGCAGAGGCGTCGACCTGCTGGTAGGGGCTGCCCAGGGAGATCGCGGCGTTCGCCGGGGCGATCACGTGCTTCGCGGCGTCGCGGGCGGCGTGCGCGGCCTGGGTCGCGGCGAAGGCGTAACCGGCGGTCACGGCGGACTCGGCACGGGCCTTCACGGCCTCGGCGCGGGCGGCCGTGGCGTTGGCCTGGGCGGCGCGCGCGTTGGCGGCGGCGGCGCGGGCGAAGGCCTCGGCCGCGCGGGTGTGCGAGGCGGCTGCCTCGGCGGCGTCGATGGCGTCCGCCGCCGCCGCGCGGGCGGTCTTCGCGGCCGCGTTGGTGCGGGCCGCCGCGGCCTGTGCCCCGTCGGCGGCGGCACGGGAACGGTCGGCTGCGGCGGTCGCCTCGGTCGCCGCCTTGCGGGCGGCGACGGCGGCGTCCTGCGCCTGGTTCGCGGCGGTGTGGGCGCGGCTCGCGGCACCCGCCGCGTCGTTGGCGGCCTGTCGTGCCTCGGTGGCGGCGGCGCGGGCGGCCGCCGCGTTCTCGGTGCCTTCGGCCGCTGCCGCCGCGGCTTCGTACGCTGCCGCGCGGGACGCCTTGGCGTTCTTGTCGCGTTCGGCGGCGACGGCCCGGTCCCGGGCGGCCGTGGCATCGCGTTCGGCCTGGAGCGCCCGTGCGGACTTGGTGTCCGCCTCCGCTCCCGCCGTGTTGGCGCGTCCGAGGGCGTCGGCGGCCGCCTGGCGCTCGGCGGCGGCCCGCTGTTCGGCGGCGGCTGCCTTGGCGCGCTCGTCCTCGGCCCGCCGGCGTGCGGCGGCGGCGTTGGCCTTCTCCTGCTCGGCCGTCAGCCGCTTGGCGCGGGCGTCGGCGGCCCCGGCCTTCGCGTCGGCCTCGGCCTTCTCCGCGCGGGCACGGGCGGCCTTGGCCTTCTCGGCCTCCTTGCCGGCGAGGGCGGTCTGCGCGGCGGCCGCGTCGGCGGCGGCCTTGGCCTGCCGGGCGTTCTCCTCGGCGGCGGCCCGGCGGTACTCGGCTTCCAGGGCGTGCGCCTCGGCACGGGCCCGTGAGAACAGCGCGCCGTTGTCGGCGACGGTGGCCTTGGACGCCAGGAGCGCGGTGTCGGTGCTCTTCGACGCGGCCAGCGCGGCAGCGGCGGCCGCCTTGGTGACCTGCACGGACTGCTGCGCGTAGGCGAGACCCCGGCCACGCGGGGCACCCGCCGCCGCTGCCAGCGCGGCGGCGGCGGTCTGCGCGGTGTCGGCCCGGGTCGCCTGGTTGGCGGCCTCGGTCGCCAGCGCCTTGGCCCGGGTCACCTGCGTCTGGATGGCGGTCTGGGTCTTCTTGATCTCGGTCTGGATCTTGGTCTTCTGGGCGGCGGTCGGCACCCAGGTCGGTCCCTGGGAGCGCTGCCAGACGTTGATCTGCTCGGCGACCCACGCCTGCCCGACGGCCTCGACCATGGCGAAGGAGGCGTCCCACATGGCGTTGTACGCCTTGGCCTCGGCGTCCACGATGGTGTCGCGGTGGGTGGCCTGCCCGCCGAGTTCGGCCTGCCACTCGGCGCGCGCCGTCTCGACGGCCTGGCCCAGCACCCGGTACGGGTCGGCCGGGTTCTTGAAGTCGCAGTTGGCCCAGCGGGCCTTCAGGCTCTCGACCTCCGTACGGAACTCCATGGACCCCGGCTCGGGGGCGACCTTGGGGAACCCGCCGGACTGGAGGAACATCCGTGCGTCGTCCGAGGACATCCCCTGGGTGATGTCCGTCAGCTTGCCGGGGGTGCCGCCGACGGCCTTGGCCAGGTCCTTCTGGAAGGTGTCGAGGGCCTTGAAATACTCGTCGGTGGCCTGCTGCTCGGTGATGAGCGCGGTGATGCGGTCGATCGACGCCTTGCCCGCCCTGGGCACCAGATCGGCGAAGACCGCGTCCTGCGTGCGCTGGCCGGCGTCCCGCCGGAACTTACGGGTCTCGGTGTCAAACTCGGGTGCGTCGGAGTGGTGCTGGAACTGGCCGATCTGGGCCAGCCAGCGCTTCTGCTGCTCCGTGTCGAAGCCCGGCGGCGGGGGCGCGGTGGCCCAGTCCTTGTCGTTCGCGAGGGTGACGGGGGTCTTCCCGGAGGTGTTCTCGGTCAGCGCGGCGCGGCGGTCCGCCGGTGTTCCCTTCAGGGCCGTCTGCGCCAGGGACTTGACCAGGGGCCCGCCCCGGTGGAGCACGGTCCCCAGCCGGCACCGGTCCGCCTGCTCCTGCTCGCCGGTGGCGTTGCTGGGGGTCCAGGCGTTCCAGATGCTCCAGTCCTTGTTGTTCCCGGTGTTGTAGAAGTTGGTCCAGATGCTCCACTCGGGCCACGGGGCCCACTTGAGGTCCGGGAGACCCGGGGGCGCCTGGCTCGCGGCGGCCTGTCCGCCGGCGGCGGAGCGCGGCTCCGTCGCCCGGGACTGGACCGCCGCCGCGTCGGCGACGGGGACGAGGAGCGAGATCGCGGTGGCCGCGGCCGTCGCCGCGATCGCCGATCTCATCACCCCGCCCAGCCGCCGCGCGCGGACCGGCCTGTGTGCGTGCATGCCTGTCGTACCTTTCGTGCACGGTGGACGGCGCCGGGACGAGGACATCGCGGCGCCATGGGGGATTCCGGGCCTCCCGGTGCGCGGAGCGGCGCGGCGCACGGGGGCGCGGCGGGGCTCCGGGGCGGGGGTCCGGAAGAGAGGGGCACAAGGAATCCGGGCAGGGTGCTGCCCCGGCCTCGTGGTCAGGGGAAAGAGCGCGCCGGGCCGTCCCCGTGGCGGGGCTGTGGGGCAGGGCGCGGGTGATTCACCGGCCGGGAGCGCGCGGGCGCTCGCGGGCGGCCGGGATCAGGGAACGGCTCCGGTGGCGGTCAGCGAGGTCCGGGCCAGCTCGTAGGCGGGGAGCATCGCGTCGTGCTCGGCGGTGTCCATTCCGCCCAGGTGGAGGACGACCGCGCCATGGGGGAGTTCGACCGAGAGGGCGCGCTCGCGCTTCGGCTCGTCCTCGGGCAGGGGCTGCGTGAGGTAGGTGGCCTCGGTGGCCGGGAGCGCGCCCGCCCTGGTCTCCCGGAAGGTGGGCTTGGAGACGTTCTGCTCCTCGGCGAGGAAGGAGTCGAGGGCCTGCCGGGCGCGCAGATCGCCGCTCAGGCTGCTCCACACCCGCAGGAAGCCGACGTTCCCGGCGGGCTTGGCGTCGATCTCGCAGGTGAGGGTGACCGGGCCCTGCGTGGGGGCCTCGATGATGTCCTGGCTGCCCACCGGCTGCGGCTTCCAGGAGGCCGCGAGGTCGAAGGCGACGGGAAGGACGCAGGGGGTCCCCACGGTCCCGACGGTGCCGGCCTTCTTCGCGGGCTTCAGGCCGTCCTGCCACACGCCCTTCGGGGTCTGCGGTGCGGCTTGCGGCTTCTTGTCCTGCTGGCTGCCCTGCTTGTTGTCCTCGGAGGCTCCGCAGCCGACGGCGGCGCCAAGCAGGAGCAGCGACAGCGTCGCTCCACAGACAGTCCTCCGCACGCCGACCCCCGCACAGTCCGGTCCCGAATTGAATGATCGTCAACGTAGGTCGCAGGCGTGCTCACGTCAACGCTATTGATCTTCGCTTGACTATCACGGCGCGTTGGCGGGCGGGATGCGGCTTTCCGGCGGAAAGTCCGGGACGGCGATCCGCGTGCCGGAGCCTCCGCCGTCAGGGCCGGTTCCTCCGCGCGGGGCAGGGGAGATCGGGTGCCGCCCGGTTCGGCGAGCACGTCACGACGGCGACGGAGTGGAAGACCGTGCCGCAGAGATAGTGGCCGAGGGACACGTCGCCGCCCCACGTCAGCCGCTCGACCGCGGCCGTCGCCAGCAGAAGGAGCCTGGTCGCCTCCCGGTCCCCGGCGGAGGCGAAGCGAGGCGCGAACTCCGCGAGCTGGAGCCCCAGCCACTCGCCGGCCTCCTTGGGCTCCTCCCAGGTTCCCCGGATCATGGATGGCGGCTTGATGAGCCAATGGGCCGTCTGGATCGGGGGTACGCCGGAGGCGGGGAACTCGGCCACGGCCTCCCGGTACCGGTTGGCCACCTCCTGATCGCCGCCCGCGGGGCCTGGCCCGGCGGTCTGCGGATGCAGTCCACGTCGGTGACGCTGGGTGCGGTGTTGCCGTTCTCGATCTTGGAGAGTTTGGATCCGGACATGGCAGCGCTGCGGGCGACCGCCTCGGCCTCCAGCCCGGAGGGCCGCCGCAGTTCCCGCAGCGCTGATCCGAGGGTTGCTCTGTTCACCTGATTGCTTCCAGGATGCCCCGGCTTTCAGGTCGGGGAGGAATGGGTCCTTGGCGCGGAGGCGCGAAGCGCCAGAGTTCCCTCCGTATCTGTTCTGACCTGCGCTCTCTTCCGTTGTCAGTGCGGGGTGTTACGTTCTGGATCGTGACCACAGCAGCGATGGCCGGGGAGGTGGTCGGGCATGCTCGGTACACCTTCCGGCTGCGCGTGTCGTCTGGCGCGCTCGCGAAGCTGAACGATGAGTGGGCACGCTGTCGCTGGGTGTGGAACGAGTGTGTGGCGATGTCCCGCAAGGTCCACCAGCACAACAAGACGACCGGCGAGAGGGCGACGTGCGGCCCGGCGCAGCTCGACAGGATGTTGACTGAGGCCCGGCGGTCGATGACCTGGCTGCGGGAAGGCGCAAGCGTCCCGCAGCAGCAGATCATCCGGGACTTCGCGAAGTCCCGGGCCAAGGCCCTGAAGGACGTCAAGGCGAAGCTGCCGATGCGGCAGCGGGCCGGGATGCCCCGGATCAAGCGCAAGCGCGAGGCGGCACCGTCACTGAACTACACGCAGCGCGGATTCCGTATCAAGGACGACCGGCTGCATCTAGTGACCTGAGTCGGAGGTTTGTCGTTGGTTGGGGTGTGAGTCGTCCTGGACCGAAGATCCCGCCGTTGTCGTTGACCGATGCCCAGAGGGTGGTGCTGGAGGGCTGGGTCCGTCGTCGTTCGAC